>JAHZFO010000001.1:0-192918 GCA_019421285.1 Clostridiales bacterium
GGGTACGGCGATCTTGTTTTCTCGTTTTTTCTGACATTATATACTCCTGTATTAGAGCGTGTCTGAAAAATCATTTCCGCAATCTGCAAGCCCCACTTTGCGGTATATTTTACCCTCATTCGGTTGCCGTAGCCCGCTACGCCGCCCTCATTCGGATAAAATCTCCCACAAACTGGGACTCGCAGCTCACGAAAAGCCTTTTTCAAACACGCTCTAGTTAGTATCATATGATTTCTCAACAATTTTTCTGATGTGTTGAGTAACCATACAAATCTCACAGATTGATTATTGTAATTTATATAGTAACAACTATAATGAGGTTTAAAGAAAAAGTCAACAGATTGTTCAGAATTTTAGGAGGAAAAACATGGGACATGTAATTGCAGTATCAGGAAAAGGTGGCGTAGGAAAAACAACTCTTTGTGGATTGTTGATCCAGTATTTATGTGAAAGCGGAAAACGTCCGGTCCTGGCGGTGGATGCAGATGCAAATGCAAATTTGAACGAAGTGCTCGGTGTTGAGCCGGAGATCACACTTGGGGAGCTGAGAGAAGAAATTGAGCGGGCAGGCGTAGACCCACGATATCAGATTCCCTCCGGTATGACAAAACAGGCATATCTGGAAATGCGTCTTTCTGATGCGATTGCAGAAGAAGACGATTATGATTTGATGGTAATGGGACGAACCCAGGGACAGGGCTGCTATTGTTTTGTAAATGGCCTTGTACAGACCCAGGTTCAGAAACTGCAAAGCCATTATCCATATATTGTGGTTGATAACGAAGCAGGTATGGAACATATCAGCAGAGGAATCCTGCCAATGATGGAAGTTGCCATTCTTGTAAGTGACTGTTCCAGAAGAGGTGTTCAGGCAGCCGGACGTATTGCAAAGCTGATGAAGGAGTTAAACTTTAAACCACAGAAAACTGGATTAATCGTGAATCGTGTTCCGGATGGAAAACTGGATGCCGGAACTCTGGAAGAAATCCGAAATCAGGGACTGGAACTGTTAGGGGTTGTACCACATGATGACCAGGTATATCAGTATGACTGTGATGGAAAGCCGATCATACAGCTTCCGAAAGATTCTCCTGTAAGAAGTGCACTGGGAGAAATTGTAAAGAAGTTAGGATTGTGAGTTGGAGGATTGAAAGTTTGAAGATTGAGTAAACAGAAATATTATCTGATTTGGTATAACCAATTGCAAAGAAAGGAAAATCTTCATGAGAAATCATTGGACAGAAATAGAAAAATATTTAGAAGACCAGAAGATAGCGCAGGAACTGATTGGAGAACTGAGAGATTTTCACATGCGTTATGAGGTAGAGGATCAGGTAAAGGAACGGGTAGAAAAACCGGATATCCTGTTTTATGGGAAAAAGATTCTGGAAATGTCAATAGCAGCGCTTCTTCAGGGAGATAACCTGTTACTTTCCGGTGCGAAAGCTACAGGAAAAAATGTACTATGTGAGACACTGGCATGGATATTCGGAAGACCGGAATACGACATTTCTTTTCATGTAAATACAGACAGTGCCGATCTGATTGGAACGGATACCTTTATAAATAATGAGGTTCGCCTTCGGAAAGGCCCCATCTACCAATGCGCGGAATTTGGAGGATTTGGAATCCTGGACGAAATCAATATGGCAAAAAATGATGCGGTTTCTGTACTGCATGCCACACTGGATCATCGGCGCAGAATCGATATTCCAGGATATAACAGGATTTTACTTCATCCGGCAACACGATTTATCGGCACGATGAATTATGGTTACGCAGGTACCAGAGAGCTAAATGAAGCATTGGTTTCAAGGTTTATGGTAATTGATATGCCTGAAATGGATGAGGATAGTGTCCTTTTTGTATTAAGACAACATTTTCCAGATGGGGAAAAAAGTGCACTGAAAGCTTTTGCAGGACTGTTTCTGGATTTGCAGATCAAAGCTTATCATGGAGAAATCTCAACAAAATCTCTTGACCTGAGAGGATTGGTTTCTGCTGTAAAAGCAACAAGAAGCGGACTTTCTCCAATTGATGCAATCCAGATGGGAATCATAAATAAAAGTTTTGATGTATTTGAAAAAGAGATCGTAGAAGATGTGGTTTCTACCAGAATCCCATCTTCCTGGACCGGAAAAGACATATGGGGGTAAACTTGTATGGAGGATGTCAGATGGCCGGCGGAACAACTGGAAGAACATCGTCTGGAGATCAGCAATCGTATCAGAAATCTTTTTTGGACAGTCAGTGGTGATTATGATATGGAATTTGAACCGGATACAGAAAAATATGTTTATTCAAAACAAACGGTTCTATATGAGGCAGTGAAGCAGGGTGCCTTTGCACGATATTTTGATCAGAAGAAACTTGGCATGTATTTGATGAAAAAATTACATTTTTCTGCTGGAGAAGATATGCTTTTGCCTCTTGCTGGATTATGCATGGATGCTGCAGTGAATCGTTTTATCATTCGAGAACGTTTGGGAACAAAGGAAATCAGAGAACAGGCGTTCAGAGAATTGGAAAAGGCCGAGGAAGAGCAGGTATCAGACAAAGCTGGAACAGACCTGATTCACAGGATTAGGCTTCTGTATATAAGGCATGTTCTGGAGAACACAGACGATGAGGGAATGGATCCACAGGCAGAGATTGCATTGTACAAGATTCTTTCTCTGAAGGATGCAGAAAATACGGAAGATGTCATAAACGTGATAGATGAGATTTATAATCATGTTCTGGATCCCTCTTTTGAAAAAAAGAATGGAAATCTGGAGAAGATTCTGAATTTACCGGATATGGCATTGACCAATGACGCGTGGCAGGAATGCATGACGGATGAACAGATGGAAGACATCATTCAAAAATATCTTTCTAATCTCAAAAAAAAGATGATGAGTCTGGATATCAGAAACAAAAAGAAAAAAAGATTTTATTTCTCTCCGGAAAATGAAGAAGTTCCGGAAAGCTCGGAGAATATAAATCCACAGGCAGTGCGACGGATACGGGAATATGTGGAACTGAATTACGGAAAATCGTATCTAAGTGAATCGGAGCAGGCCAGAGTCAACCGGAAATTTTGTACAGGAATCCACAAAAACTGTATCCTGTATCTTACAGATGGAATTTTACAGAACCCTGTGATAAAAAATAATCAATACCGTTTTTCTCAGCTGCAGTTTGAAAAAAATAAAGCCTATTATGGAAATAATCACTGGATCATCAAAAGAAATATTTCTGTGTTGGCAGAGTCACTGAAACGGGCATTTATAATCCGAAAGGATGATTCTGTCAGCAGATCTGATGCAGGGCAGCTTGTTCCTGAGAGGTTATGGAAAATTGGAAGAACAGACGATGACAAGTTATTTAATAGAAAAAAGAGATCAGACGATTCTGAGTTTGTAATAGACGTCCTGATTGATTCCAGTGGTTCCCAGGCTGGCAGACAGGCTCAGGTAGCGGCGCAGGGATATATTATCAGTGAAGCATTAAGCCAGGCAGGAATTCCTCATCGGGTGACAGGATACTGTGCTTTCTGGGGATATACAGTACTTCAGAGATTTCGGGATTATGAAGATCCAAGGGAAACAAATGAAAGAATCTTTCAATTTCGGGCATATGCCAATAACAGAGATGGGCTTGCACTGAAAACAGTCTGTTCCTCTCTCATGGAGCGACCGGAAAAAAATAAGATTTTAATCGTATTAAGTGATGGAAAACCCTGTGATATGAGCATACAACGACCAGGAACCCGCCAGCCCAAGATCTATGACGGAGAAGGAGCTGTGAAAGATACTGCATATGAGGTGCGTCGGGCCAGAAATCAGGGAATTTTCGTAATTGGTATTTTTGTAGGGAATGAAGAAGAGCTCTCCGTGGAAAAGAGAATCTATGGAAAAGACTTTGCCTATATTCGTAATATCAGCAATTTTTCCCGTATGGTAGGAACTTTTTTGCGAAGACAAATTGATATGGAATGAAAATGGAGGAATCACTATGGGTAAAATTGAATTTGCCAATTGCCAGGATGTAAGAAATCAGAAAAAGATACAGGAATTAGATTGTCCACGCTGTCATGAACCGGGAGGCATTGAAGCCTTTGTGAAAGACGGGATACTTGCAGAGGATGGAGTATGTGATAACTGCGGATATATTCTTCCGGAAGGAACAGAACTGGAGGAAGTGGAGTAAGAAGCATTTAAGGAGATAAGAGATGAAAATTGCTGTAGACGTGGATTCAGACGCAAATCTTGGACTTATGGATGCAGTAAGACAGCTACGGATGAAATTCGAAAAATTAAGGAGATATTTGATGCAATGGCAAAATAGACATTATATTAATTTAATTATTTTTCGAAAACAGTTTGAAGTATGGTCATATGTAATGCTTATTATTTAGAAAAAAGAAAAGGAGTAAATATAGAGATGAAAATAGCAGTTTGCGGAAAAGGTGGATATAGGATAAAAGAAAAGCAGATTACACAGCTGTAATTTGCAAAATTACATCATCTTGACGCAAGAAAAAAGCAGTGATATAATCCCGTCTTTGACAGTTAAAAAAATAAAAACTGCTGTAAGTCCAACGTTTATCGGATTTACAGCAGTTTGGATGCGATTTTTAAAATATAGTAATGTTTTCATTACAGATAAAAAATTGAAAAACACTGTAAAATTAAGGGATTCCAATACTTATCGAAGAATAGATAAGTGCTTATAAAGAGAATACTATTTTATTCACGAAAGGTCAATTATTATAGACATTACTATAATTTAAAACAAATTATTTGACAAAGAAAAAGTAGAGTTTATGCGGGTTTAACGGACTTTTTGATAGATGCAACTGTCAAACTCCCGGGAGTGAACAGTAACAATTGCCGGAAAGATTCCGGATGTAATGGTTTTTGTTGTGTTGACAGGGTATTTGAGATGACGTATACTGAATTCAGTGATTGTTCTGTGGAAACTTACGAAGCCTGCAGGCGGGGGAGGATCTGAGGGTCTCTCCCTCTTTTTGTTTTATGAAATAATAGGAAGATTCCGAAGAATTCGTTTCTTTCAGCAAACAGTTTTTCAGGATCAGTGACGGAAAGAGAATAGAATAAAAGACAGGAAAGAGAGGGAAAAGCATGAAAATTTACTATCAGCATCCACAGACCTGGTTTGGCGATTGCATGCCTTTTGGAAAGGGTGACACTTTTTACCTTTTTCATCAGAGAGATACCAGAGTGCCGTGCCCTTTTGGAGAGCCGTTTGGCTGGGATCTGGCAACCACAAAGGATTTTGTGACTTATGAGGATTGCGGTGTGGCGATTCCGAGAGGAACGGATGAAGAACAGGATCAGTTCATTTTTGCCGGAAGCATCTGTGAAGACAGAGAAGGAAAGTATCATGCGTTTTATACCGGTTACAACAGAGATTATCCAAAACAGGGAAAACCATCTCAGGTACTGATGCATGCGGTCAGTGAGGATCTGAAACACTGGACAAAGACGCAGGATGCAGTGACCTTTGTTCCGCAGCCGGGATATGATCCGGATGACTGGAGAGATCCGTTTGTACTGTGGGATGACGAATCCGAAAAATATATTCTGATCCTGGGGGCACGTCTGGAAGGAGACAAGCATAAAACAACAGGAAGAACCGTTTATTTTACATCAGATAATCTTGCAGACTGGGAGTTCCAGGGGGATTTCTGGGCACCGGATCTGTTTACCATGCATGAGATGCCGGATCTTTTCAAGATGGGAGACTGGTGGTATCTGATCACAACAGAATATTCCCATGCATCCACACAGGTATACCGTATGGCAAAAAGTCTGAAAGGACCGTGGATCGCACCGGATGACGATGCTTTTGACGGAAGAGCTTATTATGCAGGAAGAACCTTCATGCTGAACAATCAGAGGATTCTGTTCGGATGGGTTCCGACACGTGCCAACGAGACAGACAGTGCAAATCTCTGGTACAGACCGGAGGCAGATAAAGAAGATTTTATCTGGGCAGGAACCTTTGTAGCACATGAACTGTACCAGAGAGAAGACGGCACATTAGGCTGCCGGATCCCGGATACGGTATGGAATGCATTTAAGGATGAGAAAAAGCTGGATGATGTAAAACTGGAAAAAGAATCAGGAAGAGCATTACAGCATGTAGTAACGAAGACCGGTGACTGCTATCGATACGAAGCAGATGTCACATTTGCTGAAGGTACCCGTGGATTTTCAATCGGAGTACGGGCTCAGGAAGCGGATGATGAATTCTATTCCTTTACATTTGAATGCCCGAAGGATCGTGTGATCTTCGAGAAATCTCCGAACTGGCCGTGGCCACAGATGAACAATATGGGACTGGAACGTCTGATTCGTCTGGTTCCTGGAAAGAAATATCATGTACAGATTATCGTGGATGATACGATTGCTACACTGTATGTGGACGGAGTTGCCCTGAATACCCGCATGTATACAAATCCTGGGGAGGGAATCTGCCTGGGAGTTACAGATGGAAGTGCGGTATTTGAGAATCAGAGTATTGCATATCTGTAAAAGGGAATCGGGCCGCCGTACTGTTTTTGGTGCGGCGGCCCTGATTTTATCTCGTCCTTTTCAGAACACTTCGCGGGATATTACCTGCCGGACAGTTACAATATTTTAAAAAAGAAACGATGTACTGGTGATTCGAGGATAAGTATAATTCACAAAATGGGGTCTGAAAAAAACAGGCTCCATTTTGCAATTGTTTACTGGTGAAAAGAAAAAAGTATGTTATAATAAAAAGAATACTGTAAAAAAAGAAATGCAATAAGGAGATGGAAATCCATGAAAGTATCTATGTGTAAAACCATGCGGACTTATGATTGGAAAAATCTGTCGAAAGATCTTCTGGCGGGTCTGGTGATCATGGCAGTGTCGATTCCAATATCCATGGGATATGCGCAGATCGCGGGGCTTCCGGCGGTGTATGGACTGTACGGCTCAGTTTTTCCGATCGTACTGTTTGCCTTATTTTCTACTTCCCCGCAGTTTGTTTTCGGTGTAGATGCTGCTCCGGCGGCGCTGGTAGGATCGGCACTGGTAAGTCTGGGGATTGAAAGCGGATCGAAGGAAGCACTTGCGGCAGTTCCGGTGCTTACATTTTTTGTCGCTATCTGGCTGCTGGTCTTTTATCTGTGCCGGGCGGGAAAACTGGTCAATTATATTTCAGCACCGGTGATGGGAGGATTTATCAGTGGAATCTGTACCACGATCATTCTGATGCAGGTGCCTAAATTATTCGGTGGTAAAGCAGGGGTCGGGGAACTCCCGGAACTGGTGCATCATATCTGGGAGAGTCGGACGATCTTTCATCTGCCATCCTTGCTTCTGGGTGTTGGTACACTGGTGATTCTTCTGGTGTCAAAAAAGCTGATTCCCAAATTTCCGATGGCAGTGTTTCTGATGGCAGCGGGTGCGATCGGCACCGCGTTTTTTCATCTGGAAGATCTTGGTATTCAGACGCTTGCAGCAGTGAAACCGGGGCTTCCCACATGGACGGTTCCGGAGTTTAGAGCGGTCCCGTTAAAAGAGGCGGTGACCATCAGTCTTTCCGTGGCAGTTGTCATCATGGCAGAGACATTACTTGCAGAGAACAGTTTTGCACAGAAAAATCGTTACCGGATCAATGACAATCAGGAAATTCTTGCATTTGCCATGGGAAATCTGGTTGCTTCCGTTACCGGCTGCTGTCCGGTCAATGGATCCGTATCGAGAACGGCTATGGGAGAGCAGTACCAGGCGAAAACTCAGCTGACCGGTATCGTGGCCGGACTGTCTATGATTGTGTTATTGCTTTGCGGAACCGGATTTATCGGGTATCTTCCGATTCCGGTGCTGACAGCGATTGTGATTTCAGCGTTATTGGGAGCGACAGAATTTGATCTGGCGGTGCGGCTGTGGAAGGTGAGCCGCACGGAATATCTGATCTTTGCTGGAGCATTTTTCGGTGTACTGATGCTTGGGACTATCAACGGAGTATTGATTGGAATCATCCTTTCTTTTTCAGAGATGATTATCCGGACATCCAAGCCTTCCAGAGGCTTTCTTGGGATTCAGCCGGGACACCGGCATTTCCGGGATCTGAAAGAAAGCGATCAGATCCATGCGATTGAAGGGGTGTTGATCTACCGGTTCAGCAGCAATCTGTTTTTTGCCAATATTCAGGTATTGCAAAGTGACATTGAGGATAATCTGCGGGAAGATACCAAAGCAGTGATTTTGGATGCCAGTGGAATCGGAAGTATGGATATTACAGCGGCAGATCGGTTAAAACTTTTATATGAGTCACTGAAAGAGAAAAATATACGTTTTTATATCACAGAACATATTGCAGGATTGAATGAACAGATGCGTCAGCTGGGACTTGGATGTTTGATTCAGGAAGGCTGTGTGCGAAGAACGACACATATTGCTTTGAAAGATATGGGTATTACCCGTCCGTATCCCTTAGAGGGCGGTGTGGATAATGGACAGCGCAGTGCGTCCAGAAAACGTGCCGACAACAGAGTGCAGGAATTTGTCTGGGCGTTTGGAAGTCAGGCAGAAGAGGAGATCGAACGACAGATCGGGTGTCAGATTGAACAGTTGAAGAAAACCGGTGATGTGGAATATCTGCTTCACGGCCGATGGTCTCATATGGAGGATCTGGATCAGGATGAGTGGGTGGAACATCTGGAAGAGCATCTCAAAGAGATTGTCAATATTTCCGGAAAAGATGAAAAAACCCTGGCAATTCGACTGGAAAAACACCGTCAGGAAGTGCATGACCGTATTGCCAGAGAACATCCGGAACTTGCGGAGCGTTTCAGGGAGAGGCGCCATCTGCTGGATGAACATCTGAAGGAAAAGAGACCGGAAGTTTATGAACTTGTAATTCAGTTGCGCAAAAAGATCAGCGATGAGCAGAGAGAACAAGAGAAACAATAGTTACATTAGAGGGCAGTAAAAGATGACAGAACAAAAGATAACCATGACGATGGAGCAGGTGGAACAGGAGATGGAAGAGTATCGCAGGATTTTTGATGTGGTGCGGCTCATCGAAGAAGAAACGATCCAAATGATGGAAGAGGGCAGGGAGGAAGAAGTTGATCCTGAGAAAGTGGCCTGCTATTCATTCTGGAAGAAAAACAGGCAATGTAAGAACTGTGTATCTGCAAGAGTACTCAGGGAAAAGGACCAGGGGACCAAACTGGAGTTTGTGGGAGAAGATATTTATCAGGTAACTGCCTGCTATATGGAAATAGATGGAAAAGCATATGTAATGGAACTGGTGAAAAAACTGAACGAAGAATTCCTTCTGGACGCAGAGGGATGTGAAAAACTGGTTCGAAAACTGGATGGATATAACCAGGATCTTTACATTGATGCTCTGACAGGCTCTTACAATCGAAGATATTATGAGGAACGACTGAAAGGAAAAGAAACTTCTGCCGGTGTGGCAGTTATAGATCTGGATGATTTTAAACTGTGGAATGATACATATGGACATGGAGCAGGAGATGTGGTGCTACAGACAGTGGTGAAAGCGATCCGTCAGTCCACACGGAAAACAGACAGTCTGGTACGCTATGGAGGGGATGAATTTCTTCTGGTTATGCCGGATGTTTCCGATGAAGTTTTTCTGAAAAAACTGGAATATATTCAGAAGCAGATCAGGGACGCGGATATTCCCGGTTTTTCCAGAATGCGTCTTTCTGTCAGTATCGGAGGCGTGACAGTCCGGGAAGAAGTTATGGAAGAGGCAGTACGAAAAGCAGACCGGCTGATGTATCAGGCGAAAATCCAGAAGAATATGGTGGTGACCGAAAGAAAATCAATTGATGCGGATGGAACGATTCATCTGGAAGAAGAGATAAAGCGGACAAAGCAGCTGATCATGATCGTAGATGATTCTGAGATGAACCGTGAGATCCTTGCGTCGATTCTGGAAGAAGATTATCAGATCATTGAAGCAGAAAACGGAGAAGACTGTCTGCGTCTTTTGCAAAAGTATGGAACTGAGATATCGTTGATTCTTCTGGATATTGTAATGCCCGGCATGAATGGATTTCAGGTTTTACATGATATGAACAAAAATCACTGGATCGAGGACGTTCCGGTTATCATGATTTCCAGTGAAGACTCCGAAAAGAGTATACGACAGGCTTATGAAATGGGAGTATCAGATTATATCAGCCGGCCATTCGATGCAAAGGTTGTTTATCAGAGAGTATTCAATACGATCAAACTGTATGCAAAACAAAGAAGACTGATCACACTGGTAACGGATCAGGTTTATGAGAAGGAGAAAAACAACCGGATCATGGTAAGTATTCTGAGTCAGATCGTAGAGTTTCGAAATGGTGAAAGTGGACTGCATGTGGAACATATCAACAAACTGTCCGGTATGCTCCTGGAACGTCTGGTACAAAAAACTGACAAGTATCATCTGACCTGGACGGATCAGTATCTGATCACAGTAGCTTCTGCTCTTCATGATATCGGGAAAATCGGGATCGATGAGAAAATCCTGAACAAGCCGGGTAAACTGACACCGGAAGAATTTGAACTGATGAAAATGCATACGATGATAGGGGCATCCATGCTGAAACGGCTGGAAATATATAAAGAAGAACGGCTGGTGCAGATTGCCTGTGAGATCTGCCGCTGGCACCATGAACGGTATGACGGAAGCGGATACCCGGATGGACTAAAGGGGGAAGAGATTCCGATTGCAGCTCAGGTGGTCTCTATTGTAGATGTCTACGATGCATTGACGAGCCCGAGAGTTTATAAAAAAGCATATTCTCATGAGAAAGCGATGCAGATGATCCTGACCGGAGAATGCGGTGTGTTTCAGCCTTTGCTTCTGGATTGTTTTTGTGATATTCAGGAGGAAGTACGGAAGGTGACACAGGAAAAAAGCGAAAAAGAAGGAAAAATATCCGGATTTGAACTGACAGATCTGAAAGAAACTCTGAAAAACAGTCATCTGATCGGTGATTTAAAACCAGAAAAGAATCACTGACAGGGTAGAAAAACCGGTAAGTATGTGGTAAGATAAATGCAACGTGTTAAAGTGAAAAAGTGTTAGAGGAGGAATAGTGCTATGTATATTACATGTCTGGATGTGGAAGGTGTGCTGGTTCCGGAGATCTGGGTGGCATTTGCCGAGGAGAGTGGAATTCCGGAACTGAAGAAAACAACCAGAGACGAACCGGATTATGATAAGCTGATGAAATGGAGACTGGGCGTACTGAAGGAGCATGGGCTTGGGTTGAAAGAGATTCAGGAAACCATCGAAAAGATTCAGCCACTTCCAGGCGCAAAAGAATTCTTGGATGAATTAAGAAGTTTCAGCCAGGTTATCCTGATCAGTGATACCTTTGCAGAATTTGCCGGTCCACTGATGGAAAAACTGGGACGTCCGACATTGTTCTGCAACAGTCTGGAGGTTTCCGGGAACGGAGAAATCACAGGATATAAGATGCGTGTGGAACAGTCAAAACTGACCACTGTAAAAGCACTGCAGTCTATCGGATTTGAGACGATTGCCAGTGGAGATTCCTATAACGATCTGGGGATGATCCAGGCAAGTAAGGCAGGCTTCTTATTCCGAAGCACGGATAAGATCAAAGCAGAATATCCACAGATTCCGGCGTATGAGACCTATGACGAACTGCTTGGTGCTATCAAAAAAGCAATGGCAGAATAAATAAACATATTAAAATCACAGGATTGAAGTATGATTTTGCAAGAAAAAACATATTGACATAGTATGTAATTAATAATATGATAGCAATATCCGGTTCAGCTGCAGAAGAGACTGAGAAAAGAGACAACAGACAGCTGGGCAGGATAGAATTGTGACCGGGAGTACTACTGCCCGGTTATAATTATATTTATACAGGAATCGGTTCGGTGAACCGGTTCTGAGGACGAGAACAGGGAGAATGATATGTTAAATCAGTTTTCAAGAACACAGCTGCTGCTGGGTGAAGAAGCGATGGAAAAGCTGAAGAATTCAAGAGTGGCTGTTTTTGGTATCGGCGGTGTCGGCGGATATGTCTGTGAGGCACTGGTGCGAAGCGGTGTCGGAGCCTTTGATCTGATCGATGATGATAAGGTATGCTTGACCAATCTGAACCGTCAGATTATCGCTACGAGAAAAACCGTAGGAAAATATAAAACGGATGTGATGAAAGAACGGATGCTGGAGATCAATCCGAATGTGGATGTGCATATCCATAAGTGCTTTTTCCTTCCGGAAAATGCAGATGAATTTCCATTTGAAGAGTATGATTATGTGGTAGATGCAGTAGACACCGTGACTGCAAAAATTGAACTGGTAATGAAATGCCAGGAAAAAGGCGTGCCGATTATGAGCAGCATGGGAGCCGGCAATAAGCTGGATGCCAGCCAGTTCAAGGTGGCTGACATTTATAAAACCAAGGTATGCCCGTTGGCCAAGGTTATGCGCCGGGAACTGAAGAAGAGAAGAGTCAGAAAATTAAAGGTTGTTTACTCGGAAGAACTGCCGAAACGTCCGATTGAGGATATGTCCATCAGTTGCAGAACAAACTGCATCTGCCCGCCGGGAGCCGCACACAAATGTACGGAACGACGAGACATTCCGGGCAGTGTGGCATATGTGCCATCGGTAGCAGGATTGATCATTGCAGGAGAAGTCGTGAAAGATCTGACAACCGTGAAAAAACAGAAATAAAGCTGAAATCAACCAGAGAGTAATCAGAAAGGAAAGACAGCATATGGAAGAAATGATTACAAGAGAACAGATGGAAAAACTGAAAAAACTGCAGGATTATTTGAGAAGCCTGGAATCTGTTGCAGTAGCATTTTCCAGTGGTGTAGATTCCACATTTTTATTAAAGGTGGCAAAAGACACGCTGGGTGATAAGGTGATGGCAGTGACTGCCCAGTCCTGCTCTTTCCCAAAAAGAGAGTTAAAAGAAGCGATTGCATTCTGTGAAAAAGAAGGAATCAAACATGTGATCTGCGAATCTGAGGAACTGAGTATCGAAGGATTTGCTCAGAATCCGAAGAACCGCTGCTATCTGTGTAAAAAAGAACTGTTTGAAAAGATTCAGAAAATCGCCGCGGATAATGGTATGAAAGCCATCGTGGAAGGTTCCAATCTGGATGATAACGGAGATTACCGTCCGGGACTGCAGGCAGTCGCCGAGCTTGGAATCAAAAGTCCGTTACGTCACTGTGATCTGACAAAAGCAGACATTCGTGCACTGTCCCATTACTTGCATCTGCCGACTTGGGAGAAACAGTCTTTCGCCTGCCTGTCTTCCCGCTTTGTATACGGAGAGACGATCACAGAAGAAAAACTTGGCATGGTAGATAAGGCAGAACAGCTGCTTTTGGACATGGGATTTCATCAGGTACGCGTCCGCATCCATGGTAGGATGGCGCGAATCGAGATTGATCCTTCCGAGTTTGGAAAACTGATGGAAGAGGAAAACCGGGAAAAAATTGCAAAAACACTGAAAGCGTACGGATTTACTTATGTAACGCTGGATCTGATGGGATATCGTACCGGAAGTATGAACGAGACATTATAAGTATATAGTATGCGTATTAATATAGAAGAAAAATGAGAAAGACAGAAAGAACCCCGACAACGGAGAAATTTTCCGATGCCGGGGTTCTTTCTATTATTGTTAGGGCAAGGCCCTGTTTTCTATTGTGGAGTTTTTAGTTTATTGTTCAGACCAATCAGACACTGGCTTTCCGGTAGATCGTGTACGAGATCACAGCAGTGATTGCCTCACAGATCCAGAACGCATGCCAGACGCCGGTCGGTCCAACGATGCGGCTCAGAAGAAATGCCAGCGGAAGGATCAGGATCGTATAACGGCAGAGCGAAATCATCAGAGACGGTACGCCTTTTCCCAGACCTTCGAGTGCCCCGCAGGAAGTGATGGATACCGAAGATACGATAAATCCCAGACTGATGATACGAAGTGCCGTGCTTCCGGCTGCGATCGTCTGCGGGGTGGTGGTAAAGAGTCCAAGCAAAGTACCCGGGATGATCATGCAGAGCAAAGTTCCCGCAAGCATGATTCCGGCAGACAGATACAGTGTGTAGGAGTAAAGTTTGTGTACCCGTCTCTGCTCGCCGGCACCGTAATTGTATCCGATCAGCGGACGCATTCCCTGGATGATTCCGTTTGCCGGAAGATACAGGAAGGTCTGCAATTTATAATACACGCCGAGGATCATCACATACATCTGTCCGTATGCAGCGAGGATCGCGTTCAGGGAAGAAATCAGCAGGGAAGACAGTGCCATATTCAGTGTAGCCGGAATTCCGACGGCGTAGATTTTCTTTAAAAGTGCCCGGTCGAATTTCAGGTTTTTCAGAGAAATTTTTACCGGCAGCGGACGGATCCATGCGAAAAACAGATACGCTGCAAGAGTAAGCAGCTGTCCAAGACCGGTAGCCCACGCAGCACCCCGGATGCCCATCCGCGGAACAGGTCCGAGTCCGAAGATCATGATCGGATCCAGGATAATGTTCAGGATACAGCCGCTCATCATACAGAACATCGTGGTCTTCATCCGTCCTACAGACTGGAAAATCTTTTCATAAGCAATTCCCAGAGAAATAATCATGGAGAAACCAAATGTGATCCGGGAGTAGGTAATTCCCATGGAGAGCACTTCCTGATCTTTTGTAAACATGGAAAGAAACGTTGGCATAATGGCAATCGTTCCGATGGTCAAAAGCACGCCGTGGAGAAACGAACAGGCAACGCCGAGCGTGGCACTGCTATCCGCTTTTTCCTGTTTCTGTGCGCCAAGAAAATAAGCAATTGTCGCATTGATACCGATACCAAAGCCGACACCAACGGCAGTGATCAGATTTTGAACCGGGAAGACCAGAGAGAGCGCAGTCATCGCATTTTCATTGATCTTTGCCACGAAATAACTGTCGATAATGTTATACAGAGAGTTCACCATCATCGAGAGCACCATGGGAAGCGCCATGGATAAAAGCAATGGCAGGATCGGTTTTTCTTTCATGTAAGTTTGTTCCATAAAATATATCCTCCTTGAATTTGAAATCTTGATACCGGATTGTTCCGACCTTTTGACCTTGTATCACAAAAAAAGCCACATAACCGTAACTGCCGAAGCAGAAAGGTTATGTGGCGAAAAATAGATGTAGCCTGGAACCAGGATATATCCAGAAAAATCCACATGGGTTTTGGATGTCGTTTAAGACAGTCGTATTCTATGGGAAAATGAAGGATTTGTCAATGGATTTAAAAAAAATTTATAAAATCTTTCAGAAAAAGGTAGGCAGATGCAGGGAAACCAGATATAGTTATTATTTATCAGAGAAACAAAATATCAGAGAACATAAAGGAGAAACAATGGAACATTTGGCGTGGTATGAACTGCTGTTGTTATTCTTTGCGGCGTCCTTTCTTGGCTGGATGCTGGAGACCGCAGCGGCAGATATTAAACAGAAAAAATTCGTAAACCGTGGTCTGGTGACCGGACCGTTCTGCGTGATGTATGGTATCACTACGGTACTTCTGACCGTGGGACTCGGAGAACTGCGCGGTATTTGGCTGTTTTTATTTTCCGCAATCTACGCGACTGTGGTGGAATGGATCGGCGGTCATCTGATCGAGCGATTATTTCACCAGCGATGGTGGGACTATTCCGGCAGGAAATGGAATCTGGACGGCTATATCTGCCTGAGCGCTTCGGCGTTCTGGGGCGTGCTGGGATTCGTGATGGTGACCTGGGGAAATGGCCTGCTGTTTCGGTTGATGGCACTGTTGCCGTTATTGCTGGTAAAAATTTTGCTTCTGGTACTGGCTGGTGTCCTGGTGGTAGATATTCTGGCTTCGTATATTCTGCTTCGCGGCTACGGAAAAAATATCCGCCAGTGGGAGGAGGCAGATAACCGGATCCGCAAAGTCACGTTACGATTGCAAAACTGGATCGGAACGGTCATTGCACGACGAATCCGAAAGGCATACCCGAAAGCAGTGGAGACAAAAATCGAAGAGAAAGAGGAAGCGAAAGCAGCCTCCACGGTATTTGCCGCCGGATGCAGTTTTTATAAAATTGTTCTTTTATTTTTCTGCGGCGCCTTTCTGGGAGATCTGACAGAAACCGTTTTCTGCAGGGTCACTGCCGGTGTCTGGATGAGCCGCAGCAGTGTAGTCTGGGGACCGTTCAGCATCGTGTGGGGACTGGCAATCGCGTTGGTCACTGCCCTGCTATACAAATACAAAGACCGTTCCGATTCCTTCCTTTTCGGTATGGGAACCTTTCTCGGTGGCGCTTATGAGTATCTGTGCAGTGTCTTTACGGAACTGGTATTCGGTAAAGTATTCTGGGATTACAGCGAGATCCCGTTCAACCTGGGCGGCAGGATCAATCTGTTATACTGCTTTTTCTGGGGCATCGCTGCGGTGGTCTGGTTCAAACTCCTGTATCCGCGTTTGTCCGACTGGATCGAAAAGATTCCGATGAAACCGGGAAAAATCATCACCTGGGCACTGATCCTCTTCATGTGCTGCAACATCGTGATGTCCTGCATGGCACTGATCCGCTACGATGCAAGAGGAAAAGGCACAGCCACGGAAAATACACTGGAAGAGTGGCTCGACGAACACTACGACGATGCCAGGATGCAGCGGATCTATCCGAATGCGATCACCGCATCATGAGCAGTGAACGAAGATGAATGTGCATATTGAATAAAAACCCATAAAAAATAAAAACCCAAAAACTCTGTCCCCAGTGGCATCAACCACCAGTTGAAAAACCGGGGCGGGAGTGCGGGATCAGAAAGGGGAACACTTTGTGGGCGTTTAGGGCAAGCTTTGAGATCCGGCGCTTACGCAGGCTTTCGCGAGGGTCAGCTGACCCTCGTGAATATAGCCGAAGTTAGCGGCTAGCTCAAAGTTGCCCTGCCCACGTTCCCCGTCTGATCCCGCACTCCCGCCCCGGTTTTTCGGCGTCCGCGTAGCCAATAAAAATAAGAAACCTCAAGAATTTTCCCCCTTCAACGCCTGCGTAATTCCCTTCACCGAAGAAGCATACTCCATCGGCGCCATCCCCGTAGCCTTCTTAAACTGCTTCGAAAAATAAGGCAGCGAACTATAAGACAAAAACCCTGCGATCTCCGTCAGATTTTTCCGTCCGTCCCGGATCATATCCTTTGCCCGCTGAATCTTCAGTCCGTTAAAATATTCCATCGGACCACATCCCTTCTCCTTCTGAAATAGTTTCTGAATCGAAGAACGGCTCAGCGAAAAATGCTCACACAGCTGATCCAGCGAAAGCTGTTCGCAGATATGAAACTCCATAAACTCTGTGATTTCTTGTAAGCGCTTCTCCCGTGTTCCCGAAAGTTCTACCGGACTCACGAACGTCCCCGTGATCCGCCGGCGCGGAAAAACATCAGGCTTTGCATCATTTTGAAGTACTGTGACAAGAAAAAGCTCCAGATACAGCAGAATCATCTGCTGGGAACCAATCGGTGTATCCGCCCGAAGCTTGACCTGTTCCACGGAAGGAATATTCATCGGTGTGGATAATACTTTCCGGGCGGTGTCGAGAATGTGGGAAACCAACGTCCGTTCCTCCATATTTAATGTCATCTTTTTTCCACGGAATTCACCCATTGCCGGAGAATGACTGACAAAAGAGACAGCAACAAGATTTGGTGAAGAATTTCCGACTGAGCGGATCGCATGAAACTCATTTGGTTCATGAAAAATAATATCTCCGGCGTGAAGTGTAAACTGATGTTCTCCGCCCTGAACGATCACACTGCCTTTATCAACATACATAAATTCCCAGAAATCATGGGATTCCCCACGGAATACAAAATCCCGCATATATTCAAAATAATGAATCGTGATGATCGAATCAATCACAATCTCGCGTTTCAGCTTTGTTTCAATATAAGTCATAAGTGAACACATCCCTCCGAATATCCCTATTTTACCAGAGAACAGGGTAATCCACAACAAAAGGATCGGCCTGATTTCGTGCAAAATAAGCGCTTTATTATGGTAAAACGCTAAAAAGCATACGCAATCAGACAATAAGAGTACACAATAAGACAACTCAAAAACGAAAAAACTGGTTATAATGAATAAAACAAAAACAACTGTCTGAGGGACAAGGACGAACAGTTGACAAAGGAAAAAATAAAGAGGCAAACACCTATGATGATAATTGAAAGAGGAAATACGAAAGTCTGTTTCTGTCAGGAGACTCTGGCGGTGACAGTAGAAAAGGATCAGACCCGCTGGGAATGGGCGGATGGCTTTCAGCCGAAACTGATCTGTAAAGAAGGAAGCTTTTCTTTTCTAGATGCAGTAACCATCACCCATGAAACCTATACTATGGGTGTCGGCATCGGAATCCGAAGCTGTTTTGAGGGATTTGAAAAAGACGGCGTGACTTATCCGTATGCTTTTGAGACACTGATCTGGATGGAAGATACCACAGAACAGGTATATTTCGAATGGGTTCCGTTAAAAGAAGAAGGGCTTCAGGTTGAAAAAGTACTCTGGCCGGGTCAGATGGCTTTTGAAGAAAAGAAAGACAGCTGGTATACGCTGCTGACACATCAGCAGGGTATTCTGATTCCGAATGACTGGGAGACACCGTTATCCGCGATTCCATTTGCCGGATTTTTCGAGACTGCCGGCGGATACATGCCATGGTTCGGTCAGGTAAAAGACAGACAGGGTTACATCGCAATCTGCACCACACCGTGGAACGCAGGATACTATGCCGAGCATCCGGCAGGCGGTCCGTACACTCATGTCGGTGTATACTTTGAACCGAGTCTCGGAAAGATGGATTATCGCAGAGTGATGCGATATACTTTCCTGGATGACTGTGATTACAATGATCTGTGTAAGGAATATCGGTCTTATGTAAACGAACAGGGAAGATTAAGAACGCTGGAAGAAAAAGCGGCAAGAAATCCATCCGTCAACGATCTGATCGGATGTGCTTTCGTTCACAAGGGAATCAAAACCCAGGTGCAGCACAACTCCGATTTCTTTGATCCGGAGAATCCGGAAAAGAACAATCATCTGACAACTTTTGCACAACGTACAAAAGAAATCAGAGAACTTCATGAGCAGGGAGTGGAAAAGCTGTATCTCCATCTGGATGGCTGGGCACAGCCGGGATATGACAACCAGCATCCTGATTACCTGCCGGCGTGTAAAGAGGCCGGTGGCTGGGAAGATATGAAAGAACTGGCAGATACCATGCACGAATGTGGTTATATGTTTGGTATCCATGATCAGTATAGAGATTTTTATAAAGCTGCTCCAAGTTTTGATGAAAATTATGCCTGCAGATTACCGGATGGAAGTATTCCGGAGCATCAGAGATGGGCGGGGGGTCCACAGTCATATCTGTGTGCAACACAGGCACCGTATTATGTGAAGCGCAATTTTACCGAGATCAAAAAACACGGAATCCGGCTGGATGGTGCTTATCTGGATGTATTCACCTGTAACGAAGGAGATGAATGTGACAATCCAGAACATCGCATGACACGTAGAGAATGTTATGAATTCAGAGGAAGATGCTTTGAGTATCTGCTCTCCCAGGGTATCCTGCCAAGTTCGGAAGAAGTAAGCGACTGGGCAGTCCCGAGTCTGGTTTTCTGTCATTACGCACCGTATGATTTTATGATGAAAAAACCGGGAACACCGAAAGAAGGAGTTCCGGTACCGTTATATAATCTGGTATATCATGACTGTGTGATTCAGCCATGGATGATGGATAAAGTAAGTGAAGCGGAAGATTACATGCTGTACGCTCTGTTAAATGGCGGCGCACCCTATCTGATCCGTGACGCGGCTTATCCGAATATCGACGGAGCTTTTGACGATAACGTAACACTGAGTCGAAAAGAAGAAATCGAACGTAGCAAGGCAGTGACAGAATTACATAAACAGGTGGCAAAATGCGAGATGCTGCATCATGAGATGGTAAATGGAGATTATATGGTACAGGAGACAACGTTCTCCGACGGAACCGGTGTACGGGTGGATTTCAGAAAACAAATGTACCAGATCTTCCATAAATAAAACGATTCAATACGAAAAGACAACGAGAGGGAGCCAAAGCGGGCATGTGTACAGGAAGGCTGTGCATACCCGCTTTTCCCGTATCAGGCTGAGAAAATTATGGCATTTTCAAAAAAAGATGTTATAATGATGCAGAATAAATAGTTAAAACAAATACGTATGTAAGTGGGTAACCCTTTTGGCTAGTACAACGTAAGCACGGAACAGTTACTCATTTTCATAATAGAGTAACCCGACAATGAATATTCCAACAAAGGGAAAAGGAGAGAAAAGTCATGAAAAATATGAAAAAAATTGCAGCACTGGGTATGTCTGCTGTCATGGTAGCAGGTATGATGGCCGGATGCGGAAGCAGCAGTGATTCTTCCAGCAGCGACAGCAAGGGAAGTTCCAAATCCGGTGACAAAGTAGAACTGACACTGGGTATCTGGGATGAAAATCAGAGAGATGCCATGCAGAAAATGATCGATGCATATGAAGCAGAAAATGATAACGTATCCATCAGCATCCAGCTGACACCATACAAAGGTGGAGAATACTGGACAAAACTGGAAGCATCTGCAGGCGGCGGAACAGCTCCTGACGTATTCTGGCTGAATGTTCTGCATCTGGATTCTTACGTGGAAGGTGGTATCCTGGATGATCTGTCTGATGCAATCGCATCTTCCGACATCAAAGATAACTTCGCTGAGACTCTGGTAAACAACTATGTTCGTGACGGTAAAAACTACGCAGTACCGAAAGACTTCGATACCAACGCTCTGTGGTACAACAAAGACCTGTTCGATCAAGCTGGTGTGGAATATCCGACCGATGATATGACATACGATGATCTGGTTGCTCTGGCAACTGAACTGAAAGACAAACTGCCGGATGGTGTATATCCGTTCGCCTGCCCGGTTGACTTCCAGACATGGTATTATCAGACTGTATACGCAAACGGCGGCTGGATCCTGAACGATGACGCTACCGAAACAGGATACGGTGATGCAAAAACACAGGAAGGTATCCAGTGCTGGATCGACATGATCGATGCCGGTCTGTCACCAAGTGCCTCTACTCTGTCTGAGACAGGTTCCGATGCCATGTTCGAAGGCGAGCAGATCGCTATGACACTGGCTGGTTCTTACATGGTTCCGGAATACGCTTCCAACGATACCATCAAAGACAAAATCGACTGTGTAGAAGTTCCTACCTTCAATGGTGTAGAAGACAACTGTATCAACGGTCTGGGATTCGCAGTATATGAAGGATCCAAACAGAAAGAAGAAGCTGAGAAATTTGCAATCTGGATGGGAAGCTCTGAAGCTCAGAAGATCCAGGGCGAAACTGGTGTAGTAATCTCCGCAAGAGAAGATGCACAGCAGTATTTTGCAAAAGCAAATGAGCAGTACAACCTGGCAGCATATACAAACCACTCCGCTGAAGCTTATCCACTGCCGGTATGCGGCAAAGCAGCAGAACTGTATGATATGGAATCTACCTGGTTAACAAAAGCTTATACGGGCGAAATGTCACTGGCAGATGCCTGCTCCGGCCTGAAAGAAGAAGCAGACGCTCTGTTAGCAAAGTAATAAAGTAGGTGAAAGAATGGCTGACGTGAAAGCAAAAGTAAAGACGCCGAAGAAAAAAGCGTCGAAAAGAGAGAAAAAAGACTGGATTGCCGCATATATCCTGATTGCACCCGTTACCCTGGGTCTGCTGGTGTTTTATATCTGGCCGTTTATCCAGAATGTCTGGTTCAGTTTTAATGATGTAAACAAATTTAATATGTCTACTTTTGTAGGTCTTGCGAACTACAAAGAAATGATCGGTGACAAAGAAGTATGGAGAACCTTCGGCAATACCCTGAAATACGTTATCGTAACCGTACCGGTAGGGCTGGCGTTATCCACTTTCCTTGCGGCTTTACTGAATGCAAAGATCAAAGGAAAATCCATTTACCGTACCCTGTATTTCCTTCCTTCGGTTACCATGTCTGCAGCTGTGGCCATGGTCTGGAAATGGATCTACAATGAACAGATGGGTATCCTGAACAGCGCTATCAAAGCCATGGGAGGAACCGGTCATAACTGGCTGACTGATTCCAAGACAGCATTGTTTATGATTATGATCGTAGGTCTCTGGATGACGGTTGGTTATAACATGATTATCTTACTGGCAGGTATGCAGGGAATCAACAGTGTGTATTACGAAGCAGCCGCTATCGACGGTGCAAGCGAAATTACTCAGTTTTTCAAAATTACGGTACCGATGCTGACACCGACAGTCTTCTTCGTTATGATTACATCCATCATCAGTGGTTTCCAGGTTTTTGATACTGTTTACATGATGATCGGCAAAGCAAGTCCGGCATTCGAGGCAACACAGACCGTTGTGGCACTGTTTTACCGGACAGCGTTCGACTATGGCTATAAAGGATATGCAGCAGCTATTTCTATTCTGATCTTCGCAGCGATTATGATCGTGACCGTGATCCAGATGATCGGACAGAAGAAATGGGTGAACTACGACTAAGGAGGAGTGAGAACATGAAAGGTAAATTTAAGCTAAATCACCTGATCGTCCATCTGATCCTCCTGGTCGGAGTGATCGTGGTTGTATTTCCATTTGCATGGATGATCCTGACATCATTTAAAACATCCGGTGAGGCGATGAAGATTCCGCCGACAATTTTCCCGGAAAAATTCGTTACAACGGCATATCATACCATTGTAACTTCTGCAATTCCGTTTGCAACTGTTTATATGAATACGATCATTACCACCGTGGTTACCACACTGGTACAGATTGTATTCTGCTCCATGGCTGGTTATGCGTTCGGACGTATCGAATTCCCGTTCAAGAATGCAATCTTTATTCTGGTGTTATCTGTACTGATGGTACCTGGACAGATCTTCCTTCTGCCACAGTATCAGATCGTTCAGAAACTGGGACTGCTGGATACGATCCCGGCACTGTTTCTGCCAAACCTGTTCAGCGCGTTCGGTACTTTCCTACTGAGACAGTTCTTCATGTCTCTGCCGAAAGAACTGGAAGAAGCAGCCATTGTGGACGGATGCGGACGTTTCCGTATCTTCGCACAGATCATGCTGCCGCTGATCAAACCGGGTATCGTGGCAATGTCCATCTTTACCATCAAGTTTGCATGGAATGACTTTATGTGGCCTCTGATCGTCAACACTTCTATGAATAAGATGACACTGGGACCTGCACTGTCTACCTTACAGGGACAGTACACCACAGAGTATCCGATGCAGATGGCCGGTGCGGTTCTCGCCGTACTGCCGCTGGTAGTGATGTTCTTCATCTTCCAGAAACAGTTCATCGAAGGTGTTGCTCAGTCCGGTATCAAGGGCTGATGCTCAACCTATTGACAATGTAGGAAATCACATGCTACTATAATCCACAGAATTGTGGGTTTCAAATGAGAAAAAAAGATTTCGGGACTTTCAGTTCCCGGAATCTTTTTCTTACTTTACAGGAAATTGCTTTCCTGTAAAGTAAGAAAAGCTCCGCGAGGATGCGCACTACGGCGTATAAGGTAGATGTCGCAAGCGACCGCCCCAGGCGCGAGAATGTGCAAAGGCACATTCTTTGTTCTATATATAAGGAAAGTCATGAAGAGGACAGGGAGAAAAAAGAATGGAAATGACAATACAGGAAGTAAAACAACTGGACAAAAACAGCTATCAGATCATTGATATCCGTGATGATAATGAGATTGCTCACGGTGCGATTCCGGGAGCGGTTGCGCTGAAAGTGGAAGAGATTGCGGAGAACCCGCTGGTGGATAAAAGCAAAAAACTGGTGATCTGCTGCAGCAGAGGAAAATACAGTCAGGAAGTGGTTCCGGAACTAAGGGAAAAGGGTCTGGATGCCGTCAGCTTAAAAGGCGGTTATATCGCCTGGCTGATGGATCTGATGCGGGAAGATCAGGAAAAAGACATTAGTGCCGATGTGGAAAAAAGCATCCGTAAAAAGTTCCGCAAATCCATCTGGTGCAAATTTACAAAAGCCATCAATCAGTATGAACTGGTTAAAGAAGGAGACTGTATTGCAGTCTGTATCTCCGGTGGAAAAGATTCCATGCTGATGGCAAAACTGTTTCAGGAGCTGAAACTGCACAACAAGTTTTCTTTTGATGTAAAATTTCTGGTGATGGATCCGGGATACAGCCCGGAGAACCGGAAAGTGATCGAAGAAAATGCAAGAAAACTGAATGTGCCGATCACGATCTACGAGTCCGATATTTTCGAGGCTGTTTTTCATGTGGATCAGTCCCCGTGCTATCTGTGCGCGAGAATGAGAAGGGGACATCTGTATCACTATGCCCAGGAACTTGGCTGTAATAAGATTGCCCTCGGTCACCATTATGACGACGTGATCGAGACGATCCTGATGGGTATGTTGTATGGGGCTCAGGTACAGACCATGATGCCGAAGCTGCACAGCACCAATTTCGGCGGGATGGAGCTGATCCGCCCGATGTATCTGATCCGGGAGGACAGCATCAAGGCATGGAGAGACTATAATGACCTGCATTTTATCCAGTGTGCATGTAAATTTACTGACACCTGCACCACCTGTAACAACGAAGAGACCAAGTCCAAACGTATGGAGATCAAACAGCTGATCCAGACATTGAAAAAGACCAATCCGTTTATCGAGAGCAATATTTTCAAGAGCGTGGAAAATGTCAATCTGGATACGGTTGTTGGCTACAAACAGTATGGAGAACGTCATTATTTCCTGGAAAATTATGATAAAATGGGCGAGTTGAAGAAGGAAGAACTGAAAAAGAAAGAAGCAGCACAGGCAGAGCATGCCGGGGAAAATGTGACAGAATAGGAAGTAACAGAAGAATAATCAAAATTGGTTCACTGGATCAATTGTTGATATGCAGTACAAGAAACTGGAACAGATCGATCAGGAGACAGGAAGTGAGTACCTGAAGATTCTGAAAATCCACCTCGAAGAAAACGGCAATATTCAGGAAGTGGCAGCAAAATGCTTCCTTCACCGGAACACTGTCACCTACCATCTGAAAAAGATCAGTGAAATTACCGGAAAGAATCTCGGTGAGACGAGAAACCGGACGCAGTGGGAGCTGGCATATCTGATCCGGAATCTGCGAAATCTGCTGGAGTAACGAGAAGCGGCCGGATTGTGGATTGGCATGAAAAGTACGGTATGTGAGCTGTGCATAACAGTCAATGTGAACGGTGCACAAAAACCATGTGCACGATAACGATAGACAGAACAGGGAAGTGTGCTAATATAGGGTACAAGCAAAGGCGCGATACAGTTGAAAAAACTGTGATCGCGCTTTTTTATTGCATTACATATCAATAACTGGTTCAGTGAACCGATTTTGATTTACGCGGGCAACGAGTCAAAGTCCGTGCCTGCACGGAGTCTGAAAAACCGTTATATGAATATAGATTCCTGCAATTACTGTGTTACATATGTCTTCAGCAGTTCAAACGTATTCCGCACGCCATCCATATGAGAACGTTCATAGTTATGAGACGCATAGACACCCGGACCGATCAGGCCGTGGCGGATATCATAACCGGCACGGAGAGTTGCCTCCACATCAGATCCGTAATGCGGATAGACGTCAATGGCATAACCGAGGTGCTGTTCTTTTGCAACCGCAGAAAGAGCAGTTACCAGATCATAATTGTAAGGTCCTCCGGAATCTTTGGCACAGATAGATACCATTCGTTCGGTACAGGCAAGATCAGCACCGACACAACCCATATCAACGGAGATCATTTCCTCGGTATCTTCCACTACGAAACTTCCACCGTGTCCCACTTCTTCGTAAACGGTAAATAATAAAGAAACTTTTCGATTCAGTTCCAGTTCGTCTTTCCTGACGGCGTGTGCCAGTCCAAGCAGGATTGCTGCGGAGAGCTTATCGTCGAGGAACCGGCTTTTGATATAACCACTTTCTGTAACTATAGTGCGCGGATCCATGGCGATGATATCTCCGGTCTGTATCCCCAGAGCAAGGGTGTCTTCTCTGGAACCTACATTTTCATCCAGCAGAATCTCCATATGATCTTCCGTCTGTTCTACTTTCTGATCTGCCACATGGGAGGAAGGTTCGGTGTTCAGTACAACGCCGGTATAGACTCTGCCGTCACGGGTGTGAATCGTACAATTCTCCCCATCTGCGGTGGACCACTGATGACCGCCAAGGGTTGTCGGGCGAAGGCGTCCGTTCTCTTTGATGGAGCGCACCATAGCACCCAGGGTATCTACATGGGCAGCCAGTACAAGCGGAGAGCCGGAGCCTCCCAGAGTGACAAAAACATTTCCTTTTCTGGAACGTTCCGGAGCGAATCCGAGAGCAGTCAGTTCAGATAAAAGATAATCGGTCACTTTCTTTGTGAAGCCGGAAGGGCTTGGAATACCAGTCAGTGCATACAGCTGTTCTTTGATAAAATCCATATGAGAATTCATGTGATGTTCCTCCTGAAATAGATAATAAGTAACTTCATTGTAAACAGCGAATGAAAAAAGGTCAACCGGAAAATAAAGTTATAAAGAGAAAAGAACAGGCATAAAATAGCAGTTATAGAATTGAACAATAAAAAAGAACAAAAAAAGGAAATCCCTCTTCTGGGGACAATTTTTAAAGAGTGTCCGTGATATGCGCACATGTGTGCGAAAAATAAAAACAAATTCGTCCATTTTTCTTGACATTACCACGTTAAAGTGGCTATAATATCGTATATTGTCGACAATCCACAATCGACAGGAGAGATGAAAAAGAGAGGAAAGGTGTAGAAAATGACAAAATACACAGTTCGAAGAGTCTGTATGGCATTTGTTACGCTGTTGCTTGTTGCCTGTATTACTTTCTTTCTGATGAATGCAATTCCCGGTAATCCGTGGTTATCAGAAAAGACGCCATCCGAGGCAACCATCCAGGCACTGAATGCAAAATACGGACTGGATCAGCCAAAGTATATTCAGCTTGGTAAATATCTGAAAAACCTTGCACAGGGAGATTTCGGCACTTCCATTAAGATGCAGAAAAACCGTCCGGTTATCGAAATCATCAAAGAGATGTTTCCGGTTTCCGCAAAAGTCGGCAGCCTTGCTCTGCTGTGGGCGGTGATCGTGGGTGTTCCGCTGGGATGTCTCGCAGCTTTTAAGAGAGGAACCTGGGTGGACAGCTTTCTGCGTGTGTTGTGTACCATCGGTATCTCCATGCCGGGATTTGTAGTGGCAACCTTACTGTTACATACACTCTGTGGCGGTATCGAAGGAGTGAAAGTATTTCCGGCACTTTTTGACGGAACACCGGCAAGTTATGTACTGCCCTGTGCAGCGTTAGGCTTCTATCCGATGTGTTATCTGTCCAGACAGACAAGAACTGCCATGTTGGATTCTATTAATCAGGAATACATCAAGACAGCCAGAGCAAAGGGACTGAAAAACAGCAAGATCATTTTCAAACATGCACTTCGTAATGCGTTGATTCCGGTTATTACTTACCTGGGACCGCAGATCGCATTTACCCTGTGTGGTGGTCTTGTCGTAGAGACTGTATTTTCTATTCCGGGACTGGGACGTTATTTTGTACAGGCGATCCAGAACCGAGATTATCCGCTGATCATGGGAACTACCATTTTCCTGGCAGCATTTATCATCGTCATGAACCTGGTGGTAGACCTGTGTTACAAACTGGTAGATCCGCGAATTAATCTGGTGAAGGGAGGAAATTAAGGTTATGTCCGATAAGAAAAGATTTAACAAACCGGGCTCACTTCAGCCAAATATCGAGGATATTCTGCAGTGGAACGATCTGCCGGCAGATGCATTTGATCCGGCAACATCAGAGGAAAAAGAAAACTTTATTCAGGATCGCAGAAGCGTATCTTACTGGAAGGATGCATGGAGACGTCTTCGTAAAAACACAGTTGCGATGGTGGCAATGGTGATCATCATCCTGCTTTCTGTTTTTGCTTTCGTGGGACCGTCTGTCGTTCCTTATACTTACAAACAGCAGATCCGTGGTTCCGAATCTTTACATCCATGGCACTACAGCCTGGAGGATCAGGATAAGATCAATGCTTACATGGAAGAACATAACGGTGCAGGAAACCTGACACCGGACGAAGCGGTAGAACAGGCACGGCAGGAAGCAGAAGCCAAAGGGGAGACTTTAAGCCGTGTAGATGAAGCAAAGATCCGTGCGAAAGCAACCGTATCTCAGCAGTCTGCTGACGAAGAGGCAGTGACAGAAGAAGAAGCTGCCAAAGTACTGGGTATCAAACACAGTATATTCGGATACTCCAACAAAGAACTGGAGCGCAAGGCAGCAGGGGAAAAGGTATTCCCACATGTGTTCGGTACGGATGATCAGGGCCGTGATATCATGGTCCGCGTTATGGTTGGTTCCCGTGTATCCATCATCGTAGGTATCTGTGCGGCGATTTTGGTACTGATCATCGGTGCACTGTACGGTTCCATATCCGGTTACTGCGGTGGTATGGTGGACAACGTGATGCAGCGAATCGTAGAGATTATCTACTCCATCCCGGAGATGCTGATCATCCTGCTGTTATCCGCAACCTTAAAACCGGCACTGGAACAGTTCCAGAACTCCGGAGACGGCGTGTTCCAGAAACTGGTAACACTCCTTGGACCGAACCTGATCTCCATGTTTATCGCTTTTGGTCTTCTGTACTGGGTAACCATGAGCCGTATCATCCGTGGACAGATCCTGCAGTTAAAACAGCAGGAATATGTAACCGCTGCGAGAGCACTGGGTGCAAAGGGCGGACGTATCATCGGTAAGCATCTGCTTCCGAACTGTATCGGACAGATTGTTACCACAACATTCCTGCAGATTCCGTCAGCAATCTTCCTGGAATCTTTCTTATCTTTTCTGGGTGTGGGTGTATCTGCACCGCTGACCAGTCTGGGATCCATGTGTTCCGAAGCACTGAGCGGACTGAAAACCTATCCGTACCGACTGTTCATCCCGGCAGTGATCCTGAGTGTTATGATCCTGTCCCTGAATCTGTTTGGTGACGGTCTTCGTGATGCATTAGATCCGAAGCTGAAAAAATAAGAAAGGGAGAGACACAATGGAACAGAATAAAAAAGCTGACAAGCTGTTGGAAGTCAGAGATCTCCAGGTCTCTTTCTTCACTCCGGCAGGAGAAGTAAAAGCAGTAAACGGCATCAGTTACGATGTGAATTATAATGAAGTTATGGGTGTTGTAGGAGAGTCCGGATCCGGAAAGAGTGTGGAAGCATATTCGATCATCGGCCTGTTACAGAATCCAGGAAAAGTAATCGGTGGTTCTATCACCTTCGAGGGTCAGGATGTCCTGGCGAAGACACCGGCGGAGATGGTAAACTTCCGTGGAAATGAAGTAGCCATGATCTTCCAGAACCCGATGACCTGTCTGAATCCGGTATACACCATCGGTAATCAGCTGGTGGAGGCACTGAAAGCCCATGATAAAAATATCAGTAAAGAAGAAGCACAGAAACGTGCGATGGAGATGCTTGAGGAAGTAGGAATCAATAACGTGGAAAAACGTATGAAACAGTATCCTCACGAACTTTCCGGTGGTATGCGTCAGCGTGTCATGATCGCTATGGGTCTGATCTGTCATCCGAAACTTCTGATCGCAGATGAACCGACAACTGCCCTTGACGTAACCATTCAGGCACAGATTCTGGAACTGATGAAGAAACTTCAGAAGACCAATCAGATGGGTATTATTTTCATCACACATAACCTGGGTGTTGTGGCTGAAATCTGTGACAAGGTATCGGTTATGTATGCAGGTAAGATGGTGGAGCAGGGTCCGGTAGATGATATCTTCTATGCACCGGGTCATCCGTATACCAGAGGACTTCTTCGTTCCATGCCGCGTGTGGACGCGGAAAGTTACGAACGTCTGATCCCAATCGAAGGAACACCGGTCGATATGCTAAATACGCCGGAGGGATGTCCGTTTGCACCACGTTGTGAAAGTGCCATGAAGATCTGTCTGCAGAAGATGCCGCCGTATGTGGAACTTGGGGATAATCATCGTGCCGCATGCTGGCTGTGCGTACAGGAACAGATGAAAGCACAGAAAGCAGCAGAGAAAAATAATGAAAAAACGGAGGCAGGCAGCCATGAGTGAGAAAAATGATACCCTCGTTCAGGTTGAACACCTGAAAAAATATTTCCCGATCAAAGGTGTGAAGGGACCGGGTGTACAGGCTGTGGAAGATATCTCCATTGAGATTAAAAGAGGAGAAACCCTTGGTCTGGTAGGAGAGTCCGGTTGTGGTAAGACGACTTTCGGACGCACGGTATTACAGCTGTATAATCCGACTTCCGGAAAGATTATCTATGACGGCAAAACTATTTTTGAAGGAAAAGACCCGTGGCAGAAAGATGAAAATGGTATTCTGCGCCAGGTGAAAGTTCCAAAAGCAAAACAGGTGAATATGCTTCCTTACCGCCGGAAGATGCAGATTATCTTCCAGGATCCGTCAGCCAGCCTGGATCCACGTATGACAGTTGGTGAGATCATCGGTGAAGCATTGGATATTCACAAATTATATAAGAGTAAACAGGACAGAACAGACCGAATCAAGGAACTGCTTGGTCATGTGGGACTGAACACAGAGCATGCAAACCGGTATCCGCACGAGTTCTCAGGTGGACAGCAGCAGCGTGTCGGTATTGCCCGTGCGCTGGCAGTTAATCCGGAATTCATCGTCTGTGACGAACCGATCTCCGCACTGGATGTTTCTATCCAGTCACAGGTAGTCAACATGCTCGAAGACATGCAGCATGAGATGGGACTGACCTATCTGTTCATCGCACATGATCTGTCCGTTGTAAGACATATTTCCCACCGTATCGGTGTGATGTATCTGGGAACTATGGTGGAACTTGCGGAAAGTTATGAACTGAACCGTCATCCACTGCATCCATATACCAAGACGCTGCTCTCCGCAGTTCCGGTTCCGGACCCGCAGGTAAGCAGAAGCAGACAGCGAATCGTGCTCGAAGGAGACATTCCGTCTCCGATGAATCCGCCAAGCGGATGCCGGTTCCATACCCGTTGCCCGTATGCGACCGAAAAATGTAAACAGGTCGTACCGACCTTTAAGGAGTACGAAAAAGGTCACTGGGTAGCATGCCATCTGCTGGAAGAGTAGATGAAAAATAACCGGATAATGCAGGAAATCTGATAGTGGATGCTCCTGTTTATCAATAAAAGGAAAAGGAGAGAGGATAATATGAAGAAAAAAGTTTTATCCATCCTGTTAGCTGCAACATTTACCGTATCTATGTTTGCAGGTTGCGGAAACAGCAACACTACAGCAAAAGACGACAGCGCAGCTAAAACAGAAGACACTGCTGATGACGCAGCAGAGGAAGAAACCAAAGATGACGCCGCAACAGAGGACACAGCAAGCGACGGTGACTTCAACATTACTGTAAACCTGGCTTCTGAACCTATGACTATGGACCCGGCGCTGAACAGTTCTGTAGACGGTGGCATCATGGCCCTGCATCTGTTTGAAGGTCTGATGAAATGGGAAGACAGCGGAGAAGTTGCCAATGGTACTGACGGAACTGCTGACAGCGGAAAACTGGTTCCCGGACAGGCTGAAAGCTATGAAAAGACAGAGAATGATGACGGAACCGTAACTTATACTTTCAAATTGCGTGATGGCATCAAATGGTCTGACGGAAAAGATGTAACAGCAGGTGATTTCGAGTACTCCTGGAAACGTCTGGTAAATCCGGAAACAGCAGCAGACTACAACTACATGCTGGATGGCGTGGTAAATGCCAATGAGATCATGGCAGGTGAAAAAGATCCTGATGAACTGGCTGCTAAAGCATTAGACGACAAAACATTTGAAGTAACTCTGGTAAACGACCTGAACTACTTTGAAGAATTGTGTGCATTCCCGGCTATGATGCCTGTACGTGAAGATATGATCGAAAAAGCAGGTGACCAGTGGACATTTGACACAGCAACTTATATCTCCAATGGTGCATACAAACTGAAAGAGTGGACACATAACTCTCAGATTGTAGTAGAGAAAAATGAAAACTACTATGATGTAGAAAACCTTGGACCGGAAACCATCACCTTCAAACTGATGGATGACCAGAACGCTATGCTGTCCGGTTTCAACTCCGGTGAACTTGATTTCATCGAAGATGTACCGCAGGCAGAGATCGCTAACCTGATCGCTTCCGGAGATATGAAGATCGTAGACTATATCGGAACTTACTATGTATGCTTCCAGACACAGAAAGCACCTTTCGACGATCCGAGAGTTCGTAAAGCATTCTCTCTGGCAATCGACCGTACTTACATCGTAAACCAGGTAATACAGTCCGGACAGGTAGAAGCCGGTGGATTTGTTCCGTCCGGTGTATATGATGCCGACGGTGCAGAGGGCGACGATTTCCGTACAGTAGGCGGAGATTACTATAAACCGACCGATGCGGATTATGAAGCAAACTGTGACGAAGCAAGACAGCTTCTGGCAGATGCAGGATATCCGAACGGTGAAGGATTCCCGGTTGTAGAATACCTGTACAACACCAGTGATGCTCACAAAGCTGTAGCAGAAGCTCTGCAGTTCATGTGGGAAGAAGAACTGGGCGTAAAAGTAACCCTGAACAACCAGGAGTGGGCAGCATTCCTGCAGACACGTAAAGACGGAGACTACTCCATCGCACGTAACGGCTGGATCGCAGACTACAACGACCCGATCTCCTTCCTGGATATGTGGATGACAGGTGGCGGAAACAACGATGCACAGTATGCAAACGATGATTACGACGCTCTGATCAAACAGGCAAAGACAACAACAGATAACGCAGAACGTATGGATCTGCTGCACCAGGCAGAAGACAAACTGATCGGTGAAGACAACGTACTGGCTCCACTGTACTTCTATACACAGAAATATATGCTGGCTGACGGCATTGAAGGTATGTACTACTGCCCACTGGGATATTTCTTCTTCGGATATACCCATCAGGCATAAATAAATGCAATGCAACGATACAGCCCGGATAAGCAGTCCGGGCTGTATTTTTCTAAAAGTAAAAGGGAAAACGCAGGGAGAAAAAAGATGAAAGCTTATGAACGCTTACTGAAATATATTACAGTATGGACGACCAGCGACGAAAACAGCACAACGGTTCCAACTACAAAAAGACAGCTCGACCTGGGGAATCTTCTGGTAGAAGAGATGAAAGAGATGGGACTTTCAGATGTGTCGATGGATGAATATGGATATGTTTACGGATATCTTCCGGCCACGGAGGGAATGGAAGATGTGACGCCGCTTGGTCTGATCGCGCATCTGGATACCGCACCGGACTTTAACGGGCAGAATGTGAAACCACAGATCATTCAGGATTATAACGGAGAAGATGTGGTGCTCGGAACTTCCGGCAGAGTTCTGGCAGTAAAAGATTTTCCGAGACTGAAAGGGTATAAGGGAAGAACGCTGATCACAACCGACGGAACTTCTCTTCTGGGAGCCGATGACAAGGCTGGGGTTGCAGAGATCCTGACAGCAGCAGAAGACCTGATGCGGGAAAAGACACCACACGGAAAAATCTGTATCGCATTTACCCCGGACGAAGAGGTGGGTGGCGGTGCACAGTATCTGAAAATCAAAGAATTCGGTGCAGCGTACGGATATACGTTAGACGGAAGCCATGAGGGTGAGATCCAGTTTGAAAACTTTAATGCGGCAGGTGCGGAGGTCACTGTTCATGGTGTCAATGTGCATCCGGGAAGTGCAAAAGATATCATGAAAAATGCACAGACCATCGCGATGGAGATCCACGGACTGCTTCCAAAAGATGCATGCCCGGAGAAGACGGAAGGGTATGAAGGATTCTATCACATGACCGAATTCAACGGCAATGTGGAACAGGCAGTGATGCGTTACATCATCCGTGACTTTGATCCGGTCACATTTGTGGAAAAACAGGAGAAACTCCGTCAGGCGGTTGCACAGATCAACGAAACCTACGGCGAGGGAACCGCGGAAGTAAAGATTGAAGAATCTTACCGCAACATGCGTGAGAAGATCGAGCCGTGCATGCAGCTGATCGATTACGCAAAAGAGGCGTGCAAAGAAACAGGCGTGGAACCGGATATCGCCCCGATCCGCGGAGGCACAGATGGTGCACGGTTAAGCTTTGTCGGTCTGCCATGTCCGAACCTGGGTACCGGCGGAGACGGTTTCCATGGTCCGTTTGAACACATCACGGTGGAAGGCATGGATCTGTCCGTGGAAATCATCAAAAACATTATTAAGAAAATGTGATACCGAATGGTTTGGCGGATTGCGGGAGTACGAAGTACGGAGCAATCTGGTGTTGTTAAATAGAAAAGAAGTAACTGTTCAGTAGCTACTGTACCGCGAGGTGTTTTGGCATGAATATGCCAAAATCCCGAGGCATACAAGCCAAAATGTCATCACCGAAGGTGATTTTAAATGCATTTTGGCTCGTAACTGTGAAGGTACTGAACAGTTACGAAAAGAAATACTTTACAGTGCCCGGAAATTCAGATAAAATATTTCGTGGTAAGATAATAAAGTAAGACAGGAAGATACATGAGCGAATTATTATACCAAACATTAAGAGAAAGTGTAGTGAATGCAATCCGGACCAAGATCATGAATCATCAGATACGCCCTGGGGAGCGGATCGTGGAAATGGAACTGGCACACGAATTCCAGACCAGCCGGGGGCCGATCAGGGAGGCACTGCGCCAGCTGGAAAACGAAGGAATCGTAGAGTATACCAGAAATGTAGGATGTTCCGTGCGGACATTTTCTTTCTGGGATTCCTATGAAGTATATCTGCTTCGTACCAACTATGAGGCCGTCAGCGTGCGGTTTCTGAACGGGAAAATACCAGGGGAAACGATACAGAAAATGGAAGAGATTCTGGAGCGAATGAGAAAAATTCCAACAGAAGAGTTCGAGAGCGTTTTTGAATACGACAACTGTTTTCATGAGCAGCTGGTGTTGATGTCCGGACTTCCGAGACTTGCCAAAGCGTGGAAAGAACTGTACTATGGAAATCTGCTGGCAGGGTACGAACTGGTAAATGAAAAAGAAAAGATTCTGGCAAACCAGTACGACAATCATATTGCGATTCTGAAAGCATGTAAGGAAGGCAACCCGGAAAAAATCTGCGATGAAGTGAAAAAACATTACTGGAAGACAATTTTCTGTATGATGCAGGAACAAAAGATTAAAGATCCTGATCTGGAACAGGCATGGATGATGGCAATCTAGAGCCTTTTTCAGACACGCTCTAGCAAAAGATGGAGAAAAAGCATGGAAGAATTATATCAGGCAATCGAAGAAAAAATCAAAGCTTCCGGATATCCGAGAGAAATATCCGGGGAACGGGTCTATGATGATATCTGTGATCAGATCGAAGGAAAAGAAAACGGAACGTATCTGGTACTTTCCAAATTTGAGGAAGATGTGGTATTTGAGTATCATATCACTGTTTCTGATGACAACTTTAATCTGGGAATTCTGACGATGAAGACACCGGAAGGAGTTTTTGAGACAGATTTTGATCGCTGAGCGTTGTGTCGTGAATGGGGAATACTAGTTACATATACGGATGAAAATCCCCTGAATCCAGAGATGTGATTCAGGGGATTTTTTCACTTCACAGGAAATTGCGTTCCTGTAAAGTAAAAACGCTCCGCGAGGATGCACACTGCGACGCATAAGGTAGATGCCGCAAGCGACCGACGCAGGCGCGAGAATGTGCCAAGGCACATTCTTTGTTCTATGGAGAAGGGAAAAATGCCAAAATATATGCAAAAAAAGAGAATCTTTCCGGCATGTCTGTTTCTGATGTTTGTTCTGATGATTCTGGTAATTGGAAAAGAAACAGACATGACTGGCAGAGGGGAAACTCAGAAAATCTGGAATCTGAGCGATGGATGGTATTATCTAAAAGACGGGGAAAGAACAGAAGTGACTCTTCCGACAACACTTCAGGAAGATCCGGGAACAGTACTGGAATTATATAACGATACAGTGACGGATGAGAACAGAGATATGGTTCTTCTTACCTGGGGAGCACCATATCACCTGCAGATCCAGATGGATGGAAAAACAATTTATCAGTATCGCGATTACGGATTTAAAAGAAACCTGCAGATGGCAAGAAAACTGGAATGCCGCGTGACATTGCCGGCGTTACAAAAAAGCAGTCAGCTGTGCTTTCTGTATACTGTGCCGAAAAGTGGAGTGTGTAAACTGACACCGGTATATATGGGGACCAGAGAAGCTATTTTCAGATTTCAGATCATGAATGCGGCTCCTGTGTTTGTGATCGTTCTGGGAATGCTGGTACTGGGCATTTTCGCAATCGGAATCTATGCGTATCTTCGCGCACGGAAAATGACAGAACGGCGGTTTGCCAGTGTGGGATTGTTTCTGCTCTTATGTGGCATCTGGTGCGTGACAGACTCTTCGCTGATGCAGTATCTGAGTCATTATTCACCGGCGATCAATGAAATATCTTTTTATGCGTTTATGCTTATGAGTGTTCCGGTTATCCGGTTTGTGCGGGAGACAGAAGGAATGCAGAAGTATAAAAGCATATCGGTGCTGATTGCTCTGTTTTATCTGAATGTGATTTTGCAAAGTATCTGCACCTACTGGTTCCATATTCAGCTTATCAACATGCTGATGATTACTCATCTGCTTCTTGTGGGTGGATGTATCCTTCTGAGTGTTCTTTTATACCGGGAATACAAGGCAGTGAAAAACAGGCAGATATATTCGATCTTCATGGCATTCGGTGCTCTGGCTTTTGTCGGCGTGGGAACCTTGGTGTTATACTGGTTTTTCGGAATTACCGGATACGATCTGATTTTCGAAGCGGGAATTGTCGTTTTTGTATCTGTTCTTCTGTGGAGCCTTGGCAAGACTATGGTGGAAAATATGCGTTTCCGGACGGAAGCAGAGGTATATAAAAAACTGGCACAGGAAGATCAGATGACCGGTATGAAAAACCGGTACGCCTATGAAAAAATTTTAGAGGATCTTGAAGATGGTATCTGTAATTGGAAAAATGCAGTGCTGATATTTATGGATATGAATCATCTGAAACAGATAAATGATATTTATGGACACGGAGCCGGAGATGAACTTCTGATTGGAGCAGCACAGAGTATCCAGAAAGCGTATGGAAGTCTCGGATATTGTTTTCGGATAGGAGGAGACGAGTTTTGCGCGATTCTTCCGGAAATAAAAATATCCGAAGAAGAACTTTCCCGCAGACTGGATGCAGCGGTAGAAGAATATAATCGTTCCAATGACCAGAAGCTGTCAGTAGCCCGGGGATTCAGCTGGTTACAGGACAGTCGGGGGATGAGAAAGAGTATCAGTGACTGGAAGTTCGAGGCGGATCAGAATATGTACAGCAATAAGGGCTGGTACAAAAGAGAAGAAGTACAAGAGGAAGGTACCCATTATGAGATATAATATGGATTTTTTAGTGGCAGCACTGATCTTTCTGATTGTCTTATGGCATCATTTTATGAAACAACGACAGTATGCAGGTAACAAGACAGAAAAAACATTTCAGATTTTTATGATGCTTGGAAGCGGAGATATTCTACTGGATATGGTCAGTACAGTTGTTATTGACAACAGCCGTCCGGAATTCGCCAGAATGCTGTATGTGATTTTATTGCTGTTTTATCTGTGCCAGCTGCTGATTCCACCGGTTCTTTATCTGTATACACTGGCACTGGCAGGAGGATCAGTGGAAGAAAAATTATCGGGGATACGTTGTCTGTTGCTTTTGCCAACCGTGGTGCTTACGGTGCTGGTCATGGGTAATTTTCAGACAGGTCTTTTATTTTCTGTCACAGCGAACGGAGCATATATCAGGGGGCCGCTGTATCTTATGATGTATATGCAGGCTGTCTGGTATGGTCTGGTGATCGGTGGGGAAAGCATCCGGAATTATCAGAAACTGGGAAAACGAAAATTTGGTATAATCTGGGAAATTCTTTTTATTATGGTCAGCTGTGTGCTGTTGCAGGGATTTTATCAGGAAGTTCTGCTGACCGGATTTGCTATAGCACTTTGTCTGATGGTTCTGCTGCTTGCTTTTCAGAACCCGTATGTGTATACCGATAATCTGACAGGACTTTTAGATATGCAATGTTTTCAGGAGTGGGCAGAAGAACAGTGCAGACGCAAACGGGATATTCATGTGGCAGTTGTTGATCTCCGGCAGCTGAAACAGCTGAATACCATTTACGGGGTTCCATGGACAGATCGTTTTTTGAAAAAGATAGCAGGTCAGGTACGGGAGTTTACAGAAAGTCCCTATGTTTACAGAATCAGTGGGAAAAGGATACTGATCGGAATGTACTCTTTTGAAGAATACGAAGCAGTATTGCAGAAGCTGTTGCGGTATTTTTCTCATCCGATTGCCATGGAAGGGGAAGAAATTCTGTTTTCAGCAGCAATCTGCGGAATACCATACGGGAATCAGCTTGGCAGTGAAAATCTCCTGAATTATGTAGGATATCTGACGGCACTAGTTCCGAGAACTCAGGAAACATTACTGGTCCGGGGGGACGAATACGTGAAGCACGGATTTCTCCGGCAAAAAACAATTGAAGCATATCTTTACAGAGCGATAGAAGAAGATTTGTTTGAAGTATATTATCAGCCGGTTTATTCGATCAGGGAAAAGAGATTTGTTACGGCAGAAGCACTCAGCCGGCTGCATCACCCTGGTCTCGGACCGATATCTCCGGAAATATTTATACGGATTGCTGAGCAGAATGGACAAATCAATGAGATTGGCCTGCAGCAGTTCCGAAAAGTGTGCCGGATGGTTCAAAAATGTCCGGAAATCATGCAGCAGCTGAAAAATATCAAGTACAATCTTTCACCGGCCCAGCTTCTGAAGAAAGGATATGTCGGACAATTGGTGGAAATTATCCGGGAACATGGATTGGAGCCGTCGTTTTTTCAGTTTGAGATCACAGAGACCGTTGCGACAGAATACAAAGAAGAGGTGTATGAGGCGGTGGAAGTCTTTGTAAAAGATGGTATAGGCCTGTGTATGGATGATTTTGGTTCCGGGTATGCCAACCTGAATGCGGTACTGAAATTGCCGTTCCAGTGTATCAAGATGGATCGCTCCATGTTAAATGGTATCCGTCAGCATAAGGTAGCAGGAGAGTTTTATCGTAACATTGTAACGATTCTCCGGCAACAGGGATATGCGATCGTGGCAGAAGGAGTAGAAGAGCAGGAAGAGGTGGAACTTCTGGAAGCGTGGGGCGTGGATATGATTCAGGGATATTATTTTTCCAGACCGCTCCCGGTGGAGGAATTTCTGAAAAAGATCCGGGAAGCCGGATAAATAAAAAAGAGGAAGCTCATATCGGAGACTTCCTCTTTTTTTGCAGAGTTTAATAAATGTTGCTTATTTCATGATCTTACGGAACAGGTCTTTCAGATCTTCCACACTGGCATCTTTTGGGTTACCCGGTGCGCAGGCATCTGCGTGGGCAGATTCTGCAAGGAACTGCAGATCGTCTTCTTTAACTGCGTCGAGGACAGATGGGATTCCCACATCAGCGGACAGTTTTTTGACAGCATCGATAGCGGCTTTTCTGTATTCTTCCTGTGTCATATCATCGACACCTTTCACACCCATAGCACGTGCGATCTCACGATACTTCTCGCCGGTGCATTCCTGGTTGTATTCCATAACAATCGGCAGCATCATAGCGCAGGCAACACCATGTGGGGTATCATAAACAGCACCAAGAGTATGAGCCATGGAATGAGCGATTCCCAGACCTACGTTGGAGAATCCCATACCTGCGATATACTGACCAAGAGCCATTCCTTCACGACCTTTTTTGGTGTTTTCAACAGCACCGCGGAGAGATCGGGAGATGATTTCGATGGCTTTCAGATGGAACATATCGGTCATTTCCCATGCAGCTTTTGTGGTGTAACCTTCGATGGCATGGGTCAGAGCATCCATACCGGTGGAAGCGGTCAGTCCTTTTGGCATGGAGGACATCATTTCCGGGTCAACAACAGCGATGATCGGCATGTCGTGTGGGTCAACACATACGAATTTACGTTTTCTTTCCACATCAGTAACAACATAGTTGATGGTTACTTCCGCAGCAGTTCCGGCTGTGGTAGGTACGGCGATGATCGGTACGCAAGGTTTTTTGGTCGGAGCCACACCTTCGAGACTTCTGACATCTTCAAATTCCGGGTTCGCGATGATAATACCGATGGCTTTGGAAGTATCCATGGAGGAACCACCGCCGATAGCGATCAGATAATCAGCACCGGAATCCTTGAAGGACTGTACACCGTGCTGAACATTTTCAATGGTTGGATTTGGTTTGATGTCGCTGTAAAGTTCATAGTCCAGACCGTTTTCTTTTAACAGGTCGGTAACTTTTGAAGTTACATTGAATTTTACCAGATCCGGGTCGGAGCATACGAACGCCTTTTTAAATCCATGTGCTTTTGCTTCATTAACGATCTCCTGAATAGCACCTGCTCCGTGATAAGAAGTCTGATTTAACATGATACGATTTGCCATAATACAAACACTCCTTTTCTTCTGGGAATCACCGTTTTCCGGATGTTCCGTTCTTTTGTGATTATATTAACAATGTTTTTGAAAAAAAGAAAGTTACAGAATCTGGCAAATGTAACATTTTGATAAGAAATTTTTGTTTTATTCCGTCAGAATGCCGAAAGAGGCAAAAAGGTCTGCAAGTTTCGCAGGCATGGCTTCCACCATCAGGCGTGCCAGGTCTTCCGGGGAGGTTGCCATGCCGGAGAGTACCCATTCGATAGTCATGGAGATTGATCCGTGGCAGTACATCTCAAGGAGAAATCGGATATCATCGGATGCCGGAGCGCCGGTCTTTAACTGGATCAGATCCTGATAAAAGCGGAAGATCAGCTGAAAATCATGTTCCCGCAGGGAGTTCTGCCGGTCATAACGGAAGGCGGCACGGAAAAATTCTTTTTCTTCCCCAATATAGGAGAATTTCAACTGTAACCCTTCCTGCACAGTTTTTCCCTGTCCCATGTATTCAAAGGATTTGATCAGTAATTTATCAAAGTACCAGTTAATCAGATCAAATTTGTCCATAAAATTTCGATAAAAGGTCTGTCTGGTCAGACCGCAGTTTTCTGTGATCTGACGGACGGTGATGGCATCTACCGGGGTGTGACACATACACTCCTTCATGGATTCTGCCAGTCTGTATTTTGTTTTCTCACCCCGTGTGAGGGAAGAAGATTCGTTTGGTAAGGTCATAAAGAAATCTCACTTTCTGTTTGTTATGCATTGCATGGGAATGATGAACAGTAAACATTTATAATCATAAGCATCATAGCACACAAAGGAAGAATTTGACAGAAAAAAGACAGGGATGGTAAAAAATATATTGTAGGAAGTAGTCGGGGGATTTATAATAAGCACAGGAAAGAAAATGGGGGATGAAAAATTGATTGCATTATTGCTGATGCAGCAGATTGCTGTATTGTTTTTGATTATGGGACTTGGTTTTCTGATCGTTAAACTTGGAATCGTGAAGACAGAGGACAGCCGGGTACTTTCCATGGTGACGATTTATCTGGTTTTGCCCTGCGTGACGATCCATGCTTTTCAGATTGAATATTCCACAAAAATAAGAAATGGCTTTCTGCTTGCCGTTGTTGTGGCGATTCTGATCCATGTGGTGCTGTTTATGGTCTGTGGAATTCTGAGAAAACTGCTGAAAATGGATGAAGTGGAGACGGCGTCTCTGATTTATTCCAATGCAGGTAATCTGATCCTGCCGCTGGTCACTTCCATCCTGGGGGAGGAATGGGTAATCTATGCCAGTGGTTTTATGTGCGTACAGACGATCATTGTATGGACCCACGGACAGTCTCTGATGCAGGGACAGCGCCAGGTGAACTGGAAGAAAATCGTGCAGAATATCAATCTGATCGCGATTCTGGCGGGACTGGTATTTTTCCTGTGTAATATTCATTTGCCGAAGATTCTCGATTCTATGACTTCATCCCTTGCGGGTATGATCGGTCCGATCAGTATGGTGATGATCGGTATGCTTCTGGCGGGAGTTGACTGGAAGCTGGTCTTTGGAAAACGGAGAATCTATGGTATCGTATTTTTGAAAATGATCGTAGTGCCGGGAATCATTACCCTGTGCCTGAAACTGGCGGCACCGTTGATCCCGATGGAGAATGCAAAAACGATCCTGCTCATCAGCCTGCTGGCAGTGATTGCGCCGACGGCGGTAACGATCACACAGATGGCTCAGCTTTACAAGAGAGATGCGGCGTATGCAAGCTCGATCAATGTATTCACTACGCTGGTATGCATAGTGACGATGCCACTGATGGTGATGTTATATATGCTATAAGAAGCGGACGGAGAGAAAATTATGCGGATTAACAGAGAAGATATGCTGGAACTGACCCGGCGGATGACAGTAAAACGATCCTCGATGACACGGATCGCGGGAGCTTACATGGATCGGGAAGGGTATGTGGACGGAACCTTTAATACCAACTTCCTGAAATTGTCTCCGGCAGATAAGGAGAAAAATCTGGCACTGGCAAAAGCAGTTCCGTTTTCGGAAACAAATGTCAATCTGAAACGGTACCAGTTTCCGAAAGAACAGATGACAGCGGGAACCATGTGGCAGCTGTTAAACGGGATCAAGAACAGCGGACTGAAAAATGATGCACTGATGGATACCTTTTATGAGATTGCAGGGGAAGAGTACCGTTCCTACGGAGATTATGCCGTGTATATGTTCCATGATCGCTACGATATCCCGGTGAAAGCGGCAGATCATGAGCGGGTGGGAGAGTCAGAAGAAGTCTACGAATATCTGATCTGCATCTTCGCTCCGGTCAGCGGCGACTACGAGCCGGGACAGCCGGAGTGTGGATTCCTCTACCCGGCATTCTGCGACAGAAGCAGCGACTGGAACTATGTGGATATTTACCAGAGAAATGCGGAACGGCCGCACAATGAGCTGCGGAAGATTCTCGGGGTATAGAATAAAAGAAAAATAAAGTGAGTTACAATAAAGATAAGGTGACAACCAAGCCGGCATGACGGATCTGTGCGCCGGCTTGGTTTGAAAGGAGAAGAAAATGGCAATTGTATTCCACAAAGAGAGCAGATGTTTTCATCTGTATAACAACGAAGTAAGTTATATCATCCGTATCATGGAAAATGAGCAGTTAGAGCAGTTATATTATGGAAAGAGAATTCATGACCGGGAAGATTTTACCTACCTTCATGAAGAGTGTATGCGTTCCCAGATGTCCATCAATGTTCCGGAACCGGGTATCCTTTCCATGCAGTATACAAAACAGGAATTCCCGACTTATGGAACCGGTGATTACAGAAGCCCGGCACTGACGATCGTACAGGAGAACGGAAGCCGGATCGTGAACTTTACCTATGCATCCCATGAAATTTATAACGGAAAGAAAGACATTCTTCCACTGCCAGCCACTTATGTGGAAAATGAAGATGAGGCACAGACCCTCGAAATCACTCTTCACGATGCAGTGATGGATACTGACCTGATTCTTTCTTATACGATCTATGAAGATTATCCGGTAATTACAAGAAATGCAAAGATCAGCCATAAAGGAAGCGAGAAGATCGTTCTGGATAAGATCATGAGTGCCAGTGTAGAATATAATGATATGGATTATGAGATGGTACATCTGTCCGGCGGCTGGGCAAGAGAACGTTATGTGAAAACCAGAAGACTGGAGATGGGTATCCAGAGTATTCAGAGCCTGAACGGTACCTGCAGCGGTGCAGAACAGAACCCGTTCCTTGCACTGAAACGTCCGCACACAACAGAAAATCAGGGCGAAGTATATGGGTTCAGCCTGGTATACAGCGGCAACCATCTGGGACAGGTAGAGGTTTCGACTTTTGATATGACCCGTGTGATGATGGGAATCAATCCGGAAGGCTTCAGCTGGGAACTGGCACAGGGCGAATCCTTCCAGACCCCGGAAGTAGTTATGGTTTACAGCGATCAGGGTCTGAATAAGATGAGCCAGACATATCACAGAATCTACCGGAAACGTCTGATGCACGGAACCTGGAGAGACCAGGCACGCCCGATCCTGTTAAACAACTGGGAAGCAACTTATTTTGATTTTGATGAAGAAAAAATTCTGAATATTGCGAAAAAAGCGAAAGAAGCAGGTGTGGAACTCTTTGTTCTGGATGACGGCTGGTTTGGTGCGAGAAACGATGACTACCGTGGACTGGGTGACTGGTATGTCAATCTGGAAAAACTGCCATCCGGCATCAGTGGTCTGTCCAGAAAAGTAGAAGAACTGGGACTGAAATTTGGTCTGTGGGTAGAACTGGAGATGGTCAACAAAGACAGTGATCTTTACCGTGCACATCCGGACTGGATCATCAGTGCACCGGAACGTTTTGAGTCGCATGCAAGACATCAGTTTGTTCTGGATTTTTCGAAAAAAGAAGTGGTTGACTATATTTATGAGATGGTTGCAAAAGTGATCCGTGAATCCGCGATTTCCTATATTAAATGGGATATGAATCGTTATATGACGGAGCCTTACAGTAAAGGAACCGAACCGTCCCAGCAGGGTAAAGTGATGCACAAATATATTTTAGGTGTGTATGATCTGTATACCAGACTGACCACAGAATTCCCGGAGATCCTGTTTGAGTCTTGTGCAAGCGGTGGCGCAAGATTTGATCCTGCCATGCTGTATTTTGCACCACAGACATGGACCAGTGATGATACCGATGCCAGTGAGAGAACCAAGATCCAGTACGGTACTTCTTATGTATATCCGATCGTCAGCATGGGATCTCATGTATCTGCGGTACCGAACCATCAGTTATACCGTACGACACCGATCGAGACAAGAGCGAATGTCGCTTACTTTGGAACTTTCGGTTATGAATTGGATCTGAATCTGCTCAGTGATGCGGAGATGGCAAGTGTTAAAAAACAAATTGCATTTATGAAAGAATACCGGGAACTGATCCAGGTAGACGGCGATTTCTACCGTCTGTTGAATCCGTTTGAAGGAAATGAGACGGCATGGATGGTTGTTTCTCAGGATAAGACACAGGCAGTGGCGGCACTGTACCAGAGACTGAACAAAGTCAATGCATCCTGGCTGCGCCTGAAACTGGAAGGTCTGGATCCGGATGCAAAATATCAGGTAAGCTGTGATCTGACCCCGTCCTCTTCTTTCGACACAGAACTGGCAAAACGCTACGGTTACGATACAGAAGAAAATCAGGTAAAAACATATGAAGCATACGGGGATGAACTGATGCGTGCAGGTATCCCGGTCGACAGACAGGAGCTGAATAAAAAGGGTGGAGATTTTGCTTCCTTACTGTATACAATTAAGAAAGTGGATTGATAAAAAATTTTTTAAACAGCACGTTAGTGTCAGCCTGAAAACTTACTGAAGGAAAAAGGAGAGACAGGATTATGCAAAAACAATACAGATTAGGAATTCCTTCGTTTATTACTGTAGAGACAGAAGATGGCAGCTGGATCGGGGAGAAGGATGCACAGAAAACAGAAAAAGACGATGTTGTTGTAACATATGAAACCACACCGGAAGCAGAAGAAGTCTGGCTGACCGCAGATCAGACAAAAGTAAAAACGATCAAATTCCGCTGGAACACCCCGGTCAATAAGAAATCGCGGATCCTTGGCGGTTCCTGGGAGAGAACATACGGGGATGTGGACTGGAAAGGTGTCAGCGGCAGCCGTTTTATGCCGTGGTATTTTCTGGCAGCGGTCGGAGAAACTGTGACAGGATATGGGGTAAAGGTAAGACCTTCCGCCATGTGTTTCTGGCAGGCAGATACCCGTGGAATTACACTGGTGATGGATGTGCGCTGTGGCGGTATCGGTGTGCAGCTTTCCGGTAGAAAACTTCGGGCTGCTCAGATCGTAGCGATGCAAACTGAAGGAATGGGGACTTTCGAGAGTGCCAGAGAGTTTTGCAAAGTCATGTGTACCGATCCGATCTTCCCGGACTATCCGGTTTATGGAAGTAATAACTGGTATTATGCTTATGGAGACAGTTCAGAAGAAGAGATCCTGCAGGATACCGACTATATCGTGGAACTGACCAAAGGCGTGGACAATCCGCCGTACATGGTGATCGATGACTGCTGGCAGGAACATCATCGCCTGGATGAGTACAATGGTGGACCATGGAAAAAAGGAAACATAAAATTCCCTGATATGGGTGCACTGGCAAAAAAACTGGAAGAAAAAGGCGTACGCCCTGGCATCTGGGTTCGATTCTTATTGAATGAAGAAGAGACGATTCCTCAGGAGTGGAGATTATCCCATAACGATTGTCTGGATCCTTCCCATCCGGGAGTCCTTTCCTATATTCAGGAAGATGTGGAAAGGATCTGTAACTGGGGTTATACACTGATCAAGCATGATTTTACCACTTTTGATATCTTCGGAAGGTGGGGCGTGGAGATGAACCCGTTCCCGACAGAGGATGGATGGCAATTTTACGATACTTCAAAGACCAGTGCGGAGATTGTAACCGGACTGTACCAGGCAATTTATGAGGCTGCGAAAAAGCACCATACTCTGATCATGGGCTGTAATACCATCGGCCATCTGGGGGCAGGTCTGATGCAGCTGCAGCGAACCGGAGACGATACCAGCGGTATCACCTGGGAGAGAACAAAGAAAATGGGAGTCAACACTCTGGCATTCTGTCTGCCACAGCATGGAACATTTTTTGATGTGGATGCGGACTGCGTAGGTATTACGGGTTCCATCCCGTGGAGCCTGAACCGTCAGTGGGCGGATGTTGTTGCAGAGTCCGGAACCTCTCTGTTTGTCTCAGCAAAACCAGGGGTGCTGACAGCAGAAGAAAACGAAGAACTGCACCAGATTATGTTAAAAGCATCCCGACAGGATCATCACAAAATCCCGTTAGACTGGGAAGAAACCGACTGCCCGGAAGTGTGGGGAGACGAAGAGGAAGAAGTAGAATACAACTGGTACGAAGAAGCCGGACCGGTAGCAAAAGGAAATGACCAACTGTATCATGCGTATATTCCGCTGTCATAAAATAAATGAGTGATTGCAAGAGGCGAAAAGTTTTTAAAAGGCTTTTCGCCTTTTGCCTGATATAAAACAGATTATTTTAGTGAAAGTAAAAAAATAATCCTGTATAAGATGAAATATTAGAATTTGCAAAGTGTACGGAGAATAAACGGAACTGACAAAATAGTATGGTATATGGAAATAAACAGGTGTATAATGCAGGGCAGAGACCGTGAGAAACACGGGTGCACCGGGAAAACTTAAAAGAAAAACCGGGTGCAAAAAGAAAGGACGAATGAAAATGGACATGACGAGAATAGAAAAAGTAATCGAAGACATGCGCAAGATGAATCTGGAACAGTTTCTTGTGACAGATCCGATGGCTGTGTATTATCTGACCGGACAGTATTATGCATGTGGAGAACGTATGATGGTTCTCCGACTGGATGTGGAAAAAGAGCCGGTACTGGTGATCGGAAAGCTGTTTCCGCAGGATGAAGAAAAACTGGGAATCAAAGTCGTATACTTTGATGATACCGATGACTGTGTGGAAGTTCTGACTTCCCATATGAGAAAAGGCGGAACCATCGGTATCGACAAAACCTGGCCGGCGCGGTTCCTGCTTCGCCTGATGGAACTTCAGGTGGGAGATGCGTATAGTAATGCATCCACGATCATAGATCATATCCGCCAGATCAAAACAGAAGAAGAGCAGCAAAAGATGCGTGTGGCATCCCGCTGTAACGATACCAGTATTGAAGAACTGATCCCGCTTGTAAGCAAAGGAATGACAGAAGCGGAGCTGGGAGAAGAACTCCTGAAAATCTATCTGAAAAACGGTGCTCAGGGACATTCCTTCGAGCCGATCATCGCGTACGGCGCCCATGCAGCAGATCCGCATCATGAAACAGACGATTCCAAAGGAAGTTATGGCGATGCGGTAGTCCTGGATGTGGGATGCCTGGTCAACGGATACTGTGCTGATATGACAAGAACTGTATTTATCGGAAAAGCCAGCGAAGAGGCAAAGAAAATCTATGCGATCGTCAAAGAAGCCAACCGCCGCGGTATCGAAGCTGCAAAACCGGGTGCAAGATTCTGCGACGTAGACCGTGCAGCCAGAGACTACATCGAAGAACAGGGCTATGGCCAATACTTCACCCATCGTACCGGACACAATATCGGATTGGAAGTCCACGAGTTTGGCGATGTCTCCTTCACCAACGAAGAAGTCCTGAAACCAGGCATGTGCTTCTCAGTAGAACCGGGCATCTATGTCCCGGGTGGCATTGGCGTAAGAATCGAAGACCTGGTCCTGATCACCGAAGACGGTTGCGAAGTCCTGAACCACTTTACGAAAGATCTGATTGAGGTTGAAGCATAGCAAGTAAAAAAATGTGCTCCCTGAAAGACAGGTAATCTGGGAAATCATCTACATAGGAAGGGAATCTGGTGAAAAGCCGACTTGCCCTCTGCGATATTATATTAAAAAGAAATAGCAATCACTTGGCATGGGTGATGCTATTTCTTTTTGTTATATGCTTATCTATATAAGACAGAAATAAGAAATCCGCAAAAAACATGAGTAAGTAGCCAAAATACCTTTTGCCCCCAATATCATGGTAATTTGAATTTACAAGATTTCGGTTTCTATAGTTTCAGCCAAGAACAGCATCAGGCAGGGATTTGCTCTGCAGGCAGCACTTTGTGGGCGCTTAGGGGAAGCTTTGAGATCCGACGCTTACGCAGGCTTTCACGAGGGTCAGCTGACCCTCGTGAATCATAGCCGGAGTTAGCGGCTAGCTCAAAGTTCCCCTGCCCACGCTGCCAGCAGAGCAAATTCCTGCCTGATGCGTCCGCCTTGAAAAATCCCCCTAACAATTATTTCTTTCAATTCCCTGTTGACATATCCTGTATAATTGTATACAATCATACAAAGATACAAAAATACAAGCATGCAATACAAAAATAAAGAACAAAAGCACAGAATCAATCTGGAGGCAACTATGGAATATCAGGAACAATCCCTGGGGGGCCAGATCTTCAACCGGATCCGGGACGACATCTTATCCGGAAACTACACTCCCGGTGAAGAACTGAAAGAAGCAACCCTGGGGAAACAACTGGGAGTCAGCCGGACACCGGTGCGGGAAGCCCTGCGGCAGCTGGATCTGGAAGGTCTGGTGGAGATTGCACCCAACCGTGGTGCCAAAGTAATCGGCATCTCCCGGAAAGATGTGGAAGACATCTATCATATGCGGGCAAGACTGGAAGGTCTGGCGGCGAGAAAAGCGGCAGAACAAATCAAAGAAGAAGAACTGGCAGAATTGGAAGAGGTGATCCTTTTATCTGAATTTCATGTAAAGAAGCCGGAGAGCAAGCAGATGGTCCGGCTGGATGGAAGATTTCATGAGATCATGTACCGGGCATCGGGAAGCCGGATGCTCGAACACGTGCTGACCGATTTTCTTCATTATGTGAAAATGGCGCGCTCCCATTCCGTAAAAACAGAACACCGTGCGCAGGAATCCGTGAAAGAACATAAAAGGATCCTGGAAGCAATCAGACAACGAGATGGAGATCTGGCGGAGCAGCTGGCAAACGAACATATTCAGCATGTAATCGAAAACCTGGATCTGCACTGAAAGATACCAATAAAATCTGTAAAAGAGAAAAACCAGAAACCTCAAACGGTTCGAAAGACAAAAAGCAGAATAAAATAAAAGAATAAACAGGAGGAGATAAGAAATGAGTAAAATTCAGATGACAACACCACTGGTAGAGATGGACGGAGACGAGATGACAAGAATTCTGTGGAAGATGATCAAAGATGATCTGCTGCTTCCTTACATCGACCTGAAAACCGAATACTACGATCTGGGTCTGGAACACAGAAACGAAACCGATGATCAGGTAACCATCGATGCAGCCATGGCAACCAAGAAATACGGTGTTGCAGTCAAATGTGCAACCATTACTCCAAACGCCGCACGTATGACTGAGTATGATCTGAAAGAAATGTGGAAAAGTCCGAACGGAACCATCCGTGCGATCCTTGACGGAACCGTTTTCCGTGCTCCGATCGTTGTGAAAGGTATCGAGCCGTGCGTAAAAAACTGGAAAAAACCAATCACCATCGCAAGACATGCATACGGCGATGTGTATAAAAACACCGAGATGAAAGTTCCGGGACCTGGAAAAGTAGAACTGGTCTATACCGCAGAAGACGGAACCCAGACAAAAGAACTGGTCTTTGATTTTAAAGGACCTGGCGTGGCACAGGGCATGCACAACCTGGACAACTCCATTGAGAGCTTTGCAAGAAGCTGCTTTAACTATGCACTGGATACGAAACAGGATCTGTGGTTTGCAACCAAAGATACCATTTCCAAAAAATACGACCACACATTCAAAGATATTTTCCAGGAAATCTTTGATGCGGACTACAAAGAAAAATTCGAGGAAGCAGGCATTACTTATTTCTATACCCTGATCGATGATGCCGTAGCCCGTGTGATGAAATCAGAGGGCGGTTACATCTGGGCATGTAAAAACTATGACGGCGATGTGATGAGTGATATGGTATCCTCTGCTTTCGGTTCTCTGGCAATGATGACCTCAGTACTGGTATCTCCGGACGGCTACTACGAATACGAAGCTGCACACGGAACCGTACAGCGTCACTACTACAAACACCTGAAAGGGGAAGAAACATCCACCAACTCTGTGGCAACGATCTTTGCATGGAGCGGTGCTCTGAGAAAACGTGGAGAACTGGATGACAACAAAGAACTGATGAATTTTGCAGATCGTCTGGAAGAAGCGACCATCCGCACCATCGAAGAAGGAAAGATGACAAAAGACCTGGCTCTGATCACAACCATGGAAGATCCAACCGTATTAAACAGTGAAGGATTTATCAAAGCAATCGCTGAGAATCTGTAAGAGCAGAAATAATAGAGAAAAACAGGAGGAAGACCCATGGGAGTAGAAGAATTTCTGAATATAGAAGAAGAACATAAACGGGAGTTTAGCGAACTGTTACAGTACTGTCTGGCATCCGGCCGGATCGATCAGAACCTGTATCAGGAATATGATGTAAAAAGAGGTTTGCGTGACTCCAGCGGAAAAGGTGTACTGACCGGTCTGACAGAGATCTCGGACGTTGTCGGTTATACGTATGAAGACGGAAGAAAGATCCCGGCAGACGGACAGTTGTTTTTCCAGGGATATAACGTAGCGGATATGGTGGCGAGCCTGGAGAAAAGAAAAAAAGGCTTCGAGGAAGTCATCTATACACTGTTGTTCGGACGTATCCCGAACGCAAGACAGTCAGCGATGTTTAATGATCTGCTGTCGGATATGATGAATCTGAACAACCGTTTTATCCGTGATGTTGTCATGAAAGCATCCAACGAAAATATCATGAATGCCATGCAGCGATGTGTGCTGACTCTGTACACCTACGATGATAATCCGGATAACACCAGCGTGGAAAATGCCCTGCGCCAGTCCATGCAGTTGATCGCAAAAATGCCGCTGATCGCTGTATATTCGTATCATTCTTACCGGCATTTCCGTCAGGATGAAAATCTGCTGATCAAAAACCCGAAGAAAGAGTACAGCTTTTCCGAGAACATCCTGTATATGCTCCGCGAAGACGGTCAGTTTACCGAACTGGAAGCGAAGGTTCTCGATATCGCGCTGGTACTTCATGCAGAGCATGGTGGTGGTAACAACTCCACATTTACCAATCATGTGGTAACATCTTCCGGAACGGATACCTATTCTGCTGTAGCGGCATCTATCGGTTCCCTGAAAGGACCAAAACACGGTGGTGCCAATCTGAAAGTTCAGGACATGTTTGAAAATATCATGGAAAACTGCCCGGACTGGGAAAATGAAGAATCTCTGAGAGATTATCTGAATGATATTCTGGATAAGAAGGTCTTTGACCATGCAGGCCTGATCTATGGTATGGGACATGCGGTATATACACTGAGTGACCCGCGTGAAGTGATCCTGAAACGTTATGCAAAATTCCTGGCAGAAGAAAAGGAAAAGACCAGAGAATTTGCCCTGTATGAGAAAGTGGAAGAGATTGCAGGTGAACTGATCATGCACAAGAGAAAACTATTCAAACCGGTATGTGCAAATGTCGATTTTTACAGTGGATTCGTTTACACGATGCTTGGCATCCCGAGAGAGCTGTTCACCCCGATCTTTGCGATCTCCCGTATGGCAGGATGGTCCGCACACCGTCTGGAGGAACTGGTCAACGCCGGTAAGATCATCCGTCCGGCATACCGTTATGTGGGACACCACAGACCGTATCTGGAAGTGGAAGACCGTGAGGAACAGAACCCGTTCACAGAGGAATACCAGAGAAAATATAAGATTAAGAGCATTAAAAATGCATAAATAAAAGCAAAAATCCGTCTGACAGAAAAAATCTGTCGGGCGGATTTTGGTATATACGCGGGTAATGAGGCAAAGTCCGGGCTTGCACAAGACCTTGACGACTGCCACAATAGTGAACGGGGAGGGCAACGAGCCAGAAGGGTGGTGAATCAGATCAGTCCGTAATGAGCCATTGCTTTCATCAGTCCGTCATTTTCCACAGTATCTGTGACATACTCCGTATACGGATCGAGCACAGGGTCGTGATGTCCCAGAGCCACGGTGTGTTTACCATAAGTAAACATGGCAAGGTCATTACTGCTGTCACCGAAGACATAAGCATCATCCAGTCCCAGTCCGAAGTGTTTCAGGATAAAATCAATGGCGGTTCCTTTGGAATATCCTTTCGGCACAACTTCATAGATACCGCCCAGCCGGTCGATCAGATCCATATCTTTTGACAATGCAGGGAACAGGGTGTCGGTATCGGTCTGCTCATCGGTGCAGATGACGAATTTGTCAAAGTCGCAAAGTCCGCTCTCGATATAGTGTTCTCTGGTCAGTCCCAGTGTGGCGAGATAACGGCAGGTTCCCTCCAGCTTTGCAAACCGGGTAATATGGGAAGAACGGTAGCAGTCCTCTTTTCCCTCGAGAAGTAGTCCTGCATTTGCCGCTTTTACCTGTCGGATGATTTCCGCCTGACGCTCCTTCGGGATCTGCGTGGAGGTGAGCACCTCATCGTTGTATACAATATAGCTTCCGCAGCCACACAGATAACCGCTGAACGGCAGCTGACAGATCATCGGCGGCAGACAGCAGATGGTCCGTCCGGTGTTGATGAATAAAAGATGTCCGAGATCATGGGCTTTTTGCAGGGCAGCAGAGGCAGATTCGGGGATCTTACCGGTGATTTCACTTAAGATGGTTCCGTCGATATCAAAAAATAATGCTTTCTTATTTGTACTCATGTTGATTCTCCATATAAATGTTTTCTGTAACTGTTTGGCAATCCGATTTTTATTACAAGTGCAGTTTATTATACTGCCTGAGAATCCAAAATGTAAAGAGATAAGATGAACAAAAGCAATGAGAAGAATGGTAGAGGAAAACGCATTTTAACCGTTAAAAAGAAAGTTGATGAGAAAAAATAGAATCTGGGGATTTCAGAGGGGGCAAAGTATGTTAAAATAGAACTATTCAGCGGAAAAAAAGAGATCCGCAGAAAAATGATAAAAACAGGTGTAACTGTATGGTGAGTGGAAAAGAGTAAAGCTACGAAGCAGTTACATACAGAAAGATAAATTTTCAGGAGGGAGAAAATGACAAAAAAACAGAGAACCCTGGAGATTATAGAGCGGTTGAAGAAAGAATATCCCGATGCGGCGTGCACCCTGGATTATGACCAGGCGTGGAAACTGCTGGTGAGCGTGCGGTTGGCAGCGCAGTGTACCGATGCCAGGGTGAATGTGATCGTGGAGGGACTGTTTGAAAAATACCCCAGTGTGGAAGCACTGGCAGCGGCAGATGTGGAAGATATCGAGACAATCGTGCGTCCCTGCGGTCTGGGGAAGAGCAAGGCACGGGATATCAGTGCCTGCATGAAGATGTTGCGGGATGAATACGGGGGAAAAGTACCGGACGATTTCAAAACATTATTAAAACTGCCGGGTGTGGGAAGGAAAAGTGCCAATCTCATCATGGGAGATGTCTTTGGAAAACCGGCGATCGTGACCGATACCCACTGCATCCGGTTGACCAACAGGATGGGACTGGTAGACGGGATCAAAGATCCGAAAAAAGTGGAGATGGCACTGTGGGAGCTGGTTCCACCGGAAGAGGGAAGCGATTTCTGTCACCGTCTGGTGATGCATGGAAGAGAAATCTGCACGGCAAGAACCAAACCGTACTGTGATCGCTGCTGCCTGAACGATATCTGTAAAAAGGTGGGCGTGGAGTAGGAGGATGAAACGATGAAAATCGGGATCATATCAGACACTCATGGAAAATTACATCCACCGGTTCTGGAGCTGATCGCTTCCTGCGATGTGGTCCTGCATGCCGGAGATGTGGATAACAGTCAGACACTGGATCAGCTCTGGATGCATCTGAAACCAAATGCCCCTTTTTATCTGGTACGTGGAAATAACGACCGGGGATGGGCGGAGCGCATCGCGAAAACACAACGGTTTTGTCAGGCTGGTGTTTCCTTTTTCATGGTGCATGACAGAAAAGATGTTTCCTGGGACCTGGACGGTGTACAGGTGGTTGTCTTCGGGCACAGTCATAAGTTTACCGTGGAAGAAATCGACGGAAGACTCTGGCTGAATCCGGGAAGCTGCGGCAGACCGCGGTTCGGCGCACCTTTGACATTGGCAGTGCTTACGATAGAAGACGGAGTGGAAAACCAGGAGTGGACGGTGGAAAAAATCACGATTTCCAACCGGTATGTGGAAAACAGGAGTATAGTATGGAAAAAAACACAACTAAAACAGAAGTAAGAGAAAAAATACAGGAACTTTTAAAAACACTGAAAGCGGAGCAGGAAAAAAAGCCGCTGCGTCTGGTGGAGCAGCTGGGATATCTGATGTATGTCCGCCTGTTTATCGAATCACAGAAGAGGGTCAGCCTGCAGGAGAGCTTTCCGTTTGCCGGATTCCCAATGGAATGGATACCGGGAGAGGAAGAAGTGGAGGATGGTCAGCGCAGCTGGCAGCTGCAGTATCAGGTACAGTACTGTTCTTCCATGGTGGAGCAGGGACATTTTATGGAAACTGCAAGACTGGAAGAAAACAGTCTGTGGATGAAAGAATTATGTAAACTCATTGACTGGACAGCTGACCACTGTGATTGGGAAGAAGGGATGCCACATCTGTTCGGCGCGCTGCTTGAAGAGATGCTTCGTCAGATGTATGCCTGGGGAACTACAGGATTGTTTCTGATGCCGGAGAACCTTACGGAAGCACTGATCCGGCTGGCAGATGGTCGTAATATCGAAAAAGTCTGGAATCCGGCGACAAGAACCGGCGGTTTTCTTGCAGCAGCCCACAGACAGTATCCACAGTGGCAGTTATACGGATGTGAAGAAGAGAAAAGTCAGTGGCAGATTGCCCGGATGCTGCAGTTTTATCATGGCGGCGGTATGGAGGGAATCCGTCGGGAAGATCCGCTGGAAGCCGACCGCATCGATAAAACCGGGGAGCGCACACCGGAAGGGGAAGTGCCGACCTACGAGGAATACGATTTGATCGTGACCAATCCACCGGTAGGGGAATTGCCGATCGAAGACCAGGACCGGTACTGGATCAGTACCAGAAAAGCACAGCTGCAGTACATGCAGATGCTGATGAATCATGTGAAAAAGCAGGGAATGGTGATCGCGGTAGTCAACGAGGGAACCCTGTTTATGTACGATGCAGAGCAGAAAGTCCGCCAGTATCTGTTAAATGACTACCAGATCCAGGGAGTCATTTCCCTTCCGGCGGGAGCATTTTTACCCTATACAGGAAGTAAGGCTTCGGTTCTGATCTTTACAAGAGAAGAAGAGATTGACAAAGAGCAGCCGGTATGGTTCTATGAGATCCAGAATCTCGGATACAGTCTGGATCGTCGCCAGGAAAGTACCGGGGTGGATGACATTCCGGCAATGCTGACATCATGGGGGAACCGGAAAGAACTGGCAGATCAGTGGAAGCATCAGTTGAAGGAAGCTTCTGCGCACAACCAGTGGGAAAATCCGGTTCCGGCACATTGGGAAGAAAAATCCTGCTGGTTTGCAAGTCTGGATACGATCGCCAAAAATGACAATAATCTGTCTGCGGGAAGATACAAACCATGGAAAGAGCAGGAGACGGTTGTGACCGAATCCCCGGCACAGCTTTTGAAAGAACTGGCAGATCTGGAAACCGATACGATGAAGAAAGTACAGGAACTGATGGAGATGGCGGGGGACTATGAGTAAGAAGAAAAATATGTACAAACTGGAATCTCTCGCCCGGCTGATCTCCGGAAGAACGCCGGAGCGGGAGCAGAAGGAATACTATGCAGAGACCGGAACACCATGGGTCAAGATTGAAAATCTGGATCAGGGTTATATCCGGGAGACAGCGGAATACCTGTCCGAACAGGGAAAAGAAAAGGTTAATCTGGTACCGGAAAACAGTGTGTTATTTTCCATCGTCGGTACAGTCGGAAAAGTGGGAATCGCCGGCCGGGAACTTGCTACGAATCAGCAGATCGTATCCCTGATCTTTGATGAGACCCGGGTGCTGCCACTGTACGGATATTATGCACTCCGGTATCATGCGGAAGAGATCCGCAAACTGTCCAATCAGACCACGATGGCGCTGATCAGCAGGAAAACCCTGGGACAGTACAGAATCTATGTGCCGGACAGTCTGGAAAAACAGCAGGAGATTGTGGATAAGCTGCGGCGTTTTGAAGGGATCAAGCTGAAAAAAGAAGAGATGCGAAGCCGGATGGAACAGTATGAACAGGTATTATTTCAGAGAATCTTTGCCTCTCAGCTGCGATACGGAGAAAAGGCGAGACTTCGCAACTATCTGAAAGAACCGGTAGGAACCGGTATTCCGAAAAATGAAGAGCCAAACGGAGAATTCCCCTGTGTGCGTCTGGAGGATTTTCGGAAGACTTATCTGACGGGACTCCATGCAGGAGAAAAAGCGGAGGTAAATGCTGGTGCAGACTGGGCGATCGAAGAGAAATACCGCGTCTGCCCGGGAGATGTCCTTCTTCGAAACGGAAAGCTGATTCTGGTAGATCAGGTGGAAGATCCACTGTATCTGGATCGTAGTGTGCTGCGTATTGTGCCGGATCAGGGGCAGATTCTGCCGGAAGCCTTATATGCTTATCTGAGTCAGTCCTGTATGAGGGAAGTTCTCTACGGAGCCAGAAAAGAGGGCGATAACCGAAAACGTCCGATTCGTGCCGCCGAGGTGGAAAAGCTGATTCTGCCGCAGTTGTCCATGAAAAAACAGGAAGATTACAGCAGATGTCTGAAGAAAATCCGTGAGATCGAGAGAAATCTGGACCGGGAAATTGCACTTGCAGAGGCAGCATTTTCCGGTATGGGATGGCTGTTGCTGAGAAAAGAACCGGAGGAAGAGGCTAAGACAGATGCAATAAGCATTGAAGATGTGGAAATTGTTACGAAAGCGGCCACAGAAGAATCCACAGGGAAAGATCTGGAAACTATGGCAGATGCGAAAACTTCGGAAGGTGCAGCCGATGAAGCGGAGCAGACAGAAGCCGGGTTACAGGAAGAAAAGTCGAAAGTGGTTTCGGGAAAAACAGAGAAGAGGATGCAAAGAAGGCCGGTGGAACTGTCCGAAGAACAGAAGCAGACGGCACATCTGATTCTTGGTGTGCTCTGTTGCTGGGCACCGAGAGATGAACGAACCGGTGCATACTGTAAGAAACGGCAGGAGATTTTCCGGATCGCGCAGCCCTATTTTCAGCCGGCAGCAGTTTCTTTTACCGATAAAAAGGGACAGCGGGAATACCTGCTCGAGAAGGATTTCCTGACCTATCGAAATGAGGAATTGAGCAAACGATACGATACACCGATGTACTTTTTACAGGAACTTTTACAGGAAAGCGAAAACGATAATCCGCAGGACGCCCATCTGGCCTTCCAGGGAGAAGACGGGATCGCTACGGATGAACTTTGGGATTCAGCACAGATCCGGCAGATGGCAGTGTGTGGCTGGGAGATACTAATGGAGTATTCCGGGCTGGGTGCATGCGGATGGCTGGTGCGTGGAGAGAATGGGAAGTAACTATGCAGCAGGCAGTCGGGGTACAGAACGGTTGCAACCGAGAAAAGGAGACAGAACATATGAAACCGAAGATTCGCATGGTCGGACTGGATCTGGACGGAACGGTATTTAATAACAATAAAGAGATTACCACGCATACCAGAAGTGTGCTGAAAGAGGCGATCCATCAGGGCTGCATCGTGCTTCCGGCCACCGGAAGACCGGAAATCGGACTTCCGGGTGCATTTTTGGAGATTCCCGGTGTGGAATACGCACTGACTTCCAACGGAGCCCGCATTATCCGTATTCCTTCCGGGGAGACGGTATATGAAGAACTGATTCCCTGGGAGGTCGCATTACAGGTGATCGAAGTGATGAAACAGTGGGCAGGAGAATCATGCAACTGGGAAACATATTTTGCCGGTAATATTTATGTTGAGGAAGAAACGTATCATTTTGTGAAACATGAATCGATGAGTCCTGCGATGGAGCGGTACATCCGAAGTACCCGGACACGCCGGAAGTATCTGACAGAGAAGATCCGGGAGGAAAAGATCGGGATGGAAAAGTTGCATCTGATCTTTGCCGATACAAGAGAACGGGACTGCAGAGAGAAGGAACTGCAACAGATGTTTCCGAATCTGAGTATCTGCCATGCGACACCGTTTAATATTGAAATTATTTCCGGCAGGGCTGGAAAAGGGAACGCGCTGGTGGCACTGGGAAAGATCCTCGGTATCAAAAGGGAAGAAATCATGGCATGCGGCGATGCGCCAAACGACTGGAACATGCTTGAGATGGCCGGACTTCCGGTCGTGATGGCGAATGCAGATGAAGAGACGAAGAAAAAGGCAGCGTTTATCACAAAGTCGAATGAGGAAGACGGTGTTGCTTATGCTGTTGAGCAGTTTGTGCTAAAAAATGGATGACAGATTTGCCTGAATGGCAGAAAACAGATTGGCTGCGGTATCAGGTATGGCAACGGGAAGAAAAAGGAAAAGCGAAGGAAAATGGGAAGAAACAGCACATACGGAAAATGAAAGGAGTTTATGCATGACTTTGAAACAACAACTTGGAAAGCTGAAATGTAAGAACTTTCTCTTCCTCACGATTGCAGGTATGGTGAATGCTTTCGGAGTCACGATGTTTATTGCCCCGGTGGATCTGTATGACAGCGGAATCTCCGGAACATCGATCCTGCTGTCACAGCTGACACCGGAATGGCTGTCACTGTCCTTCTTTTTGATGGTATTGAATATTCCTCTGTTTTTATACGGACTCAGAAAACAGGGTGTGGTATTTACCATCTATGCGATTTACACGGTGGTGGTCTATTCTTTCGGGGCATGGCTGATCACAGATGTACTGCCGGTGGATGTAAGTATCGTATCACCACTTGCCGGATCGGATCTGCTTCTCTGCGCTATTTTTGGCGGGCTGATCTCCGGTATCGGAAGTGGTATGGCGATTCGGTTTGGAGGAGCGATGGACGGCATCGAAGTTCTCGCCGTCATCTTTGCAAAACGGCTGGGAATCACGGTGGGTACGTTTGTGATGGCATATAATCTGGTACTGTATATTATCTGCGGATTTGTGATTCACAGCTGGATCCTTCCACTGTACTCGATCGTAACCTACGGGGCAGCGCTGAAGACAGTGGACTTTATTGTGGAAGGTCTGGATCGATCCAAAGCCGCTACAATCGTCACGGTGCATCCGGATGAGGTCTGCGCGGCACTCTCCGAAGCCTTTGAGTGTGGGATGACGATCACCGAGGCGAAGGGATATTATTCGGATTCCCCGAAGACAGTGGTGTACATCGTGGTAAACCGTTTTCAGGTTGGGAAGATGAAAGAACTGGTTCATGAAAATGATCGCTCCGCTTATATCTCGATTGCAGAAATTGCGGATGTGTACGGAGCAAATACGGATAAAGTCTGAAACGACAAAAATATAATTAAGAAGAAAGTGAGTAACTATTCAGTAGGAAATATTCCGCGAGGTGTTTTGACATGAACATGCCAAAATCCCGAGACATACAAGTCAAAATGTCATCACCGAAGGTGATTTTGAATACATTTTGGCTCGTAACTGTGAAGGTACTGAACAGTTACAAAAGTGAAAAAGATATGGATGGAAACATTCTTTTATGGATACAGGATCACCTTCGCTGGGAGGGCATGAACTGGTTCTGGAAAGGGATCACTTCCCTGGGAAACGGCGGATGGTTCTGGATCGTATTATGTATCCTGATGGTTGTATTTGCAAAAACGCTCGGAGAAAAATATCCGATAAAAAATGGCAACTGCTCCTGGGCGGTGATTGGAAAAGCCGGATGGTATGGTCTGCTGTCGATGGGAGTCGGCGCGCTGATCACCAATGTGTGTCTGAAAAATCTGGTAGCACGCACACGGCCGTATGAAGTGGTGGAAGGACTGGTGCCGCTGATCAGCAAACCGACGGATTATTCTTTCCCGTCGGGACACACCTGTGCATCCTTTGCCTGCACGCTGGTGCTGTACCGGATCTTACCGAAAAAATACGGTGTACCGGCAGTGCTCCTGGCGGCGCTGATCGCATTTTCCCGCCTGTATGTGGGCGTGCATTATCCGACCGATGTGCTGGGAGGTCTGGCCGTCGGAATCTTTTCTTCATGTCTGGTTTTGTGGATCGGAAAGAAGAGGACGAAGAAATAAGAAAATCTTAAAAGAAACGTAATTGTCTGCCCGTGTGGTGTTCTTTATAATAAGAGAGAAAAGAACGCCATCCGGGCAGAAAGAGGTTTAGAGGGGAATGGGAAAGAAAATATTGAAATTGTTACTGTATCTGATGGCAGTGGTCGGAGTGCTCATCTGGCTGGACAGTACAGAAGGACTGACGGAAGAAGGGGCATTGATCATTTTTGGCATTGCATTATTGGCGTATTTTGTGATGAAACTGATCGGCTTTTTGGCAAAGAGACGCAGAATAAGAAGAGAAAGAGCGCGGAAAGCCAGAAGAAAACGTGAATTGCGGGAAGTAAACAATTACAGAGTAAAACAGGAAACGGGTCGAAAAGCAGAAAATCATCGATCAGGAAAATGGAAAAGCAATGTAGAAACATATGTGCCGGATGTGGAACAATGGAAAGAAAATGTTTCGGGAAGCGGGTGGCAGAGAGAGAGAAGTCAGATAACATCCGTTGCTGCGACAGTGGCATCACAGAAAAACTACCGGAGACAGCAAAAAATACATAATCAAAGCGGTCATAAATTTCATATGACACGGAAAAAAATAGTCTGGACCGTCGGTTTGCTGGCCACATTCTGCATCGTTGTGCTGGCAGGGAAAACCTGGATCCGGCAGCACGAGCAGATTCCGGAGAGCCTTCTTAACATGGAAGAAAAATATCCGGAGGCTACAGATTTTGTAAAAAATTATCCGAAGCGAAGACACTATCAGACGATAGATATTTCATCCGAAGTGGAAACTGCCAGAGAAAACAGTGAGATACCGTATTTTTTGCAGTGGGATGAACGCTGGGGGTATGAAACCTACGGCAGCGATTTCCTTGCTGTCACCGGCTGCGGTCCAACCTGCCTGTCCATGATCACCTGTGGTCTGACCGGCTCCGAAACATGGAATCCCCTGGCCGTAGCTCAGTTTTCAGAAAAAGAGGGTTATTACGTTCCGGGTGAAGGAACCTCCTGGTCTTTGATGACCGAAGGTGCCAACAACCTGGGCCTCACAGCAGAAAACATCCCTGTAACACAAGAAAACATCCTTGCCGCCCTGCGGTCCGGCATCCCCCTGATCTGTTCCATGTATCCGGGTGATTTTACCTACACGGGTCACTTTATCGTTCTGACCGGTATCGATGAAAACGGTGCAATTACCGTCAACGACCCAAACAGCCCCGCCAACACCAAAAAACACTGGTCCATGACCGAAATATTACCACAGATCCGTCAAAGCTGGGGATACCGTACCTGAACATACGGTATCCCTTTTTTGTATATAAATAATGGAAGACGTATTATACAGTCTGTTTTAAAAGATTTTAGCAACATAAGGACAAAATTTAGCAACTAGCACATCATTTCGTAAATAACTGTATACTGCGTGAATGATACAGCTATTTCGAAAATGATGTACTAATATAATTTAAAAGTAAACAGCCAATACCAGCGAAAGAGGCGGCACCGGTTGGGTGTCTGCAGCACTTTGTGGGCGGTTAGGGGAAGCTTTGAGATCCGGCACCTACGCAGACTTTTCGCGAGGGTCAGCTGACCCTCGTGAATCATAGTCGGAGTTGGTGAATAGAGCGTGTCTGAAAAATCATTTCCGCAATCTGCAAGCCCCACTTTGCGGTATATTTTACCCTCATTCGGTTGCCGTAGCCCGCTACGCCGCTCTCATTCGGATAAAATCTCCCACAAACTGGGACTCGCAGCTCACGAAAAGCCTTTTTCAGACACGCTCTAGCTCAAAGTTCCCCTGCCCACGCTGCAGACACCCAACCGGTGCCGCCTCTTTCGCGTCCGTCTGGAAAAAAATAAAAATTTCAAATTTATTAGCACTCCCTCTTGACGAGTGCTAAAATATGTGTTATATTGCAACTAGAACAAAGAAAACAATGTGTTCCAAAAGGAGGGACGCTTATGAATATCAGCAAATTTACGCAAAAATCATTGCAGGCTGTTCAAAACCTGGAAAAGACCGCATATGACTTCGGTAACCAGGAAATCGAGCAGGAACATTTACTGTACAATCTACTTCATCAGGAAGACAGTCTGATCTTAAAGATGATTGAAAAGATGGAAATTAACAAAGAACATTTTCTGGACAACGTGGAAAATGCACTGAACGCCAGAGTCAAAGTATCCGGCGGACAGCAATATATCGGACAGTACCTGAACAAGGTACTGGTAAGCGGCGAAGATGAAGCCAAAGCCATGGGAGATGAATACGTTTCCGTAGAACATCTGTTTCTGGCAATGCTCCGTTATCCGAGCCCGAGTATCAAAAAACTGTTCCAGGAATATGGAATCACAAGAGAACGCTTTTTACAGGCGCTGAGCACTGTAAGAGGAAACCAGAGAGTTACTTCGGATAATCCGGAAGCAACTTACGATACACTGGCAAAATACGGTCAGGATCTGGTAGAGCGTGCGAGAAATCAGAAGCTGGATCCGGTCATCGGCCGTGACAGCGAGATTCGAAATGTGATTCGTATTCTTTCCAGAAAGACAAAAAACAATCCGGTACTGATCGGTGAACCAGGTGTAGGTAAAACGGCAGCCGTAGAAGGACTGGCACAGCGAATCGTCCGTGGCGATGTACCGGAAGGCCTGAAAGATAAAACGATTTTTGCTCTGGATATGGGTGCACTGGTAGCCGGTGCAAAATACCGTGGTGAATTCGAGGAACGTCTGAAAGCCGTTCTGGAAGAAGTCAGAAAGAGCGAAGGTAAAATCATTCTGTTTATCGATGAACTGCATCTGATCGTCGGAGCAGGAAAAACCGACGGTGCGATGGATGCCGGCAACATGTTAAAACCGATGCTTGCCCGTGGAGAACTGCACTGTATCGGTGCTACCACACTGGATGAGTACCGTCAGTATATCGAAAAAGATGCCGCTCTGGAACGTCGTTTCCAGCCGGTACTGGTGGATGAACCGTCCGTGGAAGATACCATATCCATCCTTCGTGGACTGAAAGAGCGGTATGAGGTATACCATGGAGTAAAGATTACCGATGGTGCCCTCGTTGCAGCAGCTACACTTTCTAACCGTTATATCTCCGACCGATTCCTGCCGGATAAGGCTATCGATCTGGTAGATGAAGCCTGTGCACTGATCAAGACCGAACTGGATTCTCTTCCGGCAGAACTGGATGAGCAGCAACGTAAGATCATGCAGATGGAGATTGAGGAAGCAGCACTGAAAAAAGAGACCGACAAGCTAAGTCAGGAACGTCTGGCAGATCTGCAAAAAGAACTGGCAGAATATAAAGATGCATTTTCCGTACAGAAAGCACAGTGGGAGAATGAGAAACATTCTGTAGAGAAACTTTCCACATTGCGTGAACAGATTGAAGATCTGAATCGTCAGATTCAGGTGGCACAGCAACAGTATGATCTGAATAAAGCAGCGGAACTGCAGTACGGCGAACTGCCGAAACTCCAAAAACAGTTGGAGATTGAAGAAGAGAAAGTGAAAAATGAGGATCTTTCTCTGGTACATGAGAGTGTTACCGATGAAGAAATTGCGAGAATTATTTCCCGTTGGACCGGTATCCCGGTGGCGAAACTGACCGAGGGAGAAAAAACGAAGATTCTAGGTCTTGAAGATGTCCTTCATAGACGTGTGATCGGACAGGATGAAGCGGTAACGAAAGTGACCGATGCGATCATCCGTTCCAAAGCCGGTATCAAAGATCCTACAAAACCGATCGGATCATTCCTGTTTCTTGGACCTACCGGTGTCGGTAAGACAGAACTTGCAAAAACTCTGGCACAGACGTTGTTTGATGATGAGAATAATATGGTGCGAATCGACATGAGCGAGTATATGGAGAAATATTCTGTATCCCGTCTGATCGGAGCACCTCCGGGATATGTAGGTTATGAAGAAGGAGGTCAGCTGACGGAAGCTGTCAGAAGAAAACCGTACTCGGTAGTACTGTTTGATGAGATTGAGAAAGCACATCCGGATGTATTTAACGTACTGTTACAGGTACTGGATGATGGCCGGATCACGGATTCTCAGGGACGTACCGTTGACTTCAAGAATACGATTCTGATCATGACTTCCAACATCGGTTCTTCCTATCTGCTGGATGGTATTGGGGAAGATGGCAGTATCAAACCGGAAGCAGCAGAGATGGTACAGAACGACCTGCGTGGGCATTTCCGCCCGGAGTTTCTGAACCGTCTGGATGAGATCATTATGTTCAAACCATTGACCAAAGACAATATTGGTGGTATCGTAGACCTGTTAATGGCAGAGCTGAACAACCGTCTGGCAGATCAGGAGATTCATATCCGTCTGACAGCTGCGGCAAAGAACCACATCATCGAAGGTGGGTATGATCCGGTATATGGCGCACGTCCATTGAAACGTTATCTGCAGAAATATGTGGAAACACTGGCTGCAAAGATGATTCTTGGTGGAAAAGTCGGTCAGGATGATACAATCGTTCTGGATGTGACGGATGGTGAGTTGACAGCTTCTGTACAGTCTGTATAAAGGAGTTTTGAGATGATACCGAACGATCCGGTGATGTTGCTCAGTTATGTAAATACGCAGCTGAGAGATTATTATTCCAGTCTGGATGCTCTTTGTGAGGATAAGGGTATTGGAAAAGAAGAACTGGTGGAGAAGATGAAGTCCATTGAGTATGTGTATGAGGTGGATCGAAATCAGTTTGTGTGATAAGGGAAGCATTCCTGCAAAAAAGTAGGAGTGCTTCTTTTTTTGATAAGCCATTTAAACAAAGTATTGACAGAAAGTTAACATAGTGCTAATATACTTCTTGTATAAATTCCATAGTAACATATCAAGTGCACCTGCGAACATAGTTCGTCGGTGAGAGAGGGAATCAGGTGTGAGTCCTGAGCGATCCGGTCACTGTAATCAGGGAGGAAAGCCCGGTAGGATCCATTGTACCGCAAGGTATGAGAAGGAGGGCCGACTGTTGATCTGTAAGTCAGGAAACCTGCTTGTATGTCGTAAGGTTAAAACTTCCGAGTAAAGTTTTACATCCTGTTTGTAGTAAAAATGAGATGTCAGCTTTCTGTCGGGGAAAAGACATCTTTTTTATATATTTACAAAAACACGAACTTATGGAATGATCGAAACAGGAGCGTAGTGTTTCGAGACCTTGACTATTTGAATTTATGCACGATTAAACGACAGGATGAACAGAATCCTGTTTCTGTAGATCTACTGTATCATTTACCTCCGCAACCAAGTGATATAGATTCCTCTTGGATCTTGTGCAGAAGCAGGATGGTTTCATCCGGTTAGCCTTGAAAATGGAAGCCTGAAAAGGCTTCTTTTTTTGTGCTTTTCATGTGAAAAATCTGCAACATATGGCTGCATAGAAAAATAACTTTTGCAATTGAAAGCACCGGAACTTCATGGTACACTGAGATAGTAAAGTAACTGTAAAAACAGCTACGGAAAACAAAAATGGAGGCAATAAAATGGAGGGTTTTACAACGAAAAAACAGCAGTTTGCAACGGTATGGAAGATGCATACTGCAGGCGATGCACAGTGGTATCCGGCGCAGGTTCCGGGAACTGTGTATACAGATCTGTTAAGAAACGGACAGATGGAAGATCCGTTCTGGAAGGACAATGAATACAGAGCACTGGATCTGATGGAAAAAGATTATGAGTATGAGACCGTGTTTGAGGGAACCGAAGCACAGGAAGGCGAGAGACAGTGGCTTCGCTTTGAAGGTTTGGATACGATCTGTGATATCTATCTGAATGAAGAAAAAATCGGTAATACATATAACATGCACAGAACCTGGGAGTTTGATGTAACAGGAAAGGTGAAAGCAGGAGAAAATATCCTGCGTGTATATTTCCATTCTCCGCTGGAGTATATTAAAGAAGCTTATGAAAAACAGCCGACACACGGAAGTGAAGATGCGATGGATGGCTTTGTGCATATCCGCAAAGCACACTGCATGTTCGGATGGGACTGGGGTGCTCATCTGCCGGATGCGGGAATCTTTCGTCCGGTATATCTGCTGACGATGACCGAAGGCAGAATAGACAGCGTGTATATCCGTCAGGAACACGAAGAGGGAAAAGTAACCCTGCATTTTGATGTGAGCAGAAACCCGAAAGAGGATCTCAGAAAAGAGATCCCGGTGGGAAAAGAGGCAGATGGCTATACCTATGAAGTAACTGTGACAGCACCGGATGGTACAAAGATCATTGCAAAAGATACCCCGGAAGATCTGGTGATCGAACAGCCGAAGCTCTGGTGGCCAAACGGTGTGGGCGAACAGCCATTATATGAAGTGAACGTAACGCTGGCAAAAGACGGACAGCCGGTGGACAGATGGACAAGAAAGATTGGTCTTCGCACGATGACGATGGATATTCATCCGGATGAGTGGGGCGAGAGTTTTGCTCATCAGGTGAACGGAAAGGATATCTTTGCCATGGGTGCAGACTATATCCCGGAAGATCATCTCCTGGGTCGTGTGACACCGGAAACTACAAGAAAACTGTTGGAACAGTGTAAGGCAGCCAACTTTAACGCAGTCCGCGTATGGGGCGGCGGTTACTATCCGGAAGACTGGTTCTATGATCTGTGTGATGAACTGGGACTGATGGTATGGCAGGACTTTATGTTTGCATGTGCAGTCTATGATTTGACACCGGACTTTGAGGCGAATATCCGGGAAGAATTTATTGATAATGTAAAAAGATTACGTCATCACGCATCCCTGGGACTGTGGTGTGGTAACAATGAGATGGAAATGTTTGTAAAACAGGGTGAGTGGGTAACCAAACCGAGCGAGGTGCGCGATTATCTCTTCATGTACGAGCGCGTGATTCCGGAGATTCTGAAAAAATACGATCCGGAAACTTTCTACTGGCCTGCAAGTCCGTCTTCCGGCGGTTGCTTCGATGACCCGTCAGATCCGAACCGTGGAGATGTGCATTACTGGGATGTATGGCATGGAAACAAGCCGTTCTCGGATTACCGGAATTACTATTTCCGCTATGCAAGTGAATTTGGATTCCAGTCCTTCCCGTCTTTTGAGACAATCAAAACTTTTACCGATGATCCGGCAGACTGGAACATTTTCTCTTATGTTATGGAAAAACATCAGAGAAATGCAGGCGCAAACGGAAAGATCCTGAATTATCTGCAGCAGACATTCCGCTATCCAACCGAATTTACCACGTTATTATATGCTTCCCAGATGTTGCAGGCAGAAGCTATCAAGTACGGGGTGGAACATTTCCGAAGAAACAGGGGCAGATGTATGGGTGCGATCTACTGGCAGTTAAATGACTGCTGGCCGGTAGCTTCCTGGGCATCGGTAGATTATGAGGGAAGATGGAAAGCCCTGCATTATTATGCAAAACGGTTCTTTGCACCGGTGATGGTATCCTGTGAAGAACAGAACTGGATGACTGCGGAAGCGAATATGAACCGTGAACATTTTGTATATGAAAAATCTATCCGCCTGAATGTGACCAACGAGACCCTGGAAGATAAGAAAGTTCTGGTAAAATGGGCACTTCGAAACGCCGATGCATCTGTTGTGAAAGCAGAGGAGCGAGAAGTAACGGTGCCGGCACTTTCCAGTGTATGGCTGGATAAAGAAGAATACCCGGATGTGGATGTATTCGGCCAGTATGTAAGCTATGAGGCATGGGAGGGTGATACCTGCATCTCTGAGGGCAGCGTGATCTTCTCTTATCCGAAGTACTTCCATTATCTGGATCCGCAGCTGTCATATCGGATCGAGGGAGACGAGATCGTAGTCAGCGCGAAAGCCTACGCGAAAGGCGTGGAGATCCTGAATGCGTCCGAAGATCTGATCCTGTCGGACAACTATTTTGATATGAGTGCGGGAGAAAAGAGAGTAAAGATTCTTGGCAAAGCATCAAGAAAAGTGGAAGATCCTGCAGACTGGGAGAACCAGATAAAAGAGCAGCTTGCGGACGGTCTGAAACTGCGAAGCGTTTACGATATTCGGTAAAAGATGTTGGGGCAAAAGCATTTTGCCCCTTTGATACCGGATTGCTCCGTACTTTGTACTCCCGCAATCCTCAAAAACATTCGTAATCCGCTCATTTTTCTTCGGAAAATGGCTACTTACTCATGTTTTGGCGGATCCCAAGTTCATAAATCTTCGTGCAAGCAAGCTTGCGTCAGATTTCCGAACTTTTGATCCTGGTATCAACAAAAACCTTGACAAAAGAAAAAAAGCCTACTATAGTAATGTCAGCCGAAACTGTTTCAAAAACAGGAAGAGGTACAGAGAAAAAGGTAGTGACAAAGAGGAGTAGATATTGTACCCCGCAAAGAGAGGGAACTTCGTGGCTGTGAGAGATCCCCGGCAGACAATATCGAAGGTAGCTTTGGAACCGGAAGACTGAACGTTTTTGCTTGTAACTGTGAAGATGCTGAACAGTTACCGTTTTCAGACAGAAAATCAGTAAGCTTTCACGGCTGATCCCCGTTATCGGATAATGAGATGTATGGAACGCTTGTTGTTTCATATAAGCAAGGTGGTAACGCGAGACATTCGCCCTTCACACAGATGAGAACATCTGAGTGGAGGGCGTTTCTAATCTTCAAAAAGACAAAGGAGACAACCATGAGTAAAGAACTGGCAAAGACTTACGATCCGAAAGGACTCGAAGACCGTTTATACCAGAAATGGCTGGACAGCGGCTATTTTCATGCAAAAGTAAACAAAGCGAAGAAACCATTTACCATTGTTATGCCGCCGCCAAACGTAACAGGACAGCTGCATATGGGCCATGCACTGGATGAGACTATGCAGGATATCCTGATCCGTTTCAAGAGGATGCAGGGATACGAAGCACTGTGGCAGCCGGGAACCGACCATGCGGCAATCGCTACAGAGGTTAAGGTTATCAACAAGTTAAAAGAACAGGGCATCGACAAAAACGAGATCGGAAGAGAAGAATTCTTAAAACATGCCTGGGCATGGAAAGAAGAGTACGGCGGAAAGATTATTAACCAGCTGAAAAAACTGGGCGCATCTGCGGACTGGGAAAGAGAGCGTTTCACGATGGACGAAGGATGTTCCAAAGCGGTGCAGGAAGTATTTATCCGTCTGTACAACAAAGGATATATCTACAAAGGATCCCGTATCATCAACTGGTGTCCGGTATGCCAGACCTCTATCTCTGACGCGGAGGTAGAACATGAGGATCAGGACGGATTCTTCTGGCACATTAACTACCCGGTAGTTGGAGAAGAAGGAAAATTCGTAGAGATCGCAACGACCCGTCCGGAGACACTTCTGGGAGATACCGCAGTAGCGGTAAACCCGGAAGATGACAGATATAAAGATCTGGTAGGAAAGATGCTGAAACTGCCGCTGACCGACCGTGAGATTCCGGTGATCGCCGATGCGTATGTAGACAAAGAGTTCGGAACCGGATGTGTAAAGATCACACCGGCACATGACCCGAATGACTTTGAAGTAGGAAAACGTCATAATCTGGAAGAAATCAATATCCTGAACGATGATGCAACCATCAACGATCTGGGTGGAAAATATGCAGGCATGGATCGCTATGAAGCAAGAAAAGCTATGGTGAAAGATCTGGAAGATCTGGGACTGTTGGTAAAAGTAGTACCCCACAGTCACAGTGTAGGAACCCATGACCGTTGTGGTACAACCGTAGAGCCGATGATCAAACCACAGTGGTTTGTAAAGATGGACGAGATGGCAAAAGCAGCTATTGACACTTTGAAAGACGGCGATCTTCAGTTTGTTCCGGAACGTTTTGATAAGACTTATCTGCACTGGCTGGAAAACATCCGTGACTGGTGTATCTCCCGTCAGTTATGGTGGGGACACAGAATCCCGGCTTATTACTGTGATGACTGCGGTGAGACCGTAGTGGCAAAAGAGATGCCGAAGATCTGCCCGAAATGTGGAAAAAATCATTTCCATCAGGATGAAGATACTCTGGATACCTGGTTTTCCTCCGCATTGTGGCCATTTTCCACACTGGGCTGGCCGGACAACACCGAAGAGATGGAATATTTCTATCCGACAGATGTACTGGTAACCGGATACGATATCATTTTCTTCTGGGTTATTCGTATGGTATTCTCCGCTCTGGAACAGACCGGAAAAGCACCTTTCCATCACGTACTGATCCACGGTCTGGTAAGAGATTCACAGGGAAGAAAGATGAGTAAATCTCTGGGTAACGGTATCGATCCGTTGGAAGTCATCGACAAGTACGGCGCGGATGCCCTGCGTCTTACATTAATGACCGGTAATGCACCTGGTAACGATATGCGTTTTTACTGGGAGCGTGTAGAGTCCAGCAGAAACTTTGCAAACAAAGTATGGAACGCTTCCCGTTTTATCATGATGAACCTGGAAAAAGCGGAAGTTCCGTCTTCTATGGACCTTGCAAACCTGACGGCTGCAGATAAGTGGATTCTGTGCAAGTTCAATGATGTGGCAAAAGACGTTACCGATAACATGGAAAAATTTGAACTGGGTATTGCTGTACAGAAAGTATATGACTTTATCTGGGAAGAATTCTGTGACTGGTACATCGAGATGGTAAAACCGCGTCTTTATAACGACGAGGATACCACAAAGGCAGCAGCACTGTGGACACTGAAAACGGTTCTTGGCGGTGCACTGAAACTGCTGCATCCGTACATGCCGTTTATTACAGAAGAAATTTACTGTACTCTGAATCCGGAAGAAGAATCCATTATGATCGCTTCCTGGCCGGAATGGAAAAAAGAGTGGGATTTCAAACAGGATGAAAAAGATGTTGAGATGATTAAAGAGGCAGTCAGAAGCATCCGTGGCGTACGTACCGAGATGAATGTTCCGCCGAGCAAAAAAGCTACCGTATATGTAGTGGCAGAAGATGCATCTGTAAGAGAAACCTTTGAAAAGGGTAAAATCTTCTTTGCAACACTGGCATCCGCAAGTGAAGTTCTGGTACAGTCTGATAAGAACGGTATCGCAGACGATGCAGTATCTGCAGTAATTCCGCAGGCGGTAATCTATATTCCGTTTGCAGAACTGGTGGATATTGAAAAAGAGATCCAGCGTCTGGAAAAAGAGGAAGGACGTCTGGAAAAAGAATTGGCCCGTGTCAACGGTATGCTGAGTAACGAACGTTTCATCAGCAAAGCCCCACAGGCCAAGATTGATGAGGAAAAAGGAAAGCTGGAAAAATACACACAGATGATGGAACAGGTAAAAGAAAGACTGGCACAGCTGCGGTAAGTTATGCGAGCAACGAGTCAAAGTCCATGCAATTACATGAGACACCGGTGATTGCCGCGATATCGGTTCGGAACATGTAGCGTGTGTTTCGAACCGATTTTTGGGGCGTATCTGAATACGATGAGATTTCAGGTACGCTTCTGTATTTACGCAGCAGATAGGAGCAGAAAAAACATGAAAAAAATAAATCTGAAAAAACCTACCCGCAATCAGGTGATTCGGATCTGTAACTTGTTGTCTGTACCCCTGCAGTTTCTGGGGTGCTGTGTACTGTATCTGGTAATCGAGGCGCTTTCCCGTCATTCGCTGCGGGAAGCCTGGCAGTATATGACAGGAAGCCCTCTGATCTTTTTATACAATGCATTTTTAATTTTTACCACAAGCCTTGTGGTATATCTGTTTAAACACAGAATCCTTGCCAGAACTATCGTGGGATGTTTCTGGTTTATTCTGGGATGCGTGAACGGATTCTTACTGTTAAACCGTGTAACTCCATTTACCGGACCGGATCTGAAACTGATTAATGACGCAATGCGTATTCTGAACAAGTATCTGTCCCCGGGACTGGTGGTTGCCGTACTGGTCGGGCTTGGTGTCCTGCTGTTATTTTTCATCTGGATGTTCCGAAAAGGCTGGAAATTTCAGGGAAAGATACGCTACTGGCTGAATATTCCGCTGATTGTTGCTGGTGTGGCAGCTTTTGCGTTGACAAGTAAGCTGGCGATTGATAATCGTCTGTTATCCACGTATTTTGGAAATATTGCGTATGCATATCAGGATTACGGTTATCCATACTGTCTGGCAGTTACAATTTTCGATACCGGAATCAATGAGCCGAACGGATATTCTAAAGCATTGATGGAAGATATCGTGAACAGTGAAGGTGAGATCAAGGAAACCAAGAAAAAGAATACGGATGTCAACATCCTGTTTTTACAGCTGGAAACATTTATCGATCCGACCGAAGTGAATTTTCTTTCTTTTTCCGAGGATCCGATCCCGAACTTCCGAAAGTTAAGTGAGGAATATTCTTCCGGCTACTACAAAGTGCCGGCAGTAGGTGCGGGAACCGCGAATACGGAGTTTGAATCTATCACCGGTATGAGTCTTCATTATTTTGGGGCGGGAGAGTATCCGTATAAGACGATTCTGAAAGAGACAACCTGCGAGAGCGCAGCCTATGATCTTAAGAAGCTCGGTTACAGTACTCATGCGATCCATAACAATGAAGCGAATTTTTACGGAAGAAGAACCGTATTTTCCAGACTTGGATTTGACACCTTTACTTCTGAGGAATATATGCCGGACATCAGCGATACCACACCGATGGGATGGGTGAAAGATCATATTCTGACTGATGAAATTTTTAAGGCCATGGAATCCACAGAAGGTCCGGATTATGTATATACGATCTCGGTACAGGGACATGGAGATTATCCAACCGAACCGGTACTTTCTGATCCGGAGATCAAAGTAACGGGAGCGGAATCTGAAGAGAAAAATAATGCATGGGAATATTATGTAAATCAGCTTCACGAGATGGATCAGTTTGTCAAAGAACTGACGGATCGTCTCTCTGAATTGGATGAGCGAGTGGTTCTCGTTATGTATGGAGATCATCTGCCGACCATGGATCTGAAAGTGGAGGACATGAAAAACCGTTATCTGTTCCAGACAAAATATGTGATGTGGAGCAACTTCGACATGAAGAAAAAAGACAAAAACATTGCCGCTTACCAGATGGCAGCGGAAGTGTTTAATCGTCTGGGGATTCATGAGGGAACGGTCTTTAACTATCATCAGACCAGAAAAGGAAGCAGGAATTATCAGCTGGATCTGCAGGCATTGCAGTATGATATCCTGTATGGAAAACAGTATGTTTACGGTGGTGAGAATCCGTTTGAGGCAACAAAGATGCAGCTTGGGATCTATCCTGCAACACTGGAACGGCTGGAGTCCATCGGAAATGGAAGCTATTATGTCTATGGAACCAATTTTACGGCAGCGAGCAGACTGGAGATTAACAAAGAACTGCAGGAAACACAGTACATCAGTCCGACACAGCTGCTGGTGCAGAATGTGGAACTGGCAGATGGTGATCAGGTGTCAGTTGCGACACAGAGTAACAGTTCCACAAAGAAAGTGCTGTCACGAACCGATTATCTTACATACAATGAGGATAATGGAGAACTGATGTCACAGGAAAACTATCAGGCAAAAAAATCAGCAAAAGCGATGCTTGAGCGGCTGAAGGAACAGCATGCAGAGCAAACAGAGGATGACGGGCAGGCAGCGGAAGAAACGCCAACAGAGGAAACAACACCGGAACTGTCTCTGACACCGGCACCTGCGTCCACACCGGAATCCTGAGAAAAAACCGGCTTCCGGTATTACGGAAACTGGAAAAAGTCAAAAGTTGCGACATAATTTACTTGATTATTACCACCACTATTATATAATGGAAAGTACCGGGAAACCGGACAAATACATTAGATAAAGTGGTGGTAATTTTGAATTATAGAGAAATCGTAGATTATATTGAAGAGATACCGAAGTTTACATCGAAAAATCCGCTGGATCACACGAAGGCACTGCTGAAGTGTCTGGGCGATCCCCAGAATCAGATGCAGGTGATCCATGTGGCGGGAACCAATGGAAAAGGAAGCGTCTGTGCATATCTGGATTCCATGCTCCGGGCAGGAGGTTACAAAGTTGGTTTATTTACTTCGCCACATCTGGTAAAGATCAATGAACGTTTTAAGATCAACGGAGAGATGATTTCCGATGAACGGTTTGTGAAAGCTTTTGAAGAAGTACAGAAGATTATTAAAAAGGCACAGGAAGACGGACTGGATCACCCGAGCTATTTTGAGACACTGTTTCTGATGGGAATGGTTGTTTTTAAAGAAGCAGATGTGGATTATGTGGTTCTGGAGACCGGCCTTGGTGGAAGACTGGATGCGACCAACACTGTAGATCATCCGCTGGCATGCATCATTACTTCTATCAGTCTGGATCATGTGGAATATCTGGGAGACACCATCGGAAAAATTGCCGGTGAAAAGGCAGGAATCATCAAACCACAGGTTCCGGTGATCTATGACGGACATCAGCCGGAGGCTTCCGAAGTGATTGAAAAACGTGCCAACGAACTGGGTTCCCCGGCATTTGCACTGACCGAGGACATGTATGAAATGCAGAAAAATACAAGAGAGGGCATTGATTTTTCCTTTCATTGTAAGTATTATAATACTGTTCAACTGTCGATTCCATATATTGCACCGTACCAGATGATGAATGCATCGCTGGCGTTTTTCACGATGGAACAGCTGCGGGATGTGCATAAGATTCCGTTGGAAAAGCTGATCGAGGGATTGAAAAATACGCACTGGGAAGGTCGTATGGAGACTGTTTTACCGGATGTGATCGTAGACGGGGCACACAATGCAGATGGTGTGGCGCGGTTTGTGGAGACGGCGTGTCATTTTGGAAAAGAACATCCGATCACGCTGTTATTTTCGGCAGTGGCTGATAAGGATTATGAAAAAATGATCCGTACAGTCAGCGAAAAGATCCGTCCGAGAGCAGTAGTTGCCACAGAAGTTGGCGGCAGCAGAGTTGTACCGGCTACGGAACTGGCAGAGTTTTTCAAGGAAGACGGATGTGAACAGGTGATCGCCGAGGCAAATGTAGGAGAGGCATTTGAAAAAGCGTTGTCTTTAAAGGGCGATGGAATGTTATTCTGCGTTGGATCTCTTTATCTGGTAGGTGAGATCAAGGAGTACCTTCAGAAGAATCCAGAAGCATAGGAGAGAAAAGAATGATTAATTACGAAGAGGAATTGAAAAAATTCAAACCCTGTCTTGATGTGGACGAGATCGAGAGTGCGGTATATACACGGGATCTGACCGATATCGTGGATATCCTGCAGGAGATGCTGAAAACAGAGAAAAAAGACCGGAAAGAATAAGGGGTAAAACATGAATTGTATGAATTGCGGAGCTCCGATCGGAAAGTCGGATTACTGTACGAGCTGCGGCTTTCATGTGGAAGTACAGAAGAAAATCTGGCAGTTGTCCAATACCTATTACAATCTGGGACTGGACAAGGCACAGATCCGGGATCTATCCGGAGCCATTGATCTGTTAAAACGCAGTCTGAAGTTTAACAAGCTGAATGTTCAGGCGAGAAACCTGCTGGGACTGGTATATTTTGAGACCGGTGAGGCAGTGGCAGCGTTGAGTGAATGGATCATCAGTAAAAATATCATGCCGGAGAATAACATCGCTTCCGAGTATATCGAACGGCTGCAGCAGAATGCCAACAAACTGGATGTGATCAATCAGACTATCAAAAAGTACAATGACAGTCTGCAATGCTGTCGCAAAGGCAGTGAGGATGTGGCGGTGATCCAGCTGAAAAAGATCCTGAATCAGAATCCGAAGCTGATCAAGGGATATCATCTGCTGGCCCTGATCTACCTGAAAAAAGAAGAATATGAAAAAGCAAGACGAATTCTGAAAAAAGCGGCGAAGATCGATAAGACAAACTCCACAACGCTGCGCTTTTTGCGGGAAGTAGACGAACAGACCGGAACAATTACCAGCCTGGAACCAAGAAGGTGGGCATTTGGTCTGCGTGAGAAGGAAGAAAAGGTTTCGGGTAATCAGTCGATTGCCTATCGGACAGAAAATGATGTGGTGATCCAGCCACCGACCTTCCGTGAAAGTTCCATGGCAGCGACACTGCTGAATCTTGGATTTGGTTTTCTGGTGGGGGCCTGTCTGGTATGGTTCTTGATGGTACCTGCAAACACACAGCGGATCAATAAAGCGGCAAACGAAAAAGTCGTAAGCTACAGCAACACTATGGCGACACAGTCTGCTGAGATGAATAAGCTCCAGGAACAGATTGACCAGTCTGAAGAGACGGTGGCATCTGCCCAGCAGCAGATTGAGGATGCCCAGAATCAGACAAGCAGTTATGAGAATCTGATTAAAGCATATGCCGCTTTTCAGAGTGGAAATTATACTTCGGCAGCGAATGTTCTGCAGAATGTGCAGGCAGATCTGCTGTCTGTAGATGCAAAAGAAATTTATGATTCAATTTACAAGAGTATCCAGTCAACGATGAAGAATAATCTGAAAAGTCAGGGTGAACAGGCATTTTATGCCAAGGATTATGAGACGGCAATTACAGATTTGAATCAGGCACTGGAGATGGATGACAGCGATTATGAAGTATTAAATCTGTTGGCGCATTCTTATCGACTTGACGAACAGTATGATAAAGCAGTGGAGATTTTCCAGAAGATCGTAGACCAGTTTCCGGGAACAAAACGTGCTTCCACCGCACAGAAATATATTGATAACGGTGGAAAGGGATTTGACAGCGTTGGTCAGAAAAACAGTTCCGGAACAGGAACTGCACAGACACATGATCAGACAGGGAATCAGGAGACTGTTTCACAGGATACTGCAGAACAAAGCAGTGCAGGTGATACGGCAGATACACAGAATACAGGCGGGACCGGAGCCAATCAGAACGGCAATGGAGGAGAAGCCGAAGGAACTTCCGGAGAAAACGGACAATAAGAGAAACCTCAAAACGGGGGAAATACAAAAGAATTTGTATTTCCCCCGTTTTTTTGTAAAGATATGAAACCGTTATAAATAATCAGAAAAGGGGAGGATATTTATGGAACAATTTCAGGTGAAGGGGCGGACTCTGGTCATACGGATGCCGAAAGAACTGGATCACCATACCACGGGGCAGATTCCGGGAATAGCAGATCGCATGATCGGCGAGAAGAATATTCAGCGGATTGAATTTGATTTTCGAGACACCGGATTCATGGACAGCTCAGGGATCGGAGTGATCATGGGACGGTATCAAAAGCTGCGGCTGCTTGGAGGCAGTGTAGCAGTGACCCACGTCAGCGATCGAATCTGGAGAATTTTGCATCTTGCAGGAGTGACAAAGGTGATTGAAGTAGAAAAAGAACGAAACTGGAAGGAAAGCAAATAAGGGGGAGAAACGATGGAACAGAAGAATGAAATGATGATTACGTTTGACAGCAGATCCAGTAATGAATCATTTGCAAGAGTGGCAGTAGCGGCGTTTACGACACAGTTAAATCCCACCCTGGAAGAGGTGGCTGATATCAAGACCGCTGTATCTGAAGCAATTACAAATGCAATTATTCACGGATATGACAACCAGGTGAAAAAGATCCGGATCCGCTGTCGAGTCAGTGACCGGACCTTGTACGTAGAGGTGGAAGATGACGGGAAGGGAATTGCAGATGTGGAAAAGGCGATGGAACCCATGTATACAACAAGACCGGATCTGGATCGCTCCGGGATGGGTTTTGCTTTCATGGAAGCATTTATGGATCAGGTGGAAGTGGAATCGGAAGTAGGTGTGGGAACAATTGTCCGGATGAAAAAGACAATCGGACAGACACAGCAGCCATTTGCATAAAAGGAGGCCCTATGGAGCGTACCCTCAGATTGATACAGAGAGCACACGAAGGGGATAAGGAGGCGAGGGACATACTGGTGGAAGAGAATGTCGGGCTTGTCTGGAGTATCGTTCGCCGATTTCAAAACAGAGGTGTGGAATCGGAAGATCTGTTTCAGATCGGAACCATCGGGCTGATCAAAGCGGTGGATAAATTCGACTGCAGCTATGAGGTTTGCTTTTCCACCTATGCAGTTCCGATGATTGCCGGAGAGATCAAACGGTATCTGCGAGATGACGGGATACTGAAAGTAAGCCGTTCCCTGAAGGAAACAGCGGGGAAAGCCTACCGGATCCGGGAGCAGCAGGAAAAACAGACGGGAAGAGAGCCGACTGTCCGGGAGATTGCCGAGATACTGGGAATCCCACCGGAGGAACTGATGGAGGCGATGGAGTCTTATGCGCAGGTGGAATCCCTGCAGCAGACAATTTACCAGGGAGAAGGCAATACCATCCTTCTGATAGACAAACTGGAAGAAAAAGTGAACCAGAGTGAACAGGTGCTGAACAGGTTATTTTTGGAAGAAATCCTTGGAAAACTGGAAGGTGAAGAACGGGAACTGATTTATCAGCGGTATTTTCAGGAAAAAACACAGAGTGTGATTGCAAAAGAGATGGGAATTTCACAGGTACAGGTCTCGCGGATGGAAAAGAGAATTCTGAGAAAAATACAGGAGGAAGTATAGAGGATTCATTTTGACACATACTACTTACAAAAGAAAGGAAGTGGTAGGATGGCAGGAAAAAAATGGTGGATCTGGCTGCTTGCGATTCTCACAGCAGCCGGAGTACTGGTGGTGCTTCTGATGCAGCAGAATATGCCGGAGAAGCAAAAAGGAGGAACCCTGGTACAAAGACAGGAGGCAACGTGCTATGGGTGATGTACTGTATATGCAGACAGATAAAAACCGGAAGATTACAGATCCACATGTCAGGCTTGGTGATATCTCAGATCTTACAAGCAATAATCCGGAAGTATTGCAAAGGTGCAAGGTGCTTCAGGTACTGACTCTGGAGTCGGGGAAATATGGCAGATATGCGGTTTCGGTCATGAAACTGATAGAACTGATCCAGAAAAAAGAGAAACAGGTGGAAGTGGTTCATGTCGGTGAACCGCAGTTTATCCTGACGTACGAGGATCCGGCTGGAAAAAGTGAGAGGATGAGCTGGTTGAAAACTGCGTTTGTGTGTCTGGTCACATTTTTTGGCACGATGTTTTCTATTATGACTTTCAATACGGATGTAGATATTCCAAAATTGTTTGAGAGAATCAGCAGCCAGTTTACTTCAGATCCAAGAGGACTGGCGATTCTGGAAGTGACGTATTCTGTGGGGATCGGTATTGGTGTTGTATTTTTCTTTAATCATTTTGGAAAATGGAAGATCACCGAGGATCCGACACCGATGGAAGTGGAGATGCGTGCGTACGAGGAGCAGGTAGATCAGACGATTCTGGAGATGGAGAGCAGAAAGGAGAACAATTCCGGATGAGAGAAATCTTTCTTGGCATGCTGGGACTTTGCATGGGAACAACGATTGCAAGTGGCGTGGTGGCATTTATTATAAGCCTTGGAATTGTTCCAAGGTTTGCCGGGATTACCGGAAGTGCCGCACAGGTGCGTCTGTATGAGGAATGCTCCATGCTGGGGGCGGTGCTTGGCAATGTGGTTTTTCTGTATCAGCGAGCATTGCCACTGGGTAATCCGGGACTTGCAGTTTATGGAAGCTTTTCCGGAATTTTTCTTGGAAGCTGGGTGGTGGCACTGGGTGAGGTGGTGAATATTTATGCGATTTTGATTCGAAGAATCGGTCTTGTGAAAGGAATTGGACTGGTAATCCTCAGCATGGCACTTGGAAAAGTGGTGGGTTCTCTTTGGTTTTTCTTTTTCTGACGGGAGATCAATAACCGAAAAAATGATAAATCCGGGGATAAAACCAGGAAGCCCGGAAGATACTGAGTGTGTAAGAAATGAAAAACAGAAAAAAGACAGGTAAAATTACCTGGATATGAGGATGAAACGATGCAGAAAGACAGAGAAAAACAGCAGTTATATGAAGAATATGTCAAAAAGGTGACTCCAACGCACAGTTTGCCTGCCAATATGGTAAAAGCCTTTCTGGTGGGCGGTCTGATCTGTGTGTCAGGACAGGCGGTCACTGAATGGGCACTGGCAGCAGGTATGGATGAGAAAACAGCTGGAACCTGGTGTTCCATTGCCTTGATCTTTCTGAGTGCCCTGACTACGGGTATGAACCTTTATCCACGGCTGGCAAAATGGGGAGGAGCAGGCACCCTTGTGCCGATCACAGGATTTGCCAATTCTGTGGCGGCACCGGCAGTGGAATACCAGAAAGAAGGACAGGTATTTGGAATCGGAAGCAAGATATTTACCATAGCGGGACCGGTGATACTTTATGGGGTGCTGACCTCATGGGTGTTGGGACTGATACAGTACGTGGCAGAAAGGTGGTAGCAGATGGAGATCGGGAAACAGAGTATTCGGTTGGAAAAGCCGGTCTATGTGGAAAGCTGGGCATCGGTTGTTGGAAAAAAAGAGGGGGAAGGTCCACTGGCTCCTTTCTTTGATGAAATTGAGACGGATGATCAGCTGGGACAGGATAACTGGGAAGAAGCAGAGAGTATGCTGCAACAGAAGGCGGCGAGGCTGGCAATCAAAAAAGCAGGATGCTGCCCGGAAGATATACGAATCATCTTCGCGGGGGATCTGCTGGCACAGTCCATCGCTTCTTCCTTCGGGATCGGCGAACTGGAGCGTCCAATGTATGGAGTATTCGGGGCGTGTTCCACGATGGGTGAAGCACTGAGCCTTGGGGCGATCACAGTTTCGGCAGGCCACGGAGAACGGGTTCTGGCAGTGACATCGAGTCATTTTGCAACGGCAGAGAAAGAATTTCGTTTTCCGCTGGGTTACGGAAACCAGAGGCCATTGTCCGCTTCCTGGACTGTTACGGGAAGTGGTGCCTGTGTGTTAAACAGGAAAAAGGGAAGGGTGAAGATCACGGGGCTTACCATTGGGAAAGTGGTAGACTATGGATTAAAAGATTCCCAGAATATGGGAGCATGTATGGCACCAGCAGCTTGTAGCACCATAGTACAGAACCTGAAAGACTTTGGAAGAAAACCCGAAGAGTATGATCAGATTATTACCGGAGATCTTGGTTATATCGGACAGCAGATATTACTGGACCTTTTGGAAAAAGAAGGGTATCAGGCAGGGAAAAATCACAAAGATTGTGGAATTTTGATGTACGATCAGAAAACACAGGATACCCATGCGGGAGGAAGCGGCTGTGGCTGCAGTGCTTCTGTACTTGCCGGTTATATCCTGCCAAAGATTGCCTGCGGTGACTGGAAACGGGTACTTTTTGTACCAACAGGGGCGCTGATGTCAAAAGTGAGCTTTTCAGAAGGAAACAGTGTGCCGGGAATCGCCCAGGGCGTAGTACTGGAATGGGAAGAAGGGGAGGTGGAACAGACATGCTGATGAATTATATCCATGCTTTCTGGGTAGGCGGACTGATCTGTGCACTGGTGCAGATCCTTCTGGATAAGACCAGACTGATGCCGGGAAGAGTCATGGTTCTTCTGGTATGTACGGGAAGTGTGCTGAGTGCACTGCATTTGTACGAACCGTTGGTGGATTATGCCGGTGCAGGTGCCAGTGTTCCGCTGATCGGATTCGGACATTTGTTATTTCAGGGTGTGAAAGAAGAGATGGAACAGGTGGGTGTTCTGGGAGTATTTACTGGAGGGTTAAAAGCCAGTGCCGGAGGTATCAGTGCTGCGCTGATTTTCGGATATCTTGCGAGTTTGTTTTTTCATCCGCAGATGAAAAAATAAAGAAGAAAGAGACCTTCAGCTCTTGCCACATATGGAAAAGATATAGTATAATAATATAGTTTATGTGTAAGTGCCAGCGGGATCGATACAAAGATCCCGCAACAGAAAATGAAAAGGTGATCAATTTGAGAGAAGAAGTAATCAAAAGACTGGAACAGACAGTGGGAAATGATCAGTTTCTGCGGAATGAACCGATGAAGAAACATATTACTTTCCGTGTAGGAGGACCGGCAGCATGTTTTCTGATGCCATCCACAAAAGAACAGATTGAAGAAATCGTACATATCTGTCAGGAAGAAAAGACGCCCTGCTTTATTCTTGGAAATGGCAGCAATCTTCTGGTAAGTGATCAGGGATATGACGGAGCTGTGTTGCAGATCTATAAAAATATGAATCAGGTTGCGGTGAATGGAGAACAGTTGCAGGTACAGGCAGGAGCGCTGTTATCCGCTATAGCCAGAAAGGCATTGGATGCAGGACTTACCGGCATGGAATTTGCAGCGGGAATTCCGGGAACTCTGGGAGGCGCTGTAGTTATGAATGCAGGCGCTTACGGCGGGGAGATGAAAGATATTCTGGAATCCGTCACTGTGCTCACACCAAAGGGAGAACAGAAGAAACTATATAAAGAAGAACTGCAGCTGGGATATCGGACCAGTGTGGTAAAAGAAAAGGGTTATATTGTTCTGGAAGCGGTTCTGAATCTGAAAAAAGGAGATCCGGAAGCGATAAAAAGCCGTATGGATGAACTGAAAGAGCAGCGTGTGACAAAACAGCCATTAGAGTATCCAAGTGCAGGAAGTACCTTCAAAAGACCGGAAGGATATTTTGCCGGAAAACTGATTCAGGATGCCGGTCTTCGCGGTTATCAGGTTGGTGGTGCACAGGTATCGGAAAAACACTGTGGCTTTGTGATCAATAAAGAAAATGCGACAGCGACAGATGTGGTGAATCTGATTCACGATGTACAGCGGATCGTATATGAAAAATTTCAGGTGCAGCTGGATACAGAAGTGAAATTTCTTGGGGAATTTTAAAAGCAAAAGAGGAGCAACATGAGATTTGTAATTGTTACGGGAATGTCCGGTGCGGGAAAAAGTACTGCACTGAAAATACTGGAAGATGCAGGTTATTTTTGTGTGGATAACCTTCCGATTCCACTTCTGGAAAAATTCGCACAGTTTATTGTGGAAGGAAACTCGGGAAGTATCCAGAAGGTGGCTCTTGGAGTAGATGTGCGAAGCGGCGGCGGGATGGAAGGAGTGGAAAAAGCGCTGGAAGAGATCCGGCTGACCGGACTTGAATATGAGATACTGTTTCTGGATGCCGAAGATGAGGTACTGGTAAAACGCTATAAGGAAACCAGAAGAACACATCCGCTGGCCGGAAGCGGCAGAGTGGAGAACGGCATCCGGGAAGAACGCAGAAGATTAAAATATCTGAAAGAGCATGCGGATTATATTCTCGACAGCAGCCAGCTTCTGACAAGAGAACTGAAGGCGGAACTGGATAAGATCTTCGTGAAAAATCTGGGTTTTAAAAATCTGATGATCACCGTTTTGTCTTTTGGATTTAAATACGGAATTCCATCGGATTCAGATCTGGTATTCGATGTGAGATTTTTGCCCAATCCATATTACATTGATGAACTCCGTCCGTTAAGTGGAAATGACAAACCGGTCAGTGATTATGTGATGAACTGTGAAGCATCCAGAATTTTTCTGGATAAGCTGGCAGACATGGTTTCATTCCTGATTCCGAACTATATTCTGGAGGGAAAGAATCAACTGGTTGTCAGCATTGGATGTACCGGTGGAAAACATCGTTCGGTGACACTGGCAAATGCATTGTATCAGCGTCTGGAACAGTCAGAAGAATATGGAGTACGGATTGAACACAGAGACATTGGTAAGGATGCCATCCGAAAGAAAATGAATGAAGTGAGGTAAGAGTGCATGTCCTTTTCCGGTAAAGTGAAAGAGGAATTATCCCGGCAGATATCCACGGCACGTCATTGCCAGATTGCAGAGATCGCTGCGATCTTAAGTGTCTGTGGTCAGGTCAGTATCTCGGCCAACGATCACTTTTGCGTGACCGTACATACAGAAAATGTGTCTGTGGCAAGAAAGTACTTTACATTAGTAGAAAAAACATTTAATATAGAAGCTGTAATTCACGTTCGGAAGAATGTTTATCTGAAAAAGTCCAATGTATACAGGGTAGAAGTACCTTCCCATGAGGATACGGTTCGAATTCTTCAGGCCACCAAATTTATGTCGCCGGAACAGGAGATTGCAGATGATCTGTCTGTTATGAGTCGTCTGGTGATACAAAAAGAATGTTGTAAAAGAGCATTTTTGAGGGGAACGTTTTTAGCTGCAGGTTCTATCAGCGATCCGGAGAAAGGATATCATCTGGAAATTGTCTGCTCCACTATGGAACGGGCGGAACAGATACAGTCTATCATGAAAGAATTTGAGCTGGATGCGAGAATTGTTACAAGAAAGAAAAACCAGGTGGTTTATCTGAAAGAGGGATCCCAGATCGTAGATTTTCTGGGAGTGGTAGAAGCAGGAATCGCTCTGATGAATCTGGAGAATATTCGAATCAGGAAGGAAATCAGCAACAATATTAACCGTAAAGTGAACTGCGAGACTGCCAACATCGGGAAAACGGTTTCGGCAGCAGTAAAACAGATAGAAGATATCAGGTATATTGAAACACATGTGGGCTTCTCACAACTCACGGAGGAGTTGGAGGAGACCGCAGTTTGTCGGTTACGTTATCCGGAAGCGACTCTGAAAGAACTGGGGGAGATGATGAATCCTCCGGTGGGAAAATCAGGAGTGAATCACAGACTTCGTAAACTTGGAAGAATTGCCGATGAACTGCGGGGAAATAAGGAGGATTATAATGATTAAGAAACCAATTACAATTCAGATTTCCAATGGATTAGAAGCAAGACCGGTAGCGATGCTTGTACAGGTTGCCAGCCAGTATGAAAGCAGAATCCAGGTGGAAAGCGGAGATAAACATGTCAATGCAAAAAGTATCATGGGTATGATGACACTTGGGCTGAATGTAGGTGAAAGCGTTACAATTTGTGCAGAAGGTACAGATGAAGAAGCGGCTATCGAAGGAATTGAAAAATATCTGACAAGTAAGTAATAGATAGGTAATTTGCCAATTATATAGCGAACAAGTAACTGTTCAGTACCTTCACAGTTACGAGCAAAAATGCATTTAAACGATAAAAACACGCTTTGCGAGTTTTTATCGTTATCGCGGCACTCCTCAAGGTTCCGTGCAAGCACGGACTTTGACTCGTTGCTCGCGTAAATCACCTTCGGTGATGGCATTTTGGCTTGTATGTCTCGGGATTTTGGCATATTCATGCCAAAACACCTCGCGGTACAGTGGCTACTGAATAGTTACGCGAGCAATTACAAAAGACAGGGACGTCCGAAGAGAATGTCCCTGTCTTTTGTAATTTTAAAATAATTCTTTTACCCGGAAACGGTAACTGTAAAAGTCTTCGAATCCAAGAGAAAGATACAGCCGCTTGGCAGGAGTATTCCCCTCTACGACCTGCAGATAAGCCCCGGTCATTCCAAGCTCTTTTCCGCGATTTAACAAAGAAGTACAAACGGAACGGGCATATTGGCGTCCGCGGTAATGAGGATGCACATGAATCGCATAGATTCCCATGTAGGAACGATCCAAAATGCCGAGTCCGATAGCGACAATCTGTCCGTCGCTATTGGTAATGGAAGCGGCAAGAGTGTCTTTTGGAATTGCATGGTACATAGAAGGTACAATCTGACGATGGATGGCACTGGTTGTACTTTTTAAGGCAAACAACGACTGAATCCACCGGTCATTGATGGTACGTTCCAGCCGCACACTGACAGGTGGCATGGTAATCTGCCAGGGAGCCAGATCCAGGGTCATTACTTCCGTGACGTGTTGCACTGCATATCTGCGGTCGATCAGCCGCTTTTCAAAATCATCCGGAAGAAGAGGCGTGATCTTGAAGATGGAAGGCGTTCCCCAGTGATGGTAAGCGTCTTCGCAGAAATTAATTTTTTCTTCGATAGGGATCGAGGATGGTCCAATCTGTTCCACACAGTTGGTTCTGTGAGTATAAAAATAAGAAAAACGCAGAAGCCATCCGTCATAAAGCTGAATCTGATGAGAGGGCCACGCGTTCAAAGAAAGATCTTCGATCATTTTGATGGTGGGTTTCATAGTAAATACCTCCGTATACTTTCATTATAATAAAGAAGAAAAATACAGGCAACAGAAAATAAGAAAAAACTTACAAATTTTAAAACAGGTTGCAGAAGCTGTTAAAAGAGGATATAATAAGGGGCATGATATGAATACTGCCCTAAAAGGCAGTATTATCAGTGAGAAAGTATCTGGAAATGTGGAAAGCGGAGTTTACAGATAGGAAAACAGATGAGGAGAGTAGATCATGTCGAAGGTTTTAAAAACGATTGTTAATGTGATCCTGTTTTGTGCCATTGTGGTTGCGGCGGGTCTTTTGATTCCACCATTTGCAGGGATTACTACGGTGATGGTGGATGATGTCGATATGCAGACAAATCTGCCACAGGGATCCGTAGCCTATGCAGTGGAGAAGGATCGCAGTGAACTGAAACAGGGAGATAAAGTTCTGATCAGTCAGGAAGGCAGACAATATGTATATGTGGTAGACAGTATCGATGGCAGCAGTGTGGTACTGGACGATCAGTTGAGCACAGATGGTGGGACTACACAACAGGAGCTGGGGAGCACGGTGCAGAAAGTTATGCTTGTTGTACCGGTGATTGGTTATGTATCCATGGCACTTCGAAGTACAGAAGGGCTGATCATTGTGGGACTTGCTGTTGTATTTGTTATTATCCTGTTTATTCTTGCGGAGGTCTGGAAAAAAGATGATGACGAAGAAGAGGACGAGGAGAATGAGGATGCGCAGGAAGATGAGTCTGAGGAAGAACAGGAAGAAGAACCTGCAGTAATGTCCAGACAGCAAAAGAAAAAAGCAAGAAAAGCAGATAAGAAAAAGCAGAAACAGGAAGAAAAAGCCGCAGTAGCCGAAGCGAAGGCAAGAGCGAAACGTGAACGACAGGAAGCCAAACTTGCCAAGAAGAACAAAAAGGCTCATATGATGGATGAGTCAGAGCAGGAACCGGAAGCGATACCGGCAGAGCCGATGGAAGAGACACAGGCAGCCGGCAGCACACAGGAAATCGTTCTTCCACAGGAACTGATGCGGGAAGAACAGAGCGCAGGAAACACACAGGAAATCGTATTACCAACGGAAGAAACTCAGGAAAAACAGGAATCGACAGACGAAACGGAAGATCCGGATAAAACACTTTTGCAAGAAACAGCAAGTCTGTTCGCTGCTGATATCGCCAGCATGATGGGTGAGAATCAGACGAAAGAGACAGAGGAACCGGAAGAGACAGATCCATTGGATTCGACAGAGCAGACACAGCCGGTAGTTCTTGAGGTGGTACCGGAAGAAAAACAGGAGACAGGAGATAAGAAACTTGCGATGCCGGTGTACACAAAAGAAGAACTTCTTCAAAAGGCCGAAGCGGATGGGGATGAGCCGGAAGTAATCGAAGATGAAGTCAGCGGAGTTACCCTGGTAGATTATTCGGACGTCCTGTAAAAATAAAAAATAAAAATTTTTGAAAAAAATTTGAAAAACCCCTTGCATTTGCGAGGGGTTTCGTTTATAATAACCCATGTTGTGACATTGATAGCGATGAAGCGCGAGGTTGCTGCACTAATTGCAGGTTTTCCGTGGAGCGAATGTCAAGTTAAGAAACTGGCGACAAGTCACTGTATACATGTTAAATACGTCCACCAGAAGTGTGGAAACCGCGTGTAAGTCCGGAGGACACACACGGGAAAGTGTACAGTCACCGCTTGTCGTACTCGTAAAGTGCGAAAAGGAGGCGACTTTTTTTATGGCAAGTCAAGTAATGAGAATTATTCTGAAAGCTTATGATCATCAGCTGGTTGATGCATCTGCAAGCAAAATCATCGAAACTGTAAAAAAGAACGGATCAGTAGTGAGTGGACCGGTACCACTTCCCACTAAGAAAGAGGTAGTAACAATCTTACGTGCGGTACACAAATACAAAGATTCCAGAGAACAGTTTGAGCAGAGAACTCATAAAAGACTGATCGATATCATCGGACCGACACAGAAAACTGTGGATGCTCTGGCAAGACTGGAGATGCCGGCTGGTGTTAGCATCGATATCAAGATGAAAAACAAATAATTTCATCGAAAAAAATTATCCGGAAAAGTTAGATATAGAAGCAACACATTCTTAGGAATCAACATCCCGTATGGGTCATAGTGTTCCACTTATATCGGCTGTTTCTAGGATGAACACCCGGGTTGGTGTTCCGCTGTAGTTTAAACAGGAGGTAAAAAGAATGAAGAAAGCAATCTTAGCTACAAAAGTTGGAATGACTCAGATTTTCAACGAAGATGGAGTTTTAACTCCGGTGACTGTATTGCAGGCAGGACCTTGCGTAGTAACTCAGGTTAAAACTGTTGAGAATGATGGTTACAGTGCAGTACAGGTTGGTTTTGTTGACAAGAGAGAAAAACTGGTGAACAAACCAATGAAAGGACAGTTTGACAAAGCAGGCGTTTCTTACAAGAGATTCGTTCGCGAATTCCGTTTAGAAGATGCTGAAAGCTATGAAGTGGCTCAGGAAATCAAAGCTGACATCTTTGCAGCAGGAGAAAAAGTAGATGCTACTGCAATCTCCAAAGGTAAAGGATTCCAGGGCGCAATCAAGAGACACGGTCAGTCCAGAGGACCTATGGCTCATGGTTCCAAATACCATCGTCATGCAGGTTCCAACGGTGCTTGTTCCGATCCGAGCCGTGTATTCAAAGGTAAAAAGATGGCTGGACACATGGGTAACAAAAAAGTTACAGTACAGAATCTGGAAATCGTCAGAGTAGATGCTGAAAACAATCTGCTTCTGGTAAAAGGTGCTGTACCAGGTCCTAAAAAATCTTTAGTAACAATCAAAGCAACCGTTAAAAGCGCAAAATAATTTAACGGATGATCGGTGGACCCGATGCCGCGAGGCATGATTCTTGAAAAGGAGGAACACACAGATGTCAAACGTATCTGTTTATAATATGGAAGGCAATGAAGTTGGCACACTGGAACTGAACGACGCTGTGTTCGGTGTAGAAGTAAATGAACATCTTGTTCATATGGCAGTTGTGCGCCAGCTGGCAAATAAACGTCAGGGAACTCAGAAAGCAAAAACCCGCTCTGAAGTAAGCGGAGGCGGAAGAAAACCTTGGAGACAGAAAGGAACTGGTCATGCAAGACAGGGTTCAACAAGAGCTCCACAGTGGACAGGCGGCGGAGTTGTATTCGCACCGGTACCAAGAGATTACTCTTTCAAAATGAATAAGAAAGAAAGAAGAATTGCTCTGAAATCTGCTCTGACAACAAGAGTACAGGAAAACAAACTGGTAGTCCTGGACGAACTGAAATTAGACGCTATTAAAACAAAAGATATGCAGAATGTACTGAACAACCTGAAAGTTGAAAAAGCAATGGTTGTTACCGATAACGAAAACGTAATCGTATCTGCAAGAAACATTCCGAATGTGATCACAGCATCTGTTGGAACACTGAATGTATTCGATATCCTGAAATACAACACAGTTGTTCTGGACAAAGCAGCTGTTGCAAAAGTTGAGGAGGTATATGCATAATGGCTAACATTCAATATTATGATGTAATCCTTAAACCGGTTGTAACTGAAAAAAGTATGAACGCTATGAGCGAGAAAAAATATACTTTCCTGGTTCATCCGGAAGCAAACAAATCTATGATCAAAGAAGCTGTTGAAAAAATGTTCGAAGGAACAGAAGTAAAAACTGTAAACACAATGAACCTTGACGGTAAGAAAAAACGTCGTGGTTACACAGTTGGAAGAACAGCTAAGACAAAAAAAGCAATCGTTACTCTGACAGAGAACAGCAAGGACATCGAAATCTTCGAAGGTCTGTAAGATTGCAAAGCGGACAAAGTCAATAAGACTTGAGCGAACATCCGATCGCTCTTACTATCGCTGAATGAAAGGAGATAATTACAATGGGAATCAGAAAATACAGCCCATATACACCGTCCAGAAGAAATATGACCAGTCTGGATTTTGCTGAAATCACAAAATCCACACCAGAGAAATCTCTGGTAGTATCTCTGAAAAAGAATTCCGGACGTAACAATCAGGGTAAAATTACAGTTAGACATCGCGGAGGCGGAAGCAGAAGAAAATACAGAATCATCGACTTCAAGAGAAGAAAAGATGATATCCCTGCAACTGTAGTTGCTATCGAATACGATCCGAACAGAACAGCAAATATCGCACTGATCTGCTACGCAGACGGTGAGAAAGCATACATCCTGGCACCAGAAGGACTGAAAGTCGGCGCTAAAGTTATGAACGGAGCTAACGCAGAAGTTAGACCTGGTAACTGCATGCCACTGTCAGAAATCCCGGTTGGTACTATGGTACACAATGTAGAACTTCATCCTGGAAAGGGCGGACAGCTGGTTCGTTCTGCTGGTAATGGAGCTCAGCTGATGGCAAAAGAAGGAAAATACGCAACCTTAAGACTGCCTTCAGGCGAAATGAGAATGGTTCCGATCAACTGCCGTGCATCTATCGGTGTTGTAGGAAACGGAGAGCACAACCTGGTAAATATCGGTAAAGCCGGAAGAAAACGTCACATGGGTATCCGCCCAACTGTACGTGGTTCCGTTATGAACCCGAATGACCATCCGCATGGTGGTGGTGAAGGAAAGACCGGTATCGGCCGTCCTGGTCCATGTACTCCATGGGGTAAACCTGCTCTGGGCCTGAAGACCAGAAAGAAAAACAAACAGTCCAATAAGTATATCGTAAGAAGAAGAGACGGTAAAACATTAGCGAAATAAGGAGGTTACGTAAATGGCTCGTTCATTGAAAAAAGGACCTTTTGCAGATCAGAGCTTACTTAAAAAAGTTGATGCTATGAATGCAGCAGGAGATAAATCAGTTATTAAAACCTGGTCACGTCGTTCCACAATCTTCCCATCTTTCGTAGGACACACAATCGCTGTCCATGATGGAAGAAAACATGTGCCGGTATATGTTACAGAAGATATGGTTGGACATAAACTGGGTGAGTTCGTTGCTACAAGAACTTACAGAGGACATGGAAAAGACGAGAAAAAATCAGGTGTTCGTAAATAAAGCGGTATAGCCCAATCTTGAAAGGAGGATTTTAGTCATGGCAAAAGGACATAGAAGCCAGATTAAAAGAGCAAGAAATGCTAATAAAGATACCAGACCATCTGCTAAGTTATCCTATGCAAGAATGTCCGTACAGAAAGCTTGTTATGTACTGGATGTAATTCGCGGAAAAGATGTGCAGACAGCACTGGGAATTCTGACATACAACCCACGTTACGCTTCAAGCGTAATCAAAAAATTACTGGAGTCTGCAATCGCAAATGCTGAGAACAACAACGGCATGAGCCTTGAAAATCTGTACGTTGCAGAGTGCTACGCAAACAAAGCACCTACAATGAAGAGAATCAGACCGAGAGCACAGGGTAGAGCATACAGAATTGAGAAAAGAACAAGTCATATCTCTATCGTGTTAGATGAAAGATAATAAGGAGGGTAATCATGGGACAGAAAGTTAACCCACACGGCCTTAGAGTCGGTGTTATCAAAGACTGGGATTCCAAATGGTATGCAGAAAAAGACTTTGCTGATAACCTGGTGGAAGACTATAACATCAGAACATTCCTGAAAAAGAAACTGTACAGCGCAGGTGTTGCTAAGATCGAAATCGAAAGAGCTTCCGAGCGTGTAAAAGTTATTATTTATACAGCTAAACCGGGTGTTGTAATCGGTAAAGGTGGTTCTGAAATTGAGAAAGTAAAAAAAGAACTGCAGAAATATACAACAAAGAAACTGATTGTTGATATTAAAGAAGTTAAGAGACCAGACAAAGATGCTCAGCTGGTAGCAGAAAACATCGCACTGCAGCTGGAAAACCGTATTTCCTTCCGTCGTGCTATGAAATCTACAATGCAGAGAACAATGAAAGCCGGAGCAAAAGGAATCAAAACATCCGTATCCGGACGTCTTGGTGGAGCAGATATGGCTCGTACAGAGTTCTACAGCGAAGGAACTATTCCGCTTCAGACACTGAGAGCAGATATTGACTATGGCTTCGCAGAAGCTGATACAACTTACGGAAAAGTTGGTGTAAAAGCTTGGGTTTATAATGGCGAAGTTCTTCCAACCAAAGGAACTAAGGAAGGGAGCGATAAATAATTATGTTAATGCCTAAGAGAGTTAAACGTCGTAAACAATTCCGCGGATCCATGAGAGGAAAAGCATTAAGAGGAAATAAAATCAACTACGGTGAGTTCGGTCTTGTAGCAATGGATCCTTGCTGGATCAAATCCAACCAGATCGAGGCAGCCCGTGTTGCCATGACTCGTTATATCAAACGTGGTGGTAAAGTTTGGATCAAAATTTTCCCGGACAAACCAGTAACAGCAAAACCAGCAGAAACACGTATGGGTTCCGGTAAAGGTGCTCTGGAATACTGGGTAGCAGTTGTTAAGCCAGGTCGTGTAATGTTCGAGATCGCAGGTGTACCTGAAGAAACAGCTCGTGAAGCATTACGTCTTGCAATGCATAAGTTACCATGTAAATGTAAAATCGTTTCTCGTGCAGACTTAGAAGGCGGTGATAACAGTGAAAATTAAAAATTATGTAGAAGATTTAAAAGCGAAATCAGCTACAGAATTACAGGAAGAATTAGTAGCTGCTAAGAAGGAACTCTTTAACCTGAGATTCCAGAATGCAACCAATCAGCTGGACAATACAAGCAGAATCAAAGAGGTTCGTAGAAATATTGCCAGAATTCAGACCGTAATCGCTGAAAAGGCGAACGTACAGTAATCTAAGAAGGAGGCACTAAATCGTGGAAAGAAATCTTAGAAAAACACGTATTGGTAAAGTAGTCAGCAACAAGATGGATAAAACAATCGTAGTTGCTATCGAAGACCATGTTAAACATCCTCTTTACAAAAAAATCGTAAAGAGAACATATAAACTGAAAGCACATGATGAGCAGAATCAGTGCAGCATCGGTGATACCGTTAAAGTTATGGAAACCAGACCGCTGTCCAAAGACAAAAGATGGAGACTGGTTGAAATCGTTGAGAAAGTAAAATAATCGTTATCAGTTAATTCGTATAGGAGGAATACCAGCATGATTCAGCAGGAAAGTAGACTTAGAGTTGCTGATAACACAGGTGCAAAAGAGATTCTGTGTATCCGTGTTATGGGCGGTTCTACTAGAAGATATGCCAATATCGGTGATGTTATCGTTGCTTCCGTCAAAGATGCAACACCAGGCGGCGTTGTTAAAAAAGGCGATGTAGTTAAGGCCGTTGTTGTACGTACTGTAAAAGGTGTTCGTCGTAAAGATGGTTCTTACATCAAATTTGATGAGAATGCAGCTGTCATCATCAAAGATGACAAAACACCAAGGGGAACTCGTATCTTTGGACCAGTAGCAAGAGAGCTTCGTGAGAAACAGTTTATGAAAATTGTATCCCTGGCTCCAGAAGTATTATAAGGAGGTAACCTGATGGCAAGTTTAAAAATTAAAAAAGGTGACACCGTTAAGGTAATCGCCGGTAAAGATAAAGATAAAGAAGGAAAAGTTCTGTCTGTAAAAGACGGTAAAGTCATCGTTGAAGGTATCAACATGATCACAAAACATGCAAAACCTTCTATGGCTAACCAGCAGGGCGGAATCATCAACAAAGAAGCTCCGATCGATGCATCTAACGTAATGCTGATCCACAACGGAAAAGCTGTTCGTGTAGGCTTCAAAGTTGAAGATGGAAAAAAAGTTCGTGTTGCAAAAGGCAGCAACGAAGTAATCGACTAATTGAGAGAGGAGGCAATTGAAAGTGAGCAGACTGAAAGATACTTACAAAAATGAGATCGTAGATGCTATGACCAAGAAATTTGGTTATAAAAATATCATGGAAGTGCCAAAACTCGATAAGATCGTAATCAACATGGGTGTTGGCGAAGCCAAAGAAAATGCTAAAATTCTGGAAGCAGCTGTAAAAGATCTGGAAACAATTTCCGGACAGAAAGCAGTTCTGACAAGAGCAAAAAATTCCGTAGCTAACTTCAAAATCCGTGAAGGTATGCCAATCGGTTGTAAAGTTACCCTGAGAGGGGAAAAAATGTATGAGTTCGCTGATCGTCTGATCAACCTGGCTCTGCCTCGTGTACGTGACTTCCGTGGAGTTAATCCAAACGCATTTGACGGAAGAGGAAACTATGCACTGGGTATTAAAGAACAGCTGATTTTCCCGGAAATCGAGTATGATAAAGTTGATAAAGTAAGAGGTATGGACATCATCTTCGTTACAACAGCTAAGACTGATGAAGAAGCTCGTGAATTATTGACATTATTCAACATGCCGTTTTCAAAGTAAGAATAGGAGGGAAAATTCATGGCTAAGACAGCAATGAAAATCAAACAGCAGCGTAAACAGAAATTCTCCACAAGAGAATACAATCGTTGCAGAATCTGTGGTCGTCCACATGCTTACTTAAGAAAATACGGAATCTGCAGAATTTGCTTCCGTGAATTAGCATACAAAGGACAGATCCCGGGTGTTAAGAAAGCAAGCTGGTAAGAGTTGAAAGCGGATCGAAAGATCCGATGAAAGCCCACATCACTTGGCAAGGCCGAAAGGCTGCGCTAAAGTGAGAGGGTATTACACATACAAACAAGAACATGAAAAGTCTAAATAATTAGGAGGAAACTATCATGACAATGAGCGATCCGATTGCAGATATGCTTACAAGAATCCGTAACGCTAATACAGCAAAACATGCTACTGTAGACGTTCCGGCATCCAAAATCAAAGTTGCTATCGCAGACATTCTGGTTAAAGAAGGTTACGTGGCAAAATATGAAATCGTAGAAGATGGAAACTTCAAAAACATCCGTATTACTCTGAAATACGGTGCTGACAAAAACGAAAAGATCATCACTGGTCTGAAGAGAATTTCCAAACCAGGTCTTCGTATTTACGCTGGTAAAGACGAACTGCCAAGAGTACTGGGCGGACTGGGAATCGCAATTCTGTCTACAAACCAGGGTGTTATTACTGATAAAGAAGCCAGAAAACTGCAGGTTGGCGGTGAAGTTCTGGCATTCGTTTGGTAAGATCGGTCACTTCGCGCAAGCAAAGGATATAGAAACTGAAAACAGAGGGGACCGAGCGTCCTCTCCGAAAATCTAAGTTAATAGGAGGAAAATGGTATGTCACGTATTGGAAGACTGCCTGTAGTTGTTCCGGCTGGTGTAACAGTTGAAGTTAAAGAGAACAATTGCGTTGTTGTAAAAGGTTCTAAAGGAACTCTGGAAAGAAATCTGCCTGTAGAAATGGACATCAAAGTAGAAGATGGACATGTGGTAGTAACAAGACCAAACGACTTAAAGAAAATGAAAGCTCTGCACGGTCTGACCAGAACTCTGATCCACAACATGGTTGTTGGTGTCAGCGAAGGATATGAAAAAGTTCTGGAAGTAAACGGTGTAGGTTACAGAGCTCAGAAACAGGGTAAGAAATTAGTTCTTTCCTTAGGATATTCTCACCCAGTTGAAATGGAAGATCCGGAAGGATTGGAAACAACTGTAGATGGCAACAAGATTACTGTAAAAGGTATCAGCAAAGAAAAAGTTGGCCAGTACGCAGCTGAAATCAGAGAAAAGAGAAGACCGGAACCTTACAAAGGTAAAGGTATCAAATATGCTGATGAAGTTATCAGACGTAAAGTTGGTAAAACTGGTAAGAAATAAATAAGGAGAGTGCAAAAATGATTAATAAAGTATCAAGAGCGAGTGTTCGTACTAAAAAGCATAGAAGAATGCGTCATCATATCGTTGGTACAGCTCAGAGACCTCGTCTGGCTGTATTCAGAAGTAATAACCATATGTATGCACAGATCATTGATGATACCGTTGGAAAAACATTAGTATCCGCTTCTACTCTTCAGAAAGACGTAAAAGCAGAACTGGAACAGACCAACACAGTAGCAGCAGCAGCTTACCTGGGAACTGTTATCGGTAAGAAAGCAGTTGAGGCAGGAATCGAAGAAGTTGTATTTGACAGAGGCGGTTTCGTATACCATGGTAAAATAAAAGCATTAGCAGATGCAGCTAGAGAAGCTGGCCTGAAATTCTAGGAAAGAGAGGAGCGAAATACATGAGACATACAATCATTGATGCTAGTCAGTTAGAATTAGAAGAAAAAGTAGTCTCAATCAAACGTGTAACAAAAGTTGTTAAAGGTGGACGTACCATGCGTTTTACAGCTTTAGTAGTTGTTGGAGACGGCAACGGACATGTTGGTGCAGGACTTGGAAAAGCAGCTGAAATTCCGGAAGCTATCCGCAAAGGAAAAGAAGATGCTATCAAAAAATTAGTAACCGTAGCAAGAGATGAAAACAACAGTATCACACATGATTATGTTGGTAAATTCGGCAGCGCTGAACTTCTGATGAAGAGAGCCCCGGAAGGTACTGGTGTAATCGCTGGTGGTCCGGCTCGTGCGGTTATCGAGTTAGCAGGTATCAAAAACATCCGTACAAAATGTATGGGTTCCAGAAATAAACAGAACGTTGTACTTGCTACCATCGCAGGTTTAAGTCAGTTAAAGACTCCGGAAGAAGTAGCTAGACTTCGCGGTAAATCCGTAGAAGAGATCTTTGCTTAAGGAGGACTGGAAAATGTTAAAAATTACTTTAGTAAAATCTACAATCGGTGCAGTTCCAAAACACAAAAAAACAATTGAAGCTCTGGGACTGTCCAAAATGCACAAAACTGTTGAACTGCCGGACAATGCAGCAACAAGAGGTATGATCAAACAGGTTCAGCATTTAGTAAAAGTTGAAGAAGCGTAATTAGAATAGAAGGAGGTGCCACAATGGATTTATCTAATTTAAGACCTGCAGAAGGTTCCAGACAGAGTGATGACTTCCGTAGAGGCCGCGGACACGGTTCAGGAAATGGTAAAACAGCTGGTAAAGGACATAAAGGACAGAAAGCTCGTTCCGGAGCTCCAAGACCAGGTTTCGAAGGTGGTCAGATGCCTTTATACAGAAGACTTCCTAAGAGAGGTTTCAAGAACAGAAATACCAAAGAAATCGTTGGTATCAATGTAGAAGCTCTGAACAGATTTGAAGATGGAGCAGAAGTTACTATCGCAGCTCTGGTTGAGAGTGGTCTGGTTTCCAATCCGAAGGATGGTGTTAAGATTCTTGGTAACGGAGAACTGACAAAGAAACTGACTGTAAAAGTTACTGCAGTAAGCGAAGGCGCAAAAGCAAAAATTGAAGCAGCAGGTGGAACAGTAGCATAAGAGGTGAGCTTATATGTTAAAGACTCTTCAGAATGCATTTAAAGTGAAAGATGTCAGACATAGAATCTTTTATGTGTTAATGATGCTGGTAGTCATCCGAATTGGCTCCCAGCTCCCTGTTCCGGGAGTCGATGGAAGTTATTTCAAAACCTGGTTTGAAAGTCAGACGGGCGATGCATTTAACTTCCTCGACGCATTTACAGGCGGTTCATTTTCACAGATGTCTATCTTTGCACTTAGCATTACACCTTACATCACATCATCCATTATTATCCAGCTTCTTACAATCGCGATTCCAAAACTGGAAGAAATGCAGAGAGACGGAGAAGATGGCAGAAAGAAACTTGGTGCAATTACCCGTTATGTAACCATAGGATTATCCCTGTTTGAATCTATTGCTATGGCAATCGGATTCGGTAATAAAGGATTGATTCCGGACAATAGTTTTGTTAAAATGGTTGTAGTAGTTGTTGCATTAACAGCAGGTTCGGCGTTCTTAATGTGGGTTGGTGAACAGATCAATGAAAAAGGTGTTGGAAATGGTATTTCCATCGTACTTTTGATTAATATCGTATCTCGTATCCCGAGTGATATGACGACACTGTACGAAAGCTTCATGAAAGGAAAAATTATTGCAAAAGCACTCCTCTCCGGCGTTATTATAGCGGCGATTATTGTTGGGGTTGTAATTCTGGTAATTATCCTGAACGGAGCTGAGAGAAGAATTCCTGTTCAGTATTCCAAAAAGATGCAGGGCAGAAAAATGATGGGCGGACAGTCCAGCCATATTCCTTTAAAAGTAAATACGGCCGGCGTAATCCCGGTAATCTTTGCATCCTCTATTATGTCTTTCCCAAGTGTGATTGCTTCTTTCCTGGGCAAAACCGGTGGAACAGGTATCGGTGGCAAGATTCTGGCAGGTATGAACAGTAATAACTGGTTTGACCTGGAACATCCATGGTATTCGATTGGCCTGGTGGCTTATATCGTTATGGTAATCTTTTTCGCTTACTTCTATACATCAATTACTTTCAATCCATTGGAAGTAGCTGATAACATGAAAAAGCAGGGTGGTTTTATCCCGGGTATCCGTCCAGGAAAACCAACCGTAGATTATCTGACAAAGATGTTGAATTATATCATCTTTATTGGTGCAGCAGGGCTTACCATTGTAGCGGTTATCCCGTTCTTCTTTAATGGTGTATTCGGTGCGAATGTGTCCTTCGGCGGAACTTCTATCATTATTATTGTAGGAGTTATCCTTGAGACACTGAAGCAGATTGAATCCATGATGCTGGTAAGAAACTACAAAGGTTTTTTAGATAACTAAAAGGTTGTGGCGTTTTACGCCACAGCCTTAAAGTGCTATTATAGTAATTATTTAATTACGAAAAAAGAAGGAGAGGGTACAAAGATGAAAGTAATTATGTTGGGTGCACCTGGTGCCGGTAAAGGCACACAGGCAAAAAAAATTGCGGAAAAATATGAGATTCCGCACATCTCCACAGGAGATATTTTCCGGGCGAATATCAAAAACGGTACAGAACTTGGAAATAAAGCAAAAAGTTATATGGATCAGGGACATCTGGTTCCTGATGAGCTGACCTGTGATCTGGTCGTTGATCGAATCAATCAGGCAGACTGTAAAAACGGTTATGTATTGGATGGTTTTCCAAGAACCATTCCGCAGGCGGAGGCTTTAAAAGCTGCGCTTGAGAAAATGGGTGAAACTATTGATTATGCAATCAACGTTGAAGTTCCGGATGAGAACATCGTAAACCGAATGGGTGGACGCCGTGCCTGCCCTGGATGCGGATGCACTTATCACATCAAACACAATCCTCCGAAAGTGGAAGATATCTGTGATGTATGTGGTGCAAAACTGGTGCTGCGTGACGATGACAAACCCGAGACTGTTACGAAACGTCTGAGTGTATATCATGAACAAACCAAGCCTTTGATCGACTTCTACAAAAAAGAAGGCGTATTAAGAGAAGTCGACGGAACACAGGATCTGAATGATGTGTTCCAGGCTATCACTGAAATCTTAGGAGCGTAAAACATGTCAGTATCAATAAAGACTGCCAGGGAAATTGAATTAATGAGGGAATCCTGCCATTTGCTTGAGAAAGTTCATGACGAACTTGCAAAAGCAATCAGACCGGGGATTTCAACCTGGGAAATCGATCATTTGGGTGAAGAAATGATCCGAAGTTTCGGATGCACCCCGAATTTCCTTCATTATAATGGATATCCTGCATCCATCTGTGTATCTGTAAATGATGAGGTTGTACATGGAATCCCGAGTAAGAAGAGAATTCTTCGAGAAGGAGACATTGTCAGCCTGGATGCCGGACTCATCTACAAAGGTTATCATTCGGATGCTGCCCGTACCCATGCAGTTGGGGAGATCAGCCCTGAAGCTCAGAAACTGATTGATGTAACCCGTCAGAGTTTCTTTGAAGGAATCAAAATGGCAAAAGCAGGAAATCATCTGTATGATATTTCCGCTGCGATCGGCAATTATGCAGAAAGTTTTGGGTACGGTGTGGTCAGAGATCTGGTTGGTCATGGAATCGGAACCAGCCTTCATGAAGATCCGCAGATCCCGAACTTTGCACAGAAGCGGAGAGGAATCCGTCTGGTGCCTGGTATGACTCTTGCTATTGAACCTATGATCACCATGGGCAGACCGGAAGTCTGCTGGCTGGATGATGACTGGACGGTTGTGACAGAAGATGAATCACTGGCCGCTCACTATGAGAATACGATTCTCATCACTGAGGGCGAACCTGAAATTCTGACCTTTACGAAATAGAGGTGCCCGGATGGAAGGATATGGTGTTGGCATGATGGCCAGATCCCTTGCCGGTCATGATAAGGGAAAGGTCTATATGGTTCTGGATGTGAAAGAGCCTTTTGTGTATCTGGTGGACGGGAAGATCCGTACACTGGATCATCCGAAAAAGAAAAGGATCAAACATGTTCAGGTGGATCGGCATATTCCGGAATGGATCCAGAATGTGATCCGGGAAGGAAGAGATCTTCAGGATTCGGATGTCATCCGTGGAAGAAGAGAATACGGCGAAAAGTAAAACAGGAGGGAATGCAATGTCTAAGGCAGATGTTATTGAAGTAGAAGGTACTGTCCTTGAAAAATTGCCAAATGCAATGTTCAAGGTTGAGCTGGAAAATAAACATGTGGTATTGGCACATATCAGTGGTAAGCTGAGAATGAATTTTATTCGTATCTTACCGGGAGATAAGGTTACTATGGAACTTTCTCCGTATGATTTGTCTAAGGGTAGAATTATCTGGAGAGATAAATAAGAGAGCGAGTTTATCTCAAAGGGGGACGCACCAGCCGGATACTTTCCTCCGTCAGCAACGTGGGCAGGGTAACTTTGAGCTAGCCACCAACTTCGACTATGTTCACGAGGGTCAGCGGACCCTCGCGAAAGTCTGCGTAGGTGTCGGATCTCAAAGCTTACCCTAAACGCCCACAAAGTGTTGCTGACGGAGGAAAGTATCCGGCTGGTGCTGGTTTGAGATAAAGGTAGAAGAAGAGAAGAAGAAAGTACTTCGGACGGGATGTATACGGCTGGTGCCGGTTTTGGGGTAGAGGGAAGAAAGAAAAAGTAAATATGGAAGTGACGGGAATGCACGAGAAAAGATCTTTGTATGCAGAAGCGTTGAAAGACTGAAAAATCAGGAAAAAAATTGAAAAAATGGCTTGCATTTTTTTAGAGACGATGCTATACTGTAAGACGAACTTTTGTGAATGCGTTTTTTTTGTGCGCAAAAAACAGGGTTCTTCCACCATGAGCAGGCGCAAGAATGCGTCTTAGCTAAGAAGGAGAAAGGAGGATTCACATGAAAGTAAGATCATCTGTTAAACCGATCTGCGAGAAATGCAAGATCATCAAAAGAAAAGGTAGTATCAGGGTAATCTGCGAGAATCCAAAACACAAACAGAGACAGGGCTAATCCGTCAATTAGATCTGACTGTTTGGAAGCGAGAGCTTCAAAATTAAGTGCGGCTGCAGTAGGACACATCTGGATGTGTTGTACTGTTTAGATATTATAATGAGAGTGCTCCGGAGTGGTGTACCGGAGAGCCTCCGGCGGATGAACGCCGTAGAGAGCGTTGCATCCCTTATAATATTGCTTAATACCGGCTAAGCCGGAAAGGTCATGGAGACATGGCTGGATGCTTCACATACCGGCATCCCAATTAGGAAAATATTAATATGACCGGATAGGACACACATTTCAGACATATGGTGACATATGGGCTGCCCCGACTGGTCAAGTAGAAGATGGAGGAAAATTACATGGCACGTATTGCTGGTGTAGACTTACCAAGAGAAAAACGTATTGAAATCGGATTAACTTATATCTACGGAATCGGTAGAACAAGCGCTACCCGTATTCTGGAAGCAGCTAATGTAGATCCGAACACCCGTGTTAGAGATATCACGGACGAAGAAGTAAAAAGAATCAGTGCTGTAATCGATGAGACTCAGACTGTAGAAGGTGATCTGAGAAGAGAGATCGCTATGAACATCAAACGTCTGCAGGAGATCGGATGCTACAGAGGTATCCGTCACAGAAAGAGCCTGCCTGTTCGTGGTCAGAAAACAAAGACCAACGCAAGAACAAGAAAAGGTCCTAAGAGAACTGTAGCAAACAAGAAGAAATAATTCGTGGCAACCAGTAACATAGAATAGAAGAAAGTGTAGGTTAGTTTTTAAAATGGCTAAAGTGACAAAGAAAACGACAAAACGTCGTGTAAAGAAAAACGTTGAACGCGGACAGGCACATATCCAGTCATCTTTCAATAACACAATCGTTACTCTGACAGATGCTGAAGGAAATGCTTTATCATGGGCAAGTGCCGGTGGTCTGGGATTTAGAGGTTCAAGAAAATCTACTCCTTATGCAGCTCAGGTAGCAGCAGAAACAGCTACTAAAGCAGCGTTAATTCATGGTCTGAAAACTGTTGATGTATTCGTAAAAGGACCGGGATCAGGAAGAGAAGCAGCAATCCGTGCTCTTTCCGCATGCGGACTTGATGTAGTAAGTATCAAAGACGTAACTCCGGTACCACACAATGGTTGCCGTCCACCAAAACGTAGAAGAGTCTAATTAGGAGGTCAGTAGATTATGGCAGTAAATAGAGTACCAGTTCTGAAAAGATGTAGATCCCTGGGTCTGGATCCTATCTATTTAGGAATTGACAAAAAATCCACAAGACAGTTAAAAAGAGCAAACCGTAAAGTGTCTGAGTACGGTCTGCAGCTGAGAGAAAAACAGAAAGCAAAATTCATCTATGGTGTTCTGGAAAAACCTTTCCGTAACTACTACAAGAAAGCTGACCAGATGCCTGGTATGACAGGTAGCAACCTGATGGCTATGCTGGAAATGAGACTGGACAACGTAATCTTCCGTCTGGGATTCGCAAGAACCAGAAGAGAAGCTCGTCAGATCGTTGACCACAAACATGTACTGGTAAACGGCAAACAGGTAAACATTCCGTCTTACCTGGTAAAAGCCGGAGATCAGATTGAGATCAAAGAAGCTAAAAAATCTTCTCAGAGATATAAAGACATTTTGGAAGTGACCGGTGGAAGACTGGTTCCGGAATGGCTGGATGTTGATCAGGAAGCATTAAAAGGAACTGTTAAAGAAGTTCCTGCAAGAGATGCAATTGACGTACCTGTAAACGAAATGCTTATCGTCGAGTTGTATTCTAAATAATTGTGAGTTGTGGCTCACCGTTTACGTGTGGGCCATTTCCCATATGTTACCCTCAGTGAAAATAATTATCCCAATAAGGAGGGCCTGGTATGTTTGATTTTAACAAACCAAAAATTGAGATTACAGAAATTTCCGATGATAAAAAATATGGCCGCTTTGTAGTAGAACCGTTGGAGCGTGGCTATGGTATTACTCTGGGTAACTCCCTGAGAAGAATCATGTTGTCCTCTCTGCCGGGTGCTGCAGTCAGCCAGGTAAAAATCGAAGGCGTTCTGCATGAGTTCAGTTCCATCCCGGGTGTAAAAGAGGATGTAACCGAAATCATCATGAACCTGAAGAGCCTTGCGATCAAGAACACAAGCGAAAGCAATGATCCGAAGATCGCATACATCGAGTTCGAAGGCGAAGGCGTGGTAAGAGCATCTGATATCCAGGTTGACCAGGATATCGAGATCATGAATCCAAACCAGGTAATCGCTACATTAAACGGCGGACCAGACAGCAAGCTGTATATGGAACTGACCATTACAAAAGGTCGTGGTTACGTCAGTGCAGATAAAGGAAAAACAGATGATATGCCGATCGGCGTATTAGCTGTAGATGCAATCTATACACCGGTAGAGCGTGTAAACCTGACAGTTCAGAACACTCGTGTCGGTCAGATCACTGACTACGATAAACTGACACTGGATGTTTATACAAAGGGAACTCTGGATCCGGATGAAGCAGTCAGCCTGGCTGCGAAAGTATTGAGCGAGCATCTGAAACTGTTCATTGACCTCTCCGAAAATGCCAAGACTGCAGAAGTCATGATTGAAAAAGAGGACAATGAAAAAGAGAAAGTTCTGGAAATGAACATCGACGAGCTGGAGCTGTCCGTTCGTTCCTACAACTGTCTGAAGAGAGCCGGTATCAATACCGTTGAAGAACTTTGCAACAGAACTTCTGAAGATATGATGAAAGTCCGTAACCTGGGACGTAAATCTCTGGAAGAAGTACTTGCAAAATTAAAAGAACTGGGATTGCAGTTAAATCCTGGTGAAGAATAAGAAGCAGCTTGTTTGCTGCAACTGCCGGTAACTGGCCGGTAGGGTAAAGGAATATTTGTAGAAGATAAAGCAGTCTGTCAGTAAGACCAAAGAAGCATGACCGGCTGTTCCACAAATGGAGGAAAATAAAATGGCAGGATATAGAAAACTGAGCAGAACATCTGCACAGAGAAAAGCGTTAATCAGAAACCAGGTAACAAATCTGTTATATCATGGTAAAATCGTTACTACAGAAGCAAAAGCAAAAGAAATCCGCAAAGTTGCTGAAGGCCTGATCGCTCTGGCTGTAAAAGAAAAAGACAACTTTGAAACAGTAACTGTTACAGCTAAAGTTGCTCGTAAAGATGCTGATGGCAAAAGAGTAAAAGAAGTTGTAGACGGAAAGAAAGTAACTGTTTACGATGAAGTACAGAAAGAAATCAAGAAAGACGCTCCTTCCAGACTGCATGCAAGACGTCAGATGATGAAAGTATTTTATCCGGTAAAAGCTGTTCCGACAGAAGCTGCTGGAAGAAAGAAAAACACAAAAGACGTTGACATGGCAGACAAAATGTTCAACGAAATCGCACCAAAATATGCTGACCGTAACGGTGGTTACACAAGAATCATCAAAATCGGACCGCGTAAAGGTGACGCAGCTATGGAAGTAGTTCTGGAGCTGGTATAATTTCAGAGTGTTCAAACGATAATTAACAGGACACCGATCTGTGGAAACATAGATCGGTGTCTTTTTTTCTGCGTTGCATAGACTGTTTACGCTCTGTCCAGTATTTTTTGCATCTTTTTACATATAAAAATCAACAAATTACCATATAAAATTATCAGGAGAACAGGTATGATAGAGACATCAAAGATTCTGAAAATGCATCTCGGACAGCTGAGATTTCACAAAAATACATCATATCAGCGAAGGAAGGGATGAATGACAGAAGAGATAACGGAGTATAAGAAAGGATGGATAACAAAATGAACAAACCAATCGCACTGACCCCTCCGATGGGCTGGAATTCCTGGAATACCTTTACCTGGGATATCAATGAAAAAATGATCTGTGAGATGGCAGATCGCATGGTAGAAGACGGATATCTGGAGGCCGGATACGAATATCTGGTCATCGATGACTGCTGGAGCCTGAAACAGCGTGATGCGGACGGTAATCTCGTTCCGGATCCGGAAAAATTCCCGCATGGAATGAAGTGGGTCAGTGATTATGTACATGGAAAAGGACTCAAATTCGGCATGTATTCCTGTGCAGGAACCCATACCTGCGCCGGTTATCCGGGCAGTTTTGAACATGAATTCCAGGATGCGAAGAAATTTGCAGAGTGGGGCGTGGATTATCTGAAATACGACTACTGCTTCAAGCCACGGCAGATTCCGGGTGAAATCCTGTATAAGCGCATGAGCCTTGCTTTAAAGAACTGTGGCAGAGAAATCCTGTTTGCTGCATGTAACTGGGGAACTGACGGAGTCTACGACTGGATCCGATCTTCCGGAGCGCATACCTATCGTTCTACCGGGGATATTCAGGATAACTGGGAATCCATTACAAATCTGGCAATCTCTCAGATGGGAAAAGAGCCCTATACCGGCAATTTCTGCCACAACGATATGGACATGCTGGTTGTAGGAATGCACGGTGCCAGCAATGACGGATTTATCGGAAGTAAGATCGGTGGCTGTACCGATCAGGAATATCTGACACATTTTGCCCTGTGGGCGATCATGGGATCCCCGCTGATCATGGGCTGTGATCTGCGAAAAGCATCCGAAGAGACAAAGAAAACCCTGTTAAACAAAGATCTGATTGCTATCAATCAGGACCTGGAAGCACGCGGGGCTTATGTGATCAAACCACTTCCGGATGCTTATAACGAGAATGAAGCATTTATTCTGGTAAAACCTCTGGCAGATGGAGATCTTGCGATCGGTATCTTTAATTTCAGTGATACACAGAGGGAACTGTCTCTGGAATTCTGGGATATGGGTATTCCATATGCTGCCGGAGTATCCCTGTCTCTGCATGACTGCATCACAGGGGAAGAACTGGGCGAATTTACCGAGCGATTTGCACCGGTTGTACCATCCCATGGCTGTGTGGTTGTGCGCGCGCGCATTGTAGAAAAGTAGAAGAACAGTGCTGAATAATTAGGAAAATAAAGAGAAAGTTGTGGAAAAGTAAATGGATTGCAGAAAATGCGGTGCACATCTCACCACAGATGAGAAAGCCATCTATATGAAACTGGTATCGCGAAATGCTTCGAGTTTTCTGTGCATGGACTGTCTGGCGGAAGCGTTACACTGCGAACGAAAAGCGATTGAAGAGCGCATCCGATATTATCGGGAATCTGGCAATTGTGTGCTGTTTCGATAAACAAAGCCCCTCTTTACTGTGAAAAGTATAATTCCGGTGAAGAGGGTTTTTGTGTTTTCGCGAGCAACGAGCCAAAATTCATGCTTGCATGAGACCTTTGCGACTGACACGATATCAAGTAGAATTCGTGAAGTGTATTTTATCTCGTTTATGCAGGTAAGAAGCAAAGTTTTACTATGGGGCAGTCCGATATTGTGTTTGTTGACAGTAATTCAACAACTGTTTTATAATGCAGACAGAAAAGATCGGAAAAAGGAGACGGCATGGAACGGACAAAGATAGAGCAGTTATTTGAAAATTATTCTTTCTGGAGACATCTTTCGGAGGAGGAAAAGAAGATGCTTCAGAAACAGATTCGATGGTGTACCTACGAAGAAGGGCAGATGGTCACGGACACAGGAAGAGACTGTCTGGGGATTTTTCTGGTATGTGATGGTATCCTGCGTGCCAATCTGGTATCGGAAGCCGGAAAAGAAGCTACTGTATGCCGGATACATCCGGGAGAACTCTGTGTGATTTCGGCGTCCTGCCTGCTTCCGGCCCTTCCTTTTGATATTCAGATCGATGCTGAGACGGCCAGTGAAGTATATCTGCTTCCGACGGGTATCCTGCGACAGATCATGGAAAAGAATATCTATCTGGAGAACTTTATCTATAAAAAGATCAATGAGAGTTTTTCTGATATTATCGCCGCGATACAGAAAATTCTGTTTGCCAGTCTGGAGCAGCGTCTGGTCGGATTTCTTCTGGATGAGGCGGCCGGAGAAAAAGACGGAAAGATTTATATGACGCAGGAGCAGATTGCAAGAGCTATTGGAAGTGCCAGAGAAGCAGTTAGCAGAACACTGAAAGGTCTGGTAAAAGGTGGCTGTGTGGAGTTGTTCCGCGGTGGTGTCCGTGTGGTCGATCGGAAAGAATTATATAAAAAAATATAAGAAGAAAATATGCACGATTTTTTGCAAAAAAGTGATCGAGCAACAGGGAAGAGAGATTGTGTCAGAACAGGGAAAAGAAGAGGTCAATCTGGTGTACTATCATGTGTATGAACCGGGCGATCAGATTCTTCTGGAGGCTGTAACAGCAGAAAATCCCCTGGTATCGGACGACATTCCGCTTACCGGGGGATTTTTCTGTAGTGATCTGTTTATTTCTCCAGCAGTTTCAGAATATTTTCCTTACTGTCCACGCCGACGCTGGTAGCTGTCAGCTCGCCGTTTTTAAATACCAGAACGGTAGGAATGCTCATCACGCGGTACTTTCTTGCCAGATCCGGGTTTTCGTCTACGTTGACTTTGCCTACTTTGATTTTGCCTTCATTTTCCGAAGCAATCTCTTCAATCACGGGGGCAAGCATACGGCACGGCATGCACCAGGTAGCCCAGAAATCAACCAGCACCGGCACATCGGAGCCGAGCACTTCTGCTTCAAAATTGTCTGTTGTAAATGTATATTCCATAGTACTATGACCTCCTGTGTTTTTTATGATAATAGGATACCACATCTGCCGGGAAAGATTCTGTGATTAAGTCACAAACACAAATCTGAAGAAAATATGACGGTATTTTCGTGAATTTTCTGTAAAATTTTAGAAATCAAACTGATTACAAAAGACAAAAGGCGTGGTATAATGAGCCCAAACGGGCAGACAGGGAAATGTCTGTGAAAAAGAGGGTTTATCGTGGGAAAACTGTAAGAAAGAATGAAGAGATGAGGTGTACTATGAAAGGAAGAATGCTGTTTATCTTCAATCCGCGATCCGGAAAAGGGCAGATCCGCAACAAACTGATGGACATCATCGATGTTTTTGTCAAGGGCGGCTATGAAGTAGTGGTGCATCCGACCCAGGGGGCGAAGGATGCGGAAAAAATGGCAAAGAGCATGGCTGAAGAGGTCGATCTGATCGTGTGCAGCGGCGGAGACGGAACTCTTGATGAAGTGGTTACCGGTCTGATGGAAATCGGTGCGAATGTACCACTCGGTTATATTCCGGCGGGAAGTACAAACGATTTTGCAAGCAGCCTCGAGATCCCGCGGGATATGGTGAAAGCAGCGCAGGATATCGTGGACGGCCATCTGTTTTCCGTGGATGTGGGAAGCTTTAATGAAGATAATTTTATCTATGTGGCAGCTTTCGGCATGTTTACTGATGTTTCGTATGAAACAAGCCAGGATCTGAAAAATATTCTGGGACATCTTGCCTATGTGATGGAAGGCGCAAAGAGAATCTTTGATGTAAAGACCTACCATCTGTGTGTGGAAGCCAACGGAGAAGTCCATGAGGGCGATTATATCTATGGAATGATCACAAATTCCCATTCCATAGGAGGTTTTCGTAATCTGGTGGGAAACGATGTGGAGATGGATGACGGTCTGTTTGAAGTTACCCTGATCAAAAAACCGAAAAATCCGCTGGAATTAAATGAGATCATTGCCGCATTGATCAATGCGTACGATGACACGGATATGATCGATGCATTTAAGGCGAACAGCCTGTATATCCACGGAGATGAAGCGATTTCCTGGACGCTTGACGGTGAATTCGGCGGCGAGCATAAAGAGGTTAGAATAAAAAACAGAAAGCAGGCGCTTGATATTCTCATCAACTCTTGAATTTCAGAAGTTGATGGGTTATAATATACAAGAAATAAAAACGTGAACGTAGGAGGTTTGATTATGTTAGTATCAGCTACAGAAATGTTAAAAAAAGCAAAAGCAGGTCACTATGCAGTAGGACAGTTCAACATCAACAACCTTGAGTGGACAAAAGCTATTCTGCAGACTGCACAGGAATGCAACTCCCCGGTAATCCTTGGTGTATCCGAAGGTGCTGGAAAATATATGACAGGTTACAAAACTGTTGTAGGAATGGTTAACGGAATGCTGGAAGAGCTGAATATCACTGTTCCGGTTGCTCTGCATCTGGATCACGGCAGCTATGAAGGATGCCTGAAATGCGTAGAAGCAGGTTTCTCTTCTATCATGTTCGACGGTTCTCATTACCCAATCGAAGAGAACGTTGCAAAAACAAAAGAACTGGTTAAGATCGTTGCAGAACACGGAATGTCTCTGGAAGCAGAAGTTGGTTCCATCGGTGGTGAAGAAGACGGCGTTATCGGTGCCGGCGAGTGTGCAGATCCGAAGGAATGCAAAATGATCGCAGATCTGGGTGTTGATTTCCTGGCAGCAGGTATCGGTAACATCCACGGAAAATATCCGGCAAACTGGAAAGGTCTGAGCTTCGAAACTCTGGCAGCAGTTCAGGAACTGACAGGAGAACTGCCTCTGGTACTGCACGGTGGTACAGGTATCCCGGCTGATCAGATCAAAAAAGCAATCGACCTGGGCGTATCCAAAATCAACGTAAATACAGAGTGCCAGCTGGCATTTGCTGATGCTACACGTAAATACATCGAAGCTGGAAAAGACCTGGAAGGTAAAGGCTTTGACCCAAGAAAACTTCTGGCTCCGGGAGCAGAAGCAATCAAAGCTACTGTAAAAGAAAAAATGGAACTGTTCGGTTCTGTAAACAAAGCTTGAGAAATCTAATCAAAATTGGTCGGTCAGACCAGCTTTGATATACATGGCAACAAGTAGGCAGTCTGCTTATCAAAAAAGTGGACTGCCTTTTTTGAAGCTAGAGCGAGTCTGAAAAATCATTTCCGCAATCTGCAAGCCCCACTTTGCGAGAGATTTTACCTTCATTCGGTTGCCGTAGCCCGCTACGCCGCCCTCATTCGGATAAAATCTCCCACAAACTGGGACTCGCAGCTCACGAAAAGCCTTTTTCAGACACGCTCTGGCAGTCGATAGGCCATGGCGGAGAACATGGCAGCGGAAAACATGGAGATGGAAATCGGGGTAAGACGGAAAGGATAGGAAAAATGAGTGAGTATGTAAACGTGGTTGAGATTTTCGGAGAAAATGTATTTAACGATGCGGTCATGCAGGCCCGCCTGCCTAAAAAAGTGTACAAAGAACTGAAACAGACGATGGAAGAGGGAAAAGAGCTGACGTTGGAGATTGCTGATGTGGTCGCTCATGAGATGAAAGAATGGGCGATTGAAAAAGGCGCTACCCATTACAGTCACTGGTTCCAGCCTCTGACGGGTGTAACTGCAGAAAAGCACGATGCATTTATCACAGCACCGAAAGCAGACGGAAAGGTACTGATGAGCTTTTCAGGAAAAGAGCTGATCAAGGGTGAACCGGATGCATCTTCTTTCCCGTCCGGTGGTCTGCGTGCGACTTTTGAGGCAAGAGGATATACAGCATGGGATTGTACTTCACCGGCGTTTGTGCGCCAGGATGCTGCAGGTGCAACCCTTTGCATCCCAACAGCATTCTGTTCATATACAGGAGAAGCACTGGATCAGAAAACTCCGCTGCTTCGCTCCATGGAAGCCATCAACAAAGAAGCCCTGCGTCTGATCCGTCTGTTTGGCAATACCACTTCGAAAAAAGTGACCCCATCTGTTGGTGCGGAGCAGGAGTATTTCCTGGTAGATGCGGCAAAATTTATGAAGAGAAAAGATCTGATTTATACCGGAAGAACCCTGTTCGGCGCGATGCCTCCAAAAGGTCAGGAGCTGGATGATCATTACTTCGGAACCATCCGTCAGAAGATCGCCGGTTACATGAAAGATGTCAACGAAGAACTGTGGAAACTGGGTGTATCTTCAAAGACCCAGCACAATGAAGTTGCGCCGGCACAGCACGAACTTGCTCCGATCTACGCACCGGCGAACATCGCCGTAGATCACAACCAGATCATCATGCAGACTCTGAAACGTGTGGCAAGAAGACACGGTCTCAAATGCATCCTTCATGAAAAACCATTTGCAGGTGTTAACGGATCCGGAAAACACGACAACTGGTCTCTGGTTACCGATGATGGTATCAATCTGTTAGAGCCGGGAAAAACACCGCATGAGAACGTACAGTTCCTTCTGGTACTGAGCTGTATCCTGAAAGCTGTAGACCGTCATGCAGATCTGTTGCGCGAATCCGCATCCGATGTCGGTAACGATCACCGTCTGGGCGCAAACGAGGCTCCGCCGGCTATCATCTCCATCTATCTGGGCGAACAGCTGGAAGATGTGGTGGAACAGCTGGTAAGCACCGGTACTGCAGATCACAGCTTAAAAGGCGGCCGTCTGATGACCGGTGTGCGTACCCTGCCAGATCTGGCAAAAGATGCTACCGACAGAAACCGCACCTCACCATTTGCTTTCACCGGAAACAAATTTGAGTTCCGTATGGTAGGTTCCCAGGATTCTGTGGCAGCACCGAATATCGTTTTGAATACCATCGTGGCAGAAGCTTTCCAGGAAGCCTGCGAGATTCTGGAAAATGCGGAAGATTTCGATGTGGCAGTTCATGATCTGATCAAGACAAACTGCGCAGAACATCAGAGAATCATCTTCAACGGAAACGGATACTCCGATGCATGGGTAGAAGAAGCAAAACGCCGTGGTTTGCCAAACATCCGCTCTATGGTAGATGCCATTCCAGCGCTGACCACAGAGAAATCCATCGCCATGTTCGAACACTTCCATGTATTTACAAAGACAGAACTGGAGTCCCGTACCGAAGTCAAATACGAGACTTACGCAAAAGAAATCAACGTGGAAGCAAGAGCCATGATCGACATTGCTGCAAAACAGATTATCCCTGCCGTGATCAAATACGCAAAGCATCTGGCTGATGCCATTATCTCCATCCAGACCATCCCGGGTATGGACGTGAGCGTGGAGACCGAACTTCTGAAAGAAACCACAAAACTCCTGAGAGAAAGCCAGACAGCCCTCAAGACCCTCCAGGAAAAAACGGAAGCCGCAGCCCTGATCGAAAACAACGAGCGCCAGGCAAGATACTACCACGATGAAGTAAACACCGCCATGGAAGCTCTGCGCAAACCAATCGACCAGCTGGAAATGATCGTAGACAAAGAAATGTGGCCAATGCCATCCTACGGCGACCTGATGTTCGAAGTCTAAACAAAAAATCAAACCAATTATATAAAAATAAATGCCCGCAAGTGGAAAATCCCCTTCCACTTACGGGCATTCTTACGTTGCCAAGCATACGACAAAAAGGTCCGGTGGACCTTTTTTAGTAGAACATAAAATCTGTCAGTGTATGAAAATGGCAACACTATGAGGATATGAAGCAACCAATCTGCAATATGCAAATTAATCGCCTATTTAAACTTATAGTGTTATGGAAAAACGTGTAACATACGACAACGCCATCCCTCCCAGTTGTCAATACCCAGCCGACAGAGGGCACACAGCCAGGGGCAGGGAACACTTTGTGGGCGTTTAGGGCAAGCTTTGAGATCCGACGCCTACGCAGACTTTCGCGAGGGTCAGCTGACCCTCGTGAATCATAGTCGGAGTTGGCGGCTAGCTCAAAGTTGCCCTGCCCACGTTCCCTGCCCCTGGCTGTGTGCCCTCTGTCGGCGTCCGCATATTCACAACTCATTTTCCCCATAAAAAGGAGGGTGCCAGCTACCTCCTTCCAAAGGTACCTGGCACAATTATGAAAAAGTGTTATCAAAAGTAATTCGCTTGTATCTTTCTTTTGATTTGTTATAATGTATTATATGCAACAGAAATGAAAAAATAATGATGCAAAAGTGAATGTATTTTGAAAGAAAAATGAACAAATTGTGAATAAAGGAGAAAAAACAACGATGAATGTACGAACATATCTGGAACAACAGCAAGTTCATCCCCAATTGATCCGCGCAGTAGAAGAATTCAGAAATCAGTACCCGGTAGAAGAAAAAGTAAAATACCGGGTAAGCGATCCTATGATGCCTTTTTACGGAACCGAGATTCTGGAGATGGGAATTGCCGCATTGCTGCAGAAAGAAAACCTGTTACTTTCCGGTTCCAAAGCCACCGGAAAAAATGTTCTGGCGGAAAATCTGGCATGGATCTTCCAAAGACCCACTTATAACATTTCCTTCCATGTCAACACAGGAAGCGGTGATCTGATAGGAACGGATACCTTTGAAGATAATCAGGTCAAACTGCGAAAAGGAAGCATCTATCAATGTGCGGAATACGGTGGATTTGGCATACTGGATGAAATCAATATGGCAAAAAACGATGCGGTATCTGTGCTGCATGCAACTCTGGACTATCGAAGAAGTATCGATGTGCCGGGATATGACAAGATTGAGCTGCATCCCGCGGCACGTTTTATCGGAACGATGAACTACGGCTATGCGGGGACCAAGGAACTGAACGAAGCGCTGGTATCCCGTTTTCTTGTGATTCAGATGCCGGACCAGAACGAAGAAACCCTGGAAAAAATATTTACCACTTCATTCCCAGAGGGAAAACCGGAAGCCATCGAACAGTTTATCGGACTTTTTCTGGATCTGCAAAAAAAGGCGGAGAACGGAGAAATATCCACAAAAGCTCTGGATCTTCGAGGAATCCTTGCTTCGTTGCGGGCGATCCGCCAGGGACTGAAACCGTCTCTGGCTGTGAGGATGGGTGTGATCAATAAGTGTTTTGACGGATTTGAAAAAGAGATTGTAGAAGATGTGGTCATGACCAGAATTCCGGAAGAATGGACCGCAGCGCAGGTGTTTTAGATGAACAGAGAGGAACTGGAAGAAAGACAGTTAGAGATTGCAAACAGGATGAAAAACATCATCTGGACTGTGTGCGGCGATTACACGCTTGAGGCGAAGCCGGATGTGGAAGCCTTTTTGAAATCAAAATATATTGCCCTGTACGACGGGATCAAACAGGGAGCCTTTGCAAAATATTTTGAAAAAGAAAAGCTCAGTATGTATCTGGTAAAAAAAGTCTATCTGGGTGCCCGTGAGGATGCGCTGGTGGCAATCGCGCAGCTGTGTATGGAAAAAGCGGTGGGAGACCGGATCGCCCGGGAGCGAAAAGGTGTGTCTTCGATTCAGAAGAAAGCATATGAATATGTGCTGGATCACGAGATGGATACGATGGTGAAATCAGAGTTCGGGCGGCTGCAGCTGGTGATGATGCGGCAGGTACTGACCGGGGAAAGGCGGTGTGAAGAGAAGATCCGGAAACAGCTGGACCGGATCGAACCGCTGGAGAAGGCAGCTGATACGATGGAAGTGATCCGCACAATCGACGACTGCTATAATGCCTGGGTAGATCCTGAATTCGAACAGATACACGGTGATCTGTCCAAAGTGCTTGCTGTCACAGTGGAAGAACTGATGGAATACAGCTGGCAGGATTTTCTGACAGAAGATATGTATGAAGAAAACTTTGAAGCCTACCTGGAACAGATGAGCCAGCAGATGACTGCCACAGGACAGAATCACGCAGAAGAAAAAAAAGACGAGAAAGAAAGTTCCAAGAAGAGAAAGATCGTCCGGGTATCAGAAGAAGATCTGAAAAAAGTATATACGTATATTGAACTGAATTTCGGGAAAACCTATCTGTCGCCGCTGGAAGAAAAAAAGATTAATTTTCAGTTATGCCGCGGTATCCATGCAGACTGTGGACTGTATTTTACGGATGGAATTCTGGCCAATCCGGTGAAGAAAAATTATCAGCTGGAGTATGCAAAAAAACAACAGGGGAAAAATAAATACGCTTATTATGACAATCACCGGACAGTAAAACAGAATATTGTGATTCTTTCCGGAATCCTGAAAAAAGCTATGGCCATGCGACAGGAAGAGATAACAATCCTTTCCGACAGGGGAAAGATCTGCCCGGAAAGACTCTGGAAGATTGGGAGGAGCCGGGATGCCAAACTGTTTTCCCAGATCTGTCCGGCAGACGGGAGCACCTTTGTGGTGGATGTTTTGATCGATGCCAGCGGTTCCCAGAGGGTGCGGCAGGAACAGGTGGCACTGCAGGCATATATCATCATGCAGGCTTTGAGCAGCGTGCATATCCCGCATCGTGTGATGAGCTTTTGTACCTTCTGGGATCATACGATCCTGCAGCGATACCGGGAATATGATGAAGATGCATCGGCAAATGAAAAGATTTTTAATTTTACCACATCTTCCAATAACCGGGATGGACTGGCCATCCGGGCAGCTTCTCTGGGCCTCCTTGAACGGGAAGAGGAGCGTAAGATTATGATCATTCTCAGTGACGGAAGACCTTACGATGTGATTTTAAACCGCCCGAATGGGAGAAATCCCCAGCCGTATCAGGGAAAATATGCGGTGCGGGATACCGGAACAGAGGTACGACGGTTAAGAAATCTCGGAGTGTCTGTCCTGGGCGTGTTCGCGGGAGAAGAGAAGGATCTGGAGGCAGAAAAAAAGATCTTTGGCCGGGACTTTGCCTATATTCGTGATATTTCCAGATTTTCCCGCATCGTTGGTAGCTATTTGAACAAACAAATAGAAGAAAATTGTTAATATTTCTCATTGAATCCGACAGAGGATTTTGTTATAGTAAATTAGTATGACTCTAAGCTGTTGAAGCTTTAGTAACAGTTTGGAGACTGAATATGAATCCTCTTCGTTCGGAGGATGAGACAAGGGAGAAAAGAAAAATGGACAAGAAGAACGAAAGCTTCAAGCCTTATATCAGTGCGGACAAAGTTCTTCCGGAATTTACCGTGACATCGATCCTGATGGGTATTATTCTGGCAGTGGTATTCGGCGCAGCAAACGCATACCTGGGATTAAAAGTCGGTATGACTGTATCTGCTTCCATTCCGGCAGCAGTTATTTCCCTGGGTGTGATTCGTGTGATCATGAAAAAGAACTCCATTCTGGAGAGCAACATGGTCCAGACTATCGGTTCAGCCGGTGAGTCATTAGCGGCAGGTGCAATCTTCACCATGCCGGCATTATTCCTGTGGGCAGAGGAAGGAAAAATTGCTATGCCCGGTTACTTGGAGATTACCCTGATCGCCCTGTTTGGTGGTATCCTGGGTGTTCTGTTCATGATCCCGCTGAGAAAAGCACTGATCGTAGAAGAACACGGAATCCTGCCGTATCCGGAAGGAATGGCATGTGCAGAGGTTCTGCTGGCAGGTGAAGAGGGAGGTTCTAACGCTTCTACTGTATTTGCAGGTATGGGACTTGGTGCTGCATTCAAATTTATCGTAGACGGCCTGAAAATTGTTCCGTCCGATATTGCAACTCCGAATATCAAAGGATATGCAGGCCAGATCGGTGTGGAGATCTACCCGGCACTGATCGGTGTTGGTTACATCTGTGGACCATCCATTTCCTCTTATATGTTTGCCGGCGGTATCATTGCATGGCTGGTTTTGATTCCGGCAGTTGTTTTCTTCGGCGGAAGCATCGATTTTGCCACACTGGGCAACACCGGTCTGGCTGGTCAGACTATCGCAGAAGTTTACGAAGCAAACGGAGCAAGTGCTATCTGGTCTAACGTTATCAAATACGTGGGTGCCGGTGCGATCGCTACCGGTGGTGTGATCAGCCTTCTGAAATCTCTGCCACTGATCATAAAAACATTTGCCGGAGCAATGAAGAGTCTGAAAAATACATCCGGCGGAACAAATGTCCGTACTGACCGTGACATGAAGATGCCGGTTGTTCTCGGAATCATTTTGATCGTGATCATCCTGATCTGGCTGGTACCGTCTGTACCGGTAAGCCTTCTGGGTGCATTCCTGATCGCAATCTTTGGCTTCTTCTTCGCAACCGTATCTTCCAGAATGGTTGGTCTGATCGGAAGTTCTAACAACCCGGTTTCAGGTATGGCGATCGCAACTCTGCTGATTTCCACATTTGTACTGAAAGCTACCGGTAACACCGGTATGGCAGGTATGACCGGTGCTATCGCAATCGGTTCTATCATCTGTGTCATCGCAGCGATCGCAGGTGATACTTCTCAGGACTTAAAGACCGGATTTATCGTAGGTGCGACTCCTGCAAAACAGCAGGTAGGTGAGCTGATCGGTGTTGTTGCTTCCGGTTTTGCAATTGCAGGCGTTATGTCTCTGTTAAACAAAGCATGGGGCTTTGGTTCCGCAGAGATCCCTGCACCACAGGCTACTCTGATGAAAATGATCGTGGAAGGTATCATGGATGCAAAACTCCCGTGGGTACTGGTATTCATGGGTGTATTCCTGGCTCTGGCTCTGGAAGTACTTCGTGTACCGGTTATGCCGTTTGCCATCGGTCTGTATCTGCCGATCTACCTGTCCTGCGGTATTATGGTAGGTGGTGTGGTTCGTCTGTTCCTGGATAAGAAGAAAGAAGCAGAAGCGAAGAAGAAAGAAATGATCAGCAACGGTACGTTGTACTGTGCCGGTATGATCGCCGGCGAAGGTCTGGTTGGTATCCTGATGGCAGTTCTTGCTATCATTAAAGTGGGTGACAACAGTATCGGTGCTATCATCGGTGGTCTGTTCAATCTGTCTGGTGCAGCAGGAAACATTGTCGGACTGATCGTACTGGCTCTGATGATCCTGAGTCTGCTGAAATTCTCTGTATGGAGTAAGACAAAAAGCAAATAATGAGAGATAAAAGAAATTATCTGGATTTTGTTCCTGTAAAGAATCCACAGCTTCCCTGGCAGGAGGATGAAGGGGCAATCGTCACGGTGGAGGTTACTCACCGTGGCCTTGCCGCCAAAGTGGCACAGATTGCTTTCAACCGCCCAAAGGTAAGCCATATTCACATGGATGCATTCGGAAGTTTTATCTGGAAAGAAATTGACGGAGAACAGAACATCTATGAGATCGGACAGAAAGTGAAAGAACATTTCGGCAAAGAGGCAGAACCTCTTTATGAACGGCTGACAACGTTTTTTCGCATTCTGGCAGAGAACAAATATATCACTTATAAAAAATAACTGAAATTGGTTCACTGAATCATTACTATGCAAAATAATGAAAAACTGTATTTCGGGTAGAATAACCGGGAGGACAGAGCTTTCAGACAGCGGGCATAATGTGGTTCAGTGGACCAATTTTGGTTTTCAGGATACTTTTTTGAGGTAAAGAAAAGGCGTGGTGAAGAAATGAAGAGTATGATCAAACAAAAACCATGGATCAGAGATTATCTGCTGATTTTTATCGGTACGGCACTTATGTCGATCGCATTGAAATCCGCATTTGATACCAACGGGATCGTAGACGGAGGGTTCAGCGGCATCGCAATTATTGTAAAATCGGTGACGGAACCGCTGCTTCCGGGTGGTATTCCGCTGGGGGTGACCAACCTGTTGCTGAATATCCCCATGTTTTTCCTTGGTATCAAAATTATGGGCTTCGGCTTTATGGCAAAAACCATCTGGGGTACGGTCAGTCTGTCTTTCTGGCTGACCGTGATCCCGGTGATTCCACTGGTGGAGGGGGATATGGTGCTTGCGGTATTGATCGGTGGTGTTATCCAGGGAACCGGTATCGGTCTGGTATTTTTAGGGCGTGGAACCACCGGGGGAACGGATCTGGTGGCATCTCTGATACACCGGTATGTAAAACACATCTCGATTGCGCGGATCATGCAGGTGATCGACGGGATGATAGTGGTGATCGGAGCCTTTGTTTTCGGACCGACCAAAGCAATGTATGCCATCGTGGCAATTTATATCGTGGGAAAAGTAACCGACGGTCTTCAGGAAGGACTGAATTATGCGAAAGCAGTATATATTATTACGGATCATCAGGAAGAGGTATCGAGAAGAATTCTCGAAGATCTGGACCGTGGGGTGACCGGCGTCCATGCACAGGGTATGTATGCCGGTACAGAACGGCTGATGCTTTTTTCCGTTGTAGGTAAAAAACAGATCGTGCAGCTGAAAGAAGTGGTTGCACAGGTGGATCCGAAAGCATTCATGATCGTTACAGATGCCAGGGAGGTTCTGGGAGAAGGATTTCAGGAATATAAGGTGTGAACAAAATGTGAAAATCTGCTGTGATTGTTACTTTTTCATGTTTTTCTCTTTATTTTTTGTATATTTTATATTAGAATATGATTTAAGAGACTTTGCTTATCAGGGGTGGATAGCAGATTCTAAATAAACTATGTACTGAAAGAGGGTATGATTATGATTTCAAATCAGATACTGCAAAACACACTGGATGGTTTGAAAAATATTTCCAGAAGTGATTTCTGTGTGGCCGATACAGAGGGGAAAATCCTGGCATTCACAGCACAGAATCCGGAAATAAGCAGCAGTGATATTTTAGGATTTGCCGCGTCTCCTGCGGATAGTCAGGTGGTACAGGAAAACCAGTTTTTCAAAGTATATGATGAAAATCGGCTGGAATATGTACTGGTTGTCAGCGGGGGTAGTGAAGATACTTATATGATCGGTCAGATGGCAGCATTTCAGATCCAGAATCTGTTGGTGGCCTACAAAGAGCGCTTTGATAAAGACAATTTTATCAAAAATCTGTTACTGGATAACCTGCTTCTGGTGGATATTTATAACAGAGCAAAAAAACTGCACATTGATGTGGAAACAAAACGTGTGGTGTTTATCCTGGAAACCGGTCAGGGAAAAGATTATACGGCTCTTGAAAATGTAAAAAATATTTTTCAGGGGAAAAAGGGTGATTTTATCACCGCTGTGGATGAGAAGAGTATTATCGTGGTGAAGGAAGTAAATCCCGGCGACGGTTATGCAGAGATGCAAAAGATCGCAGAATCGATTCTGCAGGCGGTACGCGAGAAGGATGAACTTGTGCATATTGCATACGGAACCATTGTAAAAGAACTTAAGGAGGTCTCACGTTCTTACAAAGAAGCAAGGATGGCCCTGGATGTCGGAAAGATTTTCTTTGATGAAAAAGAAATTATTGCCTACAGTTCACTGGGAATCGGCCGGCTGATCTACCAGCTTCCTATTCCGCTGTGCAAGATGTTTATAAAGGAGATCTTCGAGAATAAATCGCCGGATGATTTCGACGAGGAAACCATCACGACCATCAACAAATTCTTTGAGAACAGTCTGAATGTATCTGAGACATCACGTCAGCTGTACATTCACAGAAACACATTGGTATATCGGCTGGATAAGCTCCAGAAGAGCACCGGTCTTGATCTGAGAGTGTTTGAAGATGCAATCACCTTCAAGATTGCTCTTATGGTTGTACGATATATGAAGTATATGGAAACCTTAGACTATTAAAGAATAGAAACAGGAGGAGTATATGATTACGTTGGAAAATGTAAGCAAATCTTACGCCAAGGGCCAACCGGCTTTAAACGACGTATCGCTGCACATTGATAAAGGGGAATTTGTATTTATAGTAGGAAACAGCGGTTCCGGGAAATCTACGCTGATTAAATTACTGTTGAAGGAACTGGAACCGACTTCCGGAACAATCATTGTTAACGATCAGAATCTCGGCAAGATGAAACGCAGAAAGGTTCCGAAATACCGTCGTGGGGTAGGCGTTGTATTTCAGGATTTCCGGTTGTTGAAAGATAGAAATGTATATGAGAATGTAGCATTTGCACAGCGCGTGATCGAGAGGCCGAACCGGGTGATCAAAAAGCGTGTGCCGGAGATTCTCACACTGGTAGGACTGGCAGAAAAGTACAAATCATTTCCGAGAGAATTATCCGGTGGTGAACAGCAGCGTGTGGCACTGGCCCGTGCACTGGTCAACCGTCCGAATATTCTTCTGGCAGATGAACCTACCGGTAATCTGGATCCGAAGAATTCACTGGAGATTATGAAACTGCTCGAAGAGATCAACGAGAGAGGAACTACAGTTCTGGTAGTAACCCATAACAGAGAAATCGTCAATTCATTCAGAAAGCGTGTAATTACCATGAGAAAAGGTGTAATTGTCAGCGACGAAGAGGAAGGTGGATATCTTGAGGATTAGTACAATCGGCTACAGTGCCAAACAGGGAATCAAAAATATATGGAGAAATATCATGTTCTCCGCGGCTTCCATAGCCACTATGACAGCATGTATCTTCTTATTTGGTCTGTTCTTCTCGCTGTTGATCAACTTTCGGTATATTGTAAAGAATGCAGAGGAAGGCGTTGCGGTTACCGTTCTTTTTGATGATGGTGTGGATCAGGCGACGATCAACAGTATCGGGGAGCAGATCAAGGCGTATAAAGGCGTAACGAAGGTTGAATATGTATCCGCTGAAGAGGCATGGGATGAATGGTCAAAACAGTATTTTGGGGATACAGAACTGGAATCTGAGATGGCAGAAGGATTTAAGAATGATAATCCGCTGGCGAATTCTTCCAGTTATTCCGTCTATGTGGATAAGATCGAGCATCAGGATGCGCTGGTAAAATATATCGAGGGGCTTGATGGTGTCCGGGAAGTGAATCAGTTAAAGGGCGCGACACAGACCTTGTCTTCCTTTAACACCTTATTGACCTACATATCCGTGGCAATCATTCTGATCCTGCTTTGTGTGGCGGTCTTCCTGATCAGTAATACGGTAGCGATTGGTATTTCCATTCGTAAAGAAGAGATAGGTATCATGAAACTTATCGGTGCGACAAACTTCTTTGTAAGAGCACCATTTCTGATCGAAGGTATGATCATCGGTCTGATCGGAGCCATCATTCCGCTGGTATTACTTTTTGTCATGTACAAGAAAGTGATCGAATATGTTCTTACAAAGTTCAGTATGCTGAGCAGTGTGGTACAGTTTATGAGTGTTACACAGGTATTCGAAGTACTGACTCCGGTGGCGCTGATCCTTGGTATGGGTATCGGACTGTTCGGAAGTGTGATCACGATCCGCAAACATCTGAGAGTCTGATAAATAACGAAAGAGAAATCAAAATGCCATCACCGAAGGTGATTGGAAATAATACAAAGGGGGATGCAGCAGGAAAGCGGCAGCCCCCTTTGTATATGAATGAGTTTCTGCAAAAACTGAGAAATTGCAGGAGAAGACAGTAACAGACAGGAGACAACAGAGATGACAGAAAGAATGAAAACCTGGATCAAAGGATTTGCCGGGGGTGTGGCAGTAACCGTGATTGTGGGTGGTATCGGATACTTTATCTGCTTTGGATCCGTTCCAATGATCGGAGAACAGGGTCTGAGCCTCAGTGATCTTGGTAAAGCATCCAAAATAGCAAAATTAGTGGATACATATTATCTGGATTACAAAGAAGGTGATGAAGACAGCCAGTATACGATGGAAGAAGGTATGTACAGTGGACTGGTAGCCAGTTTGCAGGATCCTTATTCCAGCTACTATTCCGAAGATGCCTACAAGCTGTTGCAGGAGTCCACACAGGGGGCGTATACAGGTGTGGGACTTACGATGTCCAAGGATCCGGACAGCGGAGTTGTCAGTGTGGTGGATCTGGCAGAAGGCGGCCCGGCAGAGCAGGCAGGGATTCAGAAAGGAGATATCCTGACGGCAGTGGATGGAAAGGATATTACTGAAAAAGAACTGTCAGAGATTTCCACAATCATCCGGGAAGATAACAAAAAGCAGGTGGTTTTGACTGTGGAACGGGATGGAACGACTGCCGATATCACAGTATCTCTGGAAAAGGTGGAAGTAACGGTAGTAAAGAGCCGGATGCTTGACGATTCCCTTGGATATATTCAGATTACAGAATTTACCGATGGCACTTCGGAACAGTTTAAGAAAGCCTACAGTGAACTGAATGAACAGGGAATGAAAGGACTTCTGGTTGATCTGCGGGAAAATCCGGGGGGACTTCTGACAGCGGTATGTGATACGCTGGAACAGATTCTTCCGAAAGGTATGATCGTGTATACCGAAGATAAGAGCGGACATCGGACGGAGCATACCTGTAAAGGAAAAACACCGATCGATATTCCGCTGGTGGTTCTGGTCAATGAAAACAGTGCCAGTGCTGCAGAGATCTTTTCCGGAGCGGTGAAAGATCACGGTGTGGGAACGCTGGTGGGCACCACGACATTTGGGAAAGGAATTGTTCAGCAGACTTTTTCACTGGGAGATGGCAGTGCAGTAAAACTGACCACTTCCAGATATTATACCCCAAACGGTGTGAATATCCAGGGAACCGGAATCACTCCGGATGTGGAGAGTGACTGGCCGGAGAATGCAGAAGAATTTACCAATCCGAATCAGTTTAACGAGCTTTCTCAGGAGGAATGGGAGAGTAAGGATGCACAGATGAAAAAAGCAAGAGAGGTTCTTTCGGAAAAGGTTGCACAGGTAGAACAGTGATGGTAAAATGAAAAAAAATGTATTTCGGGAGCTTTCTGGTAATACATAAAAGTGCGGGGAGGACAGAGTATGGAAAAATATGTAATTACGACAGAGAATACAGCAGATCTGCCTTATTCTTACTATAAAGAACATCAGGTAGAATATATGTATCTGACATACCAGCTGGATGGAATCACTTATAATAAAGAAAATGAGCTGGATTTTAAAGAGTTTTACAGTCGGATGCGAGCAGGATCCATGCCGACCACGTCCCAGGTCAACAGTGAGGAAGCGAAAGACGTTCTGCGACCGCTTCTGGAGGCCGGAAATGATGTACTGCATCTGGCATTTTCTTCCGGGCTGAGTGGCAGTTATAACAGTGTACGTCTGGCAGCAGAAGAACTGAAAGAAGAATATCCGGACAGAAAGATTCTGGTAGTCGATTCGCTGTGTGCTTCTCTTGGAGAAGGCCTGTTCGTTTACAAAGCGGTACAGATGAAAGAAGCGGGGGCATCTGTGGATGAAGTGGCTGCATGGCTGGAAGAACACAAACAGAATTTCTGCCATGTATTTACCGTAGATGATCTGTTCCATCTGTACAGAGGTGGCAGAGTATCAAAAGCCGCAGCTATCGTGGGAACAATGATCAATCTGAAACCGTTGCTTCACGTGGATGACGAGGGACATCTGATTCCATTAAGTAAGGTACGGGGAAGAAAGAAATCTCTGGCGACGCTGGTCTCCATGATGGAAGAGCGCATCGGAAGCTGGAAAGATAAAAATGATATTATCTTTATCAGTCATGGTGACTGTGAGGAGGATGCACAGTATGTGGCAAAACTGGTCAGAGAAAAGTTCGGATATGAAAGTTTTCTGATCAATACGATCGGGGCTACGATCGGAACCCATTCCGGACCGGGAACAGTAGCGCTGTTTTTTATGGGAGAATATCGGTAGGAAAAAGGTTACAAAAGCAAAATATAAAAAGCAGGAAAAGAATGTGAGATAAATCTACATTTTTTTCTTGCTTTTTTTCATATAATATGATACTGTCAGATTACAAGGAATGGAAACGTTACCGATAACGTTTCCGAAAGTACTGAAAATCTAAAGGAGGATAAAAAATGAGAGCAAGTGGTATCTTACTTCCTGTAACATCCCTGCCGTCTCCGTATGGTATCGGCTGTTTTTCAAAGGAAGCTTATGAGTTTGTGGACCAGCTGGAAAAAGGCGGTGAAAAGTACTGGCAGATTCTGCCGTTGGGACCGACCGGATATGGAGATTCCCCGTATCAGTCCTTTTCCACCTATGCGGGTAATCCGTATTTTATTGATCTGGAAACACTGATCGAGGAAGGACTGCTGACAAAAGAAGAGTGTGACAGTGTGGATTTTGGAAGTAATCCGGCATATGTGGATTACGAAAAAATTTATATGGGCAGATTTGAACTTCTGGAGAAAGCGTTCCACAGATTTGTACCGGATCAGGCATATGAAACCTTTGTGGAAAAAAATAAAAAATGGCTGGAAGATTACAGTCTGTATATGGCGATCAAAAACAGCCTGGGCGGAATTGCCTGGAGCGAGTGGGAGGCACCACTGAAGACAAGACAGGAAGCTGCCCTGGAAGAAAAACGAGTGGAATTAAAAGAACAGATGGATTTTATCTGTTTTCAACAGTATGAATTTGCAAAACAGTGGGAGAAACTGAAACAGTATGCCAATGAAAAAGGTATCCAGATCATTGGTGATATTCCGATCTACGTTGCATTTGACAGTGCAGATGCATGGGCGAATCCGGAACTGTTCCAGTTTGACGAGAACAGTACACCGCTGGCAGTGGCAGGATGCCCGCCGGATGCTTTTGCAGCTACCGGACAGCTCTGGGGCAATCCGCTGTATCGCTGGGATTACCACGCACAGACAGGATATGTCTGGTGGATCAGCCGTCTGAGACATTGCTTTACACTGTATGATGTGGTTCGTGTGGATCATTTCCGCGGATTTGATGAGTATTATGCGATCCCGTACGGTGACAAGACAGCAGAAAACGGTGTCTGGAAAAAGGGTCCGGGAATTGATCTGTTCCATACAGTGAAAAAAGAACTGGGCGATGTAAATATCATTGCAGAAGACCTGGGATATCTGACGGAAAGTGTTATGAAACTGGTGGAAGATACAGGATATCCGGGAATGAAAGTATTACAGTTTGCATTTGATTCGAGAGAGGAAAGTAACTATCTGCCACATAATTATCCGCATAACTGTGTGGTTTACACCGGAACTCACGATAATAATACGGTTCGGGGATGGCTGGACGATATGTGTGAGGAAGACAACGCACTGGCAGAAGATTACATGAACAATGCGGATACACCGAAAGATGAACGTCCGTGGGAGTTCATCCGTCTGGCACTCGGTTCCGTGGCTGACCTTGCGGTGATTCCGCTGCAGGATTATCTGTGTCTGGGAACAGAGGCAAGAATCAATCTTCCGTCCACTCTTGGCAACAACTGGAAGTGGCGTCTGGTGCCGGGGCAGGTAACGGATGAGATGCTTGAAAAGATGTGTCATCTGAACAAGCTGTTCGGACGATTGTAAAAGAGAGAGGAAGTGGTCTTGTGGCAGGCATGACAATCAAAGATATCGCAAAAAAATGCCATGTTGGCGTCAGTACCGTGTCCAGGGCTATGAATAATCATCCGGATATCAATCCGGAAACCAAGGAAAAAATATTAAAAGCCATTGAGGAAGCCAACTATGTGCCGAATAACAGTGCCAGAAATCTGAAACGAAATGATGCAAAGGCTATCGCGGTGCTTGTCAAAGGTATCGGCAATACCTTTTTCAGTGAACTGGTAGGAATTCTGGAACGGGAGTGCGAAAAGAAGGGTTACAGCTGTATCCTGCAATATGTGGACGAACAGGAAGATGAGTGGGACGTGGCGATTCGTGTGGGAAAAGAAAAAAGACTGCGTGGGCTGGTGTTTCTGGGAGGAAGTTTTTCTCAGAGTCAGGAAAAGATCAGTCAGATGGAGATTCCCTGCGTACTCAGTACCATCTGTACGGTGGGGATGCCGGGTGCATCCCTGGCTTCCGTATCGGTGGATGATTTTAAGGAAAGCTATAAGATGACGGAGTATCTGATCGGGCTGGGGCATAAAAAAATTGCTTTTATTACAGCCCCGAAAAATGATGCCAGTATCGGAAAGCTGCGTCTGATGGGATACCGGACAGCACTGGAGCAGTATCAGATCCCTTACCGGGAAGAACTGGTGTGTTACATGGATGAAAAAAGGGACACATACTCTTATCAGTCCGGTTACCGGCTGATGCAGGAGCTTTTGAAAAGAGAAACATTTACCGCCGTCTATGCGACGGCAGATACACTGGCGATCGGGGCCTGCAGGGCATTGAAGGAGGCGGGAATATCTGTTCCCGAGGAATGTTCTGTGGCGGGATTTGACGGTATGGATGCCGGAAGATTTTATATTCCGAGTCTTACAACGATCCGTCAGCCGGTGGAAGAGATCGGGAAGGCAACGGCAGGACTTTTATTTGATCTGATCAAAGGAAAAGAAAAGCCACGGCAGCTGATCTATGAAGGGGAGTTAATACAAAGGGAGTCAACTGCCCGATGTAAACAGTAAATTGAGGAGATTATTTAGAGGAGAAAATTATTATGGAAAAAAGATTGCAGGAAGTACTGGAAAAAAGATTTCATAAGACACTGGATACATGTACAAAAGAAGAACTGTTTCATGCACTGATGGAGATCACGAAAGAAGCGACCGGTAACCTGAAGAGAAACGAGGGATCGAAGAAACTGTATTATATCTCCGCAGAATTCCTGATCGGTAAATTGTTATCTAACAATCTGATCAACCTGGGTCTGTATGAGGAGACAGAAAAAGTCCTGAAATCTCATGGATATGAACTGTGTGAGATTGAGGAACTGGAAATGGAGCCTTCTCTTGGAAATGGCGGACTGGGACGTCTGGCTGCCTGCTTCCTGGATTCTATTGCTACGCTTGGTCTTCCGGGAGACGGTATCGGACTGAATTATCATTTTGGTCTGTTTCAGCAGAAATTCACCAATCACAAACAGCAGGAATTGAAAAATCCGTGGATCACAAAAGAAAGCTGGTTAAACAGACAGTCTTTTACCTGTAAAGTACCATTTAAAGATTTCACAATGGACGGTGTTCTGTACGATATCGATGTGCCGGGATATGATTCCGGATGTAACCGCCTGCATCTGTTCGATGTGGATACTATTGATGAAAGTATCGTACCGGAAAACAGTATCAATTTTAATAAGAAAAAAGTACAGGAAAATCTGACGCTCTTTCTGTATCCGGATGATTCTGATGACGCCGGACGCAAACTCCGCATTTATCAGCAGTACTTTATGGTAAGCTGCGGGGCACAGCTGATTTTAAAAGAGATGGAGGATGCAGAATATGATCTGCATGAATTAAATAATCATGCAGTGATCCAGATCAATGATACCCATCCTTCCATGGTGATTCCGGAACTGATCCGTCTGCTGACCGAAGAAAAAGGATTTACTATGGATGAGGCAGTGGAAGTGGTAAGTAAGACCTGTGCATATACCAATCATACCATTCTTGCGGAAGCACTGGAAAAATGGCCGATGGAATACCTGGAAGAAGTGGTTCCGAATCTTGTTCCGATCATCAAGGAACTGGATGAAAGAGTGCGAAAAACAGTAAAAGATGAGTCCACTTACATCATTGATGCGCAGGACAGAGTGCACATGGCACACATGGATATTCATTACGGATTTTCTGTCAATGGCGTGGCAGCACTCCACACAGAGATTCTGAAAAACTCAGAACTGAAAAATTTCTATGACCTCTATCCGGAACGTTTTAACAACAAAACAAACGGAATCACGTTCCGTCGCTGGCTGATGCATTGTAATCCGGTACTGACCAGATATATTGAATCTCTGATCGGAAACGGATTCAAGAAAGATGCCACAGAACTGGAAAAACTGCTGGCTTTTGAAAATGATGAAACAGTGCTGAACAAGCTGGAAGAAATCAAGATGGAAAAGAAACTGGAATTCAAAGAATACATGGAAGAAACCCAGGGACTGACTATTGATGAACATTCCATCATTGATGTACAGGTAAAACGTCTTCATGAGTATAAACGTCAGCAGATGAATGCACTTTATGCAATCTACAAATATCTGGACATCAAAGCGGGCAACAAACCGTCCACACCGATCACAATGATCTTTGGAGCAAAGGCAGCACCGGCGTATGTGATTGCAAAAGATATTATTCATCTGATCCTGTGTCTGCAGGAACTGATTGAGAAAGATCCGGAGGTAAGACCGTATTTCCGCGTACTGATGATTGAAAACTATAATGTTTCCAAAGCAGCAAAGGTTATTCCGGCAGCCAATATTTCCGAACAGATTTCGCTGGCATCCAAAGAAGCATCCGGAACCGGTAATATGAAGTTCATGTTAAATGGCGCGCTGACGCTGGGAACCGAAGATGGAGCAAATGTGGAGATCCGGGATCTGGTTGGCGAAGAGAATATTTATATTTTCGGCAGAAAACCACAGGATGTCATCGATCTGTACGAGGCAGGTACTTACAGTTCAAAAGAAATCTATGAAGAGGATGCGCTTATCCACAAACTGGTAGATTTTATCACAGGAGAAGAGCTGCTTGCGATCGGTGATGAAGAAAGTCTGACCCGTCTGCACAGAGAACTGATCGGAAAAGACTGGTTTATGACACTGCTGGATACAAAAGAATATATCACAACAAAAGAAAAGGTCTATGCAGATTATGAAGATCGTAAGACCTGGAACAAAAAAGCACTGATCAACATTGCTAAAGCGGGATTCTTCTCATCTGACAGAACGATCGCGCAGTACAATGAGGACATTTGGAAATTAAAATAATGCGATTCCTGTAATCATAAAAGTAAGAAATCCGTCCATACTATAGTAAAAAACAGATCTATGGTATGGAGGGATTTTTTATGATTGGAATATGGATTGCAATTCTCTCAGGAACACTGATGAGTATTCAGGGAGTGTGGAATACACAGGTGACAAAACAGTCCAGTCTGTGGGTATCGACAGGTTGGGTGCAGCTGACGGCGTTTCTGGTCTGTGTGGCAGCATGGTTTTTTACAGGAAGAGATTCGATTGGAACACTGTGGCAGGTTGAAAACAAATATACACTGCTTGGAGGAATTCTGGGAACATTTATCACTGTGACCGTGATCAGGAGTATGGGAAAACTGGGACCGGCACAGGCAACGATGCTGATTGTGATCGCACAACTGGTGGTTTCCTATCTGATCGAGATGTTCGGACTTTTCGGTGTGGAAAAACAGCCTTTTGAATGGAAAAAACTGGCAGGTACGGCAATTGTTGTTGCAGGAATTGTTCTTTTTAAGTGGGAGTGAATTATTTCGGGTTTACAGTCTTGTAATTCAGATGAAAATTGGGTAAAATAAATTGTGTATGCATGGAGGGAGCCTTAGAGCGAAAGCGATAAGGAGCGTGCAGATGAAACAGAAAAAGAAAATTCTATGGATGCTTTTGCCGGTGCTGATATTTGTCGGTTGTGGTACGCAGGACAGCATATTGAAACGAGGCCAACCGGAAACCGGTTCGCTGGAAGAACAGCAGGACACGGAAACGGTATACAACGTTGAGTCAGAGACGCAAGATGAAAAGCCGGAACAGGAAGAGAAATCTCTGCAGGAATGGATCTATGTGGATGTATGCGGTGCAGTCAGGAATCCTGGGGTCTATCGGATCGAGGCCGGAAGCCGGGTGTTTCAGGTGTTGGAACAGGCGGGTGGCTGTACAGAGGAGGCTTCATTAGAGACAGTGAATCAGGCAGATCTTTTAACAGATGGTCAGAAGATCCGGATCTATACCAAGGAGGAAGCCGGGCAGATGGAAAAGAAACTGCAGGAAGAAGATCCCCTTTTGGATGACCGGGTAGATATCAACCGGGCAGGAAAGGAAGAGCTGATGACACTGACCGGAGTTGGAGAAACAAGGGCACAGGCGATTCTTGCATATCGTGAGACACATGGCAGCTTTTCCAGTGTGGAGGAGCTGATGCAGGTAGAAGGCATCAAAGAAAAAACATATGAAAAGCTGAAAGATCAGATCAGGATCAATTGAGGAGTAAAGAATGGCGAAGAAAGTATTGGTTGTAGACGATGAAAAATTAATCGTAAAGGGAATCCGGTTCAGTCTGGAGCAGGACGGTATGGAAGTAGATTGTGCCTACGACGGGGAGAAAGCCCTGGAATGTGCAAAGAATAAAGAATATGATATGATTCTGCTGGATCTGATGCTTCCGAAGATGAATGGACTTGAGGTATGCCAGCAGATTCGTGAATTTTCAGATGTTCCGATTATTATGCTGACAGCAAAGGGCGAGGATATGGATAAGATCCTTGGTCTGGAGTATGGAGCGGATGACTATATTACCAAGCCTTTTAATATTCTGGAAGTAAAAGCAAGAATTAAAGCCATTATGCGCCGTGCCGGTAAGAATGCCACACAGGAGACAAAAGCAAAAGTGGTAGAGGTCGGAGAATTACGACTGGACTGTGAAGGACGCAGAGTCTTTATCGGTACCAGAGAGATCAATCTGACTGCGAAAGAATTCGATGTACTGGAACTTCTGGTATTTAATCCCAATAAAGTATACAGCCGTGAAAATCTGTTGAATATCGTATGGGGATATGAATATCCCGGAGATGTGCGGACGGTGGATGTACATATCCGTCGATTGCGTGAAAAGATCGAAAGCAATCCCAGCGAACCAAAATACGTACATACCAAATGGGGTGTAGGATATTATTTTCAGGCGTAAGATCCAGAATGCAGGTCAAACACAGCCGGTATGTCAGGCGTGTAAACCTGCATTCTTTGTTTACGCGAGCAACGAGTCAAAGTCCGTATAAAAACAGCAGTGAGGAACAGTATGAAAGTCAATTGGAAAGTCAGATTTAAGTTTGTAAAAAGTCTGCGATTTCGAATTTTAGTGATTCTGATCATTATTGGTATTGTGCCAAGTATCATTGTGGAAAAGGGAATCGTAAACAGTTACGAGGATCGGGCGGTATCAAACCGACAGCTGAATGTAAAGAATCAGTGTGATATCCTGGTGAATCAGCTGGCAAAAGAGAATTATCTCCAGGATCCGTCCTCAGAGGGAATTAACAGTGAGCTGACAATGCTCTCTAATGTATATAGTGGCCGTATTCTGATTGTGAATCAGGATTTTCAGATAATCAAGGATACATATGATCTTGACAAAGGAAAATATATGATTTCCAAGGAAGTGGTCAAGTGCTTTCAGAAATTGAAAGAGAGCAGCTATTATGACAGGAAAAACAGTTATATTGAGATGACTATGCCGATTCCCGGTGCAGATGGAGAACGGGCACAGGGAGTTCTGCTGATCAGTATTTCAACGGAAGAAATTGTCTCAAGTATCGATATTCTTGAGCAGAAAGGACTGCGGATTCTTGTGATCAGCGGTGTCCTGGTGCTGATCTTCGGATATATTCTGGCCGGAATCCTGATAAAGCCGTTTGCAAAAATCACAAAGGCTATTGAGGATATCACAGATGGATTCCAGGATGAGAAAATTTCAGTTCCGGATTATACGGAAACAGAGCTGATCACAGATGCGTTTAACAAGATGCTTGGAAGAGTACAATCCCTGGATACTTCCCGTCAGGAGTTTGTATCGAATGTGTCTCATGAGCTGAAAACACCGTTGACATCCATGAAAGTGCTGGCAGATTCACTGGTTGGGCAGGAAAATGTACCGGTGGAACTGTATCAGGAATTTATGCAGGATATCGCAGCGGAGATTGACCGGGAAAGTAAGATCATCACAGATTTGCTGACGCTTGTAAAACTGGATAAGAAAGCTTCCAACATGAACATTGAACTGGTCAATATCAATGAACTCCTGGATATGATCCTAAAACGTCTGCATCCGATCGCTGCGAAACGAAATATTGAGCTGATTCTGGAAGGCTTCCGTCCGGTGGATGCGGAGATTGACGAGACAAAACTGTCACTTGCCATCAGCAATCTGGTGGAAAATGCGATCAAATATAATAAGGATGAAGGCTGGGTAAGAGTATCACTGAATGCAGATCATAAGTATTTTTATGTGACGGTAACCGATTCCGGCCTTGGAATTCCGGAGGAATCCATTGATCATATCTTTGAACGATTTTACCGGGTAGACAAATCGCATTCCGCAGAGATCGAAGGAACCGGTCTTGGACTGGCGATTACAAGAAGTGCCATCATGATGCATCACGGGGCGATCCGTGTGAAGAGTCAGGTGGGTGAAGGAACTACATTTTCAGTGCGGATCCCGCTGACGTTTATTGACTGATCGAGGATGGTGAGAATATGAAAAAAAGAAAAATAACAGCATTGGTGATGGCACTGGTGCTTGGTGCTGTTGCTTTTTCCGGCTGTGGAAAGAAAGAGACAGAGAGTAAATACAAAATTTATTATATCAATGAAGAACAGGGAGAAGTCCTTGCGGAAAGTTTTGTACCGTCCGAGGAGACCACGCAGACCATGCTGGAAGAGATGACAGAAAAATTGAATAAGAAAAATGCAGAAGGGCATACACTGCTCCCGGAGAATATTGAGATACAGAGCTGTGTGGATGACGACGGGATGATTCGGGTAGATTTTAATCAGGAATATCATGATTTGAATCCGGTAGATGAGGTGCTTTTGCGAGCTTCCATCGTAAAAGATTATGTACAGATTCCAAATATTTATCTGGTTACGATTACTGCGGAAGGGACACCTATCGTTGATTCCCAGGGGCAGGAGATAGGAGCCATGAGTCTGGACAGCTTTCTGGAAAACACAGGAAAAGAAATTATGGCATATCAGTATAAAGAACTCAACCTTTATTTTACCAATGAAGAAGGCAATCAACTGGTACCGGAGGCACGTCAGGTATATTATAATGGTAACACGCCGATTGAAAAGGTTATCGTAGAACAATTGCTTCGTGGTCCGGGAGAGAGTGGACATTATGCCACCCTTCCGTCCGATACACGAATCGTCGGGGTATCTGTGGCAGATGGAATCGCTTATGTGAATCTTGGAAAACAGTTTGTTGATGAGGCACTGCCGGTAGATGCACAGATTCCGATATACTCGATTGTCAATTCTCTGATTGATGCAGGTAATGTAAGTCAGGTACAGATTTCCATTAACGGAGATACTTCTTTGCTATTTAAAGATAAAGTGGATATGAATCAACTGTTCCAGGTCAATCATGAATTGGAGAAAGGAGGAGAGGACTGACGGGAAAACGTCCTCTCTGCCTGCTGTTTGCAGGACTGATCCTGATTATTCTGGTGACGGACTGGTGTGGAGGTTCCTGGATATGGAAATCTCCCGCCGGGAAGAAACCATGGCAGTGGGCAGAACAAGAGCAGAAGGTACAGGCGGAAGGAGTGGTGTACCGTATTGAAAAAACCACCCGCACAGTTATTTATCTGAAAAAAGCAATTCTGATCCGTTCCGGATCGACAAAAAATTATCCCATTCGAAATATCAAATGTACAGGAAAAGAAGAAAAAATAAACAGTCTGCGGGAAGGAATGCATGTCCGACTGGAGGGGATGCTTGTATTGCCGGAACTTCCGCGCAACCCGGGACAATTTAACCGAAGAATCTACGAAAGCGGAAAGAAAATTGATTTTTATCTGGAGAATCCGACTGTTTTGGAAGTAAAAGAACAGAGATCCGGTGTCAGGGAAGTTGTAGAAATATGGAAGACAGAAATGATGAACCGATGTGAGAAAATCTATCCGGATGCGGAGGCAGGTATACTCGAGGCTATGTTGTTTGGTGAAAAGAGGGAACTGTCCGGGGACATCAAAGAACTTTATCAGGCAGCGGGAATCAGCCATGTGCTTGTCATCTCCGGTTTGCATATCAGCCTTCTTGCCCTGGCAGTTGCCGGGATTCTCCGACGGCTGGGTTTTCCCATGCCGGTTTGGGTGATACTTTCTGTTGGTGTGCTGGCGGGGTACGGTATCCTGATCGGACAGCCCACCACAGCGGTACGGGCTTTACTGATGTTTTTTGTACTTCAGGGTGCAAGACTTCTCGGGCGTTCCTACGATCTGTTGTCTGCGCTGGCGTTTGCCGGGATTCTGATGCTCCTGGATAACCCGGATCTGATATTGGATGGTGGGTGCAGACTGTCTTTTTGTGCTGTGATCGGTGTGGGGTGGTATGTCAGTGAAAAGAACAAAATCTTTTGGAGCATCGGGGAGAAAGAAAAAAGAAAGAACAGAGGGAAAGGAGGAAAAGGGAGCAGTGCCGGAGCAATACTGGAAAACATACGGGCCGGCTGGTATCTGTGGCTTTTTACTCTTCCGGTAATGCTGGATACTTTTTATCAGGTGTCAGTGGTGGGGATATTGTGGAACCTTGTGGCGATTCCCTTACTTCCGGTAATCATTGCTTCCGGGGGATTGGGAGTGGTTCTGGCAGGATGGAATATATTTTTGGGCAGTCTTGCGGGAAGTCCGGCTTATGGAATGTTGCAGCTATATCAGGAAATCGGGAACATATCCGAGAAGCTGCCGGTTGGTATGTGGACTCCGGGTCAACCGTCAAAACCGGTGATTGCAGGGTATTATCTGGTGATTTTTCTGCTGGTTTTAGTGGAAAAACAGCTGATAAAAAGAGAAAAAAGGTGGAAAATATTTCCGGGAATGGAACTATGCAGTATGTTACTGCTGCTTTTGCTGATGGCACATCCCTGGCAGCAGAGAGAAAAGATTACATTTCTGGATGTGGGACAGGGAGATGCCAGCCTGTTACAGAGCGGCGGACAGACACTTTTGCTTGACGGGGGAAGTACCAGTCAGAAAAATGTGGGAACTTATGTGATTCTTCCATACATAAAGCAGCAGGGAATATCCTGTCTGGAAGCAGTAGTTCTCACTCATACAGATCAGGATCATATCAATGGCGTAACAGAAGTACTGGAGGAAGGAAAAAAAGGCTGGCTGACAGTAAAAAATCTTATGTATCCATACTGGATGGAAGGGACGGAACAGGGAAAACAACTGAAAAAGCTGGCAGAAGAAGCGGGAGCCTCCTGTAGGAAGATCCGGGCAGGAGACCGGTTGACAATCGGAAAGGCAGAAGCCGTGGTTCTTTACCCGAAAGAACAGGAAAAGATTGCAGAACCCAATGCGGGTTCGCTGGTACTTTTCTGGAAATGGGAGGGAGTCCGGGCGATGTTTACCGGAGATCTTCCGGAGGAGAAAGAGAGGGAATTGCTGCAGAATCTGCCTGCCTGCGAGATCCTGCAGGTAGGACATCACGGTTCAGCTACATCCACCTGCCGGGAGTTTCTGGAACAGGTACAACCGTCGTTAGCGGTAATTTCCTGTGCAATGAAAAACAGGTACGGACATCCGTCACCGGATACGGTAGATCGGTTAAAAAAAACCGGATGTGAGATCCGGTATACGATGAAGAGTGGTGCGATTACGATAAGGAAGAGGGGGAGGGAGGTTCTGGTAACAGAATATCTAGAGCATGTTGCAGGGCACGGAGTGAACAGTAACTGAGCAGTAACCATTCCGGAGTTTTACTGATGATGCCGGTTGCTGAAACAGGAAAAAAACAGTATAATAAATCCAGATGAGGAAAATTGGGTGAAAGGTTAGAAGATTTGATGAAAAGTGTATTGGAAGATATAAAAAATCAGGAGTATAAGCAGGCATATCTCTTTTTCGGGGAAGAAGGTTATCTGAAAAAACAGTATCGCAACAAGTTGCTTCAGGCATGGAATCCGGATGGAGATACGATGAATGAATCCAGATTCGAAGGAAAGGGAATTGATGTGAAAGAAGTAATCTCACTTGGAGAAACCATGCCGTTTTTTTCTGATCGACGGATCATTTTGCTGGAGAATACCGGATTTTTCAAAAATCAGTGCCCGGAACTGGCAGAATATCTGAACAATCTTCCGGATTATCTGTATCTTCTGTTTGTGGAAGACGAGGTGGATAAGCGAAGCAAAATGTTTAAAACAGTCAAGCAGATCGGCAGGGTGGTGGAGTTTGCGGTGCAGGATGAGAAAACACTGATGCGCTGGGTGCTTGGTATCATGAAACGGGAGGGAAAACAGATCACTCAGAGAGATATGGAGCATTTTCTGTCGAAAACCGGTACGGATATGAGTAATATCGAAAAAGAACTGGAAAAACTGTTATGTTATACCATGGATCGATCTGTGATCACAGGGGAAGATATCGATGCGGTATGTACTACGCAGATCAATAACCGGATCTTTGCGATGGTACAGGCGGTGGCAGAGCAGAATCAGAAGAAAGCGCTGGATCTGTATTATGATCTGTTGGCGCTGAAGGAGCCGCCGATGAGGATTCTTTTTTTGCTGGCAAGACAGTTTAATCTTCTGTTACAGGTGAAAGAACTGCAGCGGCTTGGATGCGATCAGAAAACGATTGCATCAAGGACCGGACTGCAGAGTTTCGTGGTTCGAAATTATACCGGCTGTACCGGAAGATACACAACAGCTCAGCTTCGTCAGGCGGTGGAAGATTTTACTCAGACAGAGGAAGAGGTGAAAACCGGAAGGCTGAGCGATGTGCTGAGTGTGGAACTTCTAATTGTAAAATATGCGCGGAAGAATCCGGCGTAATCAAAAATCCCGGGAGCTGTCTGAAATGGACAGTTTCCGGGATTTTCGAATACCTGCAGAAGTTACCACTGGCAGTTTCCTTCGGATACAGAGCAACAAAAAAGAACAGTCACTGACGGGATGACTGTTCTTTTTAAATTCCTTATTTATTCTATCAATTAGAATTAAGCAATAGAGTTAACTGCTTTGGATACGCGGGAAACTTTTCTTGCTGCGTTGTTTTTGTGGTATACACCTTTAGAGCAAGCACTTTCGATTGTAGCGGTAGCTACTTTCAGAGCTGCCTGAGCTGCTGCCAGATCTTTTGCTGCAACTGCTGCTTCTACTTTTTTGATAGATGTTTTAACTTCAGAACGGATAGCTTTATTTCTTTCAGCTTTTGTTCTGTTTACGATAACTCTTTTTTTAGCGGATTTAATGTTTGCCATTTTCCATAACCTCCAATAAATTATTCAATCATTTATCATATTCATCAGCCCAGACACGGACAGGCTAATCTCAAAATACCCATACAGTTTATGCCATTTATCGTGGTTTGTCAATGGTTTTTCCGAAAAAAAGGCATTTTGGAATGTATTTTGAACCAGTTATTGTGAACGGAGCGAACAGTAATGATTTTCAGGGATAAATCGAAAGGAAAAGGGAAATCTAAAAGGAGAAAAGAACGCAGGCAGGAAAAGGTGTTCAGAAAGGAAAGGTGACAACGATGTCCGGGAATTTTGGGATACGAACGGATCTTGCAGTGGAGAGTAAGGAGAAGTATGAGAAGGACCATGTGGAGATTAAGGGTGTGGCGATTCAGGAGAAATATGAGGAGGCTCTGGACCTGAATACAACGGTGGTGCGGATTCAGACGGAGCAGGGAGCGAAAGCGATGGAAAAGCCGAAAGGTACGTATATTACCATGGAAGCCCCGAATCTGATCGTGCCGGATGAGGATTATCACCGGGAGATTTCTCAGGCACTTGCACACCATCTGAAAGAACTTCTTCATCTGGAAAAAGAGAAATCCATTCTGGTGGTAGGACTGGGCAACCGGGAGATCACACCGGATGCACTGGGGCCACAGGTGATTCAGAATCTGAAGATCACCAGACACATTATTAAAGAATATGGAAAGGCAGGTATGGGAAAGGAAAAAGTACATCAGATCAGCAGTCTGGTTCCCGGTGTTATGGCACAGACCGGGATGGAAACAATGGAGATTATCCGTGGTGTGATCCGGGAGACGGATCCGGATGCAGTGATCGCCATCGATGCACTGGCGGCACGCAGTGTACGGAGATTAAACTGTACGATTCAGATAACGGATACGGGAATCAATCCGGGATCCGGTGTCTGTAATCACAGATGCGGATTGAATGAAGAAACACTTGGGATACCGGTGATCGGTATCGGTGTGCCGACTGTAGTAGACGGCGCCACGATTGTTCATGATGCCATCGCTCATCTGCTGGAAAATCTGGAAGAGGCGGAGATGGAAGAGTTTTTGCAGGAACTGATCACGCCGCGGCTGCACAGAATGTTTGTTACGCCCAAAGATGTGGATGAGACAGTCAAAAGGCTCAGTTATACGATCTCAGAGGGCATTAATATCGCGATGGAGGCATAAGAAGCAGGGGAATTCATATAATACAAGTATGTACTCCAGGAAAATCAGAAGTAAAGGTAAGAACACATTTTAGGACAGGTCGTGAAGGAACACCTGTTCTTCCTTAATTATGCGAATATAATATATATTTATCCGAAAAAATATGTATGGTGAAAGTCAGGAAAGATCATAGAGGGAAAGATGAGAAGATCAGAACGGATTGTAAAAGCAACGGTGTGGGGATTGTGTGTCTGCCTTGGCGGATATCTCGCGGCACGGGGATATCTGCATCTGAGGCAGTCTCCGGGAACACGCGCACAGCAGATACTCGGGGATATCTGTATGGAGACAGAGCGGGAAGCGTATCTGTGGTATATGCCGGGGATATTTTATGAGGAGGGGACTACTACTCCGCTGATAACAAAATTGTGGACAAAGATCGAAAACTGGTATCCGCTGGGCATGTATCTGAAAGAGCATCAGGAAGAAGAACAACATCCGGTGATTGAGGATGAAAGTACCTGTTATGAGATGATCCATGCCAATGGCAATACGATCGCTGACCGGCTGTTGGGAGAAAATCAGAGTCAGGCAGTGACCCGGGAGAACGAGACGGCTAGGGAAAATGAAGAGAATGATATGAGTAGCCAACAGGAGGGAGAACAGGAAAAAAACGGGAATGAAGAAGAGCAACAGGAGAGAAAAACAGATGAGAATGAGCCACAGACGACAGAGAATGCAGGCACAGCAACGGCACAGCTTCCGGCGTGGACTACAGCAGTAGAGTCGACACCAAAGATAGACCTTTCCATGGAGCGGCTCAGTGATTTTCACTATCTGCTGAACAATTTCTTTGTGGTAGATCCGAACACAACAGTGGACGGGTCACAGATCAATGCCAGTACATTTTTGGGAGATTCGCTGACACTGGAAGAAGACAGCAGCGTTCCGCAGATCCTTATTTACCATACTCATTCGCAGGAAGGATTTGCCGATTCTATCGAGGGAGATGAGGCAACAAGTGTGGTCGGTGTGGGAAATTATCTTGAGAGTATTCTGCGGGACATTTATGGATATCAGGTGATCCACAGAAAGGATACTTTCGATCTGATGGAAGGTCAGCTGGACCGGAGCAAGGCATATAACTATGCACTTCCGGTGATCGGGCAGGTGTTGGAGGAAAATCCTACGATTCAGGTGGTGATCGATCTGCACAGGGATGGAGTACCGGAAGGAAAGCATCTGGTGACGGAAATCAACGGAAAACCGACAGCGCAGATCATGTATTTTAACGGACTCAGCAGAACGGTAAAAAACGGGAATCTGGATACACTTCCCAATCCTTATATCGAAGATAATCTCTCATTTTCGTTTCAGCTGTCTTATCAGGCGGCGCGGTACTATCCACAGTTGACACGGTGTATTTATCTCAAAGGATATCGGTATAATCTTCATGTACGGCCGCGCTCGATCCTCCTGGAAGTGGGCGCACAGACCAATACGGTGGAAGAGGCGATGAATGCGATGGAACCCTTCAGTGTGATTCTGGATAAAGTATTGAAGGGACAGTAAAAACTATGCTATAATAAAAGGCAATGTAAAATTACAGAGTGTCCGGATACCCGATGCAATCAGAAAATCAGGTAGATGGCACCAAAAGAAGAAAAAGTTCAACAGTGACAAGCACCTGAGTATAAAAAAGAAATCGGAGGTACTAAAGTGGCAGATTTTGATCAAAGTAAAATTCGTAATTTCTGTATTATAGCCCATATTGATCACGGAAAATCTACCCTGGCAGACCGGATCATTGAGATGACCGGTCTGCTGACAGAAAGAGAGATGCAGTCCCAGGTACTGGATAATATGGATCTGGAACGTGAGAGAGGAATTACTATCAAGGCACAGACCGTGAGAACCGTATATAAGGCAAAAGACGGGGAAGAATATATCTTCAACCTGATCGACACTCCCGGGCATGTAGACTTTAACTATGAGGTTTCCAGAAGCCTCGCAGCCTGTGATGGCGCTATCCTTGTGGTGGATGCGGCACAGGGAATTGAAGCCCAGACACTGGCAAATGTATATCTGGCACTGGATCATGACCTGGATGTTATGCCGGTGATCAATAAGATCGATCTGCCAAGTGCAGAGCCGGAGCGTGTTATCAACGAGATCGAAGATGTGATCGGTATCGAGGCACAGGATGCCCCACAGATTTCCGCAAAGACCGGACTGAACGTAGAAGAGGTTCTTGAACAGATTGTAGAAAAAGTTCCGGCACCGACCGGAGATCCGCATGCACCACTGCAGGCACTGATTTTTGATTCCGTGTACGATTCCTATAAAGGTGTTATCGTATTCTGCAGGATCAAAGAAGGAAAGATCCGAAAGGGAACAACTGTTCGTATGATGGCGACCGGTGCTGTGGAAGATGTGGTGGAAGTCGGTTATTTTGGAGCCGGACAGTTTATTCCGTGTGAGGAGTTATCCGCCGGTATGGTAGGATATTTTACCGCAAGTATCAAAAATGTAAAAGATACCCGTGTTGGTGATACCGTAACTGATAACAGCAGACCGTGCAGCGAACCGCTGCCGGGCTATAAAAAGGTTAACCCGATGGTATACTGCGGTGTCTATCCGGCAGACGGAGCAAAGTACGGAGATCTTCGTGATGCACTGGAAAAACTGCAGTTAAATGATGCCTCGCTGCAGTATGAACCGGAGACATCTATAGCCCTCGGATTTGGTTTCCGCTGTGGATTCCTCGGACTGCTGCATTTGGAGATCATCCAGGAACGTCTGGAGAGAGAATATAATCTGGATCTGGTGACAACAGCACCGGGTGTTATCTATAAAGTACACAAGACCAACGGTGAAGTAATGGATCTGACAAACCCGTCCAATCTGCCGGATCCGTCAACTATTGAATATATGGAAGAGCCGATGGTAAAAGCAGAGATCATGGTAACGACAGAATTCATCGGACCGATCATGGATCTTTGTCAGGAGCGGCGTGGACAGTATCAGGGAATGGAATATATGGAGACAACCAGAGCGCTGCTGACGTATCATATGCCGTTGAATGAGATTATCTATGATTTCTTTGATGCATTAAAATCCCGTTCCAGAGGATATGCGTCTTTTGATTATGAGATGATCGGTTATGAGAGAAGCGAACTGGTAAAACTGGATATTCTGGTCAATAAAGAAGAAGTGGATGCACTTTCCTTTATTGTATTTGAGGGATCAGCTTATGAGCGCGGCAGAAAAATGTGCGAGAAACTGAAAGAAGAAATTCCGAGACAGTTGTTTGAGATTCCGATTCAGGCAGCGGTAGGCGGAAAAATCATTGCCAGAGAGACTGTTCGCGCAATGCGAAAAGATGTACTGGCAAAATGTTATGGTGGTGATATTTCCCGTAAGAAGAAACTTCTGGAAAAACAGAAGGAAGGAAAGAAACGAATGCGTCAGGTGGGAAATGTAGAAATCCCACAGAAAGCATTTATGAGTGTACTGAAGCTGGATGAGGATTAAAAACTATGAAACCTGCAGTAAGTATTATCGTTCCGGTTTATAATGGAGAAAAAACACTGGAACGATGCGTGGACAGTGTATTGAAACAGGAATATAAAGATTTTGAACTGTTTCTGATCAATGACGGTAGCAGCGATAAAACCAGGGAAATCTGTGAACGGTACGCTGCTGCGGATGACAGGGTCCTGGTGATCCACAAGGAGAATTCCGGTGTGTCTGAGAGCAGAAATATGGCGATTGCTCAGGCACACGGGGAGTATCTGCAGTTTCTGGACTGTGATGACTGGATCACACCGGATGCGACGAAACTTCTGGTGAGGGCGGCAAAAGAGGAACAGGCGGATCTTGTGATTGCTGATTTTTACCGGGTGATCGGGGAGAGGCTGTCTCATAAAGGAGATATCGAAATCGATGGCGTGATGGATCAGGAAGCGTTTGTGGGCTGCATGATGGAAAAACCGGCAGATTTTTATTACGGTGTACTGTGGAACAAGCTGTACCGGCGGGATATTATCATAAAACATCACCTGCAGATGAATCCGGAGATCAGCTGGTGTGAGGATTTTATGTTCAATCTGGAGTATATCCGACATGCCAGAAGATTCTATGCATTGCATACACCGATTTATTATTATGTGAAGACGAAAGGTTCTCTGGCAAGCCAGGGAATGAATCTGTCGAAAACGATCAAGATGAAGCTGACGGTATTTACCTACTATAAGGATTTTTACAAAAATGTTCTGGATGAAGAGGAATACGAGAAAAACCGTCTGCAGGTATATCGTTTTCTGATCGATGCGGCGGGAGACGGTATGGTTGCACCGACGATTCTGCCAGGTTCTCAGAAGCTTGGGGAAGAGCGAAGCAGTCTGTACCTGGAAGCCGTAGAAGGAGAAGGAGTGTTGATGGATGAATACCGGAGCCGGAAACTTTTTGACAGGTATCTTGAACCGGTGGCAAGCCAGTTTGATCTTACTTTTCCGGAGATCCGTCTGCTTCTTTATCTCAGCCATCTGAAACAGCCGGTCAGCAGAAGAGAGTTAAGTGATTATACCAATATGACCAGAAGAAGTCTGTCGCTGCATCTGCAGAAGCTGATGGCAAAAGGGTATATCCGTATACAGGAAAGCAGAGAGAAAAAAACTCAGGATCGCAGAATCACCGTCTGGATGCTGCCGGAAGCCGCGCAGGTGGAAAAAGCACTTGTTAATGTACAGCGGGAGTACGATGAGACCCGCTACCAGAGTTTCAGTGAGGATGAACTGCTGCAATATGCATATCTGACGGAAAAAATCAAAAAGAATATGCAGAAGGTACTACAATAAATATGCAAAAAAACTGCGGCAGGATCAACGTTCTGCCTGCAGTTTTTTACGTTACAGGGAAATTTAACGAGCCAAAGTTGAGGAAGAGTAAGATGAAAAAAGAATTGGAATTATATTTACATATTCCGTTTTGTATCCGAAAATGTGAATACTGTGATTTCTTATCCGGACCTGCCGATGAGAAGAGCCGGCGGGTATATCTGGATGCCATGCTGCGGGAACTTGCGGCGGTGGGACCTCAGGCAAAAGAATATGAAGTTATATCTGTTTATATTGGCGGTGGTACGCCCTCTCTTCTTCCGGGGGACTGGATGGAGGAACTGATGGAGGTGGTAAGGGACACATATTGTCTGAAAAAAGATGCAGAGATCTCGATGGAAGCCAATCCGGGAACGCTGACAGCAATCAATCTTGCAGGATATCACAGAGCGGGAATCAACCGGCTGAGTCTTGGCTGTCAGTCTACAGACGATACGGAACTGAAACTGTTGGGACGGATTCATACCTGGGCACAGTTTCAGGAAAGTTTTCAAATGGCGAGAGAAGCGGGATTTGCCAATCTGAATGTGGATCTGATGTCCGGTCTGCCCAGACAGAATCTGACTTCCTGGGAAAAGAGTCTGGAGGTGATCGCAGGAATGGAACCGGAGCATATCTCGGCCTACAGCTTGATTATCGAAGAGGGAACCCCTTTTGCAGAGAAAAAACTGGAACTTCCTGACGAGGAGGAAGAACGGCGGATGTATGAGCGGACATGGGAGATTTTACAGTCATATGGATATCATCAGTATGAAATCTCTAATTATGCCAAAAAAGGAAAAGAATGCCGGCACAACCTGGGATACTGGACACGAAAAGAATATCTGGGATTTGGTGTGGGAAGTGCATCTCTGTTTCAAAATCAGCGTTTTACCAATCTGAGAGACCTGAGTGTGTATGGGGAATTCAACGGAAATCCGGAATCGATCCGACGGGACCGGGAAACACTGACAGTAGGGGATCAGATGGGAGAAACCATGATTCTGGGCCTGAGGCTGCTTTGTGGTGTATCACGGAACGAATTCAGGAAAAATTTCGGAAGATCCGTAGAAGAAGTATACGGACCGGTGCTGGAAAAATACAGCAGGATGGGATTGTTGAAAAGAGAAGGAGACAGGATCGCTCTGACAAGAGCCGGAATCAGTGTCAGCAATCCGATCATGGCAGATTTTCTGCTGGATGAATAAAGAGGCGGAAAATAAAAACGGCAGATTGACAGTGAATAAAAAATATCGTACAATTAAAAGAACATCTGTTCTAATACATATGGAGAAATCATAGAAAATGTGCGGAGCAGGTTAAAGGGAACAGGATGTAAAGGAGCCAGATCGCTCCCGGAATCTACAGGTGTATGATTATGCGGAGCACATGGAAAACAGAAGGAGAAAAATACAATGGCAGTGCGTAAGACCGGAAAACAATATATAAAGATTCGTGGAGCCAATGAAAATAATCTGAAAAATCTGGATGTGGATATTCCGAGAGATGAATTTGTTGTTCTGACAGGATTGTCCGGATCAGGAAAAAGTTCACTGGCTTTTGATACCATCTATGCAGAAGGACAGCGGCGATATATGGAAAGTCTTTCTTCCTATGCCCGTCAGTTTCTGGGGCAGATGGAAAAACCGAACGTGGAGAGTATCGAGGGACTTTCACCGGCAATTTCTATTGATCAGAAGTCTACAAACAGAAACCCTCGTTCTACGGTGGGAACGGTGACGGAGATCTACGATTACTTTCGTCTGCTGTATGCGAGAATCGGTGTCCCGCACTGCCCGAAGTGTGGGAAGGTTATCGCAAAACAGTCGGTGGATCAGATGGTGGATCAGATCATGGAATTGCCGGAACGTACCAGGATCCAGCTGCTGGCACCGGTTGTGCGAGGAAGAAAAGGACGTCATGAAAAGGTACTGGATCAGGCAAAGCGAAGCGGTTATGTACGGGTGCAGATCGATGGCAATATGTACGAACTGTCTGAAGAGATAAAACTGGATAAGAATATCAAACATACGATTGCTGTCGTGGTGGACCGGCTTGCAGTAAAACCGGGGATAGAAAAGCGTCTGACGGATTCTGTTGAGAGTGTGCTGGCACTGGCGGACGGACTGCTGGTGGTGGATACGATGGATGGAAACTATCTGAACTTCAGCCAGAGCTTTTCCTGTCCGGACTGCGGGATCAGCATTGATGAGATTGAGCCGCGAAGTTTTTCTTTTAACAATCCGTTCGGAGCCTGTCCGGATTGTCTGGGGCTCGGATATAAGATGGAATTTGATGAGCGACTGATGATCCCGGATCCGTCGTTGTCCATCGAGGAAGGTGCGATTGCAGTACTCGGCTGGCAGTCCTGTGCAACAAAGGGAAGCTTTACCAGAGCGATTCTGGATGCGTTGTGTAAAGAATATCATTTTGATCTGTCCACGCCGTTTCAGGATTATCCGAAGGAGATCCATGATATTCTGATTCATGGAACCAATGGTCATGAAGTAAAAGTATACTACAAGGGCCAGCGCGGAGAAGGTGTGTACGATGTGGCCTTTGAAGGACTGATAAAAAATGTGGAGCGCAGATACCGGGAGACCGGTTCGGAAAGTTCCAAACAGGAATACGAGACTTTTATGCAGATCACGCCGTGCCGTGCCTGCAAAGGCCAGCGTCTGAAACCGGAAGCACTGGCAGTGACAGTTGGAGAAAAAAATATTTCTCAGATCACAGAGATGTCTGTCGAGAATCTGAATCGGTTTATGAGTGAACTGGAACTTTCAAAGTCCCAGAAACTGATCGGAGAACAGGTATTAAAGGAAATCCGTGCCCGGCTTGGCTTCCTGGTAGATGTAGGACTGGATTATCTGACACTGGCTCGTGCGACAGGAACACTTTCGGGTGGGGAAGCACAGAGAATCCGTCTTGCCACACAGATCGGTTCCGGACTGGTGGGTGTAGCCTATATCCTGGATGAACCGAGTATCGGCCTGCATCAGCGGGATAACGATAAATTGTTAAAGACATTGTGTCATCTGCGGGATCTCGGTAATACATTGATTGTGGTGGAACATGACGAAGATACCATGCGTGCGGCAGACTGTATCGTGGATATCGGACCGGGAGCAGGGGAACACGGTGGACAACTGGTGGGAATCGGCACGGCAGAAGAACTGATGAAGAATGACAATTCTATTACAGGCGCTTATCTGAGTGGGAAGATTAAGATTCCGGTACCGGCCAAGCGGAAAAAACCAACCGGATGGCTGACGGTAAAAGGGGCAAAACAGAATAATCTGAAAAACATCGATGTGAAGTTTCCACTTGGTGTTTTTACCTGCGTGACCGGAGTATCCGGATCAGGAAAAAGTTCTCTGGTCAATGAGATACTGTATAAGAGCCTGGCAAAGAAACTGAACCGTGCAAGGACGATTCCGGGAGAACATAAAGAGATTCTCGGTATGGAACAGCTGGATAAAGTTATTAATATTGACCAGTCACCCATCGGAAGAACGCCGCGATCCAATCCGGCTACGTATACCGGTGTTTTTGACCAGATCAGAGATCTGTTTGCGGCAACTGCAGATGCGAAAGCCAGAGGGTATAAAAAGGGAAGATTCAGTTTTAATGTAAAAGGAGGACGGTGTGAGGCATGCAGCGGTGACGGTATCATCAAGATCGAGATGCACTTTTTGCCGGATGTTTATGTTCCTTGTGAAGTCTGCCAGGGAAAACGTTATAACCGGGAGACACTGGAAGTGAAATATAAAGGAAAAAGCATCTATGATGTGCTGAATATGACGGTGGAAGAAGCTGTGAAGTTCTTTGAAAATGTCCCGTCTATCCGAAGAAAGATCGAGACACTTTATGATGTCGGACTCTCTTATATTCGTCTTGGACAGCCATCCACGACACTTTCCGGCGGAGAAGCGCAGCGGGTGAAGCTGGCCACGGAGTTATCGAGACGAAGTACCGGAAAGACGATCTATATTCTGGATGAGCCGACTACCGGGCTGCATTTTGCAGATGTGCACAAGCTGATAGAGATTCTGCAGCGTCTGTCAGAAGGAGGCAATACGGTTGTGGTTATCGAACATAACCTGGATGTGATCAAAACAGCGGATTATATTATTGATATCGGACCGGAAGGCGGAGAACGGGGAGGTACGGTGATTGCGAAGGGAACACCGGAAGAAATAGCAAAAAGTCCGATCTCATATACCGGAAAGTATGTCGAAAAATACCTCTAAAAAAAACTTTTCATTTCAACAGGAATTGATTATAATAAACTGAAAGCCTGTTACAGGGAACGAAAGGGGCGGCCATGTAGGATTCGCCGTGGGAGAACAGGCAGTGTACAGGAAAGGGGATTATTATGGCAGCAGCAGATATTGGAATTGATCTGGGTACTTCAAGTATTCTGGTTTATACAAAAGGAAAAGGAATCGTCTTAAAAGAGCCTTCTGTAGTAGCGTATGATAAGGATGCAGACAAGGTCAAAGCCATCGGGGAGGAAGCACGTCAGATGATCGGAAGAACACCGGGAAATATCATGGCAATCCGTCCGCTGCGGCAGGGTGTGATTTCCGATTATACGATCACAGAGAAGATGCTGAAACATTTTATACAAAAAGCAATGGGAAGAAAGGCGTTTCGCAAGCCAAGGATCAGCATCTGTGTGCCAAGCGGCGTGACAGAAGTGGAACGTAAAGCTGTGGAAGAAGCTACTTACCAGGCGGGAGCGAGAGAAGTATATATCATTGAGGAACCCATTGCAGCAGCAATCGGTTCCGGTATTGATATTACCAAGCCGTTTGGCAATATGGTTGTCGATATCGGGGGAGGAACCACAGATATTGCGGTAATTTCCCTTGGGGGTGTGGTGGTTTCCGCATCTATCAAGGTAGCGGGCAATGATTTTGATGAAGCAATCATCCGCCATGTCCGAAAAGCACACAATCTGTTTATCGGAGAGCAGACTGCAGAAGCCATAAAGATGAAGATCGGAACAGTGTGCAAGCGGCCGCAGGCAGAGACGATGGAAGTGAAGGGAAGAAATGTGATCACCGGTCTTCCGAAGACTGTCACTGTTACATCAGAGGAGGTACGGGAGGCATTGCAGGAGTGCACCACAAAAATTGTGGAAGCAGTGCACAGTGTACTGGAGAAGACGCCACCGGAACTGGCTGCGGATATTGTGGATCGGGGAATTGTCCTGACCGGAGGCGGAGCACTTCTGGATGGATTTGAAGAGGTGATCAGCCAGAGAACGGGAATTAACACCATGACAGCAGAGAATCCGGCGTGTGTGGTAGCCGAAGGAACCGGACGGTATGCGGAAGTAATGGAAGAGTTAGGAAAATAAAGCATGTCACAGGATACAATCGAAGGGTATGTGGATCATATCATATTTCGAAATGAAGATAATGGATATACAGTGTTGAATCTGATTGTAAAAGGATCGGAAGTGACCTGTGTGGGGACATTTGAATATGTAGGCGAGGGGGAACTTCTTGAACTTCATGGTTTCTATGTGGAACATGCCACATATGGACAGCAGTTTAAAATGGAGTCTTATGAAACGAAACTTCCGGAAGATTCCATCGCTATGGAACGATATCTCGGCTCCGGCGCTATCAAAGGCGTGGGAGCCGCTTTAGCTGCAAGAATTGTGCGAAAGTTTAAAGACGATACTTTGCGGATCATTGATGAGGAACCGGAACGTCTTGCAGAAGTAAAGGGAATCAGTGAAAAAAAAGCCAGAGAGATCGCAGAGCAGGTGGCAGAAAAATCAGAGATGCGAAGTGCAATGATGTTTCTGCAACAATATGGTATTTCCGTCAGTCTCGGTGTGAAGATCTATGGAAAATATGGTTCCCGTGTCTATACGGTATTGAAGGAGAATCCATATCAGCTGGCAGAAGATATCCAGGGAATCGGTTTCCGGATTGCAGATGAGATTGCCGGAAGAATCGGGATTCATACCGATTCCGATTATCGGATCAGAAGTGGTCTGTTTTATACGCTGACGCTGGCAGCTCAGGACGGGCATGTTTATCTGCCGGAACGAATACTTCTGGCAAAGGCTTCGGAGCTTCTTGGAGTGGAGCCACAGCATATGGAAAAACATATTATGGATCTTGCCATTGAGCGGAAAGTGGTAATAAAAGAAATTCCGGTGGAAGGTGCAGTTAATGAAAATGGAGAACCGGAGACGGAACGGATTGTTTATGGCAGCCAGTACTATTATCTGGAACTGGATACAGCGCGACGGTTGTGTGAATTGAATATTCAATCGGAAGAAAATGAAGAAACGATTCGGAAACGGCTGGCAAACATTGAAAAGAAAAATGAGCTGGAACTGGATGAACTGCAGAGAGATGCAGTGGTTGAGGCAGTGAAAAATGGGCTTCTGATTATCACCGGAGGTCCTGGTACCGGAAAAACCACGACGATCAATGCCATTATTCAGTATTTTGAGATGGAAGGCATGGATATTTTTCTTGCGGCACCTACGGGAAGAGCGGCAAAACGAATGACGGAGACAACCGGCTATCAGGCATCTACGATTCACCGACTTCTGGAACTGTCGGGAATGATGGACGATTCATCTGCAGCAGTACATTTTGAACGAAACGAGGAGAATCCGCTGGAGGCAGATGTGATCATTATCGATGAGATGTCGATGGTGGATATTTCCCTGATGCATGCACTGCTTCGTGCCGTACAGGTGGGAACTAGACTGATTCTTGTGGGTGATGTCAATCAGCTGCCGAGTGTGGGACCGGGAAGGGTTTTAAAAGATGTGATCGATTCCCGGTGCTTCAGGGTAGTGAAACTGAATAAAATTTTCCGACAGGCAACGGAGAGTGATATCGTCATGAATGCTCATAAGATCAACCGTGGAGAAACCGTAAAAATCGATAACAAAAGCAAAGACTTTTTCTTTCTGAAGAGGTATGATGCAGATGTGATCGTAGCCGGTATCGTATATCTGGTACAGAAAAAACTGCCACCATATGTGAAAGCAAAACCTCTGGATATTCAGGTTCTCACACCGATGCGGAAGGGGCTTCTCGGAGTGGAAAGATTAAACGAGGTTCTGCAAAAATATCTGAATCCGCAGGATGCGAAAAAGAAAGAAAAAGAAACCGGAAAAGGACTGTTTCGAGAGGGCGATAAAGTCATGCAGATCCGGAATAACTACCAGCTGGAGTGGGAAATCCGTGGGAAGTACGGTATCGCTGTGGATAAAGGAGTCGGTGTTTTCAATGGTGATATGGGTATCATAGAAGAAATCAATACCTTTGCAGAGACATTGACGGTTGTTTTTGAAGAAAACCGGTATGTGGAGTATTCTTTTAAACAGCTGGATGAACTGGAACTTGCTTATGCAGTCACAATACATAAATCTCAGGGAAGTGAATATCCGGCAGTGATTCTGCCACTTCTCGGGGGTCCAAGGATGCTGATGAGCAGAAATCTTCTGTATACGGCCGTTACAAGGGCACGTACCTGTGTGACGATCATTGGGAGTGAAGTGACTTTTGAAGAGATGATCCGAAACAAACAGGAAAAGGAACGGTATACCAGCCTGTGTCAGCGGATCGAGGAAATGAATGAACAGTAAAAAATTATTGGACTGGCTGTATCCGAGGCGGTGTGCATTCTGTGATGAGGTGCTTGGGAGCATGGAAAAATACCTGTGTCACAGCTGTCGGCGCAGGATGCCGAAACCGATCGGGGAGCCAAATTGTAAAAAATGCGGGAAACCGCTGCTTCGGGAAGAACAGGAATACTGTTATGACTGCAACCGGCAGGAGCCATCATTTACCCGGGCAAAAGGGTTGTTCCTTTATGAAGATCCACTGAAAGAATCTCTGATGGGACTGAAATTCAGAGAACGGAAAGAATACGGCATTTTTCTCGGGAGACTGATGGGATTATACGGAGCGGATTTTATCCGACAGGTACATCCACAGGTGATCTTTCCGGTTCCCATTCACAGAAAAAAGAAAAGTGTGCGAGGCTATAATCAGGCAGAAGTCCTTGCACGGGAAATCAGCAGAGGGTTTTCCATACCCCTTCGTACCGATCTGGTACTGCGGAAAAAATCCACAAAAGCACAGAAAGAGCTGAGTAGAAAAGAGAGAAAAAAGAATATGGAACGGGCATTTGTTGTAAAAAAAGAGGCAGGAATGTATCGGGATATTCTTCTTGTAGATGATATTTACACCACAGGAAGTACAGCGAACGCAATTGCCGGAAAATTGAAGGCAGTTGGGGTGAAAAATGTTTATGTTCTGACATTGTGTATCGGTAAAGGAATTTAAAAAGTCCCTTTTAATGCACGGAAAGATATGGTAAAATAAATCATGTATGATTTTGCCCAAAAGGCATAGAAAAGAATCAGAGATAACGGAAAACAGTTGAAACGGTCAGGTGAGGACACATGCTGAAGAAAGAAAAGATTCGTCTGATGACGAAGCTGGCAAGATATGAAAGCGGAGAAGGGAAAGAAGAACTGCGGATTGCCCGGTATTATCGCAGTGATTATATCGGTCTGGCACTGTTTCGCAATTTTTTTCTGGCAAGTATCGGATATCTGGTGATTTTGTTACTTGTGGGAGCTTATTTTGCAGAATTTCTTGCTGATCATCTACATACTCTGAATGTAACCTGGATCGGTATGATGATCGTTGGCGGATATCTGGTGACGATTAGTGTGTATTCGGTGGTTACTTACACGCTGCATACGATCCGGTACGGAAGAGCCCAAAAAGGAGCAGCCGCTTATGAACGGAGGCTCAGGGAGCTGGAAGCACTGTACGAAGAGGAATAAACAGGAGGACAGCAGGATGGAAAATGCTTTGCTGGAATTGAAAGGAAAACTGAAAATATTATATGCCAGTTATGGAAGCTATCTGCTGGTACTGTTTAAGTTTCTCCTGGCATTTCTTGTATTTGAAGAAATCAACAGGCTGCTGCCATATGTGGAAGGGCTCGATCAGATTTTTGTGGTGTTACTTGCTTCATTGATCTGTTCTATCATGCCGTGGAATCTGATGGTGTTTTTGGGAATGGGACTGATCGTTGGTCAGTGTTATGGTATTGGCATAGAGATTGCAGGATTTGCACTGGCGCTGATCGTGATTATGGTGATTCTGTATCTGCGCTTTACACCCCAGGATGCGTTGGTATTACTTTTGACACCGGTAGCATTTTCTTTTGGTGTGCCGTGTCTGATCCCTATCGGTTACGGCCTGACCAGAACACCTTCGTCTGCAATAAGTGCAGGCTTTGGTGTGATTTTATATTATTTTATGGAACTTGTTTCTGACAATGCTTCGGTTCTGACCGGGGCAGACAAAGAAGAAAAGATACAGAATCTCCAGTTTCTTTCGGACGGACTGATGAAAAATCAGGAGATGATGGTTACGATTATTGCATTTGTTACTGTTCTGGTGATCGTCTATGTGGTACGTAGACTGGAAGTGGAATATGCCTGGCATATTGCGGTTTTTGGCGGCGGTATTGCATATATGATCATTATGGCTGCCGGAGGAATTTTTCTTGAGGCAACGATTCCGGTGGTACCACTGGTGGCAGGAACGATGGTCAGTGTGTTTGTCGGGGAGATTCTGGAATTCTTTTTCTTTCATGTGGATTATAAGCGGACAGAACGTCTGCAGTTTGAAGATGATGAATATTACTATTATGTAAAAGCAGTACCAAAGATAAAAGATATGAAAAAAAGCAGTGGACGGAAACCGGAAGAAGTACCGGTGGATTCTGCTGTTATAAGAAACCGGGAAAGGGAGTGAATCAGTGGGAAATGTTATAGAATTTATCAAATATCATCTGCGTATGACAAAGTTTTCACTGCCGTCTTCTATTAGAATTATTGATATCGTACAGATTCTGCTGATTGCGATTTTTGTATATTATCTGATGGTATGGATCAAGAATACCAGAGCGTATACACTGTTAAAAGGTGTTCTGATTGTCAGTGTTTTTCTGATTATTGCAGCTATTTTACGGATGGATACGATTTTATGGATCTGTCAACAGCTGAGTGTAGTTGCGATCACCGGCGTGCTGGTCATTTTCCAGCCGGAGCTTCGCCGTGCACTGGAGCAGCTGGGAGAAAAAAAGATGTTGTCAAATCTGATTCCTTTTGACAGCAGCAAGCAGATGGATGAGCGTATCACGGACCGGACAATCGGTGAACTGATCCATGCAGCATATGCAATGGGGGAAGTAAAGACCGGTGCGCTGATCGTTGTGGAACAGAACATTATTCTTCAGGAGTATGAGAAGACCGGAATCGCCATGGATTCGCTGATCAGCAGTCAGCTGCTGATTAATATTTTCGAACACAATACACCGCTTCATGACGGAGCTGTGATTGTGAGAAATAACCGGATCGTATCGGCAACCTGCTATCTGCCACTGTCAGATAATCTGGAACTGAATAAAAGTCTGGGAACCCGTCACCGTGCCGGTGTGGGAATCAGTGAAGTCAGTGATGCACTGACAATTATTGTTTCTGAAGAGACCGGAAAGGTTTCTTATACGTACGGCGGTAAGATTGTCATCGGTGTGACACCGGGAGCACTCAGAGAACGCCTGAACAGTATGAAGACACGCAAAGACCATAAAGAAACAACAGGTCTTGCCAGAATATGGAAAGGACGGGCAAAACATGAAGAAAAAACTGGCAAATAATCTCAGCCTGAAGATCATTTCCGTTTTGATTGCCTGCGTGATCTGGATCCTCGTTTCAGGAACAATCGATCCGGTAAGAACCAACGTACGGTATTCCGGAATAAAGGTAGAAGTGAAAAATGACGGATATATCTATGATGCCGGAAAATCCTATCAGATCGCAGATGAATATCAGACGGTAACGGTCTATGTGACCGGAAAAAAATCAGTGGTTGAGGGAAGAACGGATATTGCGGTGGAGGCGGATCTGACACAGATCGTTAATATGGATACCAAGCCGGCGTATGTACCGGTTACACTGAAGTCTGTCAGCGGAATCTCCGAAGAAGATGTGACCATTATTCCGAAGACGATACCGGTAACCATCGAGGATACCACCACGAAGGAATTCCTGATCATCGGTATGGCTACAGGAACACCGGCAAACGGTTATGTAGTAGGAGAATGCAGTACAGATCCGGAGAAGATCCAGATTCAGGGTCCGGAATCAGTGGTAAATAAAATTAAGAGTGTGGTAGCTACAGTGGAGGCAGACGGGTTGTCATCAGATACTACGAAAAAAGCGAAAATCACACTGATCGATCAGAATGGCGAACCGATGTCGGAAGAATATCTGCAGTTTTTTAATATCAGTGATGATCATTATGTAAATGTGTCTATGAAATTATGGCGGGTAAAAGATAACGTAAAGATCAAGGCGAATTACAGCGGTACTCCGGCAAAAGGATACCAGGTGGATAAGATTACTACAACGCCGGAGACGATTTCAATCGCCGGAAGTGAAGAAGCATTAAAAAAACTGGAGGACAATGGAAATACTTTGGAGATTCCTGGTGAACTGATCAATGTGGATGGTATCAATTCCGATCTGGAAGCAAATGTAAAACTCAGCGCATTGCTCACAGAGGAAGAGGAACTGAAGATTCCGGAAGAAGTAGGACAGTCTGTAGCTGTGAAAGTCAGTATCCTTCCATATGGCAGCCGGGAATACGACCTGAAAGCAGATGCAATTCAGGTACAGGGACTGAGTTCCGATCTGAGAGTAAGTTATAATAAAGAAAAGATTTCTATCCGTGTCAAAGGAACGGAAGCAAATCTGAATGCGCTGAAGGTGGAAGATATCAAAGCGGTTATTGATCTGACGGGAAAAACAGCAGGGGAATATACACTTCCGGTTACCATAACATTGCCGGAGGGTTATGAACAGGTAGAAGAGGTACAGGCTACCGTACAGCTGAATCAGGCAGAAAAAACAAGTGAGTAGAGGAAGTTTGAGATGGTAAGTAAGAAAGTTACAATAAAGAATCCTACCGGACTGCATCTGCGTCCGGCAGGAGAATTATGTAAGACAGCGATGCAGTTTAAAGCAAAGATCACATTCTCTTTTGAAGGAGGTACTTCTAATGCAAAAAGTGTATTGAGCGTACTTGGGGCCTGTGTCAAAAGCGGAGATGAGATTGAACTGATCTGCGAGGGTGAGGACGAAGAAGAAGCACTGAAAAAAATGGTGGAAGCCATAGAAGCAGGATTGGGCGAATAAAGATGAAAACAGAAGAAAAAATAAAATGTCCCTATGAGAAAAAATGTGGCGGTTGTAAATACCAGGGAATCCCATATGAAAAACAGTTGAAAGAAAAAGAGAAGAAAGTACGAAAACTGTTAAAGGACTATGGAAAACCGGAGCCGATCCTTGGTATGGAAGATCCTTATTATTACCGGAACAAAGTCCATGCTACTTATAAGCATATGAGAAACGGTGATATTGCAGTGGGAAGATACGAAGAAAGCAGTCACCGACTGGTTCCCATCGAATCCTGCCAGATCGAAGATCAGAAAGCCGATGAAGTGATCCAAACCATCCGTAAACTGGCAAAATCCTTTAAGATCAAGATTTTTAACGAGGACAGCGGTTACGGTCTTCTTCGCCATGTACTGATCCGTACAGGAAGAAAGACAGGGGAGATGCTGGTAGTTCTGGTAGTTGCTTCTCCGGTATTTCCTTCCAAGAATAACTTTGTGAAGGCTCTCAGAAAAGAGCATCCGGAGATCACATCCATCGTGCTCAATATCAATGACAAGAAGACCAGTATGATCCTGGGAGAACGAAATATCGTCTTATATGGAAAAGGTTATATTCAGGATGAACTCTGTGGTTATACCTTCCGGATTTCTCCACATTCCTTTTATCAGGTCAATCCGGTGCAGACAGAACGGTTATACAAGAAAGCGATCCGACTGGCAGACCTGAAGGGAAAAGAGAAAGTTCTGGATGCCTACTGCGGTATCGGAACCATCGGCATGATCGCTTCCAAACAGGTAAAAGAAGTGATCGGTGTGGAGTTAAACCGTGATGCGGTCAGGGATGCCATCGGCAATGCTAAGGGGAATGGTGTGAAAAACATTCGTTTTTATCAGGCAGACGCCGGCGAGTTCATGGTAGCGATGGCAGAACAGGGTGAAAAGATGGACGTAGTCTTCATGGATCCTCCGAGAGCCGGAAGTGACGAGGCATTTTTTCAGTCTGTTATAAAACTGGCACCAAAGAAGGTCGTTTATATTTCCTGCAATCCGGAAACTCTGGCAAGAGACCTTGGATATCTCACAAAGAAAAAATACAAAGTAACTAAAATCTGCCCGGTGGACATGTTCCCGTTCACAGATCACTGCGAGGTGATTACCTGTCTGCAGCGGGTGGAATCATAAAAAACACGTAACGGTTCAGTACCTTCACAGTTACGTGCAAAAATACATTTAAGAGGCTTGCTTTCAAATGCCCTGAAAGCAAGCTTCTTATCATTAATACAGGAATCCAGTCACCAATTCATAAACATTTATAAGTTTTTCCATTAACGATTTTGTACATCCATATGGTTTTGGCATTGCATTCGTTAGCACATTGTAATGTAGTATTTGAAACAGAATAGGTATGTGGAGTTTCGGAAAATATGGAGTAGAAGTAAAGAAAACCAATAGTAAAAGCAAAAGGATTTTACCAGTAAATGAAAATGCTAATCCCCCAGCTATGCTGGGGCGAATCGTGTAGTAGTGACGTTGTATGGTGAAAAGTAAAGCCTCCTATGATACGATAGTAAGGATGATTTAAATGCAAAAGGAATACCACTAATATCTAGTCTTGAAGAAATACCAAAATACAAAAAAGCAAGTATATTAATCCCGACATACGGTATATCAGAATGCATTATCAAAAAAATTGATAGGTTAAGTTATAGAATTTTGGATAATACATGTCCGCGTGTTAAGTTTGTACAAAGAATTGTTTCTGACGCATCAAAAAAGGGATGAATATTATACTAGTAGGGGCTAAAAATCATCCACAAACTAATGAAATAATAGGATGTATTAAAACGAGAGTAATATTGATACAGAATATAGAAAGCGCAATGAGCATAATTCCGAGATTGTTACTGAATAGAAATACTCTCCCGGCCATCATGGTCGAGAGGGTTTCGTGCATCTATGGGATTATCCTTCAATATCAATTTTCAGTCCGGACTTAAGTTCCACAGTGAAGTGGTCATCCGGACTGATAGATGCTTTCTGAATTGCTATTTCTGTTTTTAAATCTATTTTTTGAATAGTTCTGAGTGAGTACCAAGCCTGTAAAGCATGAGTACTAAAACGTTGTTCTGAATCTCATAAATGAGCAACCAGTCTGGTTCAATGTGACACTCACGCGTACCCTTATAGTTGCCTGTAAGATCATGGTCTCTGTATTTTGCTTCCAGCGTACCGCCATTCGCCAGAATATCGATTACCTCAAACAGCTTATCAAGATTTTTATTTTGCTTTTTGGCAAGCTTCAAATCCTTTTTAAACTGATTGGTAAACTGAATGTCGTATTTCATACGTCGAGAGCTGCCTTAAGCGCATCCATACTGGAATAACGCGGAGCAGAAGGATCCTTCATCATTTTTCTGCCTTCCTCAATGGCAGCGGCTGTAGTATCATTCGGTACTTCCAGTTTTAATTCAAAAGGAATACCATGCTCACGGATAGCGGTTCTCAGGAACATATTTACAGCAGTTGTCATATTCAGACCAAGCTCATTGAAGATTTCCTCCGCCTGATCCTTGATTGCCTTGTCTGTACGAATATTTAAATTAGTTGTTGCCATACAAAACACCTCCATTCAAGTATAGTATACTCAGAAATGCGCCTGATGTCAACACATTGTCATTATATAAGATGCATAATGTGCTTCTGGTCATCATCAAACTCGAACAGAAGCGCAAATGCTGCAAGATCCAGATCTCCGTCATAGCCGGGACATGAAAAAGAAAATATTTGCGATTGCAAATTTTCGCTGAATGTTAACGTTCAAAATATTGCCGCTCAGTGAAAAACGTGATATGATTAGAAATAGATTTTGTAATACCTTTCATGAGCTTGCTGGAGAATTAAAAACATACATACCGGATGGAACAATTATTTGTTTATGAAACACAGGGAACAGTGATGAATGCTTTTTTCCGGCATTACTTGACTATGAAGATTTCTCATATTCCCAAACAGAGACAAGTCTATGAAGAGTTTAAGTTGCATCATTTAAACTGTGAATTCAATGGTCAAGACCGTGATATGGATGTCATTTTTGCCACAGATTGCATCTGTTTGAAACTGTGAATGCGCGATATCAGAGGTGTGGATATGTTTCCGTTTTGACAGGATATGTTTCCGCGAACGGGCACAGAATCAGAAGGTATCGTGCCATGTGGAATGTATCGTGTCGATGGTGAAAAAAGAAAAATAAAGGAAAGTAGAGGGAGGAAGATCTGGCAAGATTCTCCTTCTTTTTTTAGAAGTAAGGAGAAAATCATGAAGAATCATATAGAAATCACAAATTTCAATGATCCCAACCTGGATTTGTATGCGCGCCTGTCGGAGGTACAATTGCTGCGGTATGCGGAGCCGAAGCAGGGGATTTTTGTTGCGGAGAGTCCGAAGGTAATCGGACGGGCTCTGCAGGCGGGGTATGAACCGATATCTTTCCTGCTGGCGCATCAGGATCTGGACCGGGAAGCGGTGGAGATTCTGGAACAGTGGGAGGATATTCCAGTCTATACGGCAGAGGATGCGGTGTTACGGAAATTGACCGGATTTGCCATGACGAGAGGGATGCTGTGTGCGATGAGACGGCGAGAACTTTCTTCAGTGGAAGAAATCTGCCGTGGAGCAAGGCGTATCGCGGTTCTGGAAAATGTTGTGAATCCGACGAATGTGGGGGCTATCTTTCGTTCGGCCGCGGCGCTTCATATGGATGCGGTACTTTTGACAGGAGGATGCAGTGATCCGCTTTATCGTCGGGCAGCCAGAGTCAGTATGGGGACGGTGTTTCAGATTCCGTGGACGTATTTTGATAAAAAAACAGTCTGGCCGTCACAGGGGATGGCGCAGTTACAGAACATCGGTTTTAAAACGGTGGCGATGGCTCTTCGGAATGATTCGGTGGAGATCGATGATCCTGAACTGAAAAGGCAGGAAAAACTGGCGATCATTCTCGGAACAGAAGGTGAAGGGCTTCTGGCAGAGACGATGGAAGCGTGTGATTATACCGTGAAGATCCCGATGAGCCACGGTGTGGATTCTCTGAATGTGGCAGCGGCGAGTGCGGTGGCGTTCTGGGAGCTTGGAAGATGAAATTAGGTAGTAAGATATAGAAAAGATATGGTACAATATAAAAAGGCGTTGATGGGTGGAAAAGACGCAGTCTCTTTTCCATAAGACGTTATAGGGTGATTATGAAAATGTAAGCAGCAAAGGAAGTACGAAGCATTGTTGTAAACCAGGAGGAAAAACGGTGGAGAAACAGGAATTGCATATAGATTTTAAAGTGGCAAAAGCAGCTTTTGAAAAGTATCTGGATGAGTATGACAGAACAGATGACAAGATTCATCTGAAAATCGTACATACCTATTGTGTGGTGGATGCCGCAGAGGAGATTGCTACCCGGATGCATCTGAGAGAGGAAGACGTTCAGCTGGCCAAGATCATTGGCCTGCTTCATGATATAGGAAGATTTGAGCAGATCAAACGATTTCACAGCTTTGAGCCGGGGACTATGGATCATGCGATGTACGGAGCAGATCTTCTTTTTGAACCGGAGCAGATGATTCGTCGGTTTGTAAAAGATCCGTCCTTTGATCAGCTGATCTGTGTGGCAATCGCAAAACACAGTGACTTTAAGCTGGAAGGTATAGAAGATGAACGGACATTGCTGCATGCCAGACTGATCAGGGATGCGGATAAGCTGGATAACTGCAGAGTAAAACTGGAAGAATCCATGGAAACACTTCTGGATATGGATGAAAAGACAGTGGGCGCAAGCCCCATATCCCCAAAGGTGTGGGAGTCCTGCAAGGCAGAAGAATCTGTCCTCTCCGCAGATCGAAAAACCGGAATGGATTACTGGATGTCGTATCTTGCTTTGTACTTCGACATTAATTTTCCGGAGACTTATCAGATCATAAAGGAGCAGGATTATATCCGGCGGATCGCAGAACGGGTACCCTATAGCAGGGAGGATACAAAGGAAAAAGTTGCGTATACAGTAAAAAAACTGGAAGAAAAGATGAATATTCAACCGTGAAGCTGCCGGTACTGAGAGGGCGATAATCCAAAGTGCTTTTTAAAAGCCTTGCTCAGATGAAATTCATCGCAGAAGCCATAGTTGATGGCAGCTTCCCGCAGCTTGGTATCCGGCTGGGTAAGCAGAAACTGCCGGACCATTTCCAGTTTTGTTTCCATCTGGAAAGCAGGAAAGGTTTTTTTACAATACTTATGGAATCGATTGTTTAAGGTACGTTCGCAGATATAATACCGGGAAGCTATTTCTCCAGCAGTAAAGAAAGTCTGTGGCGTAGAATGAATCAGCCTGATAATCTCTTCAATCATGGGATCGATGGGAGTCAGGCTGCTTTTTTGTGCTTCCAGCCGAGAAAGTTCACACAGAAAAAGAGAGAACAGAAGGGAAAGTCTGTTTTCGCGTTCCGGATCGTGACTCCAGGAGACAGAGATGATCTCTTGCATATATTGACGGACTTTTGGATTATGTTGACAGTGGAGAAGGCTGGAACAGGAAAAAAGCCGGAAAGCTTCCGAAGGATCCACTGCAGATGGGTATAGATGGTTATATTTCTTTTCAACATCGGTAGGCAGTGCATGAACATACATGTGGCGGTTACCCGGGTTACACAGCTTTTTTCCGTAGTGATGTCTTCCGGCAGTGAGAATCAAAAGATCGTCACTTTGCAGAGCGTAGGAAGTATCATCCTCCCAGATTTCCCAGGTACCGTCCAGGATATATAAAAAATCATGTTCGCCGATGATTCGGTTAGGATGCACCATACCATGGACAGAGGTTACATAGTTTCCGCTGGTAATGGTATGCATTTTCATTTTCTCAAGATATAACATGGTGCCACCTTTCCAATTTATACATGCCGGTTTCCATCCGGGCAATGTTATAAAATTGATCGTTGTATTAGTATAATGCTAGGTACTGAACAGTTACAAAATCGAAAAGAAGTAACTGCGACGATACTGACAGTTACGAAATAATAAAAATCCGTACCATAAGTATAATCGGAAACAGGAGGTATTGCAAATGGAGAAAAATATGTATTCTCGTCCGCTGTCACTGCGCAGCATGAAGATCAATGACAAATTCTGGAAGCAGGAGATGGAAGTAGTACGTAAGGAAGTGATTCCGTACCAGTGGGCAGCCCTGAATGACCAGGTGGAGGGAGCAGCTCCCAGTTTCTGTATGCGAAACTTTAAAGTAGCGGGAAAACAGAATAAAGAGAGAAAAGAGCAGGGCAAAGCTTTTATAGAACCCAAATATACATTCCGTGGATTTGAATCATTACCGGAAGATCCCAATCATCCGGAAGATAAGTTTTATGGTTTTGTATTCCAGGATTCAGATTTTTCCAAATGGATCGAAGCAGTCGGTTATTCTCTGACCCAGCATCCGGATCCTAAACTGGAGGCAATCGCAGACGGAGCCATCGATATCGTGTGTGCAGCTCAGCAGGATGACGGATATCTGGATACTTATTATATTATCAACGGAAAAGATAAGATTTTCACAAATCTGAAGGATCATCATGAACTGTATTGTATGGGTCATCTGATCGAGGGAGCCGTTGCATATTATGAAGCTACCGGAAAAGACAAATTGTTGAAAGCAGCAGCTCGTTTTGCAGATTATGCAGCAGCTCATTTTGGTCCGGAAGAAGGAAAATGCAAGGGATATCCGGGACATGAGATTGCAGAGATGGCACTGGTACGTCTCTATGAGGTGACAAAAGAGCCAAGATATCTGGAATTGAGCAAGTTTTTTATCGATGAGCGTGGAAAACAACCTTATTATTTTGATAAAGAGCATCCGGAAGAAGTGAAAAAAGACCATGAAAACGACCTGCGTTATTTTTATAACCAGGCTCATCTGCCGGTACGCCAGCAGGATGAAGCAGTAGGTCACGCAGTACGTGCCGTATACCTGTATTCCGGTATGGCAGATATTGCAAGACTGACAGAAGATGAAACCTTGTATCAATCCTGTGAAAAACTCTGGGACAGTATGGCAAATGAAAAAATGTATATTACCGGGGGCATCGGTGGTACACAGATCGGTGAGGCATTTTCTTATCCATATGACCTGCCAAATGATACTGCATATGCAGAAACCTGTGCTTCCATCGGTCTTGTCTTTTTTGCGAGAAGAATGCTGGAGATCAAGCCGGATGCAAAATATGCCAATGTTATGGAAAGAGCTTTGTACAATGGAATCTTAAGCGGAATGGCTCTGGACGGAAAGAGTTTCTTCTATGTAAATCCTCTGGAGGCTTTGCCGGAAGCCTGCCACAAGGATGAGAGAAAATTTCACGTAAAACCGGTTCGCCAGAAATGGTTTGGATGTGCATGCTGCCCGCCGAACCTGGCTCGTCTGGTAAGCTCTATCGGTTCTTATGCATATACAGAGAAAGAGGATACTTTATTTGTTCATCTTTATATGGGCAGTGAACTGACCAAAAAGGTTGGAGATAAGGATGTGAATGTAGCGATTACTTCTGAACTGCCATGGGATGGAAAGGTGGAGATCGCTGTGGAAGCAAAGGATACAGATTTTGTACTGGCACTTCGTATTCCGGACTGGTGTGGTGGAAATTATACTGTAGATGGCATTGAGAAGGATGAAATGTCTGAAAAGGACGGTTATCTGTATGTGAAGAAAGCCTGGAGTGAAAAAGATGTTCTGAAACTTCATTTTCCCATGCCGCTGCTTTTGATGGAGGCAGATGAGAAGGTGCGTGAGGATGCAGGAAAAGTTGCAGTACTGCGAGGACCGATCGTGTACTGCCTGGAAGAAGTGGATAATGGTAAAGATCTGCATCTTTTGGAAGTGAATCCGGATGGCAGATATGAGATCAGAGACAGTGAGATCTGCGGCAACCAGGTGAAGGTTGTGGAGATGGATGGTTTCCGAGTTGTGGATACAGCGAAAAAAGCCGGAGAGCTGTATCGTGTGTATAAGAGAAAGGAGAAGGAAGCTGTTGAACTGAAGTTTGTTCCTTATTATACCTGGGCGAACAGAGGGGAGAATGAGATGGAAGTCTGGATTCGGATATAAAGAATTCCGGAGAAAAGCAGAGATTTTTTGGAAAAAGAAGAGTTGACTTATTTTTTGACTTTGTTATACTTACATGTGACAGAGTTTTTCAGTGCCCCAAGGGAACAGCTGTGACTGCGGGGATAATAGGGAATCAGGTGAAAGTCCTGAGCGATCCGGTCACTGTAAACAGGGAGTGTTGTCATAGGATACCATTGCATAGAGAGGATATGTGAGAAGGTTTGGCAAGACAATGATCTGTAAGCCAGGAAACCTGCTGAAAAAGTTGGTGATGAGCTTCCGAAGAAAGCAGAACTCCAAAAGATCGAAAAGCATTTTTATGTTTTTACGTCTGAGACAGGAAATGGTATACCTGCAGTTGTATCTGACTTTTGAGAAAGATATGACTGCAGTTTTTTTGGGAAAACTTATAACTGACAGGTTTACGGCCGCTTCTCTTCTGACCGTCACAGATGATATATGAAAAGAAAGAAAGGGAATGTAGGATGAAAGGAACAGGAAAGAGAGTACTTTCTGTATCCCTGGCAGTCATGATGGCACTTGGTATGCCGTCAGGTGCCTTTGCAGCTGCTCCGGACGCGGAAGCGTTCGAACAGACGAGTGAAGCGGAAGTTCCGGCTGCAGAGCCGGAGACAACTGCGGAAGTCACACAACAGGCAGCACAGATAACAGAGAATGCAGAGACAACGAAAGAACCTGTAACAGAAGAAATTACACGGGAAGAACAGGTAACGGAAAGTAAACAGGAAAAAGCAGAGGAAGTAGCCGGAGAAGTTTCAGAAACAAAAGACAACGCAGCGGAGGCAGAAACGCCAAAAGAGTTACCGGATCTGAAAGTGACCAAAACAGAACTGATTGAAACCAAAGAGGAATATCTGGTGACAGTTTATACGGACAGCACGGTTTATGATCAGTTATATGTGGGAAAAAAAGAAGATACAGAGAAAACACCGGTAGTGGAAGGAAAGAAAAGTCCGAATGGACAGTATATCTTCCAGTTTGCGGTCAGTGAGGAGAAACTGGGAAGCAAATTACAGATTGTGCCGGGAGTGAAAGCATCCGGTGAGTGGTATACAAAAGAAGATGTTTTCTGCCAGGTTCCGGAAAAAACACAGCATGTGTCTGAAAATGAAAAGACAGAGGATACAAAGACTGTGGTACAGGAAGATACGCAGAAAGAAGAGGAAAAACCTGCAGTTGCATCAGAGGACAACAGTACAGCAGAAAATGTAATCAAGGCGGTGTATGCCACAGAAGCCGGAGGTGACAAAGCCGGAACAGATTACAGAATGTTCAAAATCGCAAAATCCAGTGCGAAGCTGAACGGGGATCAGATCGATATCGAGATCTATGTAAGTCCGGCCAGCAGCGGAAGTTTTACTTATGATGCACTGTATATCGGAAGATGGGATGATGAGACCAAAGAACCTCTGGTGATGGGCGAAGTAAATACAGATAATAATCTGGAAAAATTTGCGTTCAGCGTACCGGCAGAGAAAAATGGTCAGGAAGTCATCTTTGTACCAAGAAACGGAAGAACACAGAAGTTCAGTTCCAGTAAAATTGCACTGAAACTGCCGACACTGGGAAGCACTGATACAGATCCGGAACCGACCACGGCACCATCCGTACCGGACGGAAGCAAAGTGGAAAACAGTATCACAGCAGAAAAAGCAGACGGATCTGCATTTACGATGTTCAATGTGGAAAAATCCACCGCAACAGTGCATGGAGAAAACATTAATATTGAACTGTACCTGAAAGCGAATGCATCCGGAAAGTTCTCATACACCGGTATTTACCTGGGAAGTAAAGAAGATGAAGAGAAAACACCGGTCATTGAGGGAACGATCAACGAGGATAACAATCAGGTATACAAATTCAGCATTCCGCTGAGCAAAGCAGGAACAAAATTACAGTTTGTACCGATCAAAGCAAACGGAACATTCTTCAGCAGAGCAGACCTGTATCTGACGATTCCGGAGTTCAAAGATAACGGGGAAAACCCGGAGCCGACCACGGAACCGACCGAAACACCGGATCCGGATGTGACACCGTCAGATACCTCCAAAGCACAGGTGATCAAAGCGGACGGAACAGAATTCGGGATGTTCCAGATCTCAACCTTTGAGGCAAAGGTGAATGGAGATAAGATCGATCTGACCGTGGAGACCACAAACAAATCGTTTGACAAGCTGTATCTTGGTAAAAACAGTGATGAAAACAAGACACCGGTGATCAGCGGAACACAGGACAACGGGGTATGGAGATTCAGCTTCAGCGTGGATAAGAGCCTGACAGGAAAAGCCATTCCGGTTGTTCTCGGAAAACCGAACGGTAACTGGTACAGCAATCAGCAGTTGTATCTGGTTGTGCCGGAAGTAAAGGGAAGCGAAGATGTTGAACTGCCGGAGGCAGGTGTAACCGTAGAACAGGGCGGTACTGCGGCAACATTAAACGGATTTAAGGTAGTAAGTTCTTCTGCGAAACTCTCCGGCGATCAGGTAACCGTTACATTTACCGTAGACGGAACGATCTATGACAGAATTTATCTTGGAAAGAAAGATGACAGCACCAAAGAACCGGTGGTACAGGGAACACAGAAAGATGACCAGACCACATTTACCTTCCAGGTATCTGCAGATCAGCAGGGAATTTGTGTTCCGATCACGCCGGGACGTACCAACGGAGGCTGGCTGAACAGTGGAAGAAACCTGTTTATCAAGATTCCGAACGTAGGAAAAACCTTCGATGCGGCAACTTATCCGAACGGAATCTATGACGCTTATGGCAATGCTCATACACAGAATAGTGTATTTAATATCGAGGATGACAGTACGATCACAGTAAAGGGAGATGAAGTCACAGTTACCCTGTACTCCGGATCTACTTCCTACGATAAAATGTATATCGGCAAAGTTGGAGACAGTGATGAAGCTAAAGATGCAAATGCAGTAGAAGGAAAACTTCTGGGAGAATCGGATCCGAGTCGTCCGGAATATCGGGTATACACTTTTTCACTGAAAAAATCACAGCTGGGAACAAAAGTTCCGTTTGTATTACATAACGCAAAAGGAACTGCTAAATGGCTGACAAAACAGGATTACCTGGAAATCCCGCAGTTTATGACAAAAATCGGGGAAATTCCGGAAGATCTTACCTATCGCAAAGCGAATATTACGAATAAGGCCAAAGACTTTATCATCAATGGAGAAAAGAGTTATTATACTGTTACCAGTGGTGCTTTAGGTCATTTGGTAATTGCCACAGACAGTACTGATTATAACAGAATGTACCTGGGAACCAGAGAAGAAATTAGTCAGGCAATCAAGAGTGGAAATGGTGGAAACTATCTGTCACTCTGGAAATTAGATAATGAATCCTATGGATTCATACATGATGGATTTACCAATGAGATTACAGGAAAGACAATGTCTTATGTTCTTTATAGCACAAAGACCGGAAAATGGTCAGAAGGCACATATACGCTGACAATTCCTTCTCCGGGTGAAATGACAGAGGCTTGTACGGATGTAGGTGAAGTCATTAGTCCGGTAGAAAGCTATAATGATCCGTATAAGGATGCAAAAGCACCGGATATTGATACAAAACCAACTGAAACACCTACACCGGCCCCATCTAACGTTCCGTCAGACGGTATCTACAGCACAACCGCCGAGACCGGAGCATCGATGTTCAAAGTGGTCGGAGTCAAACTGACTGTAAAAAATGGTAAGATGAGCGCAGTCATCACATTAAGTGGTGAAGGTTACGATTATCTGTATATGGGAACCGCAGCAGATGCAGCAACGCATACAGACAACTGGATCAAATACAGCGGAACAGATACCTATACACTGGGCGACGAGACCAAGACAGGAAGAACTTATACGATGCCGGTATCTGCACTGGATACACCGCTCACAATAGCATCTCATTCCGAGCGTCAGCAGAAGTGGTATAATCGAACCATCACGATCAGTTCCAAAAACCTGAAAAAGACAGGAGATATTCCGGCAGAAGGAACACCTGCAGATGGTATTTACAGCACAAGTGCAGTAACCGGAGCAGCAATGTTCAAAGTGGTTGGAACAAAGCTGACCGTAAAAAATGGTAAAATGACAGCACTGATCACGTTAAGTGGTGTTGGATATGATTACCTGTATATGGGAACCGCGGCAGATGCGGCAAACAATAAAGCTCAGTGGATCAAATATAACGGAACAGCTGCTTACATACTGGATGGAGTAACAAAAACAGGAAGAACTTATGAGATTCCGGTATCCGCACTGGATAAACCAATTACCGTAGCTTCCCATTCCGAAAGCCATAATAAATGGTATGACAGAACAATCACATTTAGCTCCAAAGATCTGAAAAAGCTCGGTGATGTGTCTAACGGTGATAATGGAAATAACGGAAACAGTGGTAATCCGAATAACGGCAGTACAAACGGTGGAAATAATAATACAAACGGAAGTGGAAATACAACCGGAAATACTACCACAACAGTAGATACAAAACCGGATACCGAATCCAAGTATGAATCCGATACCAGCGGTTCCACAAAAGCCGTAAACAGCAAGACAAAACTGAAAGACGGCGTATATAAACCGGACAAATTCAGCTGGTCCGGCGGTAGCGGAAGGGTAAATATCACCTGTGATAAAGTAACGATAAAAAATGGACAGGCACTGGCTACCATTGTATTCAGCAGTTCTGCTTATCAGTATGTAAAAGCAAACGGCAAAAAATATCTGCCAACCCATACCGGCGGAAAATCCATTTTTGTCATTCCGGTGGAACTGAACAAGAACAACAGTATCATCGGTATGACTACCAAGATGAGTACGGCGCATGAGATCACCTACAGTATCCTGGTTTATCTGTCAGCAGCGGATGAAGCCGGTGACGGAAGTGTATCTGCTGATGGAAGCAGCAGCGGACGGAATTTCGGAAGTAATGAAAAACTGGATGAAAAAGCACCGGATATCATCGGTCTGGAATACAAATCAGAAACAAAACTGGACTATGCGAAATATTTCAAAATCTATCACTATGATAAGGATGTAACACTCCTGGAAATTGATATGACAAAAGATACAGACAAAGATCCGGAGAAACTGAAAGAAGAAACCGCGACAAAAGATTCTGAAAAAACAAGTACAAAAACTGACAGCAAGAAAAACAATAAGAGTGGCAAAAAGAAAGCTGTAAAGATAGCAATCAAAAGAGATAATGAAGACAGTAAGAAATCAGATACACAGAGTATTACCTATAACGATGAGGGAGAGGCAGTTGTACAGACACAGGAAGAAATTATTGCAGATCTGTATAAGGCAAATGTTGTCAAATACCTGATCGTTCCGGAAGATTCTGATGTGGAACTGCCGGTTGGAATCGAAAAAGAAATGATCGTCATCCATCTGCCGGTGAAACATGCGTATGTGGATTCCGAGGAGTCGCTGAATACCATGGATGACCTGAAACTTCTGAAAAAGATTGCAGCAGTTGGATATGATCAGGATGAGACAGATATCGAAGCAGTCAACAAAGCACTGGAAAAAGAAGATATGGTCTATGCAGGATCGGCAGACGATCTGAAGTTTAGAGAAATTGTAAAAAATAAGATTGATCTTGCAATTGTATCCTCCGAGATCCTGTCGGGAAGCGAGACAGAGAAAGCAGTAAAAGAAGGGAAAGATGGTAAGACAACAAAGACAGACAGCACCGATAAGAAAACTGTGGATACTACAAAAAAGAAAGACAGTAAGACGGTAAACGATGTTACTGGTGATAGCGAAACAGAAGCCACCTCTGTACTGGATTCTCTGGCAGATAATTTTGCAACTCTTGGAATACCGCTGATCATCGACCGTTCTGCAGATGAAAAATCCGAACTCGCAAAAGCAGAATGGCTGAAAGTATACGGGGCCGTATTCGGATGCAGCAAGAAGACCGATCAATTATATAATAAAGCGGTAAAAGCTGCGAAGAGTAAGACAAAGTAAATTTCAATAAATAGTCACCAAGAAGAACATAAAAAAACGAATTACCGGAAGCGGTGAGCCTTTTCGAATGGAGGCTGACCGTTTTCCGGTAATCGTACATAATCGAGGAAAAAAGATGAGAAAAAAAACATATACAGCATGCAGCCGTATGGCAGCCATTTTCCTTGCGGCAGCCCTGATGTTGACAGGTTGCGGAACTGGTGCAGGAGAGAGCAGTTCCACAGGTTCTAAAGAAACACAGACAACAGAGGCAGATGATATCAAAACAGAGGGACAGCAGGAAAACGATACGGCAGATACAGAAGAAACAGACGATGCCAAAGAAACAGAGAGTACATCTGACAGCGAAACATCTTATCTGACAGATGCTCCGGATGCTCCGGAAGTTTCCGGTCTGAACTGTCAGGGAAAACTGAAACTGGACTATGCGGAGTGCTATGATGTCTACTATTATGAGAATGATTATCAGCTGATCGATGTACATGACAGTGCACAGTATCTTCTGGTGCCTGAGGGAGCGGAGGCTCCCGAAGGTCTGGATGACAGTATCATCGTGCTGCAGAAACCATTGGATAAGATTTATCTGGCAGCCAGCTCCACTATGGCGCTTTTCCGTGCACTGGATTCCATGGATAACATCAAGATGAGTGGAATCGATGCCTCCGGCTGGTATATCGAAGAGGCCAAACAGGCCATGGAAGACGGGAAGATCCAGTTTGCAGGAAAATACAGCGAGCCGGATTATGAGATGCTGGTAGATCAGGATTGCGATGTGGCTATTGAATCCACTATGATTCTCCACACACCGAAAGTACAGGAGATGATCGAAGACCTGGATATTCCGGTATTTATCGACCGCTCCAGCTACGAGACCCATCCTCTGGCAAGAACAGAATGGATCAAGCTGTATGGCGCTATGTTAGATAAGGAAGAAGAGGCATATAGTTTCTTTGATGAACAGGCCAAGGTAATCGGCGACCTGAAAGACTTTAAAAATACGGAAAAGACGGTGGCATTTTTCTTTGTAAGTACGGACGGTTCTATTGTAGTGAGAAGAACCCAGGATTATATTCCAAGCATGATCGAGCTGGCAGGCGGAAGATACGTATTCCAGGATCTGGACAGTGTGGAGACAACCAGTGCTTCCGTATCCATGAGCATGGAGGAATTCTATGCAGCTGCAGCAGATGCCGATTATTTGGTATACAATGCCACTATTGACAATCCCATCCAGTCCGTAGACGAACTGGTTGCAAAGAACGAATTGTTTGAGGACTTCAAAGCTGTTCAGGAAGGCAATGTATGGTGTGTAGGAAAATATATGTATCAGGCAACGGATATCGTTGGTCAGCTGATCACAGATTTTCATCTGATGTTAACCGACGGAGATGAGAAAGACATGACATTCCTTACTAAAGTAAGTGATAAGTAACAGGAGAAATCATGAAAAAACGAAAAGAAGCCCTTCAGGGGGCAACCGATTTTCATTATGAAAATTTTCTGCGCAGAAGCCGGTATACATCGGTATTTCTCGTACTGCTGGCGGCATTCTGCGTGATCACTGTTTTGAATATCAATACCGGAAATGTGGATATCTCTATCCCAAAGATCTTAAAGATTATTTTTCTTCGGGAAGGAAATAAGATGGAATATAACATTATCTGGAAGATCCGTCTGCCAAGAATTCTGATGGCGGCCATCCTTGGGGGAGCACTTTCTCTTTCCGGATTTTTATTACAGACCTTCTTTGAAAATCCTATTGCAGGGCCCTTTGTGCTCGGTATTTCCTCCGGAGCCAAAATGGTGGTAGCTCTGGCGATGATTTATTTTCTGGGACGGTTTCAGGTGGTATCTTCTTATACGCTGATCATAGCAGCTTTTATCGGTTCTCTGATCGCCACAGGTTTTATCCTTCTGGTGTCCAGGCGGATCCATCATATGGCAACTCTGTTAGTAGCCGGTATCATGATCGGTTATATTTGTTCAGCTGTTACGGATTTTGTGGTGACTTTTGCAGAGGACTCGGATATTGTCAATCTTCACGGATGGAGCCAGGGAAGCTTTTCAGGTATGAACTGGAGCAATGTGAAGGTGGCGGCAGTTGTCATCGGAGTGACGATCCTTATTACATTTTTCATGTCCAAGCCGATCGGAGCTTACCAGCTGGGAGAAGCCTATGCCCAGAGTATGGGTGTGAATATTCGCTTTTTCAGGATTATGTTGATACTGACTTCCAGTGTGCTTTCTGCATGTGTGACTGCATTTGCCGGACCGATTTCTTTCGTGGGAATCGCTGTTCCCTATCTGGTAAAGAGAAGTCTTGGAACTTCCCGGCCACTGATCGTCATTCCTGCCACATTTTTGGGTGGCGGTGTCTTCTGTATGATGTGTGATCTGATCGCGCGTATGGCATTTGCACCGCTGGAACTGAATATCAGTACCGTGACTTCGATATTTGGTGCGCCGGTGGTTATTTTCATGATGTTGCACCGGAAGAAAGGAAACTGACATGGGAGAATATTATTTTCATCTGGATCAGCTGACGGTGGGATATAACGGAAAGCCTCTGATCGATCAGATTCAGGTAGGTATCCATAAAGGAGAGATTGTCACACTGATCGGACCGAACGGATCCGGAAAATCAACAATTTTAAAGAGTATCACCAGACAGCTGAAGATACTTGGCGGTAAGGTTCTGTATGAGGAGAATGATCTGCACAAGCTTTCTTACAAGGAACTTTCCACCAGAATGGCAGTAGTTCTGACAGAGCGCATGCGGCCGGAACTGATGACCTGTCATGATATTGTGGCAACCGGTCGCTATCCTTATACAGGTCGCCTGGGTATCTTAAGCCGGGAAGACGAGGATAAAGTGGATGAGGCCATGCGGATCGTCCATGCAGAAGAACTGGGAAGCCGGGATTTTAATGCCATCAGTGACGGGCAGCGTCAGAGAGTCCTTCTGGCAAGAGCTATCTGCCAGGAACCGGAGATCATCGTGCTGGATGAGCCTACCTCTTTTCTGGATATCCGTCATAAGCTGGAACTGTTATCCATTCTCCGTTCTATGGCAAAAGAAAAGGGCATAACCGTGATCATGTCCCTTCATGAGATCGATCTGGCCCAGAAGATTGCAGATCAGATCCTTTGTGTAAAAGGAGATCATGTCTGCTATTACGGAACTCCGGAACAGATCTTTGAGGAGCAGACCATCCGGGAATTATACGGAATCGAGAATGGCTTTTATGACCCAAGATTTGGAAGTATTGAGCTTCCAAAGGTTGAGGGAGAGCCGGAGGTCTTCGTGATCGCCGGATGCGGAAGGGGGATCCCCATCTACAGGAAGCTGCAAAAGGACAATATCCCTTTTGCAACAGGTATCCTGTATACCAACGACGTGGACTATCAGCTGGCTCGCCTGCTGGCCACCGAGGTGATTACAGAGGAACCTTTTTACCGGATCACCCGGGAGCATCTGCAGAAAGCACTGCAGGTTATGGAAAAATGCAAAAAAGTGATCTGTGCCGATGTGCCTATCGGAGAATGCAACAAAGGACTGGAGGAACTGATCCGGGCCGCAAAAAAGAAATCGTAACTGTGAAGAAAATTAACAGTTACAGGTGTTCAGAATAACAACAGTCAGGTACAAAAGCCGCAGATCATAGGAGAAAAATTCTACAAATCAGATAAACATGCAGACTGCTGCGGAAGTTCCACACAGACAAGCTCTTCAGGAAGAAGCCATGGAGGAACATCCGGAAAGTTCTGATGGGGGAAACCATCGACAGCCAATATGAAAAAGGAAAAAGACGAATCATACATTTTCAGTAGATTCGTCTTTTTTGTGCGTGCAGATTGCGGGAATGATTTTTCAGACACGCTCTAAAGTACGTACATCTGGATAAACATTTGGTGTGTATGATAATACAGGCATTTACCAATGGATCATTGGGAAAGCTGTAAGAGAAAAAAGTAGCAGAGAAATGCACAGAGCGTTTGACAGTAATGCCGGGAAAGGGTAGAATAAAATAATGTGCGGTTGAAAGAATAGTACTTCACAAACATGGAAGAAATGGAGAAAAAATTATGGCATATTATCTCGTAGATTATGAAAATGTAAAAGCTGACGGAATGTATGGGGTGGATCAGCTTGGCAAGAAGGATTGTGTGTGTATTTTCTACAGTGAAAACGCATCCACACTTACCTTCGGTCTTCACGAAAAACTGAATCAGACAAAAGGAAAGATCGTATTACAAAAAGTTGAAGTCGGTGTGAAAAATGCACTGGATTTTCAATTGTCCACATATCTGGGATATCTGATCAGTGAAAATGAAGGTAAAAACGAGACATATTATATTGTGTCTGAGGATAAAGGTCTTGCGATCCTGACAGGTTACTGGGCAGAACGTGGAGAAAATGTGAAGACTGCGTCAGATATTGCAGCAGCAAAGGAAGATCTGGAAGAAGAAAAACCTTCAAAAACAGAAAAAAAAGAAAAGAAAGAAAAACCAGAAAAAATGGAAAAAGCGGAAAAGGAATCCGGTGAAGAGAGAGAAAAACCTGATCAGCAAAAGAAATTCCATGGAAAAAAACAGCAGAAGGGAAATGCACATCCTGTGCAGGCAACAAGACTGCAGGTACACACAAGAAAACAGGAAACAAAATCACAGAATCCGGCGCAGCAGAAACCGGATGCGGAAAACACAGAGATTCCGGTGGCAGAAAAGGTGCTGACAGAAGAGAAACAGGAACAGCAGGTAAAAGAAGTTGCAGTCCGTCAGGAGAATAACGGTGCAGAAATCAGAAAACCGGAACATCGCAAATACAGAAAATACCGCAATTACCGGAAGTATCCGCAGAAAAACAGAAAAACACAGGAATCTTCCAAGGTAATCCGTCCAATCCTCTCAGCAGGAGAATAAAAAAGAAAAGGATAAGTCATATGATAGCGATAATTGAAAAAGTATATCAGTTTTTATGGGGTGACTGGATCGTGCTTCCGCTTCCGGGAGGAAGTTCTTTTCGGCTTTCCCTGCTCGTACTGATACTGATTCCGGCAGGAATCTGGTTTACGATCCGGACGAGATTTCTTCCCATCCGTCTGTTTCCGGACATGCTGCATACATTGTTTGAAAAAAAGGGAAAGGCGGAAGGGGAGAGCCATAACAGTACATTGTCGGCATTACAGACACTGATCGTCTCTACCGCTACACGTGTCGGTATGGGAAACCTAGTCGGTGTGGTTGCGGCAATTTCCGCCGGAGGAGCAGGTGCGGTTTTCTGGATGTGGGTGACGGCACTCATCGGCTCGTCCACGGCCTTTGTGGAAGCAACTCTTGCACAGATCTATAAAGAAAAAGACCCGGTATATGGTGGCTACCGTGGTGGACCGGCCTATTATATGCACAGATTTATACAGGAAAAGCGGGGAGGAAAAAAGAAACGTTATGTGGGGATATCCGTTCTCTTTGCAATCTCCGGACTGATCTGCTGGTGTGGAATCAGTCAGGTTATCAGCAATTCCGTAACTTCTGCATTCCATAATGCCTTTCACATTCCGCCAATCTATACCACAGTGGTTCTGGTAGCACTTGCGGCAGTGATCATTTTTCGAAAAACTGCAACGGTAAAAGTGCTGGATGTGCTGGTACCGGTTATGGCAGGATGTTATTTTCTGATTACTGTGATTTTGATCTGTATGAATTTTTCTGCCCTTCCGGGAGTGTTTTCCAGAATCTTTGAGGAAGCGTTTGGTATTCGTCAGGCAGTGGCAGGAGGACTTGGTACAGTGGTGATGAATGGTGTGAAACGTGGTTTGTTTTCCAACGAAGCCGGTTCCGGCTCAGCCCCCTGTGCGGCAGCGGCAGCAGAAAGCGATCAACCGGTAAAACTTGGGCTGACCCAGGCACTGGGAGTTTTTATTGATACGATCGTGATCTGCAGCTGTACGGCGATGATCATGCTTCTGACGCCGGAAAGCCTGACCGAAGGGGCGGTAGGAATGGAACTTTTACAGGCAGCAATGGGCTACCATCTGGGACAGTATGGTGTGATTTTCATTGCAGCGACACTCTGGCTGTTCAGTTTCTCCACTTTTCTCGGTATTTTATATTATGCAAGATCAAATATATCATATCTGTTTGGAGATGGAATGCTGCCGCAGAATCTCTATAAAGTACTTGCATTGGTGATGATGTTTATCGGCGGACTGGCAGCATACACGGTGGTGTGGGATCTTGGAGACGTCGGCGTGGGTCTGATGACCGTGTTTAATATTATTATGCTTTATCCGATGTCCGGAATCGCCATGAAGGCACTGAAATCTTATGAAACAGAGAAGAAAAACAGAAACAAAGGATAAAAAACACAAGATATGGAAATTGTTCCTGAATAAATACAATATCTGCCAAAAATTGTACAAAAATGCATACATGCCTATATTTCATGGATTTGGGATTATTTTCTATTTGTTTTTTGAAAAAAGTGATGTTATACTACACTTGACAAAAAGATAACAATGTAAATACACACAAACACAGGAGGATATGCAATGGCTAAGTTTGAACAGTGGGAAGGCTTCCAGGGTAAAAACTGGGTTAATTCTGTAGATGTACGTGACTTTATTCAGTGCAACTACACACCATATGACGGAGATGAAACTTTCCTGGAGGGACCTACAGAGGCAACAGATAAACTGTGGGGAAAACTGCAGGAGCTGCAGAAAGAAGAACGTGCAAAAGGCGGCGTTCTGGATATGGAAACAGAAGTAGTTTCCGGTATCACAGCATATGGCCCGGGATATATCGATGAAAGCATGAAAGATCTGGAAGCAGTCGTTGGTCTGCAGACAGACAAACCGCTGAAGAGAGCATTCATGCCTTACGGTGGAATCAAGATGGCTGAGAAAGCCTGCACAACACACGGATATACACCGAGTGAGAAACTGCATGAAATCTTCACAAAATATCATAAAACACATAACCAGGGTGTATTCGATATCTATACTGACGAGATGAAAGTTGCCCGTCACAATAAAATCATTACCGGTCTGCCGGATACTTACGGTCGTGGACGTATCGTAGGCGATTACCGTCGTGTAGCTCTGTACGGTATCGATTTCCTGCTGGAGAAAAAACACTACGATATGAAACGTTACGAAAGACATGGAATGAAAGGAACTGATTTCCGTCTTCGTGAAGAACTTGCAGATCAGATGAAAGCTCTGAACGAAATGAAAGAAATGGCTGCATCTTACGGATTCGATATTTCCGTACCGGCGAAAAACGCAAAAGAAGCAGCACAGTGGCTGTACTTCGGATATCTGGCAGCAATCAAGACTCAGAACGGAGCAGCAATGAGTGTTGGTCGTGTATCCACATTCCTGGATATCTATATCGAGAGAGACCTGAAAGCAGGCGTTCTGACAGAGAAAGAAGCACAGGAACTGATCGACCATATGGTTATGAAGTTCAGAATGGTAAAATTCGCAAGAATTACTTCCTATACAGAACTGTTCTCCGGTGACCCGGTATGGGCTACTCTGGAAGTTGGTGGTATGGGACAGGACGGACGTTCCATGGTAACAAAGAACGATTACCGTTTCCTGCATACTCTGGAAAATATGGGACCGTCTCCGGAACCGAACCTGACTGTTCTTTATTCTTCCAGACTGCCGGAATCTTTCAAAGATTACGCAGCAAGAATTTCTGTAACAACAAGTTCCATCCAGTACGAAAACGACGATGTTATGCGTCCGGTATGGGGCGATGACTACAGCATCTGCTGCTGTGTATCCGCTACTCAGACCGGTAAAGAGATCCAGTTCTTCGGTGCACGTGCGAACCTGGCAAAATGCTTACTGTACGCAATCAACGGTGGTATCGATGAGAAGACAAAAGTTCAGGTAGGACCTGCTTACAGACCGATCACAGCTGAATATCTGGATTATGATGAAGTAATGAAACATTACGACACCATGATGGACTGGCTGGCTAAACTGTATGTAGATACTCTGAACATGATTCACTACATGCATGACAAATATTACTACGAAGCAGCAGAGATGGCCCTGATCGATACAGATGTAAGACGTACATTTGCTACCGGTATCGCTGGTTTCTCTCACGTAGTAGACTCTCTGAGTGCTATCAAATATGCAAAAGTAAAAGCAATCCGTGACGAAGACGGTGTTGTAGTAGATTTCGAGACAGAAGGCGAATTCCCAAGATACGGTAACGACGATGACCGTGCAGACGATATCGCTATCTGGCTGCTGAAAACATTCATGCACAAACTGAACAAATGCCATACATACAGAGATTCTGAGCCGACAACATCTATCCTGACTATTACATCCAACGTAGTATACGGTAAAGCTACCGGTACTCTGCCGGATGGTAGAAAACTAGGCGAGCCTCTGGCACCAGGAGCTAACCCATCATACGGCGCAGAGAAGAGCGGCCTGCTGGCTTCCCTGAACTCTGTTGCTAAGCTGCCATACGAACTGGCACTGGATGGTATCTCCAATACACAGACCATCAGCCCGAGCGCACTGGGTCATGACGATGACGAAAGAGTCAACAACCTGGTACACATCCTGGATGGTTACTTCGATCAGGGTGCACATCACCTGAACGTAAACGTATTCGGTACAGAAAAACTGATCGACGCTATGGAACATCCGGAGAAACCGGAATACGCAAACTTCACAATCCGTGTATCCGGATATGCTGTTAAGTTCATCGACCTGACTCGTGAACAGCAGCTGGATGTTATCGCAAGAACCTGCCACAAAACAATGTAATTTGTCTGGCAGATTCAGGTAAGAGAATAATAACGAATTGAAAACAATCATATAAAGAAAAACATTTGGCGGTGCAGTGAAAAGCTGTATCGCCAAATGTTTTCTATGATATAATGAGCGTTAGCGAGCGGGAATAAGCGCAGCTTATTCATCGGGAGCGGCGAATGTCGATCATGATAGCTGCGAAAGCAGCGTCAAGCACCGAAGGTGCGAATCATGATATAATAAGAAGAAAAAGAGATGGAGGAGCTTATGTCAGAAGAAAAGAAAGAACTGACAGGATATATTCATTCACTGGAAAGTTTTGGCTCTGTGGACGGACCGGGGGTACGATATGTGATCTTTGTGTCCGGATGTGCGATGCGCTGCCAGTTTTGTCATAATCCGGATACCTGGGATATGAAAGTCGGAACACCTTATACCGCAGAGGAACTGCTGAAAAAAGCAGTCCGCTATAAAGGGTACTGGGGAAAAGAAGGTGGAATTACGGTCTCCGGCGGAGAACCGATGTTGCAGCTGGATTTCCTGACGGAACTTTTCCAGAAAGCAAAAGCCCAGGGAATCCACACCACATTAGATACCAGTGGCAACCCTTTTACCAGAGAGGGAGAACGTTTTGAGAAGATCAGAAAACTTCTGGAAGTGACGGATCTTGTGATGCTGGACATCAAACATATTGATGACGAACAGCATAAGATTCTCACAGGTCAGACCAACCGGAACATTCTGGATATGGCAAGATACCTTGATGAAATCGGAAAACCAATGTGGATCCGACATGTACTGGTACCGGAACGAAGCGACAAAGACGAATATCTGATTCGTCTGGATGCATTTATCCAGTCTCTTCACAATGTAGAGAAAGTAGAAGTACTGCCGTATCACACACTGGGCGCGTACAAATGGAAAGAACTCGGTTATGAGTATCCGCTCGAAGGTATCGATCCGCCGACTCAGGAGAGAATCAAAAATGCAAATCAGCTGCTGCATACAGGAGCGCGGGTTTAAAGTGTTTACAGGGCACATTATAATAGGAAATGTCATGAAAAAAGCAAAGCATTTTTCATGACATTTTTTTCTTTACCCTTTCTGCATTTTCATGTATACTGTTTATGATAGGTGAATTATGTCCAATATTGCAAACATCAAGAATAAAGAGGTGATTGAAATACATGATTAAAATAAAAGAATACGTGATGGCAGAAAGCCTGGAGCAGGCGTATGAATTGAATCAGAAGAAGCGAAACTGTATCATCGGCGGCATGCTGTGGCTGAAGATGGGAAGCCGGATGGTTCCGACAGCCATCGATCTGTCCAATCTGGGACTGAATACCATCGAGGAAAATGAGGAAGAATTTTCCATTGGCTGTATGACAACTCTGCGGCAGCTGGAGCAGCACGAGGGACTGAATAGCTACACAAACGGTGCAGTCAGTGAGAGCGTAAGAAGTATAGTCGGTGTACAGTTCCGGAATCTGGCAACCGTTGGCGGAAGTATTTTCGGAAGATTTGGTTTCTCGGATGTACTGACCTGTTTCCTGGCACTGGATACCTGGGTGGAACTGTACAAAGGCGGCTGCATTCCCCTTGCCGAATTTGCCAGGCAAAAACCGAATCGGGATATTCTGGTGCGCCTGATCGTGAAAAAACATGGGGATACAAGTGTCTATCTGTCTCACAGAAATTCAAAAACAGATTTTCCGGTACTGACTTGTGGTATTTCGTTACGGGACGGACAGATCTATACGGCAGTCGGTGCCCGGCCGTCGAGAGCAGTCTGTCAGTGTGTATCCGAGGCTGACTGGAAGAAAAAGGGCAGTGAAGCACTGGCAGGAGAGCTGGCTGCACAGTTTCCGACAGAAGGAAATATGCGTGCGGGAAAAGAATTCCGAAGCCATCTGGCAGAAGTTCTGATCTGCAGAGGGCTCAAACAGATAGAAAAGATGCAGGAGGTATAACGGTATGAAGATCCAGATGACGTTAAATGGTAAAAAAATCACAGAAGAGATTCAGCCGGGGATGCTCCTGCTGGATTTTGTGCGTGCCCATGGGTGTAAAAGTGTGAAAAGAGGATGTGAGACGGCAAACTGCGGGTTGTGTACAGTATTTGTAGATGACAAACCGGTACTTTCCTGTTCCACTCTGGTGGCGAGAGTATCCGGCCATAAAGTAGATACTCTGGAAGGACTGCAGGAGGAAGCGGCGGAGTTCGGTGCATTTATCGCCAATCAGGGAGCAGAACAGTGCGGTTTCTGTAATCCGGGCATGATCATGAACGCACTGGCACTGTTTCGTGAGAATCCGGATCCATCCGAGGAAGAAATAAAAGAATATCTGGCAGGAAATCTATGCCGTTGTTCCGGATACGAAGGACAGCTCCGGGGAATCCAGCAGTTTCTTGCTTATAAAAAAGAGAAAGAAGGTGCAGTATGCAGGTAGTAGGACAACCGGTGATGAAAAAAGATGCAATGGCGCTGGTAACAGGAAAACCGGTCTTTACACAGGATGTGGCTCCGGCTGACTGTCTGGTGGTAAAAGTACTTCGAAGCCCGCATGCCAACGCAAATATTCTGTCAATAAAAACAGATGCAGCAAAGAAGGTTCCGGGAATCGAAGCTGTGTATACCTGGGAAGATGTACCAACCCAGCGTTTTACCATGGCCGGACAGACCTATCCGGAGCCAAGTCCCTATGACCGTCAGATCCTGGATCAGCATGTACGCTATGTGGGGGATCCGGTGGCCATCGTAGCGGGAGAGAATGAGGAGTGCGTAGACAAAGCACTGAAAATCATTAAAGTACAGTACGAAGTTCTACCGGCCATTCTGGATTTTCACAAAGCCAAAGATAATGAGATTCTGGTTCACCCGGAAGAAAACTGGAAAGCATTATGTCCGGTGGGAGCAGATAATAAGCGTAATCTGGTGGCAACAGGAACCAGCGGTTACGGGGATGTGGAAGCCGTTTTCAAAGACTGTGAAGTGATGGTGGAAGAGACCTATCATGTAAAAGCAGATCAGCAGGCGATGATGGAGACTTTCCGTACCTGCTGCTTTATGGATGCTTATGGCAGACTGAATGTGGTGAGTTCCACACAGATCGTCTTTCATGTACGAAGAATCTTGTCCAATGCCCTGGGAATACCAAAATCAAAGATCCGTGTCAGCAAACCGAGAATCGGCGGTGGATTCGGGGCAAAACAGTCGGTGGTAGCGGAAGTTTTCCCGGCTTTTGTCACCTGGAAGACCGGAAAACCGTCTATGATCATTTACAGCAGACAGGAATCCCAGACCGCATCTTCCCCACGGCATGAGATGGAAGTAACCGTACGGCTGGGAGCAATGAAAAATGGTAAGATCCGCGCGATCGATGTATATACGTTATCCAATTCCGGTGCGTATGGGGAACATGGTCCGACAACGGTTGGCCTGTCCGGACACAAATCCATTCCGTTATACGAAGGATCTCTGGAGGCTCATCGTTTTTCCTATGACGTAGTTTACAGTAATGTGATGTCTGCAGGTGCATACCGTGGATACGGAGCAACTCAGGGGCAGTTTGCGGTAGAATCCGCAGTCAATCAGCTGGCGGCAAAGATCGGCATAGATCCTCTGAAGGTTCGTGAGATGAACATGGTACGTGAAGGGGTGCAGATGCATTCTTATTACGATGAGGTAAGTAACAGCTGTGCACTGGATCGTTGTCTGGAGCGTGCAGCAAAGATGATCGGCTGGGAAGACAAATATCCGGCAAGAGATATGGGAAACGGTAAAGTGCGAAGCGTGGGAATGGCCATGTCCATGCAGGGTTCCGGTATCTCCGGTGTGGATGTGGGGTCTGCGGATATCAAACTGAACGAAGACGGCATCTACACCCTTGCAATCGGTGCGGCAGATATGGGAACCGGCTGTGATACGATTCTGGCACAGATGGTAGCAGAATGTATGATGTGCCCGATTGAAAATGTGATCGTCAGCGGTGCGGATACGGATACATCTCCGTATGATTCCGGATCTTATGCATCCAGTACCACGTATATTACCGGACGTGCGGTAGAAAAGGCCTGCAGAAAATTACAGGAACGGATCGTGCAGGAAGCTGCAAAGATCCTGAACTGTGAAAGTGAGGAACTGGAATTCGCCGGAGACAGTGTAAAACGTCTGGCTACCGGTGAAGAAGTTTCTCTTACCCAGATCGGTACCAGTTCCATGTGCGGAAGTAGCAATGCCCTGGAAGCTGTGGAAGACAGCAGTTCACCGGTGTCCCCGCCTCCGTTTATGGCAGGTATGGTAGAGATTGAACTGGATAAAGAGACCGGTCATGTAGAGGTTCTTGATTATGTGGCAGTTGTGGACTGTGGCACGGTCATCAATCCGAATCTGGCACGGGTTCAGGTGGAAGGAGGTCTTGTGCAGGGAATCGGTATGGCACTGTATGAGAATATTCAGTACAGCCCGAAAGGACAGTTGAGAAATAATTCCTTCATGCAGTATAAAGTTCCGACCCGTCTGGATATGGGAAAACTGCGTGTGGAGTTTGAGAGCAGTTACGAACCGACAGGACCGTTCGGGGCCAAATCCATCGGTGAGATCGTTATTAATACGCCATCACCGGCACTGGCGCATGCAATCTATAATGCAACCGGTCTGTGGTTCAGGGAACTGCCGATCACAAGCGAAAAGATTGCGATGGGACTCCTGAAAAAATGAGAATTCGAATGATTTATATGGCGGCTGGAAACAGCCGCCGTTTTGGCAGTAATAAACTATTTTATCCGATCGATGGGAAACCGATGTACCGGCATGTCCTTGAACGGCTGGCTGCAATATGCGAACGGCACAGTGACTGGGAAATTGTGCTGGTCAGCCAGTATGAAGAACTTCTGGAACAGGGAAGACCATTTGCCCACCGGACAGTATTTTCACCGGAAAGCAGGGACGGTGCATCCTGGACTATAAAAAACGGGCTGAAGGAAGCAGACGATGCGGAAGCATTTGTATTTTTTACAGCAGATCAGCCCTGGCTTGGCGAGAAAACTATGGAAGGATTTGTCTGCGAAATGGAAAAACAGCATGCAGACTTGGGCAGTGTCTGCCATGGTGAAACGCCCGGTAATCCAGTCTGGTTTTCCAGAAAATATCTTCCTGATCTCAGGGCACTCTCCGGAGATCAGGGAGGGAGAAAGATCCTGAAAAAGCATCCGGAAGAGATTCGCTGGTATCCGGTAGCACATGCCGAAGAACTGGAAGATGTGGATTATAATTTTGATAATAATTTGATTGTACCGGACGGGGCATGCTGATATAATAAGGGGGACGCGAAAAGATAAAACATAAAAGGAGATATCCATGAAAAATGAATTGTTTTCCATTGGTCCGATCACAATCTACGGATATGGACTGATGATTGCCATCGGTGTGCTGGCGGCATACTTCAGTGCCACGTACCGGTCGAAAAAATATGCGCTGGATCCGGACAAAGTCTTCTATGTGACGGTCTGGGCGGTGATCGGTGGATTTGGAGGAGCAAAGCTTCTGTATCTGATCACGCAGCTTCCGGCGATTCTTAAAGATCCTTCCCTTTTGAAAGATGCACGGAACGGTTTTGTGGTTTATGGAGGAATCATCGGAGGAATCCTTGCCGCATGGCTCTACTGTAAGGTGGCAAAACTGAAATTTATGAAATATTTCGATCTGGTTATGCCGTCGGTGGCACTGGCACAGGGATTTGGAAGAATCGGGTGTTTTCTGGCAGGATGTTGCTATGGAAAAGAGACAAACAGTGCATTTCATATTATTTTCCACGATTCTGCTTATGCGCCGAACAACGTGCCGTTGATTCCGACTCAGCTGATCTCCAGCGGGCTGGATTTTCTGAACTGCATCTTCCTGATGTGGTTTGCAGGAAAGAAAAAAGGTGACGGACAGGTGGCAGGGCTGTATCTGGTTTGTTACAGTGTGGGAAGATTTGTCCTGGAATTCTTCCGTGGGGATCTGGAAAGGGGAAATGTGGGAAGTCTGTCCACATCCCAGTTTATCGCTATTTTCACTGCGATTGCCGGCGTGGTACTGTTTTTATGGTTTGGAAAGAAAAAGGCACAGGGACCGGAAAAGAATATACAGGAAGAAAAGGTTGTGTAACTATTCAGCAGCCACTACCCCACGAGGTGTCTTGGCATGAATATGCCAAAAGCCTGAGACATACAAGCAAAAATGACATCACCGAAGGTGATTTTTAATGCAATTTTTCCTGTACCTGTGAAGATACTGAACAGTTACAAGGTTACACAAGAGGAATCGGATACCTTCCGCAAATCGCTGGGATTGGATTTGTGGAAGGTATTACTTCTGAAAAACGTTTTGAAAAACAGGAAACCGGAAGAAAGGGAACGACAGGTCAGAAAGGAGATAGTATGGAAGAATCTTATGAAAGTTTTGCCGGTGTATACGATCTGTTCATGGATAATATTGATTATCCGGCATGGTGTACGTATCTGACCGGTATTTTAAAAGAATATGGAATAGAAGACGGACTGATCGCGGAGCTTGGCTGCGGTACCGGAAGTATGACAGAACTTCTGGCAGCTGAGGGGTACGATATGATCGGCATCGACAATTCCCCGGATATGCTGGAGGTCGCCCAGGAAAAACGGGTGGAATCCGGTCTGGATATTTTATATCTGATGCAGGATATGCGGGAATTTGAACTGTATGGAACGGTCAGGGCTGTTGTAAGCATCTGTGACTGCATGAATTATATTCTGGAGGAAGAAGATCTTTTGGAGGTCTTCCGGCTGGTCAACAATTATCTGGATCCGGGCGGAATCTTTGTCTTTGATATGAATACTCCGTACAAATACCGGGAGGTCATCGGCAACACGACGATTGCAGAAAACCGAGAAGAGGGAAGTTTTATCTGGGAAAACTGTTTTGATGAGGAATCACAGGTCAATGAATATGCATTGACATTATTTATTAAAGAAGAGGACGATCTTTACCGGAAGCACGAAGAATTTCATTACCAGAAAGCATATGAGCCGGAGAGAGTGAAAGAATTACTGGAGGAAGCAGGACTGAAAGTGGAAGCAATCTACGATGCATTTACCAGAGAACCGGTACGGGAAGACAGCGAGAGAATCTATTTTATTGCGAGAGAGTGTACAAAATAAAGAAATTGCAGAAAGTATGAAAACTTCCAGCAAGTAAGCTTGCGTCAGATTTCTGAACTTTTGACCCTGGTATCATAATAATTATATGAAAGAAAAAGAAAGGAAACAGATATGAGTGATTATATTGTAAGAGCGACCGCAGCTGACGGACAGATCCGCGCCTTTGCGGCTAACACAAAAGATGTAGTGGAGACCGCAAGAAAGGATCATAATACCAGCCCGGTGGCAACGGCGGCTCTGGGACGTCTGCTGACCGGCGGTGCGATGATGGGAATCATGATGAAAGGGGACAAAGATGTCCTGACATTGCAGATCAAGTGTAGCGGGCCGATCGGAGGTCTGACGGTGACTTCTGATTCTAAAGGAAGAGTAAAAGGTTATGTAAACCATCCGGAAGTCATGCTCCCGGCGAATGCACAGGGAAAACTGGATGTGGGCGGTGCGCTTGGTCTTGGTGTCTTAAGCGTAATTAAGGATCTGGGTCTGAAAGAGCCATATGTGGGACAGACGGAATTAAAGACCGGTGAGATCGGAGATGATCTGACCTATTATTTTGCAAGCAGTGAGCAGGTGCCTTCCGCAGTAGGACTTGGCGTACTGATGGAGAAGGATAATACTGTCCGCCAGGCCGGTGGATTTATCGTGCAGTTGATGCCGAACGCAGAAGAAGAAGTGATTGAGAAACTGGAGAAAAATCTGGCACAGATCACTTCTGTTACCGAACTTCTGGATCAGGGTTATACACCGGAAATGCTGCTGGAAAAACTGCTTGGTGATATGGATCTGGAGATCAATGAGAAAGTGCCGACCAGTTTCTACTGCAACTGTGATAAAGTACGGGTTGGAAAGGTGCTGATCAGCCTGGGAGAAAAAGAACTGCAGGGCATGATCGATGACGGTGAGCCGATCGAACTGAACTGCCATTTCTGTAACTCCAACTACAACTTCAGCGTAGATGAACTGAAAGAACTGCTCGAACTTGCCAGAAAATAGGCGGAAAGGAAAGCTATGAGACACGGATTTATCAAAACAGCAGCCGGCACACCGAAGATTCAGGTGGCAGACTGTGTATACAATGCAGGGGAGATTCTGAAACTGATCCGTCAGATGGAGACAGAGGGCGCAAAGATCATGGCATTTCCGGAACTTTGTATCACCGGATATACCTGCCAGGATCTGTTCTGGCAGACACTGCTTCTGGACAGTGCGAAGGAACAGCTGGTATGGCTGGCAGGGGAAACCAGCCAGGTGGATGCGCTGATCATCGTAGGACTTCCATGGGAATATAACGGAAAGCTGTACAATGTGGCAGCAGTCTTAAACCGGGGAAAAATCCTTGGTCTGGTGCCGAAGACGAATCTGCCAAACTATGCCGAGTATTATGAGGCAAGACATTTTACACCGGCAGACCCGGAGACGCATATGGTGACGATCGGGGAAGAAAACGTGCCTTTCGGAACAAAGCTGCTGTTTTCCTGTCCGCAGATGTCTGGAATGAAAGTGGCTGTGGAGATCTGCGAGGATCTCTGGGTACCGAATCCGCCGAGCGTGGCTCATGCACTGGCAGGTGCGAATGTGATCATCAACCTGTCAGCAGGGGATGAAATCACCGGAAAAGATACCTACCGGAGAGAACTGGTAAAAGGACAGTCGGCGCGTCTGATCTGCGGTTATATCTATGCAACAGCCGGAGAGGGCGAATCCTCCACAGACCTGGTATTTGGCGGACACAATCTGATCTGCGAGAACGGTTCGATCTTAAAAGAGGCGAAACGTTTTATCAATGAGACAATTTACGGCGATCTGGATATCCGCCGTCTGGTAACGGAACGAAGAAAAATGACCACCTATCCGGCAGTAGATACGACCGGATATCAGGAGATTGCGTTCGCACTGGAAAAAGAAGAGACAAAGCTGACCAGAACGTTCCCACGGAAACCGTTCGTGCCGTCAGGAAAAGAAGAGCGTGAAAAACGATGTGACGAGATCCTGACGATCCAGGCGATGGGACTGAAGAAACGTCTGGAACACACTCACAGCCAGAGTGCGGTCATCGGTATCTCCGGAGGACTCGATTCCACACTGGCACTGCTGGTAACAGCCAGAGCATTTGATTTCCTCGGCATGCCGAGAGAAAAGATCACCGCAGTTACGATGCCGTGTTTCGGAACCACAGACAGAACGTATCGGAATGCCTGCGACCTTACGGAAAAACTGGGGGCAACACTGCGGGAAGTAGATATCCGCGAAGCGGTAACAATCCATTTCCGGGATATCGGACATGATATGGAAAACCATGATGTGACTTACGAAAATTGTCAGGCGAGAGAGCGTACCCAGGTCATTATGGATATCGCAAACCAGACCGGTGGTATGGTTATCGGAACGGGTGATCTGTCGGAACTGGCGCTTGGATGGGCAACCTACAATGGCGATCATATGTCCATGTATGCGGTCAACACATCGATCCCGAAGACACTGGTGCGCCATCTGGTACGCTACTATGCGGATACTTGTGAGGATGACCGGCTCTCCGAGATCCTGCTGGATATCCTGGATACACCGGTAAGCCCGGAACTGCTCCCGCCAAAAGACGGCGAGATCGCACAGAAAACAGAAGATCTGGTGGGACCGTATGAACTGCATGATTTCTTCCTGTATTATATGCTCCGTGCGGGATACGAACCGGATAAGATCTTCCGGATCGCTGTACAGACCTTTGAGGGCGTGTATGACCGGGAAGTGATCCTGAAGTGGTTAAAGAACTTCTACCGGAGATTCTTTATGCAGCAGTTCAAGCGCTCCTGTCTGCCGGACGGACCGAAAGTCGGTACGGTAGCTGTATCTCCGAGAGGCGATCTGCGGATGTCGAGCGATTCCTGTGTGCGTATCTGGATGGATCAGGTGGAAAAATTATCATAAATGGATAACTTTCGAAAACTCGCATGGTTCGCGTTTGGTTGGAAGAGAAAAGGAGAAGGCAGCAAATGACAGAGACAAAAGAGCAGATGACAGATCTGATGGCGACGATACAGTTGCCGGAAGAAGGTATCCGGCAGCTTCTCGATGCAAGAGAGCAGCTGGAAAAAGAAGGTCACTGGGATGTGATCGTACAGACCGCAGAACAGGTGATGACAGCAGACGGGGAACTTTCCGTTCTCACAAAAACACTGGAAGAGACAGAGGGAAGAGAAGAAACATTTGGTGTCAACCGTTATCTTCTCGACGCACTGATGCTGTTTTGCTGCTGGGAAGAAGTGAAAGTGCGGTATGAAAAACAGGGACTTCCGATGGATGTTTTCGATAAGAGTCTGGAAGATATGAAATGGAAAATGCTGGAGTGCTATGAGATTCATGGCGTGTACGGCAATTTTGTCGGTCACTGGTATGACGGATTCTTTAATCTGACCCGGTTTGGACTGGGAAGATTGCAGTTTGAACTGCGTCCGTTTGAGGGAAAAGAAGACTGTGAGGTGGATGGTGTACAGATTCATCCGGGAGATACCGTGATCAATATGCATATTCCATCCGCAGGGCCGATGAAACCGGAACTTCTCGATGATGCATTTGCACGGGCAGAAGTATTTTTCAAAGAGCATTTTCCGAAGGATTACACCGTGTTTGGTGTGGAATCCTGGCTGATCGATCCGGATCTGGTACGGATCCTTCCGGAAGGAAATATGAAAGCGTATGCGGATCGGTTCCATCTGGTTGCAGCAGAAAAAAGCGAGATGATTTTCCCGGATGGCTGGAGGGTATTTGGCGCAGAGTGGAAGAAGAAACCGGAAGAACTTCCCCGGAAGACCGGGCTGCAGAGAGCGATTGCAGACTATCTGCAGCAGGGCGGCAAACTGGGAAGTGGTTATGGCATATTTGTCCGGAAAAAATAAACATTTAGAAATTATTGCTGCAAAACAGAAGCTTTCGCGAGTGCGCTTTTGATGGCTTCTAAGAGCAGCATGGAAGTGTACTTGTTGTCATCTTCGTAGGTGATGTCTTCGAGGGACTGCTTTTCATAAATCTGGGAGGCAAGTTCCTCAAGGGCAGGTTCCATCAGCGGGTACATGGCGGCGGTGGATTCACTTAAGTTTATCAGCTCGATGGAATTGATATGGCTGCTGTCCACGGTTACCTGCACGTCAAAGGTGTTGTCGTTCAGCTCGATGGCGGTGGTGTAGACACCCGGCAAATACTGTCCGGTGAGGGCAGAAGTTGTCTGAACAGAGGATGCGGTTTCTTTGTCTTTCGATGGTCCGAACATGATCAGAAGAAGAACAATCATCAGGAGACCGAGTACGAGAAAGATAGCGGTATAGATCACTTCTTTCATATGTAGTACAACAATCCTGGTTTTGGAACTCATAGATACACACTCCTTTTCCGATGCTTTTTATTAGTGTATGAGAAACAGCCGGGTTTTATGAAATCCCAGGAGAAAGTGACGGCTTTCCGAAACGGAGAAATAAAAAGAAACAGGGGGAAAGGAAACATGGGAATGGATGCATGTACGCTGTGTCCGAGGATGTGCGGTGTAAACCGGGCAGCCGGAGAAAAGGGTTACTGCGGAATGGATGCAACAATACGGGCGGCGAGGGCGGCACTCCATATGTGGGAGGAGCCCTGTATCTCCGGGACGCAGGGATCCGGTGCGGTATTTTTTTCCGGATGCAGTCTCCGGTGTATCTTCTGTCAGAACTTTGAGATCGCGGAGGGAAACTGTGCGAAAGAGATCTCAGGGGAACGCCTCAGCGAGATTTTTCTGGAATTGCAGGAACAGGGAGCGGCGAATATCAACCTGGTAACAGCGGCACATTACGTCCCGGCTGTGATCGAATCACTCAAAAAAGCGAAGGCGCAGGGAATGGATCTGCCGGTGATCTACAATTCCAGCGGATACGAACGGGTGGAAACGGTGCAGATGCTCGAAGAGGTTGTGGATGTCTGGCTTCCCGATTTTAAATATATGGATTCGAAGCTTGCTTTTGCATATTCTAGGGCAAAGGATTACCCGGAAGTTGCCCGGGCAGCAATCCGGGAGATGATGAAAGCTGCCGGAACCTGTGCATACGATGAGGACGGTTATATCCAAAAAGGTGTGATCGTCCGGCATCTGATCCTGCCGGGACATACGAAGAATTCAATTGCGGTACTCGATGAGTTGTATGGAACGTATGGAGACGATCTGACCATCAGCCTGATGAACCAGTACACACCGCTTCCGCAGGTACGGAACATTCCGGATCTGAACCGGCGGGTGACGAAACGGGAGTACGAGAAAGTGCTGGATCATGCGCTGGATCTGGGTATCACCCAGGGATTTTTTCAGGAAGGCGGGACGGCAAAAGAAAGTTTTATTCCACTTTTTGACTATGAAGGGTTATAACGCAATCAAACAAAACGGGAAACAGCATATTCCGTGTGAACCAATCAGAAAAATGTAAAACACAGTTACGACCCCTGCCGGTAAAAAGACAGGGGTCGTAACTGTCAGAGAGAAGAAGACAGACGAAAAGATGCTGAGCGCAGACAGAAGCAGGAACAAAAAAAGGAGGAAACTTTAAGTAATCAAATTCATTGTCAATAGTGATTAAATGTGTTA
>JAHZFO010000010.1:0-63971 GCA_019421285.1 Clostridiales bacterium
GAAACATGGACTTTGGAAGAGTTTATGAAAATATTGTTTATCTGGAGTTGCGTAGGAGAGGATATGAGGTATATGTGGGAAAACTCTATAAAAAGGAAGTGGATTTTGTAGCTAAGAAACGTGAGGCTCAAATATATATTCAGGTAAGCGATAATATTTCAGATGAAAAAACATTTGAAAGAGAATATTCGCCTTTGCTTGCAATAAGAGATGCATATCCTAAGATGATAATTGCAAGAACACATCATGAAACTTATGATTATAAAGGAGTGCAAGTGGTTGATATCTGTAGATGGTTACGAGAATAGTACCAATTACCGAGCACATTAACAATGTACAATTTGACTGAACTTAGTGATTATGAATTCCTATGGAGAACAGATAGAGAAGCAGGTTTTATGTACAGCATTCTCTGCTACATGTGAAAAGAGAAAGTCTATTTTTAGTAAGGAGGATATAGAAACTACATTATATTTGGTATCTAATGATTTACATATGGCAGAGCTTTGGGGGCAGTTTCAAAAAAGCAATTATCCAGAAATTTTCCAGACAGCGTCTGGAAAATCTGTGAGTTTATTATCATGGTCGCATTATGCAGTGTTACTACAAGTTAAAGATAAAGAAGCCCGTGACTGGTATGAAAAGGAAGCGGCAGAGCAGACCGGGAGTGTTAGAACTTTACAACGGAATATTTCATCTCAGTATTACTATCGTATGCTCAAAACGCAGAAGGCAATGTTTTATCTTCAACAGCAGGAAACAGAGCTTTGAACAGTCTGCGAACAGCCAGAGAGAACCTGAACAGTGCAAAGAACTGGGGACTGGTTGATATGTTTGGTGGTGGATTTTTTACTACGATGCTGAAACATTCCAAGATGGATCAGGCAAAGCAGAACATGGAGCAGGCAAAATACGATCTTCGCAATTTCAGTAAGGAATTGAATGATGTTAATCTGGCATGTGATCTGCATATGGATACCGGCGACTTTCTTTCTTTTGCGGATTATTTTTTTGATGGGTTCGTAGTGGACTGGATGGTACAGGACCGGATCAATACGGCAAGACGCCAGGTGGATGAGGCGATCCGGAGAACAGAATACATAATAAATCAATTACAGCATATGTAGAAAGGCAACAGGCAGCGAGCCACTGAACTTACAGGTTTGGTGGCTCGCTGTCTTTGGATCTTGTAAATCTGCATGCTGTATACGTATTTTTGTATGTGTTTTATTATACTGGAATCATGAAAAACAAACAATAATCAGTAGAAAGAGAGAATGAAATAAACTCTGTATTTTCCTCGGTATATGTTCGGCTTAATTACATAATCGGGAGAACGGCAAAATTATGCGGTTCATATGTGTTACTTTATGATAAAATAGTATGAAACATGTTTAGCATCCAGATTGACAGGCATGAGCATTGAAAAATATAAAACCATGTGTGGAAGGAGTTTTTAGTGATATATTTAAGCAGTTTCAGGTTAAGTAATGAACAAGTAAAAAATCCTAACATATATCCTTATCATGTGTTTCGAGGAAAAGACATAGAGCCTTTTGTATTTTCTCCGATCACGGTGCTGTACGGCAATAATGGATCGGGGAAATCGACGATATTAAATATCATGGCAAACAAGCTCATGGTAAAGGGCAGAGAATATGCTACCAGTAATTCTTTCGGAATTGTAGATTATTGTGGTAAATTTTCGGCAGAATGTTGTTTTAGCTACGGAGAGGATGAGTTTGGCAATACCATCAGAAAGATTCCTGAAAACAGCAGATTTATCAAAAGCGAAGACATCTTATATGAGATCAAGAAAATTCAGCAGAAGCAGATTCTGGCGGATGGAATGGAATATGATTATATGAAAAACGGACATTCCCGTAAAGAGGCAGAAGAGTATTTTCAGACACGGGAGGGGAGAAGTCAGCTGGAATATATTGCATTTGCGCAGGAAAAATATTCGAATGGAGAAACAGCAATGCAATTCTTTGAAGACTACCTGTTGCCGGATGCTTTGTATCTGCTGGACGAACCGGAGGTGTCATTGTCACCTGCGAATCAGGTATTGCTGGCAGAGGAAATTAATAAGATGGCGAGATTCCTTTCCTGTCAGTTTGTTATTGCCACACATTCACCGTTTATGCTTGGAACGCTGGATGCAAAGATTTATAATATAGACACAGACGATTACCGATGTTGTGAATGGTACGAACTGGAAAATGTGCGGTATTTTTATGAGTTTTTCAAGAAACATGAGAAAGAGTTTGAGGAGTAGCAAAATGGTAAAACAAATCGTAAGAGATATTTTCTTTTTAGGACAGCCCTCGGAGCCGGCAACGCAGGCGGATCTTTCGGTTGGAAGAGATTTGCTGGATACCTTGCAGGCAAACCGGGAGGCCTGTGTGGGCATGGCGGCAAATATGATCGGTGTGAAGAAAAATATTATTATCGTGAATATGGGCTTGATCGATGTGGTGATGTTTAATCCGGTGATCATTTCCAGATGGGGAAGATATGAGACAGAGGAAGGATGTCTGTCCTTGGAAGGGGTTCGTAAGACAACCAGATATCAGGAAATCGAAGTGGAATACTATGATTCCAGCTGGAAAAAGCAACGGCAGAAACTGTCCGGATGGACAGCTCAGATCACGCAGCATGAGATCGATCATTTATCGGGAAAGATCATTTAGCGGAATCATGGCAAGGGTGGTTGTCGCGCTCGACGGGTTTTGGAGCGTGTTCGCTGGTAAGGAAAGAAGGCTGTGCAGGCGGAGGAAAGGAAGACAACGATGGATCAGAACGAAACACAATGGGATAAACTGCTGAAGATCAGAACAACCGGCCGGGATGATTCACACTCGGATCAGTACCGGTATCCGTATGAGCCGACACCGTATTGTGTGCTGGAGAGGCTGGCGAACAGCGGGATGATCGGGAAGCAAAATACGGTACTGGATTATGGGACAGGGAAGGGGCGCGTCTGTTTTTATCTGTCCTATCAGACCAGGTGCCGGTCAGTGGGAATCGAATACGATGAGCGGATTTTTTCGGGAGCCATGGAAAACCGGGAGATGGCAGTATTCGGTGCACGTACCTGCTTTGTGAAAGCAGATGCGGGAGAGTATCCGGTACCGAAAGAAGTTGACCGGTGTTACTTTTTTAACCCATTTTCAATAGAAATCTTACAGAAGGTTCTCGCGAGGATCTACGAATCCTTTTATGAACATCCGAGAGAAAAGATTCTTGTGTTTGAGATTGTATAGAAGAAATACATTTTCTGGATATTATAATAAACACAAGAAAAGCAGATTGCTATAGGCAAGGAGTACATGTTATACTGATTTTACGGGAAGTCAGAACACTTCAAGGTGGCCTACCCTCTTCGGAGGGGCAACCCTCCAGACGAAAGAAAGGAGGGATGCCAATGTATGTTACATATTCGGATCTGATCCAGATAGGTATCTCCATTGTCACTCTCATAGGATTGTGCTATACGATCTTTGGGAGAAAAAAATAGCCGCCCACTACTGCAATAGTGAACGGCTGGTAAATAAAACAGTTCTTTAAGCTATCAAGGGTAGGTCGTGTGTCGCTGACTTCCCCTTCTTATATACAATATAGCACATCTGAGAACGGGTGGCAAGCAAAGAAGAATTTTTACGGAGAACTATTTTTACGGAGAACATTCTTTGTGGCATCCGACACTGATGAAAAGCTTTAAGGTTATAAAAGCGTGTTATGCCTGCCTGCACTGGTGTCCGAAACACGCTACATTGCTGCGTGTGCCATTTTTAACTCATCGGCCCCAGTATCATCATCCGGAGGTTGCGGTGTCGAGTATGAAAAATCCTTCCAGCCTTGTTATTTGATAACAGATTCATTATAATGAATTTGTTTCAGCAGTTATATAATACGGCCGATTCCCTGATCGGAGCGTTTAATGGCGATCCGGAGGTGGTACATTTTGGGGTGATGCAGGCGAGAACCATCGCGCTGTTCTATTTTCTCCTGGCGTTTTCTCATTGTATCGCAGCGGTACTTCGGGGATCCGGCAATGCATCGATTCCGATGATCGTCATGCTTTGCGTCTGGTGTCTGTTCCGGGTAAGTTATATTACCGTCGGTGTTCATTTTATTCCAGATATCCGTGTGGTATTCTGGGCGTACCCGCTGACCTGGAGCATCAGTTCCGGCATTTTCCTGTATCTGTTTTTGCGGGGGAAATGGGTGTATGGGTTTGAAAAAAGAAAAAAATAGGATATTAAAAAGTTTTCGGTAAAAACCGGAGGGCATAATTCAGGGAGTCGTTCAGATGTGTTTTCATCATCTGGACGGCTTTTTCAATATCGCCATCTTTGTAAGCCTGAAAAATAGCCAGATGTTCCTCATCGATCCGAGTCTGGATCACGGTTTCCCGGCAGTACTGGTTGGAAAAAATAGAAATCCCGCTTCGGAGCCGTTCGGCGGACTCTGCAAGTCTGGAGTTGTTGCAGTAACGGTAAAAAACGAGATGGAATTCGTCGGAATACCGGTTCCAGGTTTGCACATCAGCGGCTTTGGCAGCTGCACATTCCTTTTCCAGAATCTCTGTGACCTCTGCCTGTAATTTTTCCTGATCCGGAGAGGCAGAAGCATAACGGATCGCCAGCCCGTCAAGATCCCCCATAAAAGTATAGATTTCCCGGAGATCATCGGCAGTAAAGCTGATCACCCGGATGCCTACATTAGAATAATAAGAAACCAGCTGATCCTGGGTCAGCCGGGTCAGAGCTTCCCGGATCGGGGTAGAACTTACCTGAAAGCGTTCCTGGAGAAGCTTCAAGGTGAGCTTTTCTCCACATGGTATCTTTTGTGTCAAAATATCATTTCTCAAAATCTGATAAATCTGTTCTGATAAAGTTGATTTATTTAATCCCATCAATAAAATCTCCTGTTATTATTATTGTTATTGTTATTGTTATTGTTATTGTTATTGTTATTGTTGTTGTTGCGATAACCACTGGGGCTTTCCAGAGGCATTGTGCGCGGGTATTATGTGAAATATTTTAACATAGCACATAACTGTCAAGCAAGAGGCTGCATGCAGACAGATGTATGCCAGAACTTTTCTTATTCTCTCACGAACTGTGATGTACATCTTGCAGAAATTTTTTGAAATCTGCTCTGATCATCGGATTCATGCAGCGTAGAATTGGTGTAAATAACATAAATCTGTAGAAGAGGTGTTGCTTTTTTGTGTTTTATGCCCATAAAGTGTGCCTTTCTCATTGACACTAACGCGTTGAAGTGTTATAGTCTGATTTAACATATGACATTTTGCAAAATGCAAAATACAGTAAAGATGAATGGTTGATCAGAAGATACGAAAGATGATGATACAGGTATCACAGAGTCAGCAAAGAAGGGATGAAAGGAAGGACGATAGAAGATGGCAGAATATAACTGGCCTTATCCGGATGAGTTCGGACAGACGGAAACAGTAGATTCCGATATTCTGGTTTTAGGTGGAGGACTTGCAGGATGTTTTGCGGCGATTGCGGCAGCAAGAAAAGGGAAAAAAGTAGTACTGGTAGAGAAAGGGGCAACCAAGAGAAGCGGAGCGGCAGGAACAGGATTTGACCACTGGGAGTCAGCCTGTACTAATCCGTGTTCTCAGGTGACACCGGAAGAAATTGCCAATGCTTATGTGGATGAGCAGGATCATTACAGCAACGGTATCGCACATTATATTGAGTGCAGAGAAGGGTATGACCGTATGCTGGATCTGGAAAGTTTCGGTGGCAAGATCCGTGATACGGAAGATGAGTTTAAGGGTGCGGAATTCCGGGATGATGAGACGAAGCTGATGTTTGCTTATGATTATAAGAACCGTTTTACGCTGCGTGTCTGGGGTTCTACATTCAAACCGGCGCTTTATGAAGAACTGAAACGTCTCGGTGTCACGATTTATGACAGAACGGAAGCTACCGCCCTTCTTACAACGATAGAAAATGGAAAGAAACGGGGCATCGGTGCCATCGGTATGAACGTACACACCGGAAAACTGCTGGTATTTCGGGCAAAAGCTACTTTGCTGACGATGTCAAGACCGGCCCGCGTGTGGTTATTTAACCCGGATCTTACCGGACTTTGCGAATTCCGGCCGATGCAGTCCATCGGAAGCGGTCATGCCATGGGATGGAGAGCCGGTATGGAGTTTACCATGATGGAAAAATCGGTGAAAGGTGAATTCTCCGCAGCCGGACGAAGCTTCCCTCCTTACGGAACAGGAAACAATCATAATACCTGGTATGCAGCAACGATGGTGGATGCCAGAGGCGTGGAAATTCCGTATCTGGATCGTGACGGCAATGTGCTGAAGACTGTATCTGAGCGTTATTATCCGGTAAAGGGTCAGAAGTTTTTCTTAAAAGGCGGCGTGATCGATGAACCGAAGTACGAGTACCGCGGACCGGAGACGATGCCTTTTGACGAACTGATCAAGAGGGGATATAAACTGCCGTTTTATGCGGATCTGAGCAGAATGCCGGAGATGGAGCGGAAAGTCATCTGGGGCATGATGGTCGGAGAGGAAGGAAAGACCAAGATTCCGATCCTTCAATATTATACAGAACGTGGATTTGACCCGGAAAAACATATGCTGCAAAGTTATGGCAATGGCTGGCAGTCAGCAGCTTTCCTGGATCAGGAGAGACAGCTGTTCGGTGCGCCGGGCGGAATCATGCATGACTGGGATCTGAAGACCAATATTGACGGTATCTATGCGGCCGGTGATCAGCTGTTTGCATCTGACTGTGCAGGGTTTGCATGTTCTACAGGATACTATGCAGGAAGAAAAGCGGCAGATTACAGTGATACGATCGAAGAACTGGCTGAGATCGACCAGGCAGAAGTGGATGCGGAGAGAGAACGTCTGTATGCACCGATGAACCGTACAGAAGGCGTCACCTGGAAAGAACTGAATATGGCGATCTCCAAGGCGATGCAGAATTATTGCGGTGGCGTGAAGAATGATGATCTTCTGATCCAGGGAATCGATCTGCTGAAGTCTTACAGAGAAGAGATCGTTCCGCAGCTGTACTGTAACAACCCGCACGAACTGATGCGTACCCATGAGGTGCTGGACATTCTGGATGTTTCCGAGATGGTCCTTCAGGCATGTCTGATGCGAAAATCCAGTTCCAAACAGCTGTGTTTCTATCGAAGCGATTATCCGCAGATGGATCCGAAAGAAGACCATTGCTTCATCACGATCCGTCAGGAAAATGGCGTTCCGGTACGGGGAACCGTTCCGGGGGATTATTTCGGTGATCTGAAAACAGAGTATGAGAAGAGAAACCAGGATTATATCGGAGGTGAGGCAAGATGAGTAAGATGAAAGTTGAAGTGATTCCGTGCAGTGCCACACCACTGATCTACGATGAAGAAAAATGTATCGGCTGCAACGCCTGTGCAGAGATCTGCCAGTGCGATATTATTCTGCCGAATCCGGAAAAAGGGAAACCTCCGATCGTGATGTTCCCGGGAGAATGTTATTACTGTGGAGCCTGTGTGATGGTATGTCCGAAAAAAGGTGCACTCCGTCTGCAGCATCCGGTGATGAACCGTGCAAAATTCGTCCCGGTAAAGCCGGAACCAGAAAATTAGAATGGGATTGAAAAGGTTCTTTGCAAAATGAGCCATGCAGATCAATCGATGATCCGATGGATTGACTTTGCGTTTTGAAACAGAATTTTAAAAGAGAAAGATCAAAAGAACGGCCCGGAATGCTGGCAGGAATGCAACAGAGGATCAGATTCCGGGCAGAACCAGGAGGAAAAACGTGGAAACAAATACAAAAAAGAAGATCGGTCTTCTGGGCTGTATCGGAACGGGAATCGGTGCGATCATCGGTTCCGGAATTTTCGGTTCACTGCCCACAGTGATCAATGATATTGAAACCGGAATTGTACTGGCACTGCTGGCGACGATTGTATACACTTTAGCCAAGACGATTCCAAATGTTTATCTGTCGTCGGTAGCACCGGCATCCGGAAGCTTTTTTATCGCACCGACGAAGCTGATCCATCCGGCAGTTGGTGTATTTATGGCGGCACAGAATCTGTTACAGCCGGTATTGATCTCTGTGTTTGCGGTGTTGTTTGGTGATTATTTTGTCGCACTGTTCCCGGCACTGGAAGGATACAAAACGCTGATCAGTATTGTGATCCTGCTGATCTATACGGGAATCGCATGGCAGGGCAATCATACCTTTGCGTTTGTCAATAATATCATGGTAGTAGTATTGATGGTGGCTATGGGCTGTTATATTTTTGTCGGCATGCCAAGCATCGATACCTCCAGACTGACACTGGGTGAAGTCTTCAATCCGGGAGTGAAACTGACCAGCTTTGCGGCAGCAGTCGGTGTGCTGGCATCTTCGCTGTCCGGTGGAAGCGCGGTTTCCCAGATCGCAGATGATGTAAAGAATCCGAACCGGAACATTCCGCTGGCATTGCTCCTGTCCCCAACGATTGTTGCATTTATCTATATCGGCATGGGTGTTGTTACCATCGGCTGCATGCCGGCAGGAGAACTGACCACACTTTCAGAGGTGGGAAAAATATTCCTTCCTTCCAGCCTTCTGACATTTTTCATCGTAGGAGGTCCGCTGTTTGGTGTCCTGACTTCGATGGTTCCGGTTATTATGTTGACCTGTGCCCAGATTCAGGCGGCGGCAGACAATGATCTGTTCCCTGCTTTTGTTGGAAAGAAGAATAAGAATGGAGTATCACCGGTGATTCTTTGCTTCGTTATGCTCTTTTCTATCTGCTGTGTAGCAACCGGATCCAGCTTTGGAGTGTTGATGACGGTATTTTCTTTCGTCAATGCACTGTCGGATATCGCTCTTTGTCTGGTACCGTTCTTCCTGAAAAAGAAATATCCGCATGCCTGCAATCATTCTACCTTCAAGATGGCTATCGGTCTGGTATATGCGCTGTCAGCCTTTGCGTTTGTAGTCGCAGCCTATCTGGCATATGCGATGATCAGTACACTGGGAATGACCGTATGGCTGATGATCCTTGGTGCAGTGGTACTGTTTGTGATCTATATTCTGATCCGTATCTCCTACCTGAAAAAACATGGACGGGATCTGATCGCAGAATTAAAACAGCCTTATGAACCATGGAAAATCCGGGAGCGTGAGTGTAAGGCGATGGATGAAGGAAAATAATATACTATTGATTATAGATGATACAAAAAGTGCGTAAGCCTGGTGAGAACAATCCGGGGCTTACGCACTTTTTATGTATTGCTTTTTGAGATGTATTGGGAAAGCAATGAAAAAATATTCCAATATGGGACTATTAAAGGTATTTTGCAGGTGTTAAAAACTGCTTCAAATTTACATTCCAAAATGTACGTAAAATATTATAATGAAATACAGGCGAAAAGTAAATGCAAAATTAAATTAATCCATTGAAACAGTTTTTAAAAGGTGTTATAGTGGGATCAGAAGGAGGGATTGATATGACAGAGCTAAAATTAGAGTTTCTGTTAGAAGAATCGGAAATCCCGGCAGAGGTGGATCGTTTGTTACTAAGTTTTTTAAAGGCATCTGTAGAGAAATATTCTCCGGAACTTTTCGAAAAACTTTATACAAAAAAGCAATCCGTCATGAAAACATATTGCTGGTCATGCTATCTGCCGGGAGCACGATTCGCAGCAGACAAGATTTATCTGAAAGAAAGTCGGTTTATGGTAACATTTTCCGATGCGGACATGGGAGAATTATTTGAATTCTTTAATGCATTTCAGTTAATGCGGAATATAGAGTATCCCATGGGAGGAAACTCGATGAAACTGCGTGAAGTGAAAGCAAAAAAGATTCCGGAGATTAAAGAATCGGAGCTTATCATAAAAATGCAAAGTTCCTTACTGGCAAGAAAACATGATCCGGAAAATAATACGGATATCTATTATACCTGCGAGGATCCTGAGTTTTCGGATACATTAAAAGATAATCTGAAGTTTTTCTTGAACAAGATCGGATGGGATGAAGATGTGGATTGTTTTTCGATTGTTCCGGTGAAAGGAAAAAAGATTGTTGCGAAAGTATGGGGAAGACCAACAAATGCCAGCATTGGGATATACAAACTACAGGGAACGTCCCGGCTTTTAGATTTCCTGTACTCTGCAGGACTTGGAAGCCGCAGATCGGAAGGCCATGGGAAATGGGAAATCGTCTGGTAGAGAGAGGTGATATTTTATGGAAAAATATGCAATTACGCCAGGTGATTTTCTGAAAAACGCCGGAATCGTCGGGCTGAAATATATACTGGATTGCGCAAAGGCGCAGGAAGGTGTTGACTTTGGCATATCGGAAGACGGTCAGGAGATGTGGCTGAACTACGAATTTATTCAAAATGCGGACTGGACCAGTCTGTATTTCCGGGCATGTGCGCAAAATTTTGGAAGGTTTACTGTTTACCAGGGCGTAATGGAGAAAATCAAGTGCTGTATCGGGAAAATTCAGAATGAAAAATGGAATCCGGGAAAGACCGAAAAGGATGATCTGAAGTTTATCAATGACAAACTGCTCTCGAACAGTTACCAGGCCGGCTTTGAAAATATCAAAGATCAGATCGAACATCCGGAAGTTTATATAACACTGAAAAAAGAAAAACTGACGGATAAAATGACAGCGGAAGAATTACTGGAAAGGCTTTCAAAGTTACAGGTGTTTCTGGAGCAGGAGAAATGCCAAGAGACGTTTATTATGAAAAGTGTAGTCTACAACTATATCAATCGTTTCTGGGATGGAAAAAGTTTTCTGCTTCGCTCGAATGCAAAAAAAGATATGAGGGAACAGTTTGAAAAAGATTTTTCAGAACCATTCCGAAAATACTTTATGACAGATCATACAAAAGCAAAGGATCTGTGTATTGACTGTGTAGAACCTGTAACCACAAAAGAGAAAGTGTCCACCGCATTTATGAAGGAAGTCGGGGACGATTTTACAAGAAAACGGTCTGCGTTCTGGAATTGTAATGTGGATGCGTTCCTGTGCCCGGTCTGTACGTTTCTGTATGCAGCAAGTCCGCTTGGGTTCCGACTGTTTGCCAATAAATTTGTGTTTGTCAATAATAACAGTGATATGTTCACTCTGCTGGCAGCAAATTCCAAAAACAGGAAAAGCAGTCTGGAAGGAGAAAAAGAAGAGAATCAGAGATATTCCCAGTGGTTTGCGGAAACTCTGAATATCATATTGAATGAGAAAAGACAGGAACTTTCCAATATTCAGGTGATCCTGCGTGGAACCGGGGATAAGGACAGATATAAACTTTCTATTATCAACAAGGATATACTGAATATCCTGAAAAGGGAAGATGTAGAAAAAGCATTGAAAAATCTTGGTCAGTATCCGTTCACAAAGATCAGAAATGATTTTGTAAATGTGCATGAACAGGCTGTTATGAACCTGTTGGGCCATCAGAATCAGTATATTTTGTTAGATTCCCTGCTGAGAGAAGCCATTGCAGGGAATGCTGCATCAAACTTTCATATACATTGGGTATATGAGATTCAGAAGGGAACAGAGATCAGTTACAAAAAAGAAGAAGAGAAGGAGGTTCTTATGTATTGCATCAGTATGAAAAAGAGCGGTTCGGAATTACGAAAAGCGATCATGACCGCAAAAAAAGACACGACCGGAGATAGTCTGCGTGGTATCGAGTATCAGCTGCTTAATGCGCTGTCGGTAAAAAATACAGAGAAATTTATGGATATCGTTGCGAGACTGTACAGTTCCTATGGATCGGAAAAACTCCTGATACCGAATGGGATGATTCGGATGTTACAGGACAAAGAAAAATTTTCGGAGTATGGATACGCATTTGTTTTAGGACTGATCGGATCTTATGAAGGAAAGAAAGAGGTAGAACAATGAGAAGAGAAGGATTGACAGTAACTATGGTTTTTCTTGCGGAAAGTGCCAATTACGGAGAGGGAATCGGAAATATTTCTACATTAAAGAAAATGTCAAGAGGAAACCACGAGCAGTATTCGTATATTTCCAGACAGGCGATGCGTTATAACATTGTCCGGCAGGCAGACTGGGATCAGACTCCGGTGGATGGAAAAAGCGGTGTGGTTCAGTTTGCACCGTCTGCAACGATTGCGGAATATCCGGAAATCGATCTATTTGGCTATATGAAGACAGTCGCAAAAGACGGCGACCAGAAAGGCGGAGCGTCTACAAGAAGTGCTGTGGTGAGACTGAGTAATGCTATTGCACTGGAGCCGTTTTTGGGTAATCTGGAGTTCTTAACTAACATGGGACTGGCAGCAAGAGGAAAGCTGGAGAATGAAATCGCACAGAGCGAAATTCAGCGGTCATTTTATACTTATACCATAACGGTCGATCTGGACCGGGTAGGGATTGACGGAGAAGTGCAGATCACAGGAGAAGAAAAAGCAGATCGTGTGAAAACACTTCTGGATACCGTGCAGTATTTGTATCGGGATATCAAAGGCAGAAGGGAAAATCTGAGTCCGTTGTTTGTGATCGGTGGCAGATATGAACGGAGAAATCCATTTTTTGAAAACAGGATCCGGATAGAAAATGATCAGATCAATGTAGAAACTCTGGCGGAACTGTTAGAGGACGACGCGATTCGTACCCACACATTTACCGGTGTCGTAACAGGAACTTTTGACAATGAAAATGAGATCCGGGGAAAATTATCTGGAGAATCTGTAGGTGCAGCATTCAGACATTTAAAAGAGGAAGTGGAACAGTATTATGGAGAAAGCAATTAGAGTTCAGTGTTTTCAGAATCTGGTAAATTATCGAAAACCGAGCAGCTTTATCATAAAAGAGACATTCCCGCTTCCTCCGTATTCTACGGTGCTTGGAATGATCCATGCGGCCTGCGGATACCGGGAATTTCATCCGATGAAACTGTGTATTCAGGGAACAAACAGCGGAATGGTGTCGGAACTGTATACCAGATATTCCTTTTCTTCCGGTACGAAGTATGAAGAGGGAAGACATCAGCTGTGTGTGGATGGAAAATATGGCGTGTTTAAGGGAATCGCGAATGTAGAACTGGTCTGTGATAATCACATGGTGATCCATATTATTCCGGCAGAGGAAGATTTTGCACATGTATATCAATCCCTTCTATATCCGGGCAGGTATTTATCCCTGGGAAGATATGAGGATCTCCTGGATATCGAACGGGTTGACATTGTGAAAATTCATCAGGAAGAGGAAGTAGATCTCAAGCGGGATATGTACATACCGGTAGCGATGGCAGAGACACTGGGGATTGAGAACAGTCGTATGACGGTGTACCATCTGACAAAGGAATATGAGATTACCAAACAGGGTCTGCGGCGGTGGAAAAAGGAAAATGGAAGAGTCAATGCTTTTTATTATCCTGCAGGAAATACACTGGGGCAGGGTGCCTACGTGGACGATTTCGAGGAAGATGCAGCGTTAGTGTTCTGTTAAAGAAGGTCAGAAAGGCGTGGGAATGAAATACTATGCAAAATCGAAGAAAAATGGATTATCCGATAAAGAGCGGGGGAAACAGATAAAAGAACCGGAAGAAGAACAAAAAACACTGAACAGCCATCAGGAAGATATTGTGCGGTGTGCTGAAGCGTTTTTTGAAGAATATGGCCGGTATTTTTCTGAAAAAGAGAAACGGCTGGTCATAGAATCCTGCCGCATTCATGATTGGGGGAAGGCGAATCTGGTCTTTCAGGCAATGATAAATCCGGAACTTGCCGGAGAACGGAAGTTAAATGTGAAATCTATCAGTCAGATCCCTCATGGACATCTTAGCGCAGTTACTCTGTCACAAAACGAATTCTTTGCAATGGACGATAGTTTTACGAAAGATGATTTTGGGGCTTTTGTCACGGCAGTCTATCATCACCATACGAGAAAAGAGCAGGAAGACAGTTCGGAGCTTCGTACATATGGAAAGAAATATTATCTGGAAGAGATCAGTGATTATCTTGGACAGACCAGAACAAAACTGTACTGCAGCAACTTGAACCAGCTTCTGTTTCACAATAACGGATATAGTGGGAAGTTCCTATGTGATCCTGCAGTCTGGAATGAATATCTTCTCGTAAAAGGATTGCTGAATAAGTTTGATTATACGGTTAGTGCCGGATATGAGAATGCGGAACTGGCATGTGATATCAGGGAAAAAAGGCTGAAAAAAGAAGTGGAGAGTTTTCTGGAAGGAAAAGATTTACGGCCTGCTCAACAGTTCATGAAAGAGCATATGGATGATAGCCTTGTTGTTATTGCGCCTACCGGATCCGGAAAAACAGAAGCCGCTTTGTTATGGCTTGACGGGGAGAAAGGATTTTATACGCTGCCTTTGAAAGTTTCTTCCAATGCAATTTATTCCAGAATAAAAAACGGATATGTTTATGAACATGCGGCGATTCTGCATTCGGACAGCATGGCGATGTATCTGAAAGAAAATCCGGGATCTGCCTGGGAAAAACAGGAACAGGCAAAGTTGTTAGCGAATCCTGTTACTGTGTGTACGATCGACCAGTTGTTTACGTTTGTTTACAGGGCGCTGGGGACAGAGATCTTTGCAGCAACTTTGAAGTATTCCAAGCTGATCATAGATGAAATACAGTCTTATGATCCAAGAAGTATAGCTACGATCTTATACGGTCTGAAAACCATCCAGCAAATGGGCGGCAGATATGCGATTATTACGGCAACTTTTCCACCTGTACTGAAAGATTTTATGGAGCAATACGGATTGGCAGATCATTGTTTGTTTGCAGACTTTACAGAAGATCCGGATATTCTCATTCGTCATAAGGTAAGCATCCAGTATTCGGAAATGTATCTGGAAGAGATTGCAAAGCAGGGGAAAACCAAAAAAGTACTGGTGATTTGTAATACCGTTTCCAGGGCGCAGGAGGTTTATGAAAAACTGCGGGAAAGGAACGATTCTGTGTGGCTGTTACATTCCCGTTTTATTCGCAGAGACCGTAATTTACTGGAACAAAAGATTATGGAGTTTTCAGAATCGGATGAAGCGGGGATCTGGGTCACCACGCAGATCGTTGAAGCCAGTCTGGATATCGATTTTGATATTCTGCACACGGAAATGTGTACAGCAGACAGCTTGTTGCAGCGTATGGGAAGATGTAACCGGAAGGGAAGAAGGATTCCTGAACTTTCCAATATTTTTGTATATGATAACAAAAATGGAAGCGGAAGTATTTACGAGGAGAACTTGTATCAGCGATCGCTGGAAAAACTGAAAAAGTATGAAGATATCCTTTTTTCAGAAAAACAGAAGACGAAATATATGAATGAAGTGTATCGGACAGAAGCGATACGGAATACAGAATATTACAGGAAAATTCAAGACTGTATGGAGAAATTCTCGGAGATCCATCCGGCGGAATATACTCTATCGGAAGCGAAGGTGCGCGATATCAAGAGCATTACGGTCATTCCGGATACCATCTATGAAGAAAATCAAGAACTGTTTGAAGAAGTAGAAGACAGATATCTATCAAAAGAGAGAAAGCAGGAGATTCGGACAAAGTTGCAGGATTTAACCATGGGAATCAATCTGAGGACCTGTTTTGGACATCCGGATGGAATAGATAAGGCAGCAATTGGCTCGACAGACATCCATCGAACACAGTTTGTTTATGAGTTTGATTGTGAAACACTGCAAGGACGAGGTCTTTTGCTTGGAGAGAAGGCAGATAGTATCTTTTTATAGGAGGTACGACGTGAAAGAAAATATAACTGGTATGATGGTATATTATTACTTCGTCTGCAAACGAAAACTCTGGTACTTCTGTCATGAAATCACAATGGAGACGGAGAACGAAGATGTGTTACTCGGAAAACTGTTGGACGAGAGCAGTTACAAAAAGAATGACAAACACATTTCTATTGATCAGATAATCAACATTGATTTTATGAAAGAATCCGGAGAGCTGCATGAGGTGAAAAAGAGTAAGTCTGTAGAAGAAGCAGGGATTTGGCAGATGAAATACTATCTGTATTACCTGCAGCAGCGTGGTGTGACCGGAATGAAAGGAAAAATCGATTACCCATTATTAAAAAAGACAATGAGTGTGGAGCTTACAGATGAAGACTGCGGGGAAATAGAAAAAATCATCTGTGAAATTACACAGATAAAAAAGAGGAATATACCACCGGATGATTGTAATAAGAAAATATGCAATAAATGTGCGTATTATGATTTGTGCTTTATATAATACGAGGTGAGCGATATGAAACAAAGTTTTTATGTTTATAATAACGGGGACTTAAAACGAAAAGATAACACACTTCAGTTTACGAATCACGATGGAGAAAAGAGAGATATACCGGTTGAACGGATTTCTGATATTTATGTGATGTCGGAAATGTCTTTCAATACAGCTTTTATCAATTATATTTCACAATATGGGATTCCGATGCATTTTTTCAATTACTATAATTTTTATACGGGAAGTTATTATCCGAGGGAAACGCTGCTGGCAGGGAGATTGCTGGTAAGACAGGTTGAACATTACACGGATTATGAGAAAAGGATTGTGTTGGCGAGGAAATTTATCGAGGCTGCGGCGGATAATATTTATCGTAATCTCAGATATTATAATGGAAGAGGGAAAGATGTTTCTGCTTATATGAAAGAAGTGGATTCGCTTCGAAAACAGATTGGCGGTACGACTACAATCGAATCGTTGATGGGTGTGGAAGGTAATATCCGAAAACAATATTATGCTGCGTGGAATATTATCATTAATCAGGAAATATCGTTTGAAAAGCGTGTGATGCATCCCCCGGATAATATGATCAATTCATTGATCTCTTTCGTAAATACGCTGATCTATACCAAGGTGCTGGGAGAACTCTACCGTACTCAGCTAAATCCCACCATTAGTTACCTGCATGAACCGGGGGAGAGAAGATTTTCTTTAAGTCTTGATCTTGCAGAAGTGTTTAAACCACTGATTGGTGACCGGCTGATTTTTTCCCTGTTGAATCGGAATCAGATCACGGAAAACAGTTTTACGAAAGAACTGAATTTTCTTCATCTGAAAAAAGATGCCTCCAAACTTATCGTGTCGGAACTGGAAAGTCGGCTCAAGAAAACGGTGATGCATAAAGAACTGGGAAGACAGGTCTCCTATCAGTACCTGATTCGTCTGGAAGCGTATAAATTAATTAAGCATCTGATTGGCGAAAAAGAGTATGAGGGATTTCGAATATGGTGGTGAAGTATGTATATCGTATTAGTATATGATGTAAGTCAGGAAGACCATGGAACTAAGCGATGGTCAAAAATATTCAAGACATGTAAAAGATATTTAACACACATCCAGAACTCTGTATTTGAAGGGGAGATAAGCAGAGCGCAGCTGGCAAGCCTGCAGCAGGAACTGAAACAGCATATCGATCCGGAGTTGGATTCTGTTATTCTCTTCAAATCACGTCAGGAAAAATGGATGGACAAGGAATTCTGGGGCAGAAAAGATGACCTGACCAGTTTCATCTTGTGATTGTCGACCTGAGATAGAGATAAAACTACGAGAGGTCGACAAACGTGAAAAACATAAGCAAAACAGTGCTTCCGGTGAACCGTGTTATATCGAAATAAATAAAAAGATAAAAAAATACCATGGTCGACAAAATATGGTATAATATGGAAGAATTAATCGGTGGTTCAGAGGAGCGGGTATTAATAGAAACATAGTGGAATGTAAAGTAGTATAAAGCTGCATTTCCGGGTTTGCCGGGTCTTCGTATTAATAGAAACATAGTGGAATGTAAAGAAAAGTTGTAATTCGGCGTCGTTTCCGTGTTCTGTGGTATTAATAGAAACATAGTGGAATGTAAAGTTTCTTTAGTAAATAATATGCAATGTGTAACCTCAGGTATTAATAGAAACATAGTGGAATGTAAAGATTCTTCCTGAATGGCTGTTATCTTATCCGCTACTTCGTATTAATAGAAACATAGTGGAATGTAAAGGCCGTTTCTGCTTGCGTGTCCGTTCTGCAAAAGGTGGTATTAATAGAAACATAGTGGAATGTAAAGATGATTAACGGATCTTCCGGGGCTTTCAGATACTTGTATTAATAGAAACATAGTGGAATGTAAAGTATGTTGCCAAAAAGACAAAAGGATGGGAAATCGACGTATTAATAGAAACATAGTGGAATGTAAAGGCAGGATTACCAGGGATAAAAATAACGTGGAATATCGTATTAATAGAAACATAGTGGAATGTAAAGAGCAATATTCGTCCGATCCTTGAACGAGTGTCACATCGTATTAATAGAAACATAGTGGAATGTAAAGATATCACAACTGTTACACCGGCAATTGAATTCCAGTATTAATAGAAACATAGTGGAATGTAAAGCTGGAAGATAACGAGACGATCCGGAAATGGTCTGAGTATTAATAGAAACATAGTGGAATGTAAAGAAAGAAGACTATCGGCAGAAAGTAGCGCCGAAGCCGGTATTAATAGAAACATAGTGGAATGTAAAGGAGAGAGCGTAGCACCGCACACAGAGCACTTGAGCAGAGTATTAATAGAAACATAGTGGAATGTAAAGTGTAATATGCGTCGGCTGCGTCGGATGCCGTCTCAGTATTAATAGAAACATAGTGGAATGTAAAGACTGTCTCTCTGATATATCCGGCCGCATACACTCCGTATTAATAGAAACATAGTGGAATGTAAAGGAAGTTTTCAACAATTGTAACAGAAGCGGGTCTGGCGTATTAATAGAAACATAGTGGAATGTAAAGGCAGAATTGTTCAAATTCAAGTAATCCGCACCGCGTATTAATAGAAACATAGTGGAATGTAAAGAAAGGTAGTCATATATCACAGATATCATTCTACTCCGTATTAATAGAAACATAGTGGAATGTAAAGGCATTTTCTCTGGGATCTCTTCCTTTTTCTCTTCTGGGTATTAATAGAAACATAGTGGAATGTAAAGTTCAGCAGTCCTTGAATGATGTATTGTCCCATCGTCCGTATTAATAGAAACATAGTGGAATGTAAAGACTACTAAAGGTTTTGGCGATTCTCATGCTGCTCTGTATTAATAGAAACATAGTGGAATGTAAAGTGGACATGCGTATTGAGACATCCGGATCCAGCTGTACGTATTAATAGAAACATAGTGGAATGTAAAGCTTCCTAACGCAGCAATTCCAATAATCGCACTCATGTATTAATAGAAACATAATGGAAAGAATCCAGCCATCGCTTCAGAATCATTTCTTTTGTATATAAAAAATACAGTTAAGCTACGAACGAGGGATTGTGATATAATGAGTGGCAGGGATGAACCAGAATGAAAAAGGAGTATTACACGAATGAAATCAAGAACAGATGCTGTCTATGATGCGTTAAAAGAAAAAGGCTACCCGGATGATTTTTGCCGGGAGATTGCATATAAACATATGAACACAGACTATACCGCAACGCGGATGTTAGGATATCTTTATCGCATCTCGAATCCACGGCCGGAAGATGTGGTGGATGAGATGCTGGCTATCTTAAGTGACCGGAATGCCATTATTCAGAGAAAAGAACTGGAACATGCCCAGGCAACGATCAACCGGGTATACCGGGAGGGATTGGAATAGAGAAGAAAACAGGACAGTGATATGCCTGAAAAATACTCCAGGGGAGAATATGAAAAAGTTATGGAACCGTTTTTTACAAGAAATAAAAATTTTTACAGGAATTTCTTTCACTTAGTGCTCATGGTAGCACTGCAGAACCTGGTAGCTTACAGTGTCAACATGTTGGACAATATGATGCTCGGCAGCTACAGCCAGAATGCTCTGTCCGGAGCGGCTACCGTGAATCAGATCTTCTTTGTAATCAATCAGCTGGCGATCGCGCTGGGAAGTGCGCTGATCGTGATGGGATCGCAGTACTGGGGAAAAGGAGATACCGGTGTAATCCGAAAACTGACCGGTATCGCGCTGGTGTTCAGTATGCTGGCGGCAGTATTGATTTTGGCCATCTGTGCAGCAGTTGATCGGATTATTTACAACATCTTCGGAAATTATCAAAGAAGGGCAGGCGTATCTTGGCATATTAAAATGGACGTTTGTGCTGTTTTTGATCAGTAATCTGCTGATTTCCATGTTGAGAAGCGTGGAGACGGTACGGATCTCATTTATCATCTCTGTCGTATCGCTGCTGGCCAATGGTGGAATTAATTATACACTGATTTTTGGACATTTCGGATTTCCGGAGATGGGAATCCGGGGTGCAGCGATCGGAACACTGATTGCCAGAAGTCTGGAATTTCTGATCGTTTTGTTTTATGTAATAAAAGCGGATAAGAAGGTACAGATTTTCCGGGGAAATGTGTTCCGGGAAATCTTTTCAACGGAAAATAAGAAACTCTGGACCGAATTTATCCGGGTATCTTCTCCGGTGATTCTTTCTAACATGCTCTGGTCAATCTCGGTTCCGATGCAGACGGCGATTCTCGGACATCTTTCCGCTGATGCGATTGCGGCGAACTCTGTGGTGACAACATTTTTTCAATATCTGAAAGTGATTGTAATCGCGATTGCTTCCGCTTCGTCTGTTGTGATCGGAAAATCGATCGGAGAAGGTGACCGGAAAGAAATCAGAGCGGCGGGAAGAACGTTATCCGTGCTGGATGTCTGTATTGGAATTCTTCTGGCCGTAGTTTTGCTGATCTTAAGGAAACCACTTCTGACGATGTATAATCTTACCGATACCGCCATGGTTCTTGCAGATCATCTGATGATCATTATGAGTATCATTATGGTAGGAATGTCCTACCAGATGCCGGTATCTGTCGGTATCATTCAAGGGGGCGGGGATACACGGTTTAATATGTACATAAACCTGATTTCCACCTGGGGGATCGTGATGCCGTTGTCTTTCCTGGCAGCCTTTGTCTGGAAATTACCGGTAGAATGGGTAGTCGTAGCGGTGCAGTCAGATCAGATTTTCAAGGGGCTTCCTATCTTTTTAAGATTCAGAAGTTATAAATGGATCCGGAATCTGACATGAGACGCCCCACAGGCAACGTTCTGCTGACATAGCAGAATCTGTGAACTTGTGAACTTACCGACTGTGGGTTGAAACAAATACCTTTTTAATACAGAATAAGAATGTATCGAAAAAAATCCAGTAATCGGAAGACTTTTAACTTATTGTAGTTTTTGACAGCAAGAAGCGAGAGAAAATCGGAAGAAGTTTTCGTGTGTTAGAGAAAAAGAAAGGCAGGATAACTGACAGCATGACAAAACAGGAAATACTGGAACAGATCCAAGGGGGACTGATCGTCTCCTGTCAGGCTCTAGAGCATGAGCCGTTGTATACAAAAGAGGGAGGAATCATGCCGCTGATGGCGAAAGCAGCAGCTCAGTCGGGCGCTGTGGGAATCCGGGCTAATACGGTACGGGATATCACGCAGATCAAAGAAGTAGTGGATCTTCCTGTGATCGGGATCATTAAAAAGGAATATGAAGGGACGCCGATGTACATCACCGTGACGATGCGGGAAGTCGATGAACTGGTGGCCTGCGGAGTGGATATTATAGCCGTTCAGGGAACCAGTGCTCTGCGTCCGGATGGCAGTAGCGCCCCGGAATTTATCAAAGCGATCAAAGAAAAATATCCGGATCAGCCGGTGATGGCAGACTGTGCAACCTTAGAAGAAGGAATCGCCTGCGCAAAAGCCGGAGCAGACTTTGTGGGAACTACCATGCGGGGATACACGCCGGAGACACTAGGATGCGATGCGATTGATTATGATTTTATCCGGGAACTTTCGGAGCAATGCTCGGCAAAGATTATCGCAGAAGGACATATTCACTATCCGGAACAGGCGAAAAAAGCGCTGGAAGCCGGTGCCTTTGCGCTGGTCGTAGGAGGCGCGATCACAAGACCGGCAGAGATCACGGCCAGGTTTGTATCTGCAATTGGAAAATAAGGAATGGATGAGAAAACTGTTTTGCTTGAAACGATGGATACGGCTCATAAGATATGAGCCTCTTTTTGACAACAAAAAGCATAGTTTGATATGAAAGAGGAATATGGGAGAAGGAAGAAAACGGGAAAGAGGGGAAGTAATGAACAAACAAAAGAAGGTAATTACTGTTTTGTGCATCATGCTGGCTGCCAGCTCCCCGTTTGGAATCTACCGGCTGATTCAGTGGGACATTGAGACCCGGCAGAAAGAAGAAGAAGCGAAAGTGCGGGAAGCACAGGAAGCAAAAGAAGCGGATGAAGAAGCCTATAAGCAGGCGAAAGAGTATATGAGAGATTACCGGATCGAGTTGCAGGAACAGATGCAGGCGGCCGGGATTGATGATATAAAGGTAGGCTATGAAAAGCACGAGCATAATGCATGGAATTATGAATTCGAAGGACAGGAAGCGGGATATCAGTATTTCTATTATGAACTGAAGTATTATTCGGAATCAATCGATACCCTCTTTGAAGCGTGCGCAGAAACTGGAGAGTATGATTCTTTTGTGGAACTGATGCAAAAAGAGTATAAGGCAAAGGAACATCGTCCGCAGGTCTCAGGATTTCACAAGATTCACATCGGAGACAGAAACTATGGCGTACGTGTGGAAGACAAGGGGGATGAGGGTGAACTGACCATCTACCGGGATATTCACCTGTATTATACGCTGGAACAGGAAGAAGATGGCGTTGATCTGTATGAAAATACCGATCTGGTTTATTCCACAAGACCGGGGGTCGAGGTACCGGAGAAAGAAGAGTCGGATGCCAGCGGCAGTGGCAGCACAAAGCACAATGGTGGAAGTAGTTCTGGCGGAAGCGGCTATGGATCTTTCCATGGATCGACCGGTGGAAGTGGTTCCGGTTCATTCAGCGGATCTTTTGGCGGCTCTTACAGTGGTTCTTATTCCGGGAAAAAGACGGATCCTTATGATGTATATGACTATGATGATCCAGATGATTTTGCGGAAGAGTGGGCAGAGGACTTTGGAGACGGAGACTATGATGACGGATATGACGACGCCTATGACTACTGGGAAGATGAATATGATGATTAAGATTTGGTTTTGCAATAGTCTATCCATATAGAATGTGATAAAATGGATGATAACGCCGAAGGAACGGTTGCAGCCTCCGGCCCGTATCTGTGCAGAAAGGTTCTGACGGATAAAAAATAAAAAGAAAAGAGGTTTTTGCAATGCAGTTTCTTATTTTATTCCTGGTGGCACTGATCATCAGTGCGATCGGATTTAAGAAGTTTGTCTGGTTTATTTCTCTGGGGTATGGTTTTGCTATTGCCGGCATCGGTGTGGCACTTCTGATCCTGTTTCGGGGAAGTCTGACACCGGTGACAGTAATCCTGTCCATCTTACTGATCCTTTATGGATGCAGACTGGGCGGTTACCTGATGATCCGTGAAAAACGGAGTGCGTCATACCAGAACACCATGAAACATGAGATCAAGGACGGTTCCGATATGAACCTGTTTTTAAAGATCGTAGTCTGGGTATCCTGTGCACTGTTGTATGTCTGTGAGGCATCCCCGGTACTGTTCCGTCTGGAAAATCAGGCCGGTACCGACGGAGCGGCAATCGTTGGAACGATCATTATGATCCTGGGTATCGTTCTGGAGTCTGCTTCCGATCTGATCAAGAACAAATTCAAAAAAGAACATCCGAAGCGTTTTTGTGATGTAGGATTGTTTCGTATCGTCCGTTGTCCGAATTATTTCGGAGAAGTCCTGATCTGGACCGGTGTCTTCGTATCCGGTGTTACCGCGCTGCAAGGTGTATGGCAGTGGGTGGCAGCCATCGGCGGCTGGGTTTGCATCGTATACATTATGTTCGGTGGTGCCAGACGACTGGAGATCCGACAGAACAAAAACTATGGCAGTGATCCGGAATATCAGAAATACGTAAAATCCACACCGATCCTGATTCCGCTAATCCCGTTATACAGCGTGGCAAAATACAAATGGCTGCTGGGATAAGGCCGGGTGAGAGCGATGAGTAAAAAGAAAAATTACGAAGATTTTCCCCTGTCTTTGGCTCTCTTTGATGCACTTCCGGTACTTTTCTTTTGCAGTACCATGGTAGTGATCGGGGTGAGGTACAAAAATCCACTATTTCTGACGGGAGTGATCTGCTGTACACTGGCAGGTCTTGGAAAAGTGATCTGGAAGATCATTCTTGCAGCAACCAGAAAAGACTATGCCTGGATGAACCGCCAGATGCGTTTTGTGATGCCGGTGGGATTTTTATTGATTCTGATCGGGATTTTTACCGGTGGTGCCAGCTTGTCCGTGCTGAAACAGCTGATTTTTTCCATTCCGGCAGGTATCTTTTTCGGGATTACGGTGATGGGAATGATCTGTATGAGTATCTTTGCATGTAAGCTGGATGGTACGAAGGTGCGTAATAACTGGATCGAGCAGATCACCAATGCGATAGCGCAAGGGTGTCTGCTGATCGGGGTATTGCTTTGTATGTAGGAAGAGAAATGATGGAATGGATGCTGCTTGTGTCGTTTCTGCTGTGCTGTCTGATCTCTTTTCTGACAGGAACCTCTTTTGGCAGCGTGGCAACGATGGGAGTGATCTGCATGACCATGGCAAAAAGTATGGGGATTTCCAGGATATTAGAAGGTGGAGCCATACTGGCAGGGATTTATTTTGGAGACCGCTGTTCTCCGGTATCGATCAGCGCACTTTTGGTCAGTGAGGTGACAGGGACAGATCTTTTTGACAATCTGAAACAGATGGCAAAAAGTGCCTGGATTCCTTTTGGAATCACCTGTCTGATCTATGGGGGACTTGGATTGTCCGGACAGGGAGGAGAAGAAGGAGTTGTGAACACGACGAGAGAAGTGCTTACAGGATATTATCATCTTTCCCTGTGGACACTGCTTCCTGTGCTATGTGTACTGATTCTGTCAGTAAAGCGGGTAAATGTGAAGATCACGCTGGGAGTCAGTGCCATCTGTGCCGGAATGATCAGTGTTCTGGTACAGGGATTACCGGTGGCGGAACTGCTGAGAGTTGCATGGAGCGGATTTACAGCGAAGGAAGAAACGGTGAATCGGCTGATGAGCGGAGGCGGAATCCTGTCGAATCTGCGGGTGATCGCTCCGCTGATTCCCTGGTCCATCGCGGGAGCGGTACCGCTGGCTGCGATCGGAGCACCGACTTCGAGTGTCTGTGCGGCGTGTTATCTGTATCTGTTGCCACTGTGGAGTTTTGTGCGGGAACTGTGGGAGATAAAAACAAAGCGTGTTGGGCTTTATAAATGAACAAAGTCCCTTAGAGTGCGCTAGAGCGTGTTTGAAAAATCATGTCACGGAAATGTGACAGAAACAGTAAAAAGTAAAAATCCAGAAGATCTTACGAGATAAAAAACAGGTATATCGTAAAATCTTCTGGATTTTTGTTTCCATATATCAATCATTAGTCAGGTAAACCGATTTTGATCGGTGCGAACAGCGAGCCAAAGTTTGCGCTTAGCGCGCTACGTGTTTGGCCTTTTTGATGTTATACATCTCTTCATCAGCCAGATTGATGTAGTAGTCCAGAGACTGGCTCGGATCGTCTGCAATCACATAACCGATGCTGGCTTCTACGGAGAAGACGAGGTCACTGGACTGACTGAGTGTAGAAAGAGCGTTTTGAATCTCGCGTTCCAGCTCCCGCATCTGTGCCCGGGTGTAGTCCGGAATGATAATCACAAATTCATCTCCGCCGTAGCGCATGGAAATGGCGGATGGCGGACAGGTGTTTTTCAGGGAGGTGGCAACGAGAAGAATCGCCTGATTGCCCATATCGTGTCCGAAAGTATCATTGATGTATTTCAGATGATCGGCATCCACAAACATGATTCCGGCACAGCGTTCTTCCAGAAGACATTTCCGGTACAGTGGTTTTGCCAGCTGATCGTAGGCCATCCGGTTGTAGAGGCCTGTAAGAGAATCCCGGATATACAGCTGGGAGAGCCGTTTGTTCATTTTTTTCAGGGTCAGTCTTGCATACAGAGATTCCACAGCGTTCTGGAACGCATGAATGGTCTCCGAAAGAAAATGATTATCCAGTAAATAGTCACAGTTTTTAAATACCAGATATCCTACCTCCCGGTCACGGAAGTGAAGGGGAGAAAACAGATACACAGAAGAAGGAGTCGAGTCATTTTCTTCCAGGTCATCCGAGAACAGCTGGCCACAGCCCAGACGGACACGGGGGCGGATATGATTGCCCTTTACTCCGGGAACGGTTTTCATCTGGTCGGGATATCCTGAGGTCTCATAGGCAGCGTCCGGAATCTCGATGGGATCATCTACTTTTTCATACATATAGATATCCGGGTTCATCAGGACAGCCATATTCTCACAGCCGTGGGAGGCAAGACTTCGCTGCAGACACAAGGCCATTTCGGAATAGCTTTCTGCATCGATCAGCTGCAGCTTCAGATTCATTATCCAGTTTTGCATATCCATCCGGCTGACTTCATCCGTGATCCGGTCGATGACATACTGACCACGATCCGGAGGACACTGGGAAATACAGTGACAGCTTTCCTGGAAGATATAGCGGGTCTGGGCGTAGATATAGTTTTCATGAGGTTCTCCGTTCCAGATCTTATGCAGCAGTTTCATGCCGTTGTACATGACTTCTTCTTTGCTGAATTCTACAGTGGTGATCCGCGGCTCGTAGTAAGATGCCTTATCCAGATTATCAAAACCGGTAACTAGAAAATCTTCCGGTACCCGGTAACCATGTGCTTTTGCTTCCATGCAGATGCCTACGGCCAGATTATCATTGGCACAGATAAAGGCATCCGGGAGAAGATTCTGCTTCAGAAAGAAGCGAAAAGCCTGAATACCGCCTTCGATTTCATAGTTGCGGTGTGTGATCCGGTTTTCATCCAGTGGTATCTGCTGTCTGGAGAGTGCTTCTTTAAAACCTTTCAGCCGCCAGCTATTTTCAATATTGTTTTGCGGGCCGCCGATGTAATTCAGCTTTTGACATCCGTGTTCCAGAATCAGGTGTTCTGTTACATGGCACATGGCTTCGGAGTCGTTGATTCCGGAATATGCCAGTCCTGGATGTTTCTCCAGGAGAGAGACAGCCGGAACTTTGCTGGCCTGTACCCGGGCCACGATCCGGTCTATGATCTGTCGGTCTGTAACCGTAGCGAGATCCAGGATGATACCATCGAAGTCTTCCAGACGTGGAAGGTTATAGATGTTGTATTCTCCCTGATTATATTTTTCGTCTTTACTGAAGTTTCCAAAGCTGTGGAAGACATAGAGGTCTGCGTCCAGCTGGTGTTCCTGGAGGTACTGCCGGTAACCGATGATCCAGGCACCGGTGACGTAGCGCTGCCATCCGTCAGTGATAAGTGCTATTTTTTTCATTGTAAAAATCCCCTGTTGTAAATGTATTATCATTTGACTCTGAAGAGTATTATAAGGGATAAATGGAAATGGTTCCAGGGGGTTGGGATGGTAAATAGTACAAGATTTTTGAAAAATTTTTGGGGATTTTGCCAGATATAAGGGAGAGGGTATATAAGACGGACGCGCCAGTCCCCGGGCTCCTGTGAGAGGCACAACGTGGGCAGGGGTCAGAGTACATTTGAAAAAGCATCTCCTAGTTTCATAAACTATGTGAATATTTTCCGGAAATTTTTTATAACACAATATGGGGAGAGAAAAATAAGTAGTGCAAATTTTGACAGAGAATAAAAAGGGTTTCTGGAGATGACAAGTGATACATCTCACAGAAATCCTTTACATATTTACGTGAACAACAAGCCAAAGTCCGTGCTTATAGGGATTTGAACTGTTATGTTATTTCACCAGTTCCATAGCCCATTTTCCGTTGGTGAAGTCTGGGATGTTTACTACGGCACCGCCGCGGGCAACGGACATTTCGGAGAGGGCGGTGATGGCCATCCAGGAGGCGGCATCGTAGACGTCTACAGGCATCGGGGCATCGTCGCGCAGGCACTGGAAGAACTGTTCGAATTCCAGCCAGTCCATGCCGCCGTGGCTGCCCTGAACGCCTTCTTCAAGAAATTTTTTCCAGATCGGGTGGTCATAGGTTTTTGCGTATTCATCGGCGTTTCCGCTGCATTCTTTTCTCCAGTCGAAGTCGTGATCACGGTCTTCTTTGCGGTCGAGGAAGACGGAATCGGTAGCTTCTTCGTACATTCCACGGGTTCCGCGGACGGTGAAGTTGCGGCTGTAGTATCTTGGCAGTGTGGTATCCAGGGTCAGCTGGATGGTTTCGCCGTTTGCGCAGTGAATCATGGTGGTGATGATATCTCCCTGGGCAAAGTGAGCCTGTTTCAGTTTCTCGTCATCGCTCTTATTCTGCAGAATGAATTCGTGGAGTCCTGCAGATTTGGAAGCGAAGGAAGACAGTGTCAGCATCCGGTTTCCGTGGTTGATGTTCAGAATCTTGGCAATCGGACCAAGATCGTGAGTTGGATAGTTTTCGCAGTTTCTGGACAGATAGTTTCTCAGGCGGTAATGTCTGTTTTCTTTTCCGAAAGTAATCTCATCCCGCAGATCATGCTGATATCCTCCGGCGCAGTGAACGATTTCTCCGAGCACGCCCTGTTCTACCATGTTTAACACCATCAGTTCTCTGCGGCCGAAGCAGCAGTTTTCCAGGAACATAAACGGGGTTTTGGTTTTTTCGTAAGCATCGACCAGCTTGTAGCAGTCTTCCAGCGAATAAGCGCCGCCAACTTCCATAGCGACCGCTTTACCGGCATACATGGCTGCCAGTGCGATCTCCACATGAGATTCCCAGGCAGTTGCGATAATGATCGTATTGACTTCTTTGTTTGCAATAACTTCTTTATAATCGATAGAAACAAATGGGGTTGGCTGTCCGGCAGCCTCCACTACTTTAGCTCCCTCCTGTGCACGGTCTTCGTAGATATCACAGACAGCAGTTACCTGTTCTTTCTGTGCCAGAACGATATTTTCCAGCAGGTCTTTTCCGCGGCATCCAAGACCGATGTATCCGATTTTAATGTTTTCCATTAGAGCCTCTCCTTTGCGTGCTGTATTATTAGATATTCTGAGATTTATTATACACAGATAGAGGGATTTGACAAGGAAAGTAGAATCTAAATCCTGCGAAACATCGCTTGTGTTTTGTACGGAAAGTTTCTATAATAAAGGAAATAAAGGGAGAATCGTCTGGAAAAAGAAGATTTCTCAGGGGTAAGAACAGATATAATGTAAAGGAGATACAGAATCATGAAATTTACTAATGGATATTGGCTGCTTCGAGATGAGATGAAAGCAGCTTATGCAGTAGAATATGGAAGCCATCGGGTGTACGGTCAGGAACTGACGATGTATATCCCTTGTGCGCATATTGTTGACAGAGGAAGCTGTCTGAATATTCCGCTTCTAACAGTTACATTATCCAGTCCGATGGACGGAGTGATCAAAGTATCTGTTGTTCATCATGATGGCGCCGTATACAATGGTCCATTTGCAAAGATTTATACAGGAACAGCCAATGCCAGTATCGAGGAGACCGAAGATCAGCTGATCTATCAGACAGGTTCTCTGAAGGCTGTGATCGACAAAGCACCGAACAGCTATAAGATGGCATTTTATGAGGGAGATACCTTCCTGACAGAGTCCAGCTTCCGTAACCTGGCTTATATGCAGAATACAGAGACCGGAAAGAACTATATGCTGGATCAGCTGTTGCTGGATGTGGATGAATATGTGTATGGCCTTGGCGAGCGTTTCACACCATTTGTGAAAAACGGACAGATCGTGGAGATGTGGAACGAGGACGGCGGTACGGCCAGTGAGATCGCTTATAAAAATATTCCGTTCTATGTGACCAATAAAGGATATGGTGTTCTGGTTGACAACGAAGGTGACGTAGCGTATGAGATTGCCAGCGAGAAAGTAGAACGGATGCAGTTTTCTGTAGAAGGGGAACGGCTGGATTACTATGTGATCAGTGGAAAAACTCCGATGGGAACAGTAGAAAAATATACCGAACTGACCGGAAAACCGGCACTGCCTCCGGCATGGTCCTTTGGTCTGTGGCTGACCACATCCTTTACCACCAATTATGATGAGGCAACCACGTCCAGCTTTATTCAGGGCATGGCAGACCGGGAGATTCCGCTGCATGTGTTCCATTTTGACTGTTACTGGATGGATGCGTATGAATGGTGTAACTTTGAGTGGGATCCTGCCACATTCCCGGATCCGAAAGGAATGCTGAAACGGTATCATGACCGTGGCCTTCACATCTGTGTCTGGATCAATCCATACATCGGGCAGAAATCCTGTCTGTTTAAAGAAGGAAAAGAGCATGGATATCTGGTGAAAAAGAAAGATGGAAGCGTATGGCAGACGGATCTGTGGCAGCCGGGTATGGCACTGGTAGATTTTACCAATCCTGACGCTGTAATCTGGTATCAGGGCAAGTTAAAGACACTGTTGGACATGGGCGTGGACTGCTTTAAGACAGACTTCGGTGAGAGAATCCCGGTAAAAGATATCGAGTACTTTGACCATTCCGATCCGGTAAAAATGCACAACTATTATACGTATCTGTATAATCAGGCTGTTTTTGAACTGTTAGAGCGGGAACGTGGAAAGGGAGAAGCGATATTATTTGCCCGTTCCGCTACGGTTGGCGGTCAGCAGTTCCCGGCACATTGGGGCGGAGACTGCTCGGCAACGTATGTATCCATGGCAGAGACACTTCGCGGCGGCCTGTCTTTGTCCCTGGGCGGATTCGGCTTCTGGAGTCATGATATCAGCGGATTTGAGAGTACCGCACCGGCAGATATCTATAAGAGATGGTGTCAGTTTGGTCTGTTAAGCTCCCACAGCCGTCTCCATGGATCTTCTTCCTATCGTGTACCGTGGCTGTTTGATGACGAAGCCTGCGAGATCCTGAAAGAATTCGTGAATCTGAAATGTCGTCTGATGCCGTATCTGTACGGACAGGCAGTGCGTTCTCATAAAGAAGGAAGACCGGTACTGCACCCGATGATCCTGGATTTTCCGGAGGATCGTGCCTGCGATACACTGGACCGTCAGTATATGTTCGGCGATTCCCTGCTGGTGGCTCCGATCTTTAAAGAAAGCGGAGAAGTCCAGTATTATCTGCCGGAAGGAACCTGGTATAATCTGATCACAGGAGTTGAGGTGATTGGAGGAAAGTGGCAGAAAGAGACGCATAACTACCACAGTCTGCCGATAATGATCCGCCCGAACACTATCCTGCCACTGGGAACAAATGATCAGAGACCGGATTACGATTATGCAGACGGTGTAACACTGGTAGTGTCATCTTTCACAGACGGCGCGGAAACTACGGTAGAGATTCCGGATCTGAAAGGAGAGACGGTAATGACCGCGACCGCAAAACGGGAAGGAGACCAGATTCGTCTGAAAGTAAGAGGTAGAAATGGAAATTATACCGTGAAGAGCCTTTCCGGTATGGAAGTTGTTGTTGAGGAGTAAGCCATAATAATTTGTAACGAGAGCAAGTTACAGAACAAAAATCAAATCGCCAAAAGACATCCGTTCTTACATAGCATGAATTTTCTCTGCTATCAGGAACGGATGTCTTTTTTTACATTGCATAGTAATAATTGGTCCGGCTGATGGAGTTTGTTTACGCGAATAATACAATAAAGTCTGTGTTTACGCGAAAGTTAACGGCGGTCTGCCCAGCGGAACCATTTTTGCGGGAATTCAAAGACGAAGAGAATGCCGAGGACGATCGCAACAGCGATCTTCAGCGTCTGAAATCCACGGGCAGAAGCTTTTGCCAACTGGTCGGTTACGACATAGTAGGCAGTCCAGTAGATGCCGGCCCCGGGAACCAGTGGAAAGATACCGGCAACCAAAAAAACAGTCACCGGACAGTGTCTCTGAACGGCACTGAGCCGGGAGATAAAAACCACGAGCACAGTAGCAAAAAAAGTAGAACCAAAGAGTCCACAGCCGGAAAGCAGCAGCTTATAGCAGATCCAACCACATGCGCCAGCAAAACCACAGTTTACATAATACTCCTTCGGCACCTGGAATAACAAAGCAAAAGCGATGGTGCCTGCGAAAGCGGTGAGAAATTCGAAAAAAAGATGTACGGACAAAACAAACCTCCCTGTAAAGCTCATGTGAAAAAGATTTCCTGCAAACTGTGAAGCATATCTTGCAGGAAGGATTTTCCAAACAGGCTTTCGTGTGTTGAAGATAAAAATCAGAATATATAAAGGCAGAAAGAAATCTCACGGAAGAACCACACCCCCCACGATATGGTGATATCCGATCATGACAAGACCTACGCCCATCGCAATACTGAAAGTAACAAGTAAAGCGTCCAGCATCCGGACAGCGCCTGCGATGTAATCCTGATCGGCGATATCACGGATACCGTTCGTAAAAGCCACGCCGGGAACCAGCGGGATGATCGAGCCGATGATGATCTCACTGAGGTGGTGTCCCAGTCCCAGCTGATAGATCAGCACTGCGATAAAAGTGACAAACATCCCTCCGGATATATTAGTGGCAATCTTTGACAGATGTCCCTTTACCAGACAAAGCAGGTAGACATATAACAACAGCCCGGCGATAAAGGCCACGATACAATCTATAGGATCTCCGCCGAAAAGATAACAGAAACATCCACTGCCCACGCCGGATGCCAGGATCTGATAGAGCGTTTTCTTTTCCGGGAGCTGTTGAATCTCCTGCAGTTTCTGATAGGCTTCTTCCGGTGTATACGCACCATGTTCGATTTCCCTTGAGAGCTGATTGACCGCGGTTACCCGGTCAAGACGGGTAGCACTCAGCGGAATATGACGCACCCAGGCGAAGTTTTGATCCGAATCACTGTCGGCTGTAAGGAAAAATCCGCTGCTTAAGACAAAAGGATCACAGGAGTCGATTCCATATGCATGCGCGATCCGGTCGATGGTCTCTTCTACACGGAAGATCTCCGCGCCACTGGCCAGCAGGATATCTCCGGCCAGTGCGGCTACATTCAGAGCCATCCGGTTATGTTCTTTTTCTAAAGTTTCCAAAACAAAATCCCCCTGTTGTTCAGATTACAAAAAAATTGCAGATACAGATGGAAGAAAGGTCCCCCAAATACCCGCGTACGTTATGTACTGTATCACATTTTATATGGAAAACAAAGAAAAATGATAAATCTATACTTATAACAGTGTTACATAACACTGTTACAGAAAGAGAGGACAACGTGGCAAGAAGGAATTATTTGCAGCAATCGTAGAACCGGTAGCGGATCATGTGATCGAGATGTTTACAGCAGTGCAGGAAGTAGACAGTGGAAAGGCGATATTGGTAGCGGCATTACCCAGCATACCGATACCCTGTCCGATAAAGATCTGATCGACGATATTATACAGAGCCGTAACCAGCATGGAGATGATGCAGGGGATGGCAAACTGTATCAGAAGTTTGGATTCTTTCTGATATCCCAGTGGATTAGCAGCGGTTTGTGTGGTCTGAGAGGCCATAAGAAATTCCTTTTTTGCAGCAGCGTGCATCGGCTGTTACAACCTTTCTATAAAATAAATGATGTTTTTCATTGTTCGAAGTCTTTTCCGGGCATGTTCCAACCAGACTTCGGCGGCTGAATATGCCCTTACCTTACAGCAAATAAAAAAGGCTGTCAAGCATTCGGAAAAAAGGAAGAAAATTCCCTTGACGAAGGCAGGGAATGTCTGTAATATATTGTGGAAGTGCGACTGTTCGGGTGACAAAGACAGACAGGAGCGGGACAATATTAACGGAGAACAACACCTCAGAATCCTGCAGAAGACAGAGAGACGGGAGTTGTGATATCATTTTTTAAAAAGAAGAAGTAATCGGAGGACGATTACAACAAAAGAGGATCAATCATATGAAAAATTGGGACAACGTAACACTGGTACCGGAATTTGATGAGCAGGGAGTAGCCTGTTATCGTCTGGATGGTGGGGACTATCTGAATGAGTATTATGTGGTATCGGAAGCGGAGACAAGAAAACTTCTGAACACACCGGAGATTGTCGGGTATGAGGTTTATAACTGCCTGATTCCGTCGACTTCTCAGATGTTATACTATCTGAAAGAACAGAAGAAAGTGACAACGGCGAATATCTTATCGATTCTTCGCGGTGCGCTGAATTATCCCCTGGAGGAGAGCTGCTACCGGGAGCACATTCGTGTGCATGATATCAGTTTCTTATCCAGTGAGCGTGTATTTCAGGAGGAAGAGATTGCGGGATTGGAGATCAAATACAGTAAGCTGACGATGGTTCCGGACAGCACATTGATGATAGGAGATATTATTGCCAGTGGTGAGACCCTGATTCATTGTCTTCGCTATGTGACCGATTTTTATCGGAATCACGGTGCAAAACTGAGAAATATTATCATTTTCACCATCGGTGGAACCAAAGGAATCGAGATCCTGGAAGATCTGACCCGGGATATCCGGAAGTTCTGGCCGGAGTTTGAAGGATTTATTACCGTATATTATGAAGGAATCTTCGGTATGTACGAGGATAAAGGGGTGTCCGGCATCAACCTTCCGAATGTGGATTTCTACTGGAAGGGTGGTATCGTGGCTCCGGAATTCCGTCGGGAGACACTTTCCATGTGCAGCCCTCTGTTTGAAAAATGTATTATCTATGATGGCGGTGCGAGACGCTATGAGATCCACGAGCATGTAGAGGAAGTTCTGGAGTTCTGGAATGGGATCAAAGAGCGGGCAGACAAGATTGATTTTGGAGAACTGCTGGAGGAAAAACTTGGCTATTCTCTTCCAATCAGCTATGAAGACTGGATTCATGCCAACCACTATGAGAAGATCCGTCCGACAGACAGCAGCTGGCTGTATCGTCAGGAGCAGGGCTATGTGGAAAGTATGAAAAATATCACACTGAAAGAACTGGCACAGCAGCGGATCGATGAATTCACCGAGGCACTACGCAAGTATATCTTGTAACAGCAGGTAACTTTTGGTGGAGGATTTGAGAAAACAGATGAATCAGGAAAAATATAATCGCTGAGACGGGAGAAAAAATGAAAAAAGAAATGGCAACAAAACAGAAAGTAGACATTGACTATGCGGATCGTGCCGTACCGGACGAGGGAAAGAAAGGCTTTGTGACCATGTTTATGATCATGCTTGGCTTTACATTCTTTTCTGCCAGTATGTGGGCGGGTCAGCAGCTGGCAGCGGGAATGGATTTCTGGGGATTTTTACAGTCACTGATTTTTGGTGGCGTGATCCTGGGACTGTATACCGGACTGCTGGGATATGTAGGAGCAAAAACCGGTATGAGCATGGATCTGCTGGCGATAAAAGCGTTCGGAGAAAAGGGATCTTACCTTTCCTCTGCTATGATCAGTTTCACACAGATCGGCTGGTTTGGCGTGGGAATCGCCATGTTTGCGATTCCGGTAGCCGGAGAACTGTTTGGTGACAGCAAAACAGCCATGTGGATACTGGTTATCGTGGCAGGTGTGTGTATGACGGCATCTGCGTACTTTGGAATCGATTCACTGACTGTGATCAGTTACATTGCTGTTCCGCTGGTAGCGATCCTTGGTACCGTAGCCATGGTGATGGCGATCCGGCAGGGCAATGGAACCATCATAGACCAGTTTGCAGTATCCAGCGGTTCCCTTACCGTTGTGGGTGGTACCGGACTGGTGGTTGGTTCTTTCGTATCCGGAGGAACAGCCACACCGAACTTTACCCGTTTCGCAAAAGATGCAAAAACAGGTACCATTGCGACGGTAGTAGCATTCTTTATCGGAAACTCACTGATGTTCTTCTTCGGAGCGATTGCTTATATTTTTGTAGGCGGTAATGACATCTTCGAGGTTATGATCCGGCTGAACCTGTTCTATATGGCTGTTCTGGTTCTGGGACTGAACATCTGGACCACCAACGACAATGCATTGTATACGGCGGGACTTGGTCTGGCAAACATTTTCCATCAGAAGAAAAAACCGATGGTCCTGGTATCCGGTATCATCGGAACGGTACTTTCGGTATGGCTGTATTATAACTTCACAAAATGGCTGAACATCCTGAACTGTACGCTGCCGCCGGTAGGTATCATCCTGGTGCTTTCTTATTTTATGAATAAGAAAGATTATGAAGATCCGAAAGCAGAGACACAGATCGTCAACTGGTTTGCAGTGGGAGGTGTGATCCTCGGTGCTGTGGTAGCAAACCTGGTATCATGGGGAATCGCTTCGATCAATGGTATGGTAGTGGCTGCCGTGTGTTACCTGATTGGACAGGCAGTGAGAAAGAAGAAATAATCACAGATTTGAAGCACACAGACAGTATCTGGAAATATATCTGAAAATCCGAAAAATCATAAGAAAACCGTTGTGTTATACAAAAAAATGTATGCATGGCGGTTTTTTTGGTATACAATAGACAATAAGTGATTCAGAAATGCAAGAGTGGTATATGCGACAGGTTTTATAAGAAAGTTTGAAAACATGGGGAAAACGAGAACTTCCAATGAAAGACAAGAAACGTGTGAATCAGTAAAAGACAGGGAGGGTTACATAAGATGGAAAAGACAAAGACAGAAAGGCTGCAGTGGATTCTGGATGATGCGGTGGAGAGAGGTGAGATTCCGGGAGCGACACTGCTGGTTCGAAAAGAAGGAAAAGAAGAAGTATATCTGGAGAGCGGATATGCAGATATTGAGGCGAAAAAGCCGGTGGCAAGAGATAGTATCTACCGGTTATATTCCATGTCCAAACCGATCACTGCTGTGGCAGTGATGCTTCTGGCAGAACGTGGTCAGATCGATCTGGCAGATCCGGTATGTAGATATCTGCCGGGATTTTGTGGACAACTGGTGGCTTATGCGGATGGACGTGTGGAAAAACCATGGCGCGATGTGAACATTCAGGACCTCCTGAATATGACTTCCGGTCTGGTGTATGAGGGCAATCATCCGGCCGGCCGTCAGACGGAAGCTCTGTTTGAGGAGATCACACAGAGACTGGATGAGGGAGAAGGCGGCCGATACGGCACCGTGGAAATCGCCAACCGGCTGGGACGGATCCCGCTGGCATTTCAGCCGGAGCGTTCCTGGTGTTACGGAACTTCGGCGGATGTGGCCGGAGCAGTCGTTGAGGTGGTATCCGGTATGCGTTTTGGAGATTTCCTGGAAAAAGAGTTGTTTGCTCCGCTGGAGATGTGTGATACTGGTTTTTGGGTACCGGAAGAGAAACAGGATCGCCTGGTGAAAACATATGTGTGCACAGAAGGAGAGACACCGGCGCTGTATACAAAAAATCATCTGGATATCTGCAATCGGATGGATCGTCGTCCGGCCTTTGAGTCCGGAGGTGCCGGACTGGTTTCTACGATTGACGATTATTCTCATTTTGCGCAGATGCTTCTGAACGGAGGAAGCTATAAGGGAAAACAGATTCTTGGATCCTCTGTGGTGAAATTCCTGACCGGTCACGTGTTAAGCGAGTGTCAGCAGAAAGTGTTTGAACGGGAGGAAATGCCGTGGCTGGAAGGATTTTCCTATGGAAACTTTATGCGTGTCATGACAGATCCGCGAAGAGCCTGCACGCTGGGAAGCCAGGGAGAATATGGCTGGGACGGATGGCTTGGCTGTTACTTTGCCAATGCACCAAAAGACCGGATGACCGTGCTGATGATGACCCAGAAGACAGATGCCGGAACATTCCGGATGACCAGACTGCTCAGAAATGTGATCTATAATCTGTAAGAAAATAAAAGAAAACGGAGAAAAATGTGATGAAAAAGAGAGAATCATTTAATACCCGGTGGGGATTTATCCTGGCGTGCATCGGTTCGGCGGTGGGCATGGGAAATATCTGGATGTTTCCTACCAGAGTATCGTTATATGGAGGCGGAGCATTTCTGATTCCGTACTTTATCTTTGTGGCGCTGATCGGATTTACCGGGGTGATCGGAGAGATGACATTCGGACGTGCAACGAGATCCGGTCCGATTGATGCGTTTGGAATTGCCTGTGAGAGAAAAGGAAAAAGAAAACCGGGAGAAGCACTGGGGCTGATCCCGGTGGTCGGCTCGCTGGCGATGGCGATCGGCTATACGGTCGTTATGGGATGGATCTTAAAATATACGGTCGGCGCATTCACCGGGGCAACACTGGCACCGGTTGATGTGGACGAATTCAGTGCTGTGTTCGGTTCGATGGCATCTGCGTTTGGCAATACAGGCTGGCAGGTTGTGATCCTGCTGGCAGCTATGGGGATCCTGATGTTCGGTGTCGGAGGCGGGATCGAGAAGGTCAATAAAGTGCTGATGCCGGTATTTTTCCTGCTGTTTGTGGGACTTGGCATCTATGTGGCATTTCAGCCGGGGGCCGTGGACGGATATCACTATATCTTCCGTGTGGACGGCAAGGCGCTTGGCGATCCGAAAACGTGGATTTTTGCCCTGGGACAGGCATTTTTCTCCCTCTCGGTGGCGGGAAACGGAACACTGATCTATGGCTCCTATCTGTCGGATGAAGAAAATATTCCGGCTGCTGCGGGAAGAGTGGCATTCTTTGATACACTGGCTGCACTGCTTGCATCCCTGGTCATCATCCCGGCGATGGCAACCACCGGAGCCAAGCTCGATCAGGGCGGTCCCGGATTGTTATTTATTTTCCTGCCAAATCTGATCAAAAATATGCCGGGAGGAAAGATTATTGTGATCATTTTCTTTGTTGCTGTGTTATTCGCGGGGCTGACCTCCCTGATCAATCTGTACGAAGCACCGATCGCAACGGTGCAGGAAAAATTCCATCTGGAGAGAAAACCGGCGTGTGCGGTGATCGCAGTGATCGGCGTGATTGTTTCCATCCTGATCCAGGGTATCGTATCCGGCTGGATGGATGTACTTTCTATCTATATCTGCCCGCTGGGAGCCGGACTGGCTGGTATCATGCTGTTTTGGGTATGTGGAAAAGAGTATGTGGAAAAACAGGTAAACAAAGGACGAAGCTGTCACCTTACCTCCTCGTTTTACCCGATCTGTAAATATGTTTATGTGCCGGTGTGTATCCTGGTGCTGATTCTTGGAATCGCGCTGGGCGGTATCGGCTGAGAAAATTGGGAAAATGCCCGGCTTCTGCAAAAAAAGAAAAAGCAGAAACCGGGCGTTTTTTGTATGATTCTGGCAGCTGTCGTGAAATGGGTTGCCGGGCGCAGAGTGGACAACTATAATTTGCAGGCGGCGTATCCGATCAGTTATGCGGTGGGGTATGAGGTGAGCTATAAGAATCATTATTATCTGATCCCGGATCTTATGAAAATCGCCGACAGTAAAATGTACCAGGACAAAGCGTATAAAAAGAAAAATCAGAAACAGCGGGGAATGTCCGCAGAGATTCCGGAGGGTGGGATTGCCCAGAGTGTCTCTGCGGACCGGAATTTACTACGATATTCATCAGGAGGAGAATCCGGATCGGATCATTTCACATGCCAACACGGCACGGCGGATCGCAAAAGAAGATCCATTGGGAATCTGTGTGTATTCCGGAAAAATTGAAGAGGGAGAACTTCGGAAAGCGGATGTGTTGCATTCATTCCGGGGCGCATTGGAGAAAGAAGAATTCAAGATTTATTTTCAGCCGAAGGTGAGCGGAACCGATGAGAGTATCCGAAGTGCGGAAGTGCTGGTTCGGTGGCAGCGGGAAGACGGTCAGATCTGGACACCGGACAGATTCTTGCCGGTACTGGAAGAGACCGGAAAGATTGAAACGCTGGATTTTTATGTCTACGAAATGGCATTTCAATGGCTGGAAGCGCAGAAGGAGAAAGGGGAACCGCAGATATATCTGTCTCTGAATGTGTCCCCGGCACATTTCCGGGATGTGGCAGGATTTACCAGACAACTGCTGGAACTGATCGGAAAATATCAGATCGATTCCCGCTATCTGATATTTTCCGATCACGGAGAGTGCCTACATTCACAATATCGATGCGGTCAACCGGATGAGCGCGACGCTTCACGGAGAACAGATCCGGATCTCAATGGATGATTTTGGGTCGGGATATTCTTCTCTGAATACTCTGAAAGATATCACATTCGACGAAGTGAAAATCGATAAACGTTTCCTCGGCGACAGCCTTACTGAGAACGGCAGGATCGTGTTGCAGGAGATCTTCCACCTGCTGAAGAGGACCAGAAAAACGATCGTCTGCGAGGGCGTGGAAACCAGAAGGATGGCGGATTTTCTGATTCGGGAAGGATGCGATGAACTGCAGGGGTACTATTATTATCGACTGATGGATCAGGAAAGTTTTGAAACCGTGATGAAAGAGCAGGACAGAAAAGATAGAAATATTGTGAGTTGAGAGGTATAATACATGCAGGAAAAGAGAAAGGGATATATCTATATGAAAAAAATACTTCTGATAGCAACTGGTGGAACGATCGCCTCAAAATACACGGTGCAGGGACTTTCACCGCAGATTTCGGCGGAGGATCTGTTAAGTTATGTTCCGGCGGCAAGAGAATTCTGTACGATTGATACCGAAGCGCCATTTTCATTAGACAGTACAAATGTGTGCGCAAAACATTGGGTGGCGCTGGCGGAACTGATCGAGAAAAAGTATGAATATTATGATGGCTTTGTGATCTGTCACGGAACAGATACGATGGCGTATACAGCGGCGGCATTATCCTATCTGATTCAAAATAACCGAAAACCGGTTGTCGTGACCGGTGCACAGAAACCGATCGATCTTGCCATCACGGATGCACGCTCTAATCTTCTGGACAGCCTGCGTTTTGCTTCTCATCCGCGGGCACATGGAACCGTCATTGTTTTCGGCGGTAAGGTTATCGCGGGAACCCGTGCCAAAAAAGAATTTTCAAAAAGCTACAATGCATTTTCGAGCATTAATTACCCGGATATCGCAGTGATCCATGATGATCGGATCGTGTTTTATATTGATGATAAAGAGCAGTCCACAAAACGGTTACGGTTCTATCATGCGATGGACGACCGGATCTTTCTTCTGAAACTGATCCCGAGTATCGACCCGCTGGTACTGGAAAATTTGGCGGATTCTTATGACGGGCTGATTCTGGAATCGTTTGGCGTGGGAGGACTGCCAGATTATGGCAATCATGATTTTGCTGCAATGATCGAAAAATGGACATCCGCAGGGAAACTGGTCACGATGTCCACGCAGGTAACCCATGAGGGAAGCGATATGGGGATCTATAAGGTCGGGAAAGTGATCAAAGAGAACTTTGAGATCCTTGAATCGTATGATATGACATTGGAAGCTACGGTGACAAAGATGATGTGGATCCTGGCGCAGACGAGAGATTTTGAGGAATGCAAGAAATTGTTTTATACGACAGTCAACAAAGATATTTTATTTTAAAGAAAAGCTGCAGGAACCTGTGCATCCGTTACTGTTCACTCCGTGCTCAGCAACACGCTGCGCGATGCACAGAATTTAGGCTGATCGCATAAATTCGCGCGATATGTCTCGGGTTTTCTGTGACCTTCGCTCACAAATAACGCCTCGCGGGATATTACCAGTGGACAGTAACGTTCATCCTGCAGCTTTTTGTTTTATTATGCTTGTTCTGCAAGCGGAAACATGATATCATATAACTATCTGAAAAATGCAGATTCAAAAAATAAAAATTACTGATAAAAGCGATGAAAGCGATGAATGCACATCGCATTTTTGTCATACGCAGTAAGGTATTTTACAATTCATCCGTCTCATCTGAAAAAATGTAATCATTTAATTCTTCAAAATCCAAAAATTCAGCCAATGTCATATTAAAAGCGTTAGAGATTTTATGAAGCGTGAATGCCCGTGGATCTTTAGTGACGCCATGGACGATATTATCCAGCGTGGATTGTTTTACACCGCTCATTGTTGCCAGCTTATTTACTGATATATGGCGCTGATTGCACAAAAAACGTATTCGTTGTCTGAACAATTCTGAATATTCCATATGTTCCCCCCTGTATTTTTAAATTAACACGAACAACAACTTGAACTTTTAAAGCGTGTGTTCACGTTTTATAGCACGTATTTTGTGGCTGTAAAGGTATTGGAAAAATTACTCGGATTCCTTTAATGGCTTAATAGTATCAAGACGGAGAGAATAATTTACCCATATACGGGTTATGAAAGGAGAGAAATCAGATCAGAAAGAAAACAGGTGAGAAGATCACAATTGATAAAGCGGAATTCCGTATCGGTAAAGAGTGAAACAAAGTAGATTATTGTATTACCGGAAACAGCAACATCAGCCGTACACATGCAACCATCGTATACCGCAACGGAGCATTTGCAATCGTGGATAACAATGCTACAAACGGAACCAATGTAAACGGTGTGGCAGTATCGGCAGGAAAAGAACGCGCACTGACAGGAAATGAAACCATTCGTCTGGCAGATGAAGAATTTCTGTTTCGTGCATAAAACTGAATAATAAATGAGAGGTATGAGGATGATTTATAAAATAGCAGCTCACAGCGATGTGGGTATTGTGAAGAAAACAAATCAGGACTCAGTACTCGTGAAAATCGCACAGACAAACCATGATAAGGTTTGTCTGTGTGTCGTGTGTGACGGAATGGGCGGTCTGGCTGATGGTGAGTTGGCCAGTGCGACAGTGATCCGGGAGTTCGATCAGTGGTTTATCAACAAGCTTCCCGTACTGCTGGAAACACCGGAATTTCCAATGGATGAACTTCGTGTACAGTGGGACGACCTGGTAATGCGGCAGAACAAGAAACTGGCAAAGTATGCATCCGGAATAGGAACACGCATGGGTACAACAGTCGTAGCTTTTCTGGTTGTGGATGACAAATATTACATCATGAACATCGGCGACTCGAGAGCTTACATGGTTTCCGATGCCATCTATCAGCTGACGAAGGATCAGACCTATGTGCAGTATGAGATGGATCTGGGACATCTGACCTGGGAACAGGCACAGACCCATCCCCAGAGAAATGTACTGCTCCAGTGTGTAGGAGCATCGGATGAGATCCACCCGGATTATTTTGTGGGAGATGCCAATCCGGACACCACCTTTATTCTCTGCTCCGATGGATTCCGCCATGTGATCTCGCCGGATGAGATCTATGAGAAGTTTCGTCCGGAACTTCTGGAGAACGAAGATATCATGCTTCAGAATATCGTCTCACTGGTGGACCTGAACAAATCCAGAAAAGAAGTGGATAACATATCGGCAGCTGTTATCCGGACATGTCGGGAGGGATAAGCATGCTGCAGATAGGTTCTTATGTAGACGGAAAATACAAAGTATTAAATAAGATCGGCCAGGGTGGTATGAGTGTCGTTTACCTGGCATTGAATGAAAAAGCAAATAAAACATGGGCCATCAAAGAGGTCCGAAAAGATGGACAGCAGGATTTTACCACTGTCAAGCAGGGATTGATCGCTGAGACCAACATCCTGAAAGAACTGAATCACAAGTACCTGCCAAGTATCATCGATGTAATCGATGACGGGGATTCCTTCCTGATCGTTATGGATTATATCCAGGGAAAATCACTGGATAAGATTCTGAAAGGAAGTATGGAAAAAGAAGGGCTTCCCATCGCACTGGACGATGTGATCGCCTGGGGCAAACAGCTGTGTGAAGTGTTCTACTACCTTCATACCAGACCGAATCCCATTATTTATCGAGATATGAAACCGGGCAACGTCATGCTGAAGCCGGACAGAGAGATCTCCCTGATCGACTTTGGTACCGCCCGTACCTTTAAACAGGAGAACAGAGAGGATACCACATGTCTGGGAACACCTGGATATGCGTCACCGGAACAGTACGGAGGAAACGGACAGTCCACACCCCGAAGTGATATTTACTGTCTGGGAGCTACCCTCCATCATCTGATCACCGGAAGAAATCCTTCCCCTACACCATTTAACTTTCCGAAGATCACACAGTGCCGGCCGAGTCTGGTAGATGAGATCCCGAGAGAGGATATGAACAAACTGCTTGGTTTGGAGATGATCATTGATCGTTGTACACAGTATGAACCGGAGAATCGATACGAATCCTGTCTGGAGATGCTGTATGATCTGGAACATATTGAGGAACTCAGTCTTCCATATCGAAAGAAATTAAGAAATAAGCTGCTTGGCTTTGGTGTCAGCGCAGCAGTTGCTGTCTTGTGCGGCGGTATTTCCCTTGGATGTATGATGATGGGAAATAAAACAGAGCAAAGCGGCTATGATTATTATGTAGACCAGGCGGAGAAGAGTGACGGAACTGCCAAAGTCAATTATGCGAAAAAAGCAGTTGCCATCGATCCGGGCAAGGAAGAGGCCTATCTGGTTTATCTGAATGCTCTGCGAAATGATGAAGACGGCTTCTCCGGTCAGGACAGTCAGGATTTTAAGGCTCTACTGCAGCAGACGGCAGGAAGACAGACCTACGAAGAGGTGCTGGAAGATAATCTGAACGGTTACACGGAACTGGCCTATGAGCTGGGGATGGCTTACTACTTCCCGGGTGGTGCCGGAAAACCGGCAGGAGATAAAGAACTTGCAAAAAAATGGTTTGGTATCGTAGCTCAGGCTGTATTATCCGATGAGCAGCTGAAAGCATTCAGTCTGGATTCCACAGAAAAATTATCTGCAGATAAGATTCAGGAATACGACATCGATACCAATCTGGTGGAAACCTTCTTAAGTATCTGTAGTTACTACGGAAAAGTAGGACAGGAAGATACCGTAACCGGTGAGATCAAATATTCCTATTCGGATTTCTGGGTAGAATTAAACGGTCTGGTAGGCGGACTTCCGGAAACCATCAGTACAGAAAGCCGGGAACGTCTGACACAGCTTCGACTGTTGAACGATGTGTCCTATCAGCTGTATGAAAATGCAAAACAGTTCGTATCAGATGCCGGTGTGGACAAGGCAACCTTCCAGGGTGCCCTGGCAGCCATCGAAACAAGAGTCTCCGGTGCTGATACCGGTTCCAACCAGACGGCACAGCGGATCCGTGATAATACGATGACAACCGTGGATAATACAAAGAAACTGGTAGAATCTCTGTATGCACAGAATTCTGATGTCGTGAAGAGCGGAGGTGATCAGTAATGGGGCAGACACAAAATATTGAACAGCAGATCCGGCTTCTGAGCAATCTGCAGCTGGGATTTGGGATTGCTGCATTGCTGTTCCTTGCACTGGCGATATTCCTTTTCTTCTATCTGCATATCCCGCAGGTATTTAACGAATACCGGGGAAAGAGTGCTCAGAAAGCCATGGAAGAGATGGCAGCCAACAGCAGCGACTCCGGACGTATCGTTTCTATGGATAAAAAGTCCAAAAACAAGAAAAAAGGAACCGGACAGCTGGTACAGAGACGTCACTATACAGACAATCTTACCGATGATCTCAGCGGCCGGATGAGCCAGGAATTTGGCGAACCAACCGGTCAGATGAATCTGAATATGGCAAATAGTTCCGAAGCAAATGGCATGATGCAGGAAACTGCAGCCAACGGCTCGGAAGCCACAGATGTGCTGGACCCGTCCATGATGGCAGGATCCGAGGCCACAGACGTATTAGATCCGTCTATGATGGCAGGATCCGAGGCCACAGACGTATTAGATCCGTCTATGATGGCAGGCTCGGAAGCTACCGATGTACTGGATCCATCCATGATGACTGGATCCGAGGCTACGGATGTATTAGACCCGTCTATGATGGCAGGTTCGGAAGCCACCGGTGCATTAGATCCGTCTATGAGAGCGGATGCACAGGCTACTGACATTTTGACAGAAGCCATGCTTCAGGAAGGCGGTATGGCAGCCACGGATATCCTGGATCCGTCCATGATCGCCAACCCGGTACAGGAAAGACAGCATGTATCTACACCGGAACAGGAAGGAACCATGGTTCTGGATCCAAACATGCTGCAGCATTCCAACAGTACCTTTGAGATAGAAAGAAGTATCATCCTGATACATACGGAGAAGGTGATCTGATGAAAAAGAGAAAAGCAGCAAGGATATTGAATGATCTGTCGATGGTTTTCTTCCTTATATCATCTACAGTGGTCGCATTTCTTCCGATAGCTGACAGAGAAAAACACCCGGCAATAGCAGTACTTGCCGGGGGTATCTTCTGGGTGGGACTGTTATGGGGGATTTTCCTCTACATCCTCAGTTATCAGAAGATAAGAAATCTGAAAAGCTATCAAACTTACCGCTCGGTGGAGCGTATCGGTGCACTTGCACCCGGATCCACCAAAGAGGGATTGATTGCAGATATCGCATTCATCCCGGGATTCCTGGTGATCATACTCGGAACCTACGTGTTCAACATACCGGATCCCATCATGTTAGTTTGTATGTGGATAACCATGGTATCCTTCTACGGACACTTCGTCCTGAACGGAAGGGTATACAAGTTTTTACATAAAAGAAAAGTTATAAGATACCGAAAGGTAAAAGAGGAATCAGCCGAGAAAGATACTCAGCTGAAGGAAGGAGTCTGAGGACATGAAACAAAAAACAAAGAGAATCCTGGCGTTCGCCATGGCCGTTGTTTTCGCATTGTCAACCTGCGTAACCTCCAGTCCATACACCGTTATGGCCACGGAAGCAGGAGAAACGATCGCACCTCTTGCAGAAGAGGGAAGCGGCAGTGGAGCAGTAACTCCGGGTACAACAGAAACAGGAACACCTGGGGAAAGCGGGGAAGGAAGCACGGAGGTAATACCATCCGGCGAACCGGAAGGACCGACTACACCATCTGCACCGGAAGTACCAAAACCAACACCTAAGACATATTTAAAAGTTGTTTGTGATGCTGGTCTGATCGAAAATGTACCAGTAGGACAGGTTTCATTAAAATTTGCAGGGCAGGAAAATGTCATGCATGTTATTTTAAAAGAAAACAATATCATTGAGGAAGGATTAACAGTCGAAAGCTGTACATCTGATAATTACAATGTTACATATGAAGAAAAAACAGAGACAAAAGATGAAGATACCTATCGAGAGATTCAAATTACTAAGTTAACACCGAAAACTGAAATCACTGGTGCTGATTCCATAACAACTCTCACAACAGTACCATATAAACTGACCGGTGTCTGGGCAAATGTATCAACCAATTGGACAATTACAGCAGGCACAACTGCATCTGTAGATGGAAACGGTCAAGTGTATGTGGAGAATGGAGGCCAGAACATAACATTACAGGCAGCCATAGCCGGAAATCTTGTAGCATCAAAAACAGTCACAGTTACAAAGGCAGAACCGACACTTACAATTAACTGTTCTTCAAATGCACCATGGGATAAGAGCGTAGAGGTTTCTGGCAAACTGACTGTGAATGGAAAAGGACTTGCTAACGAAACCATTCACTGTTTGGTTGGAGATAAGAAGGTAGATGTTCGGACAGATGAAAATGGTGATTATAAAGGAACTATAGAATTAAAGAAATACTTTAGTAAATTAATGCAAGTAAAAGCTGTGTTTGATGAAACGGCAAAATGTCAGGGAACTAATGCTATATTTAGTAAAGGGTATCAACCCGGAAAAGTAGACGGAAAAATTTTCCTGAAAGAAGATCACGATGAGAACAATCCGTTAAATATCACTTATGGAACACAGTCAGTTGTAGAGAGGATTACAAAGCTTACAACAAATAAAGATAAAGAATTGGGAAGTGAAGATCAGGAGATTCAAGAACTTTCCGCAAAATCAAGTGACGATGCAGTTGCTGCAGTAAGTGTGAATAAAGATACCCGTGAAATTACGATTACACCGGTAAATGCATCTGACAAAAGTGTAAGAGTAACAATAACTGCAGAGACAGCAAACTACAAATTCGAAAAAGAATTGTTTGTAAAAGTAAATTCATATAAATTGAAATTGGAAGCGTCTGTTTCTGTAGCAGGTACAGATAAGACGGAGTATAACAATACAAAAATATATGATGCAACGGATCATGTTGACATACAGGCTACTCTGTCAGGTGATGCTACTCTGACAGATGCTGCCAAGACAATCGTAGAAGAAAAGTTCAAAAATATTGTTTTCAAAGGTTATCAAAGTGGAATTGTTAACGTAGACGGCAATCAAAAGATGCAGAAATTTACTTTTGCTCCGAAAGATTTTTCTCTGACACAATACGCAAATAGCAGAGACATAACCGATAATTTTGTTATCGAAGATCAGAGTACTGAAGCAAAAGTAACCATCCTGAAAAGAACTCTGAACCTTACCGTAGCAGATTCCACGCGTCCATACAGAAGCCTGGGATATACAATAGCTTTGGATCAGCTGGTATCTGTAAATCCTCCGAGCGGAGACACCGGATTTGCCGGAAAGGATGCAATTAAGAATCTGAAAGGATTCACCTATCCTACAGTAGTGGATACCACTGCTACAGGTCTTACACCGGATAATGTAAAGAAGAATGATATTGCAACCTGTTCTGAACACACCAATGCATTGGAACTGAATAAGGAATCAGGAGATCCGACAAGCAATTACAAATTTGATTTTAATTCTTATAAACATGGTAATCTGAAAGTAACAGAAGAAAATATTACAGATGCTACAGATTATGTGACAATCAACAACAACGCAAGCACACATGTTTATGAAAATGAAGATCATGTCCGTTATTACGGAAAAGATGCAGTAATCAAATTCGCATTAGAAGGCGGATACAACAAGATTTATCTGAAAAATGGTACAGATCTTACAACGGAAGGGTTAAAAGAAGCAGAAGCGTATGAAGCAGGAACTGCTACAGAAGAAAAGGTTTATCTTGCCAAGGTAAACAATGACGGAGAGGTATTAAACAGTACAAATACATTTGAAATTACCTTCATATACGACCCGGATGCACCACAGTGCAGCGAAATCAAATTCGGCGAAGAGAACAAGGTAGTAACCAATCTGGCAACGACTATCACTTTTGGTATTTACAAAAATAAAAATATCGAAGCAACAGTTAAGTTTTCAGACAAGTTATCAGGAATTAAAGGCTGGTCTTATTTTGTGGCTAACACAGACAAGGACAGTTTCTTTAAAGAATTACTTACAGAGGATGACTACGCTGAAAAACTGACAAATGCACATTTTACAGCAGGAACTGACACATATACAGTACCCGTTGGAAAATTAAAAGACGGTCAGACTTTGGAATCCAACAACTATATTGTATTTGTAAAAGTAATGGATAATGTAGGAAATAGCAAGATCTACGGATCCAATGGTATTGTTCTGGAAAACTTCCACGACATTACCGTTACATACAAAGAAGATCCTGCAGAAACAACAACCCAGCAGGGAACAGTTAATAGCAGAACCTATTACTCAGGCGATGCAAAACTGAATCTGACAGCAAAAGAAAACGCAAGTGAAAGCAAATTCTACTCCGGCCTGGAAAAAATGCAGTATACCATTTCCAGACACTGGGGAGATGGCAAAAAAGACACAGAGGAAGAAGCCACAGAAACAAATGAATATGGCTTCCCGAAAGATGTAAGTCTGGAAGAACTTCAAAAATATTGTACCATCGAAAAACTTCTGGAACTGAAGAACAACCCGGAAAAATCCCAGGTGATCACAGTTTCCGCAACAGCCAATGACAATGCAGGCAATGCAATGGAAACCCGTGCAGACTACACACTGGTTCTGGACTCTATCGCGCCGACAGTGGAATCCTCTTATGCACAGGCAAACAACAATGGCGCTTTCCTGAATGCAAAATATGCAAACAGTGATGTAACCTATTCTGTCAACGTAACCGAGCGTTTCTTAAATGAACTGAAAGTAACACTGAACGGAACCGTTTACACACTGGAAGAACTGAATTCTCAGAAGGATGCTCTGGGTATCAAAGAGATCTCCATGGATCCGGTTAATGATTTTGCAGATACAAAAGACAGTACCGTATATAGATTCACTATCGTATTCCACAAAGATGGTGAATATACCGTACAGACCAAAGTAGCCGATGCAGCCGGAAATAAAGGGGAAGACAAAGAATTCTCCTTCGTGATCGACACAGTAAGACCTGAGATGCAGGTTACTTACACTGCATATCGTCCGAACGAAACAAGCTTTATTCTGGATCCGTCCCAGGGACGTGCTTATGCAAATGAAGAAATAGCTTATGTAGCCGTAACAGCAGTGATCACAGAGAGAAACTTCGCTGAAGACAATACAAAAGATACATTCGATACAAACGATGCAAAAGTTGCTTATACAGCAGTAAACAGCAAAGGAAAAGCAGTGGAAGTTGCAGATTATGATGCAGCGATCCGCAAAGGATGGATCAACAAAGGAACTGTCAGCACAGAAGACAACCGTTTTGTATATGAACTGTCTCTGCCGACTATCAGTGTAGATGCCAACTATGATTTCGCTTATGACTACACCGATCTGGCTGGTAACCCGATCAATGAAACCATCAAACAGGCAGTTACCCTTGACCGTGTAAAACCGGAAGGTACTGTAACAGTAGAAGATCTGGTGAACGGATCTGCTTCTGAGACATGGAACAAGTTCCTGAGTGCAATTACATTTGGACACTTTGGTAAGAACAGTGTAAGAGCTTCTATGACAAGTGATGATGAGACTGCAGGTGTGGCAGCTACTCAGTATCTGACCTCTGCAAAAGCACTGACAAGAAGCGAACTGGAAGCAAGAACCGGATGGACCGGTTACAGCAGCAAGATCAGCCTGGCAGCAAGCCAGAACCTGGTTGTATATGAAAAGATCACAGATAAAGCAGGAAATATTCAGTACATCAGTACTGACGGAATCATCGTTGATAATGTGGCACCGGTAGTGAAGATCACTCCTACCAATCCTGGATGGGGCAAAGGTGTATACAGTGCTGCCGATAATCCTGGATTTGACATCAGCGTTACCGATCCTGTTGTAAACGATGCATATGCAGGACTGAAGACAATTTCCTACACAATTACAAACGGAACCACCGGTTATGTAGAATCCGGAACACTGGCAAACCTGGAGAGAACATCTCACCTGCAGGGCTGGACCGGACATATAACCATCAACCCGGATAACTTCTACTCCAACGATGTTCGTGTGAAAGTTACCGCAGATGACTGGTCCACCAACGATGCAGCATCTGAAGAAATCGGTATCAAAGTGGATAACAAAGCCCCGATCGCAACATTCTCCTTCGATCAGAGCGATGTACACAACGGAAAATACTACAACAATGACAAAACTCTGACAATCACAGTAGACGAGCGTAACTTTGATGAAAGCTACCAGCCACAGGTTACATCTACAGCAGGCGGCGGATACAGCATCAGCGGATGGTCTCACAACGGAGAGATCCATACAGCTACTGTAACCTTCAGCGGTGACAGTGATTACACTGTAACTTATGACTGCTTCGACCTGGCAGGCAACAAGTCCAATACTGAGAAACTGGATGAGTTCACTGTTGATAAGACAAAACCTGTGATCCAGGTTTCTTATGACAACAACAGCGCATTGAACAACAACTATTACAAAGAAGCAAGAACAGCAACCATCACCATCACCGAGCATAATTTCAATCCTGGTGAAGTGACAGTTACAACAACAGCACAGCTGGATGGTGCAGCAGCTTCCGCACCGGGCGTAAGCGGATGGTCAGGATCCGGGGATACACATGTGGCAACCGTTTCTTACTCTGCAGATGCAGATTATACATTTACCATCAGTGCAACAGACCTGGCAAGCAATGTATCCGATCCATATGCAACAGAAAGCTTTACCGTTGACCAGACAAAACCGACAGTAGAGATCACCAACATCGAAGATCGTTCCGCAAATAACGGAGAAGTAGCTCCTGTTATCACACTGAACGATATCAACTTTGACAGCGGCAAGACAGTTGTGCACCTGACCGGAGCCAACAAGGGAGAAGTAGATACCACAGGTATGTACACTTCCACAGCAAGCAACAAAGGTCAGACACTTACTTTCTACAACTTCAAAGAAAATATGGATGACATCTATACTCTGACTGCTGAGACAACTGACAAAGCAGGAAATCAGTACAGCACATCCAAGATCTTCTCTGTAAACCGTGACGGTTCTACTTATCTGTATGATGATTATACAGAAGAACTGATCAAGAATGGTTACACCAACGATCCGAAGAATCTGGTAGTATCCGAGATCAACGTAGATACCCTGACCTTCCGGGAACTGACGGTATCCGAGAACGGAACACAGAAGACTCTGGAACAGAACAAAGACTTTGAAGTAAGTGAGTCCGGAAGCGATGTAAGCTGGAAAGAATACAAGTACACCATCAACGCATCCAACTTCGAAAATGAAGGAGACTACAACGTTTCCATCTACTCCGAAGACCGTGCAACCAACGTAACAACCAACACAGCCAAGTCCAAAGACATTCTCTTTGCAGTGGATAAGACTTCACCGGTTATCTCCCTGGCTAACATCGAAGACGGCGGAAGATACAAAGTAGAAAGCCAGAAATTCACAGCAAACGTAGATGATAACATGGCTCTGGATAAAGTTGAGTATTACGTAGACGATGAGCTGAAACAGACCTTCGATGCAGACGAAGTATCTGCAAACGGCGGTTCTCTGGAACTGAGTGTGGATTCTTCCAACACATTCCGGAATGTATCTGTAAAAGCTTATGACAAAGCAAACAACGAGGCAACAACCGCAAGCGTAGACGTCCTGGTATCTGCAAATACATGGGTACAGTTCTATAACAATAAACCGGCATTCTACGGTACGATTGGAGGCGGTGTGGCAGCAGTAGTAGCTGCAGTAGCCGCAGGCGTACACTTCAGTGGCGCAGCCGCAGGAACAGCAGCCGCAGCAGGAAAAACAGCTGCAGGCGCAGGTATCTTCCTTGCAGGTAAGAAAAGAAAAAAGATGAAGAGTAAATAAGATAAAATGAAACAGATCCGGAAAGAGTATCCGGAGAAGAACGATGCATACAAAGAACTGTTCAGTATCTTCCCGGTCACAGACCAAAATGCATTTGCACATAAAAAATATTGTTTTTATAATTGACATTTCCATCGAAAAGAGTTATCTTTGAAAAAAGATAATAAAACTATTTTATTAAGTTTAAAAAACTTATATATGGAGGGCATTTCACATGGAAGGTAAGATGAAAGTAGCAGTGATGAACGGTATCGGCAAGATGGGATTTACGGAGCGTGACATTCCGACGCCGAAGGATGATGAAGTTCTGGTAAAGCTGGATTATGTAGGAATCTGTGGATCGGATCTGCATTATTACGAGAGCGGAGCCATCGGCGATTATGTGGTAGAACCGCCGTTTGTTCTCGGTCATGAGCCGGGTGGTGTTGTCGTGGAAGTGGGAAAAGATGTCAAACATCTGAAAGTCGGCGACAAAGTAGCTCTGGAGCCGGGAAAGACTTGCGGACACTGCGAATTCTGTAAACAGGGCAAATACAATCTCTGTCCGGATGTCGTATTTTTCGCAACTCCACCGGTAGATGGTGTATTTCAGGAGTATGTTGCGCATGAGGCAGATCTCTGTTTCAAACTCCCGGAGAATGTAAGCACACTGGAGGGTGCGCTGATCGAACCTCTGGCTGTCGGTTTCCATGCAGCGATCCAGGGAGATGCTCATCTGGGACAGAAAGCAGTGGTGATGGGTGCCGGATGTATCGGTCTGGTTTCCATGATGGCACTGAAAGCCCGTGGAGTATCTGAGGTTTATGTGGTAGATATCATGGAAAAACGTCTGGAAAAAGCCCTGGAACTGGGCGCAACCGGAGTGATCAACGGCGCAAAAGAGGATGTGATCGCCAAAGCACAGGAACTGACCGGCGGGGCCGGTATGGACCTGATCATCGAGACCGCCGGTACAGAGATCACCACCAGACAGGCGATCCATATGGCGAAGAAGGGTTCCACGATCGTTCTGGTCGGCTACAGCAAGAGCGGTGAGATGACTCTGCCGATGAGTTTGGTTCTCGACAAAGAACTGACTTTCAAAACGGTCTTCCGTTACCGTCATATCTATCCGATCGCAATCGATGCGGTAGCTTCCGGAAAAGTAAACGTAAAAGGAATCGTTACTAATATTTACGATCTTGACGATGTGCAGCGGGCGATGGATGAGAGTGTGCATAATAAGGCAGACATTGTAAAAGGTGTGATTAAGATTCATCCGTAAGAGTTGAAAGGCTCGTAAAAAGCAGAAAGCATATAGGTGTCAGGCATTTCTACGCAAGAACTTTGTAAGAGTGCCTGGCACTTTTAAAATAAAAAGTCGGAATTGACCTATAAATCAGCCGAAATCCTATCTGGAAAATCTCTTGTTTTTTGAGTAAAATAAAAGTAGTGGGCGGCGATTGCGCCGCAGGAAAATAGTTACTGGTCACAGAGTGAACAGTAACGAAAATAACAGGCATGGCGGTCCGCCGGAGAGTGCGGCGGGACGGCCGGAAAAGAGGTTTGTGATGAAAAAATGGACAAGAGTCATGTATCAGCCAAATCTTCCCCTGGAAGCAGGCAGATATGTAACAGCAGGCAAAGAACATATTGCATTATCCCTGGAGGCAGCGACAGAGGGTATGGTGCTTTTGAAAAATGAGAACAATATCCTGCCGTTAAAGAACGGTTCCCGGATCACACTGTTCGGACGCGGAAGTTTTGACTATGTCAAAGGCGGCGGCGGAAGCGGCGATGTAACCGTATCTTATGTACATAATCTGTATGATGGTTTCAAAACCCTGGAAGATAAAGTACAGGTATACGAACCGGTAGCAGATTTTTATAAGAAAAATGTAGAAGAACAGTATGCGATCGGAAGAGCACCGGGTATGACCGAAGAACCGGAACTGCCACAGGAACTTCTGGATGGCGCAAGAGCATTCGGGGATACTGCGCTTGTTGTACTGAGTCGTTTTTCCGGAGAAGGATGGGATCGTTCCAGTGTGGAATACAATGGCGAGTTCAATCCGTGGCCGGACGAGACCAGCATGCCGAAACTGTCTGCGCAATTGTATCCGGATGGGGATTTTTACCTGACAGCGGGTGAGAAAAAACTGCTGGCGCAGATAGAAGAAGTATATGATAAGATTGTAGTTGTCCTGAACATCGGTGGTGTGATCGATCTGTCCTGGATCAAGAGAGATGATAAGATCGGTGCTGCTTTATACGGTGGCCAGGGCGGTATGGAAGGCGGAACCGCAATGGCACAGGTACTGTGCGGTCTGGTCAATCCATCCGGTAAACTGGCAGATACCTTTGCCGCAAGACTGGAAGATTATCCGTCCACGGAAAACTTCCATGAGTCTGTAGAATATGTGGATTACACCGAAGATATTTACGTTGGTTACCGTTATTTTGAGACGATTCCGGGCGCAGCTGAAAAAGTGGTTTATCCGTTCGGTTACGGTCTGTCCTACACAACCTTCGAGGTGGAGACACAGAAAGCATGGGAAGAGGCAGACTCTATCAACGTACAGGTGAAAGTAACCAATACCGGAGATATGGCCGGTAAAGAGGTCGTACAGCTGTATTACAGTGCACCACAGGGACTGTTAAAGAAACCGGCGAAAGAATTGGGTGCATTTAAGAAAACCCGCCTTCTGCAGCCAGGAGAGAGTCATACGATGGTACTGACCGTCACAAAAGAAACAATGGCATCCTACGATGATCTTGGAAAAGTAGCAAAATCTGCTTATGTTCTGGAAAAAGGCGCATATGCTTTTTATATTGGAACCTCCGTAAGAAATAACGAAAAAACAGCTTATGAATATCTGGTAGCAGAAGATACCGTGGTAAAACAGCTGGAAGCAAAGCTGACACCGTCAGGTCTGTCTAAGAGAATGCTTTCTGACGGAACCTACGAGGAACTGCCCCAGACTGAGGGAAATGATCCCGATGCCTGTGCATTTGAAAAAATGGTTCCGGGAACGGATGAGGGCATCCTGCCGGAAGTACGCTTCCGCGAGCAGCGTCTGGTACTCTATGTAGTAAAAAAAGGCGTAAAACCGTTTAGCGAAGTAGCAGAAGGAAAGATCACTCTGGACGAGTTCATGAGCCAGCTTTCCGACGATGATCTGATCGAACTGCTTGGAGGTCAGCCAAATACCGGCGTGGCCAATACCTTTGGTTTCGGTAACCTGCCGGATTACGGTGTACCGAACATTATGACAGCCGACGGACCTGCAGGTCTTCGTATCGCACCGGAATGTGGCGTGTGTACAACTGCATGGCCATGCGCAACTCTTCTTGCCTACACCTGGAACCCGAATCTGGTAGAAAAGGTAGGAGCAGCCGGAGCAGAAGAAGTGAAAGAAAATAATATCGCCGTATGGCTGACACCCGCTGTCAACATTCACAGAAATCCTTTGTGCGGAAGAAACTTCGAGTATTATTCCGAAGATCCGCTGCTTGCAGGTAAGATGGCAGCAGGTATGGTACGTGGTATCCAGTCTCAGCATATCGGCGCTTCCGTAAAGCATTTTGCCGCCAACAACAAAGAGACAAACAGAAAGCACAGCGATTCCCGTGTATCCGAACGTGCCCTTCGTGAGATTTATCTGAAACAGTTTGAAATTATCGTAAAAGAATCCGATCCGTGGACGATCATGAGCTCCTACAACGTGATCAACGGTCACAGAGCTTCGGAAAATAAAGAACTTCTGGAAGACATTCTTCGCGGAGAATGGGGATTCCAGGGTATGGTTACCACAGACTGGTGGACCCGTGGTGAGCATTACAAAGAGATCAAAGCCGGCAATGATGTCAAGATGGCAACCGGTTATCCGGAACGTGTGAAGAAGGCTATGGAACTTGGCGAACTTACCCGTGCGGATCTGGAACACTGTGCAAGACGTGTACTGGAACTGATCCTGAAAATTGATTAAATAAAACTATTCAGCAGCCACTGTCCCGCAGGGTGTTTTGGGTTGTGAATGTGAAGGTACTGAACAGTTACGATTAAACAAAAAATATGCATAAAAAATGAGAAAAAAAGCAAACAGAAAAAGAATCTACTTTCTGTTTGCTTTTTTTGGAAAAAATATAAAAAGCCGTACTGGATTACTGGAAAAAAACAGGGTATAGTAATAAGAAAACAGAGCGTGTAAGAGGAGTAACAAACGATGAACAGAAAGATAGAAAATCCTTTCCTCTATGTAGAAGTCAGTGACCGCGGAGCAGAACTGATGCGGATTATGAGAAAGGATACCGGTGCGGAGATTCTCTGGAATGGGGATCCGGCTTTCTGGAGCTACCGGTCTCCGATTCTTTTTCCGAATGTGGGAAGTACCTGGCAGAAAAAAATGAAGATCAACGGAAAGGAATATCAGACCCGTCAGCATGGATTTGCCAGAGAAAAAGAATTCACCTGTGTGGAAGAAGGTACGGAAAAACTTCGCTACCGGTTAATGTCTGACGAAGAGACAAGAAAGTACTATCCATTTGAGTTTGTATTATGGATCACCTATGAACTGAGAGAAAAAGAGGTTCTCGTCAGCTGGGAAGTGGAAAACCGATCCGGGGAAGTCATGAGTTTTACGATTGGCGGACATCCGGGCTTCCGTTTTGAAAAAGAAGGAGAACAGAAAGAAGACTACGAACTATATTTTCCGGAAAATACAGAGTTTACCGCTACCGCAGTCGATCTGGTCAACGGTACCGGAAAACCGGATCAGAAATACCGGGTGAAACTGACAGATCATACGCTGGTGTTAAGTGACCAGCTGTTTGATGTGGACACGCTGGTAGTTGACGATGCACAGATCCGGGAAGTATGGCTCAGAAGAAAAGCCACCGGGCAGCTTTATGCGGGAGTCCGTTGTATCGATGAATTTTGCAGTTTTGGAATCTGGTCCCTTCCGAAAGGACCGTATGTCTGTCTGGAACCCTGGGCGGGAAGATGTGATGATGAAGGGTTTTGTGAAGATATTTCCCAAAAGCCGGGAATCAACCGGGCGAAGCCGGGAGAATGCTGGAAAAAACAGTATGCGATTCTGATCGGATAGAACAGAGTATCTTAAGAGGTGTATTTACAACAGGGAAAAAGAGTGTCAGATGTAAGAATCCGGCACTTTTCTGTTATCTGTAGAAGAAAAACAGCAGAGGATAAATTTTAAAATTATAGAAATTACAGGGAGGTTTTTGTATGGGAAGAGTAATTTATGTGAGCAGTGTAAACGGAGATGATGCAAACAGCGGGTATGCACCGGAGAAAGCATTCCGCAGTCTGAGAAAGGTAAACCAGGTGGAGATCCAGCCGGGCGATCAGATCCTTCTGGAGCGGGGATCAGTATTTATCGGAGAGTACCTGCACCTGTATGCAGGTGGAACAAAGGAGGCTCCGGTTGTTGTAGATGCGTACGGGGAGGGTGGTCTTCCACGGATCGAGACGGACGGAAACGGGATCTGGTATCAGAACTATGGCGGACATCTGGACAATGTAGTACATACCTGGAAAGGCTATCTGTCCTCAGCGGTTCTTTTATACGATGCAGAATACATTTCCATCCGGAATCTGGAAATTACAAACAACCCATGCGTCAAAAATGAACGCCTGAACCAGGCAGACCGTATGAACCGCACCGGCGTATCCGTGATTGCGAAGAATCACGGGACGCTCCATGAGATCGAACTCGATCATCTGTATATCCATGATGTAGAGGGAAATATCTACGACAAACATCTGAACAATGGCGGCATCTACATGTCAGTCTCCCGTCCGGATGACGAAGAAAAGACCGGAATTGCCCGTTATGACGGTATCCATATCCACCACTGTAAAGTTGAGAACTGCCGCAGATGGGGAATTGCCGCAGGCTACACGTACCAGCATGACAAATTTACCACACTGGAACTGCCCGATGAAGTGGTGAAAACCTACGGCTCCACCAATGTCGTGATCGAACACAACTTTGTCAAAGATATCGGCGGAGACGGCATCACACCGATGTACTGCTTTGAACCGCTGATCCAGTACAATGTGTCCGAAAATATCGCTGTGGACATCCACCCGGATCTGTACAATGAAGAAGGAAACCGTGGCGGTATGACCGCAGCCGCCATCTGGCCATGGAAATGCAAAACAGCGTTGTTCCAGTACAACGAAGTCTACAACACTGTCTATAATCAGGATGGTCAGGCGTGGGATGCCGACTCCGGTGACGGAACGATCTACCAGTACAACTACAGCTGCAACAATGGCGGTGGCTGTGTGATGTTTTGTGAGGGCGAGAGCGTCAACAACATCTTCCGCTACAACATCAGTCAGAATGACGGAACAGGCATCTTGACCCCGGTACGAAACGTGGACGCGAAAGTCTATGGCAACATCTTCTATATAAAAGAAGGCGTGGACTTTATCCGTCATCGTATCTGGGGCGATACAATGATCGAAGGCGGCGGAATCGAAGTCACCGACAACATTATCATCTACGCCGGAAACGCCCCCAAAGAAGAGTCCTGGACCTACAACAGCCCCAAGGCATATTATAAGAGTAACACGTATGTAAACTATCAGAATACCCCGGAAGGTGATCCGTCTCCAATTTGCCCCTCAGCTGCCACCGAAATCCTGACAGCTCCAGGCATCGCCCCGGAGACCACCAACGGCAGCAGCCGCATGTACAAAGGCAGTCAGGACTTTGCCGGCTACCGCCAGAAAAAAGACGGCACAGACCTTCTGAAACTGTAAACTTCAGGAACAAAAGAACAAGAAGAAAGAACACAAAATTTTCACAAAAAAATCAGCACTCCCCCTTGACGAGTGCTAATACAGGTGTTATAGTACAGATAGAACAAAGGAAGAGAAATAAAGAAGTTCAACTACCGGATGTTCTACATGAATAATCAATTAAGCAATCACTTCGCCACCGGGCGGAACAAATAGAAGGGAGAAATGACTTATGTTAATGCCTAGTATTTTTGGTGAGAATTTTATGGATGATTTCTTTGGAGTTCCGGAGAGAACTTATACACAGAGTGCACAGAACGCCCTGATGAAAACCGATGTAGTAGAAAACAAAGACGGATTTGACGTATCCATTGACCTGCCGGGATTCAAGAAAGAAGACGTGAAGGGAGAAGTCAAAGACGGCTACCTGATCATTACCGCATCGACCAAACAGAACAAAGAAGAGAAAAACAAAGACGGCAAGTACATCCGCAAAGAGAGATACAGTGGAACCTGTCAGAGAAGCTTTTATGTAGGAGAAGATATCACTCAGGAAGACATCAAAGCAAAATTTGAAGACGGTGTCCTGAAACTGGAGATTCCGAAAAAAGAAGCAAAACCGGAAGTAAAAGAAGCAAAATACATCTCTATTGCATAAAAAAGCAGGGAGATGAAAATTGAGACAAAACACGTATTACGAGTTTTATCCATTCATGCGGCAGGCGCGGACCGGGCGCCTGCCGGATAAATAAACTGTGCGCTCATTACTGTGAAATCGAGTGAACAGAAAAAGGAAAATAACAGGGTTTTAAAACCCGTTCACTATAGAGATTACCACAGAGGGACAGGACAAACTTTATATCCGGAGTCTCTCTTTTTTATATATACAGGCAGCAAACCAAATGTAAAGGATGCAACAAGTTCCCAAAGGAGGTGGAACAAGTGGAAAATAAAAGAGATTACTATGAAGTGCTTGGCGTAAGCAAAGAGGCAGACAGTTCGGCAATTAAAAAAGCCTACCGGAAACTGGCGAAAAAATATCATCCGGACACCAACGCCGGTAATGCAGAGGCAGAAAAACGATTCAAAGAAATCTCGGAAGCCTATGCAGTACTGGGAGATGAGGAAAAGAAAAAATTATACGATGAATTCGGACATATCGCCTTCGAGCCGGGATTCAATGCGGATGCCGCGAGAGCACAGAAACAATATGGATATGAAAACTTCGGCGGTGATAACAGCCAGAATGGTTATCGGGAGTACCATTTTAACGGATCAGGTGGAGATGACATCTTTGGGGATCTGTTTGGAAATATGTTTCACCGGGGAGCAAAAGGCGGGAATTTCCACAGCGAAGGATTTCATAACGGCAGCGGTTTCTATCAGCAGTTCCATCAGAGAGAAAATGATGGGTTCTATGGTAACCATGGATTTCACGAAACTTATTCCGGAAAAGGGGAGAATCTGGAAGCAGAGATTTCGCTTACCTTTGATGAGGCTGTATTTGGCTGCGACAAGATGATCACATTGCAGGAAGCAGGAGGCAACCGCACTTTGAAAGTGCATATTCCTGCGGGAATCGATACCGGACAGAGCGTTCGGCTGCGTGGAAAAGGTCATCCGGGAATCGGAGGCGGTGAACCTGGCGATCTGCTCCTGAAAGCAAAGGTCGGAAGAAAACCGGGATACGAACGGAAAGGCGCCGATGTCTACACCGCGGTCAGTATCCCATACACAACCGCCGCTCTCGGCGGAGAAGCCAGAGTATCTACATTATACGGGGATGTTAGTTGTAAGATAAAAGAAGGGACTCAGTCGGGCAGCAAGATCCGGCTGCGTGGAAAAGGAATTGTATCCATGAAAAATCCGAACGTCCACGGCGACCAGTACGTCACCGTTCAGATCCAGGTACCCCGTCACCTGAATCAGCAGGCACGCCGGAAACTGATGGAATACAAACAGGCTTGCGGATAAAAAAAGCAGACAGGAATAACTTTGAACAGTTGTTACTGTCTGTTTTTTGTGTACATTGCATACAAAAATGAATCTAATGAAGCAATTTTGAATTACGTGAACAATAAGTCAAAAACCATAAGATCTGGTTTACAAAACTTTGCTTGTGAGCTATCCTATAGAAAGAAAAGTAAGATTCCGAGAGTACATTAAGACGATCAGGAGGAAACAACATGGTAGGTCCGGAAGGAACAAAACGAATATCTAAAACAGATACATACCTGAATGTAGCCGAAGCATTTGCCTATCGAAGCACCTGCATCAAACGAAAATACGGTGCGGTGATCGTAAAAGATGATGTGGTAATCTCCACCGGCTATAATGGATCCCCGCGTGGCTACGACAATTGTTGCGATATCGGCGAGTGTCCGAGAATCAAACTGGGTATGCATCAGGGAGAGGGGTACGGTCTTTGCCGTGCGATCCATGCGGAGCAGAATGCATTACTGAACTGTTCCCGCGAACAGACCATTGGTGCCGACCTCTACCTTGCCGGCATCAACCCCGGTGATAATTCTGTTCACCGCGCAAAACCCTGTCCCATCTGCTCCCGCCTTATCATCCAGGCCGGAATCAAAAACGTCTACCTTCGCGTAGGTGCCAAAGCCGGTGAGTATGAAGTGGTTCCGGCCAAAGATCTGGTGTGGCATCTGTAAAACAAAAATGATAACCGGAAAATAAAGACAGAAAAAGCCGCAAGGAAACAGTCCTGGCCAGTAAAGTTCAATGCCCCGGAAGCCCGCGATCCCTCCTCGGTGCGCGCGAACTTGTCGAGTACGAGTTTGAGACTACAGGCTCAAACCGAACGCAGACCTGAGCACGCACCGAGGAGGGATCGCGGGCTTCCGGGGCTCACAACATCCCCAACAAACCTTACTGCGGAATCCTTGCCTTATAATAAAGTGGCGACAACCCAAAATACTTCTTAAACAACTTACTGAAATGATAAGCATCCTCATATCCCACAGCCATCGCCACAGCCTGAATCGACTGCTCCGGGTTCTTATCCAGCAGTTCCCGGGCCTTTTGCATCCGCAGGCTGATCAGATAATTGATCGGAGTATCCCCTGTCTCACTTTTGAAAATCTTCGAAATATAAAAAGAACTCAGATACATATTTGCCGCGATCTGATCCAGCGAAATCTTCTCTTTATAATGTGTCTCCATATAATGCATAATCTGCTGAACCACATATTTCTTATTTACCGACTTGAACTCATACCGCGGTGCAAACTGACGTTTTACATCTTCCTCAAGTTCCTGTTTCTGATATCTGCAAAGCAGACAGATCACCTGAATCAGATAGGACTTCAGCATAAAATACCGCCCCGGCCGGCAGGTCTTCGACTCCTGTTCCATCAGGTTACATAGCCGAAACAACGGTTCTTTATAACTGTCCGGCAATGTTGTCAGCAACTGATAATTTTTGAAAAGAGGAAAATGTCCTCTGGTACATCCGGCAAATTCCACATTTGAAAAAGCCAGATAAAATTCCCGGGCAGAAGTTTCGGCTGCCGGAAGGCTCTGGTGATATGTTCCGGGATTCAGCAAAATCACGGACCCTTCTTCCACATCATACAGCTTCTCGTCTATACGAAATGTTGTTTTCCCTTTCAGTATAAACACAAATTCAATAAAATCATGACAATGATAATTCATCTCAGGCTCTGTTCGAAGCAGATTACAGCAGAACAGAAAGCGGGGATTGAGATCATTGTAAGTAAGATCATATACCGATGGTTCCATAAAAAATCCCCCTGTCATAAATATAATTTCAACGTAACTGTTCAGTACCTTCACAGTTACGAGCCAAAATGCATTTAAACGATAAAAACACGCTTTGCGAGTTTTTATCGTTATCGCGGCACTCCTCAAGGTTCCGTGCAAGCACGGACTTTGACTCGTTGCTCGCGTAAATCACCTTCGGTGATGGCATTTTGGCTTGTATGTCTCGGGATTTTGGCATATTCATGCCAAAACACCTCGCGGTACAGTGGCTACTGAATAGTTACATTTCAACACGTATTTGATAAATTAAGTATACAACATAAACCATCCGATGCACAAGAAAGTACATTCCACTTTTTCGACTGTTCTTTATAATAAAACTATCGTAACTGTTCAGTACCTTCACAGTTACGAGCCAAAATGCATTTAAACGATAAA
>JAHZFO010000011.1:0-56961 GCA_019421285.1 Clostridiales bacterium
AATACAACAAATACGACAAGGGCCGCGAGCTGGTGCAGAAGCTGCTGGCGGGAACAAATATCGCGCTGATCACGGATGCCGGAACACCGGGAATTTCTGATCCGGGTGAGGAGCTGGTGAAGATGGCGTACGACGCAGGCATCGAAGTGACAAGCCTGCCGGGCGCATGCGCGTGTGTGACGGCACTGACACTGTCGGGACTTTCGACGAGAAGATTTGTCTTCGAAGCATTTCTTCCGCCGGATAAAAAAGAACATAAACTGGCGCTGGAACGGCTGAAAAACGAGACGCGGACGATGATCGTATACGAGGCGCCGCATCATCTGCTGAAAACGCTGCGGGAGCTGCTGGAGACGCTTGGCAACCGGCGGCTGACACTCTGCCGGGAACTGACCAAGAAACACGAGACGGCATGGCAGACCACGATTGAAGATGCCATCACTCGCTACGAACAGGAAGATCCGAAAGGGGAATGCGTGCTTGTGATTGAAGGCCGAAGCCAGAAAGAAATCGAGGACGAGGCGAAGGCAGCGTTTGAGGAGATTTCGATCGAAGAACATATGAAACGGTATGAAGATCAGGGGATTGCAAGAAAAGAAGCGATGAAACTCGTGGCGAAGGATCGCGGGGTGACGAAGAGGGATATTTATCAGTATTTGCTGGGGAAAGAATCATACAATGATTTTTGATCAGGCCATAGCCCAGTCTTGCGGCTTTTGCCTGCAGGGTGGGGTACAAGTCTTCTCCACCGAAGGACTGGAAAGGCGTTTCGAGAGCGGAGTCCAGCAGATTGTAATCTCTGACTCCGTCGCTTCCGCCAGTTTGCTGAATCAACTGAGTATGCAGCATGAGAATTTGCTTTTTACTCAGTCTTTTCATTTAGCAAGTACCTCGTATGCTTCTTTGTTTTGTTCCATCAGGCGTTTTGAGATGCTTAACACATCCTCTTCGGATGCAGTGGTTTCCTGCTCGGCTTTGCTGAAGTCGATGACAAGATATCTTGGAATGTTATTTTTCAGAATCACAGCAGAACCGTATTCGTCTACCAGGCGGGCGACTTTGGAAAAATTCTGATTTGCTTCGGAAATGGAAATTAAGGTTTTTGTGTCGATAGTCATTTTGGGTACCTCCTTAAGACTTTTTTCTATAGTATATATAAATCTTAGGATAAATACAACCTAATTTGCCGTGTTATTTTTTGTTGCTTGCCGCAACGCCAGTTTTTATCGTATGATAGGCCCATCAAATACGAGGAGGACACAGTTATGCTGAGTGATAACATCAAAATACTGCGAAAGAAAAAAGGATATTCCCAGGAAACGCTGGCGGAGCAGCTGCATGTGGTGCGGCAGACGATTTCGAAATGGGAGAAAGGGATTTCGGTTCCGGATGCGGTGATGCTGGATCGGATGGCGGAGCTGTTTGAGGTGCCGGTGAGCGTGCTGCTGGGCGGCGGGCTGGAAGTAGAGGAGGAGCAGCCTTCGGAACTGAATGAGATTGCACAGCAGCTTGCGGTCTTAAATGATCAGCTGGTGCAGCAGGCAGTGCGGAGACGGAAAGTGATCCGGTATGCGTTTGTTGGTGTGTTTGCGGCGATCTTTGTTCTGATTGGAGCGGCGATCGGACTTCGGGTGTACACGGAATCACAGCTGCGGGATGAAGCGTCGCTTCGCACGGTTCGTTATGAATGCAAGCTCGACGGGGAATCATATGTATATGAAGCTTCCTATAACAGCCAGTATCAGATCCTGTACGAGGGCGGCGATGCCTGGATTTCGAACCATGTGCGGCCGGAGCAGTACGAGGATGTGAATGTGCTGTCGGCGCAGATGCAGGATTACTTCGAAGAAAAAGGCGGAACATGCACGATCATTGACGAAAATCCGTAAAAGTTTTGTATTATTGTATTTTTTTATGGTTTTGGGTATTTTATCTGCCCGGTAATTCCTCTCTTCTGATATAATGGTAACAATGCATTATACTTAGAGGGAGGAATTTTTTTATGTCACAGACACAAACCCGGCGGAGTTCTCAGGTCGATCTGCTTCACGGCCCGATCCTGAAATCTCTGCTGCTTTTTGCCCTGCCGATTATGGCGTCCCGCGTGTTTCAGCAGATTTACAACACGATGGATACGCTGATCGTCGGCTATACACTTGGCGACTCATCGATTGCGGCGATGGGTGCCTGCTCATCCATCTATGAGATGATGACCGGATTTACGTTCGGCGTCGGAAACGGTCTTGCGATCGTCACGGCGCGCTGCTTTGGACGGCAGGAGACGGACCGGATGAAAAAATCGGTCGCATCCTGTATCGTCATCGGCGTTGCCGTCACACTGGTAGTTACCATTCTGGCGACGATCTTCATGCATCCGCTGCTGCGCCTGTTGAAAACACCGGCGGAGATTCTTGAGGAATCCTACAGCTATATTTCGATTCTCTCGATTTTCCTGTTCGTCATGTTCGCCTACAACCTGTGCTCCGGCCTGCTGCGGGCGATCGGCAACAGCTTCATGCCGCTTGTGTTCCTGATCTTTTCATCGCTGGTGAACATCGTGCTCGATCTGCTGTTTATCCGCACCTTCGGCATGGGTGTCCGGGGTGCCGCGATTGCAACCGTCATTGCACAGGGCATTTCCGTTGTGCTCTGCCTGATTTATATTGTTACGAAAGCGAAAATCCTGCTTCCGGAAAAACGCCACTTCGCGCTGGACCGCGGACTGTACGCAGATCTGCTGGCGCAGGGATTTTCAATGGGATTCATGAGCAGTATCATTTACGTTGGTTCGATCGTCCTGCAGCCGGGCATCAACAGCCTCGGCTATGAAACAATTGCGGGACATACTGCCGCAAGAAAGCTGTTTTCGTTCTCGATGATGCCGCTTTCCTCGATGGCACAGGCAGTCAACACATATGTGGCACAGAACCGCGGCGCGGACAACTGGGAGCGCGTACGGAAAGGCATTCGCTATGCTTATATTTTCTGCTTCAGCGTGACCGCATGCCTGATTCTCCTTGTCACTCCGCTTGCACCGACGATGGTTCATCTGATCTCCGGTTCTTCCGACCCGACTGTCCTCGGAAACGGAGCCCGCTACCTCCGTGTAGCCATTCCGTTCTTCTTTGCGCTCGGCCTCGTCAACTGCAGCCGCCTTGCACTGCAGGCACTCGGAGAAAAGATTCTTCCGCTGCTGTCGAGTTTTATTGAGCTTTTCGGAAAAATTATTTTTGCGATGGTGTTTATCCCGCGCTACCACTACAGTGCCGTGATCTGGTGCGAACCGATCATCTGGTGCTTCATGGCAGCAGAACTTGTGATTTCGCTGTATCGAAATCCTTATATGAGAAAAGGGAAGTCTGGAAACTGATTTTTTTCAAAAACAGAACCCGGGGCAGTCTACAAAAAACGGTAGATTGCCCCGGGTCTGTTTTTTTGACTAAATAAAGGAAGTCCCCTGCTTCTATTGCGAAAAAAAGCAGATTTACTCTGCCCAGGTACCATTTACAAAAATATCGGTTTCGCTTCCATCTTCGCGGATACCTACGATGTGCAGGTCATCCGATCCAACCATAAAGTCAACGTGGATCAGAGAATCATTCACACCTTTTTCCAGAATTTCCTCGTTGCTCATCTCCAGAAATCCATCGAGCACCTCAGGGAAACCGGCGCCAGCGGCAACGTGGCAGCATGCGTTTTCATCGAAAAGGGTATTAAAGAACATCAGCCCGGACTGGTTAATCGGAGATTCTTTCGGAACGAGTGCAACCTCGCCGAGCATTGCAGCACCGTCGTCCATGGCGAACATTTTTTTCAAAACCTCTTCGCCCTGCTCTGCGTGGCAGTCAACGACTTTTCCATCCTTGAAATCGACGGTAAAGTTGTTGATGATCTGTCCCGACCAGCTTAAAGGTTTTGTGGAAACGAGACGGCCTTCACATTTTCCTCTCATCGGGCTGGTGAAGACTTCTTCGGTCGGCATGTTTGGAACGTAGAAGGTGTTGTTCATATGGTTGATATCACCGGCGCCGCTCCATTTTGCGCCCGGAATCAGCTCAACGGTGAAATCCGTACCGTTTTTGCTGGTGTAATGCAGCTTGTGGAATGCCTGCTCATTCAGCCAGCTGGCTTTCTGGGTCATGAGGTCGCAGTGTGCCTGCCAGATCCTTTCTGCATCTTTGCCGTCTTTTAAGTAAACACAGTCGAAAATAGCATCCCACAGTTTTTCAACAGCAATATCCTCCGGCGCGCCCGGGAATACTTTTTCTGCCCATTTTGGAGAAGCGGCGGCAACGATCAGCCACTGATGCTTTCCATCGAGCTGGTCACGGTATTTTTTAATGACCTTTCCACGCATCTGACGAACGGTGGAGAGCAGGTCCGCAGGAATGCCGGCGAGCTCGTCCGGATCGGAGGAATCGATGAAAATGCGAACCGGCAGATCAACCGTCATCTGTTTGAAACGCTCTTCTTCCCAGTGCGGAACCGCGCCAAGTGTTTCTGCGGTGGCATACTGATAATGCATTTTGTTGATCTCACCGCATTCCCAGATCACTTCCACATAGCTTGCGCCCGCCTGATAGCACTCCTCTGTCACCATCTGGGTAAGCAGAACCTGATCGACGCCGGCCTGGAGGCGGACACGCTGTCCTTTCTGTACATTTGCGCCGATTTTTACGATCAGCTTTGCATATTCTCTTAATTTTGCCTGAAATTTTGCTTCATTCATGATAAAAGACTCCTTTTTGTGATTTTTAAAACTGAAATGGATCATTAAAGGCTCCATAGTACGAAACCGGTTCGCCCGCGGAAAGCAGATGATGGACATCGCCGACGGTCTGGCAGCGGAAGTATACTTCGCCCAGCCTGCGTTCCTCGCTTCCGACGATTGTGACGGAAGTCGGTGCCAGGAACATGCCCTGCCAGAGCTGTACCGGCGTCATATTCAGCAGATGCGACAGTGCCACACAGGTGACGCCGAGATGGCAGAAGCAGACGATGACGGCTTCACGGTTTGTTTCATCCGAAGCGTGATAGCGGTAGCCGTCGCGTACATAGCCGTAGCGCGCAAGCAGTGCATCGAGTCCGTCGGTCACGAAATGGTAATTCTCGTCCATGTTTCCGGTCTGCATGATCGGATTTTTCGTCCAGAGATCCTGGTCATAGAGATCCCGGTTTGCATCGAGCACATCCGGCAGAAAATCCCATGGAATCCGGCGTTTTCCAGTCTCCGGGTCCAGGACGGGTGCATCAAATTCCCGCAGCCATGGGAGAATTTCAGCTTCACGGCCCGCATTTTTCAGCGTAAAAGAAGCCGTATCTTTTGCACGGCCAAGCGGAGAACAGTAAAAATCGGTGACATTCCATTTCGCTGTGCGTTTCGAAAGCAGCTCGGCCTCGCGCCAGCCTTTTTCGGTCAGAGAATCAATTTCATAATTTGGTTCGCCGTGGCGGATAAAAATAATTTTCATAACGTTCCTTTCTTCGTATGTCGAAAAAACGGTGGATTTCGGCATAGAAAAGTAAAATTTCGTCCCGAAAGATCTGTGCCGGAGCATAAAAGAATTCAGAACTAAGAGCATTTCATTCAGTATATCATAAATAGTCAGATTTGTGTGAATTTCTTATCGGCCTCTCCCCCGGTTCAGCTCCCCGTTGGTAAACTCAGCCCAGCTGTACTGCGCCATGTCTTCGCCATGGTACTGGTTGATCGCGGAAAGTTTTCCCTCGCACCAGTCAAAATAGTCACAGGAGACTTCTTCCGGGCAGATCCACAGGCTTCCTCTGGCGGACGCAACGAGCGTTTCACAATGATACACTTTTAACGAATAAAAATTTGTGAAGCGGAAGCTCCCTTTTTGATACGCTGCATCTTGAGAGAGTAGCTAGTAGCAGTCCTGTAGGTAGGTGCAAACAGGAGAAAAATATGCTATAGTAAAAACAGCGTAAGGGGAAATAAAAAGTAATGCAGCAAGAGGAAAGAGGATGATAAACTGTTGGTCATCATGGTCTGTCTGAACGCTCAAAAAGAAACCGATGATGTATTTCTTCAGATGATGAAGACACTACTTGGTGTTGAAATGCCGGAGAATGAATTTTTGAAATTGATGCATACGTAAAAAAAACAGGCACGATTCCCGAAAAAGGTGATTCGTGCCTGCTTTTTTTACTTTTCTACTTCTTCATACTGGTTGCCTTCCGGGTCACGCAGGTTATCATCTACATAAATTTTTCTTCCTTTGGTATCCAGTCTTTCTTTGTAGTCCATAGAGAAGGCGCCTAGTGAAGCGGCCAGAAAGCTAAAAACAATCGTTGCTTTAGAAAGGTTCTGTAAAAATTTGAGGGCGCCATAAATAATCAGGTTTTTGTAATACTCCAGCCGCAGTCCTTTTTCAACACCCCGTGCAGTGAGGCGGCAGATAAGCAGAACAACGGCCAGCATAAATGCACCGATAACCAGAAGAAAAATTCCGGCTTCATGATATTTTCCAGGTAAATAGCAGGCGCCGATTACGATCATGATCGGGGCAATTAAGGACATGGTAAAAACCATTTCGGCACGAAAGGTAAAAAATCGATACATCAAAAAGATTAAGATTAGGATAGCGATGAAAAGCATATTAGTTTTCTCCTTCGTAATGTTATAAATGATATAAAGCTTTTTTGCAGAAAAAGCAGATGAATTTGTGTGAAAAATTTTGCATATTTTGGCTTTTTCCTGTATACTTAGATCAATGTCGACAGGAAAACAGCATTCTGCCCAAGCCATCGGATATTTGCTGTTGTCCGGAAAGGAACTTTGATACTACATGAGCGATTTTTCACAAAGGCTTGAAAAGGAAATAAAAAATACAGGAAAAACTTTATATTATCTGTCTGAGGCCAGTGGTATGCAGCTGGATTACATTTCTAAAATGAGTAAAGGAAAACGTATTCCAAAAGAAGAAGAGCGCCTGACCTGTCTTCTTGATGCGATGGAATGCACCGGAAATACAAGAGCAGATCTCCTGTTCCTTTATCGCCAGGAAAAAATGGGAAAGAGCCAGTGGCAATGTATGGAAGAACTGATCCGTATTATCCAGCAGGATGTGGTTGAATTTCCTCAAGTCTCTGTTTCCCCAAGTGTTTCAGAAATTCCGGATACGGATATGACGCTGGACAATATCTTTGCAATTTATGCGTGTATTCGAAAAGCAATGATAAATGCTTCCGATTCCACGATTTGCTTATGTACTCCGGAAATTTCACTGGAACATTTACGATATCTTGTTCAGATTATTCATGAAGTGCCCTATCGCAGATTAGAGCATCTTTTTCCTTTGCTGCAGAATCAGACAACGGAAAATACACTGGATAACCTTCGGAAAATATGCAGTCTGAAACCGGCAATGAACTATGAAAACTACAAACCATTTTATTATTACGTTTCTTCTGCTGAGTCCGAGGCGAAAAAAGCAGGCTTACTTCCCAACTGGCTGATCACAGACCATATTGCAATTGGAATCAATTTTCATACGGCGAAAGGAATTATTCTCAGAGATGCGCAACAAATACAATTACTGAAGAATTCCTTTATTCAGGAAAGAAAAATAGCAAAGGAAATGTTGTTTTGCTCTGATTTAAATGCTTATGTAAAAGATGTCAATGTTATGATGAATGAAGGTTATGTAACGCATAACTATTATATTGAATATTCACCATGTCTTCTGCATCTGATTCCGTTAAATGTACTGAAACAGCAGATCATCCTGGATGGAGTGGAAAAAGAACAGCTCTTATCTTCTCTCTTTCAGCGGATCCGGCACATGGAAACGGAAAGTATGGTACATATTTTCTGCATATCTGGCTTACGACAATTAATGGAGCAGGGACGCATTGCAGGCTATCCGGATATGCTTTATAAGCCTCTTGATCCTGCGATGCGCCTGTGGCTGTTGAAAAGTTATTATCAATATATGCTGCACACACCTCATTCCTGCATTTGTGTAAAAGAAAATTTCGTCCAGCTGCCGAAACATATCTCCATTGTATGTAGCTCTAATGTTCATAATGGAATTGCATTTTGGAACAATACAAGTCATGGATTGCAATATTACATTTTAAAAGAATCCGGCTTCTCACAAAAACTATATGAATTTTGCCAGTTTCTGGAGAATGGAAACATGGCATGGTCACAGGAGGAGACGCTGGATATTATTCGAAACATGATTGTGGAATATGGAGGCACCTTATAAACCGCGCTTCCAGGAAAATAAAGGATTCTTTCGGGACAGCTTTTTTCCTGCTATCTCTGGAAGAGCCGGGAGAAAAGCCCCTTCCTTTTTGCCGGGCGGGATGCAGCAGGTACATTTTGATTGATATATTGCTGAAACATGTTTTTTGAATCCTGAATGAGACCATTTAATTGCGCATTCTGACCAGCAGAAAACAGATCACACAATACAACTCCTTTTTGGGCATAGTACAATGCATTTTCCTTTCGCTCCAGTCTCATATTTGCAATTTGGAGCGTTTGATAGATAGGGATTTGATAGACCGGCATTTCTTCCGGAAGCAAAAGATCGCTGTAATGATACAGAAGTAATGAGATTTCTTCCGCTGCTTCCTGGATCTGCTCGGGATTTATATGTTCTTCCTGTACATTCTGAAGATACATAGATCCACATCCGATACAAATGCGGATGAATGCTTTGGACACAGTTTCTCTGATTTGTGGATTTAGAATTTCTGCATTCCATATATATTCGATACTTTCTGCCAGACGCCAGCTCTTCTCGGCCAATTCGGTGCATTTGTGTCCCTGTATTTTTTCTGCTGTTACGACGGAAATGCATGCCAGCATACATTTCAGTTCATTCATCAATAAAATTTCAGCAGTTTTTTCTTTTGGGATTTTTAACTGCATTTCCTGTTCCAGCTTTTCTTGCTGGTGTTCTGTAAAATCCTGTAATTCTTTGATGCTCTCCGGATCGCTGAACTGAGATTCCTCCAAAGTTATTTTGCAGATCATTACCCGGAGCAGATTCTGATAGGTTTCTTTCCAGATTCCCGGTTCTTCTGATTGATTACTGATGGCCATGCATCTTCTGAAAAGATCTGTTTTATCAAAGGCCGACAGATATGGATTGTTGGAAAATTGCAGAATCTGAAAGGCTGTACAATGAAAATTTTCTTTTGCAGCTGCCTGCATCAGGAGCTCGGGATATTTTCGGGCATTCATAGACGCAACAGAAAATTCCTCTGCCTGTTTTTGAGCAGAAAGCAGCATTTTCTTTGGGGCTTTTTGTAGCAAAAATCCATTTTCCGGAAAGAGATTTTCAAAGATATTTTTAAAAATAGCTTGTTGTACTGCTGCTTTCAGTGTCATTGCATGAGAATGCATCTGCGGGCAATCCAAATTTCCGGCGACTGCTGTAATTTCATATTTTTCTTTGAGTGAAAGCAGCGCCGGAACAAGCAGATATTCTGTATCTGTCAGAATTTCCAGACGATGATAGACATCATGGTACGGCGCATCCGCGAGATCTCCCTTGGAAAACAGTAGCTTCGGGAAAAAATTCCAGCAGATACCTTCTAAGGTATGGTCTGTTACCTTTGCCTGCGCCAGCTCATAGATAGAATCATATCCTTTCTGATTGCTTTTTACTGTAACATGGGTATCGGATTGCACAGAATATAATTGACGTTCATAATAATTGGACAGAAAAATTCTGTCGCCCAAGTGATCCCAGGAATACATATAGTCCATATAGGATTCATACACATGATTTCCAAACATACTTGTCGTTGGTCCGACAAACAGAGAGTTCCACGCTTCGTAAGTATCAAGTTTTTGATTAAAAGCATTTACCATTTTTGCCTGTTCTTCTTTTGTATATTTGGAAATTTCCGTTCGTTCATTTGTCTTTTGCACAGAAGTTCCGCCTTTGCGGCGTCCGTGCTCAACCAGGAGAAGAAAGATGATTTCTTCTTTTTCCAGAAATTCTATTTCAAAAGAAATATCCCATGATTTTTCATCACAATAGGTTCTGTAATTACTACCTGAATTTATCGCTTTTTGTAATATTTCGGGATCAAGAGTTTCCCATGGAATCGAAACAGGAAAGTCCATATTTTATTTCCTCCAGGTGTCTGCTGATAAAATGATGTTGGAGGCAAAAAATATTTTGCCTCCCTTGTCATCCGATTGCTTTGCATGATATGCTTTGGCAATTCTTATTTTAATACTTTGATAGATACTTTTCCGCCAATTCCGGCCTGACACTGAACTTTTAAGATATCTCCGTCTTTTAAATCCAGATCCAGGTAACCATCACCAGTTTTAAACATGGCACCGGCTAAGGATTTTCCTATTTCGCCGACGGATATTTGTTCTGCGAGGCCGCTGCCTGCAGAAAATCCAATGATGGACCCCATCAGATTGACATTCCCTTTTTTGCTGTCTTTTGCCGGATCTATCATAGAAATACGATGAACGCCAGGAGTTAAGCTGATTTCATATGGAGTCTTAGATGCCTCATATAAAGTTCCTTCTTTTTCGTCATCAATAAAGATGCCTATTTTTGCTTTGGAATTCATCATTTTATTGTACTTGAGTGGATGAAACATTTTGTCCATGACGCTCATGGAAAGATCTTTTGCCATTCGATTGGAATCTTTTACTGTTAATACTAATTTTGCACTCATATTTTCCCTCCTGAAGTCAAGCGTTTCAAGTAATGCGCTCTTGTATTTTGGGCATCGGATTGTTGTTTTGGTATGTAATAGAATTATCCGATTCCGGCTAAAATTTGTGTTTATTATACTATTATTTGAAAAACTATATGAAATAGGCATAAAAATTAGACAAAAAATCAGATGAAAACATAAATTAAACTTTTAATGATTCCTATGATACGATTTTTTAAAAAGAAAATTGATTTTATGGGAAAACAAAACTTATTTTGGAATGGAGAGAAGCGCAGGAGGCTGTGAACGACAGAACAAAAGAAAGAAATGACAGAAAACAGATACCGCGGTGGCAAAGCTGTTCACAAAGCTGGCTGGCGTGACAACGGCGTCTTATCTGTGGTTTGAATATCTTTTGCTGACAGAGGAAAATACGCAGAAATACCTGTCGAAAAGAGGAAAAAAGATACTTTTCCTGCCAGTTCTGGTTCTGATTGCGGCCGGAATTCCGTCCCAGTGGACCCACTGGCGGGGATTTTGTAATATTACCGGCTGTGGGTTGAAACAGAATATCATGAAAAACAGAAAAGAAGCATATCGTATAAAGATAACGGATGAACGCAGGTGAATCCATGAACAGACTCTGGAGCGGTATGCTTCTTCTTGGTATTGCCTACGGTGCTTTTTGCGGAAAGCTGCCGGAGGTGACAGACGGTGCGCTGCGTGCTTCAAAAGAGGCAGTTGTGCTGGCAATTTCTCTTCTGGGTGTGACGGGCCTTTGGAGCGGGCTGATGGAGATTGCAGGGAAAGCGGGAATGATCGACAGCCTGGTAAAAAAGATGGGACCGGTCATGCGCTTTTTGTTTCCAAAGGTACCATCGGATCACCCGGCCATCCAATCGGCTGCCACAAATATGATCTGTAATGTATTCGGTCTTGGCGCAGCGGCAACGCCGCCGGGCCTTCTTGCCATGGAACAGTTCGAAGAGCTGGAAGAGGAACGGCGGAAAAACAAAAATCCGGCCGCTGTTCCGAAAGGAACTGCAAACCGGGAAATGTGCACCTTTCTGATTTTAAATATTTCTTCCCTGCAGCTGATACCGGTCAACGTGATTGCATACCGCAGCCAGTATGGCAGCGTGCATCCAACGGCCATTGTCGGACCGGCACTGGCAGCGACGGCAGCAAGCACGGTAGCGGCTGTTTTATTCTGCAAATGTATGGAAAAATGCAAAAGCTGAGAATGCGGTCTGCCCAGGAATATTTATAAAAAAACAGTAAATTCGCCTTCTTAGGACTAGCCGCCGCGGCAACAGCTTGGTACAATAAAAGAAATGAGGGATATTGAATTTTACATAGGAGGAACACAAGAGCATGGCAGGATATGTGAGTCTTCAGGATGTAACCAAGACATACAAAATGGGTGAAGTCACCATCAAGGCCGCGGATGGAATCAGTTTTGATGTGGAAAAAGGTGAGTTTGTGATCGTTGTCGGCCCGAGCGGCGCGGGAAAGACGACCGTTCTGAATATCTTAGGAGGCATGGACACGGCGACTTCCGGAAAGGTGCTGGTGGACGGCGCGGAAATCAGCAAGTACCGCGGCAAGAAGCTGATCCAGTACCGGCGGGAGGATATTGGATTTGTTTTTCAGTTTTATAATCTGATGCAGAACCTGACGGCGCTCGAGAATGTGGAGCTGGCGATGCAGATTTGTAAGCATCCGCTGGATGCGTCGGAGGTGCTTGCGGAGGTTGGGTTGGAAGAGAGAATGAATAACTTCCCGGCGCAGCTTTCGGGCGGAGAGCAGCAGCGTGTGGCGATTGCGCGTGCGCTGGCGAAGAATCCGAAACTGCTGCTCTGCGATGAGCCGACCGGCGCGCTCGATTATGTGACGGGAAAAGCGATCTTAAAGCTGCTGCAGGATACCTGCCGGGAGAAGGGGATGACGGTCATTGTCATCACTCACAACTCGGCGCTGACACCGATGGCGGACCGCGTGATTAAAATCCGAAACGGAAAAGTGGCGGGAATGAAAACAAATGAGAACCCGACGCCGGTGGAAGAGATAGAATGGTAGGTGGACGATGAGAGCATTTCGAAAAGACTTTATCCGGGAAATCACAAAGAACAAGGGGCGGTTTCTGTCAGTCTTTTTCATCGTGCTTCTTGGCGCGGCGTTTTTCTCGGGCATTCGGTCGGCGGAAGGAGATATGAAGGTTTCGGCGGACCGGTATTATGATGAAGTAAATTATATGGATTTGAAAGTCCTTGGAACGCTGGGGCTGACAGACGATGATCTGGCGGATATCGCGAAGACGGATGGCGTGAAAGCGGTCTACGGCGGAAAAACGGTGGAAGTGCTGCATGACATCGGCGAGAGCGAGCAGGTTGTGAAGCTGATTGCGCTGACGGACGGTGTGAATGAGCCGCGCGTGGTCGAGGGACGGATGCCGGAGAAAGAGGATGAAATTCTTGTTGATACGCAGTTTCTAAAAAGTTCCGGCTGTGAGATCGGAGATCAGGTAACGTTCACTTCCGGAACGGAGGATCAGCTCTCAGATTCGCTGACCGGGGACACGTTTACGATTGTTGGTTCGGCGACACTCCCTTATTATATGGATCTGAACCGGGGAACGGGCTCGATTGGAAACGGAAGCATCAACAGTTTTGCACTGCTGCTTCCGGAGACATTTACCTCGGATCTCTATACAGAGATTTACGTCCAGGCGGACGGCGCACAGGAAGAGGCGAGCTACAGCGATGCGTATGATGAGACGGTGAAGGCTGTACAGACGAAGATTGAAGCGCTCGAGGATGCGGCGTGCGACCGGCGGTATACGGCAGTCAAAACCGAAGGACAGGAAAAGATTGATGATGCAAAACAGCAGGTCGCTGATGCAGAGCAGAAATTAGCGGACGTAAAAACAGAGCTGGATGACGGTGCACAGCAGCTTGCCGACGCGAAAGTGACGATTGCGGACAAAGAGCAGGAACTTCTCGACGGCGAACAGACGTTAAAGGAGAAAGAACAGGAGCTTCTTGACGGAAAGCAGACGATTGCTGAGAAAGAACAGGAACTCCTTGACGGAAAACAGACCATTGCAGACAAAGAGCAGGAACTTCTCAGTGCGAAAGCAACCATCGCCGATAAAGAGCAGGAGCTGGCATCCGGCAAGGCAACGCTGAAAGACAAAGAGGCGGAACTTGCGAGCGGAAAAGCGACGCTGGAAGCAAAGGCGGCAGAGCTGGAAAGCGGAAAAGCGGAGCTGAATCAGAAAGCCGATGAACTTGCAAGTGGAAAAACCACACTTGAGGCAAAAGCGAAAGAACTTTCCGACGGAAAAGCACAGCTTGCAGAGAAAGAAACAGAACTGGCATCCGGCAAAAAAGAGTTAGAGGAAAAAATGACGCAGCTTTCGGCGGCAAAAACCGAACTGACTCGGAAGCAGACGGAGCTGAATACTGCAAAAGAGCAGCTTTCCGAAAAAGAAACGGAATTGAATATTGCAAAGGAGCAGCTTTCCGCTGCACGCGAGGAACTGGACAACAAGAAAGCAGAAACCGCTGCAGGACGCACACAGTATGAAGCGCAGAAGGCAGCGTATGAAGAACAGAAGAGTCAGTATGAGACAGCCAGGGATCAGTTAGCCCAGATTTCCAGGCAGCTTCCGATGGTGGAGGCTGCGCAGACAGAAGTGACTGGTCAGATCGAGGTGATTGAGGCTCAGCTTGACGGACTGACAGAGGAAGATGAAGCATATGTATCCCTGTTGGAACAGAAAACTGCGCTGGAAGCAAAGCAGACAGAGTTAGCACAGCAGCTTTTCACGATGCAGGAGCAGAAAACATTTCTGGAACAAAACATCGCAGCGTTTGAAGCAGCAAGCGCTGATGCGGAAGCCCGGCTTGCGGCTGCAGAAGCTCAGATTACCGACGCAGAAAGTCAGCTTGCCGCTGCAGATGCACAATTAACAGAAAAAGAGCAGGAATGCGCCGCAGGCGAGGCACAGATTGCTTCTGCAAAAGAAGAACTGGAAAGCGGCGAAGCTCAGATTACAGAGGCTCTTGCCCAGCTTCAGGATGGAGAAGCACAGGCAGAAGCTTATCAGAAACAGATTGAGGATGGCGAAGCACAGCTTGTATCCGCCAAAGCAGCGATTGCCGACGGAGAAGCTCAGATTGAGACGAACCGCAGTAAATTAAAAGACGGAGAAACTCAGCTTGCGGCTGCCAGAGCCCAGCTTGCTGATGGGGAACAGCAGATTGCATCGTACCGACAGACGATTCAGTCGGGTGAGGCCCAGCTTGCCGCTGCAAAGCAGACAATTTCCAGTGGAGAAAGTCAGCTCGCCGACGCGAAACAGACGATCGCCGATGGCGAAACCCAGTTAGCAGAAGCAAAGCAGACGATCGCCGATGGAGAAAGTCAGCTCGCCGAAGCCAAGCAGACGATTGCCGACGGTGAAACCCAGCTTGCCGACGCGAAACAGGAAATCGACGACGGAAAAATCTCCCTTGCGGATGCGAAACAGGAAATTGCCGATAAAGAAAAGGAACTTGAGGACGGCAAAGCCGAATACGAAAAAGCAAAAGCCGACGCCGAACCAGAAATCGCGGATGCGAAGCAGGAAATTGCGGACGGTGAGAAAACACTCGCAGACCTGAAAAAACCAACGTGGTACGTCTGGGGACGGAATAAGGTAACGTCAACTGAGAGCTTCGGTCAGGATGCCGGCCGTATCTCGAATATCGGAAAATTCTTCCCGGTTATCTTCTTCCTCGTGGCTGCTCTCGTCAGCCTGACGACGATGACACGAATGATCGAGGAACAGCGTCAGCAGATCGGAACGTTAAAAGCCCTCGGCTATTCCGACGGCGTGATCGCCTTTAAATATTTCGCATACGCGATGCTCTCCACCGTATCCGGCGCTCTCGCGGGCGTGGTGGTTGGAGAAAAAATCCTGCCCTGGGTTATTATGAATGCCTACGGCATGCTGTATACCGGACTCCCGTATTACATGACCCCGCTGAACTGGGAGCAGGGAGGCCTTGCGATTCTGGCGAGTGCAGCCTGCACCGGCGTGGCGACGATCGCGGCATGCTACAAAGAACTCGCCGCAGGTCCGGCAGAGCTGATGCGGCCGGAAGCACCGAAAAACGGCAAACGGATTTTCCTGGAACGCATCGGCGTACTCTGGAAACATCTGAACTTTACGCAGAAATCAACCGTGCGGAATCTGGTGCGGTATAAAAAACGATTCTTCATGACCGTTATCGGAATCGGCGGATGCATGGGTCTGATCCTCGTCGGTTTCGGCCTTCAGGATTCCATCACCGCGATTGCGAAAAACCAGTTCGTCAGCCTCTTCACCTATCAGGCGAATGCTGTGCTGAATTCAGATGTGGATGAATCCGAAAAAGAAGCATTGCAGACCGATCTGGAAAACTACAGCGGCATCGATGAGCTGCTGGAAATGTACTGCCAGAACATCGAACTGCAGACCGACAAAAAGACCGTGGATGCAGTGCTTGAAGTGCCGAAAGAACTGACGAATTTCAATGACTTCTATGCCTTCCGAGACCGGAAAAGCGGAGAAGTTTACGAATTCCCGACCGACGGCGGCGCAGCCATCAGCGAAAAGACAGCAACGATGCTCGGCGTAAAAGCAGGCGACACGGTTCAGCTGAAAAAAGGCGACGATATTGTGGACGTAAAGATTTCGATCATCGTCGAAAACTACGTGCGCCATTACCTGTATCTGACCCCGGATCTCTACGAGGAGCTGTTCGGCGGAGCGCCGGACTACAACCAGCTTCTGATGAAATATCAGGACATGTCGGGCAATTATGAGACAGCGCTCGGAGAAAAAATCATGACGTACGACGGTGTAGCGGCAATCTCGTTCACATCCGACCTGATTGATCAGATTGACAACATGCTTCGTTCCCTCGACATCGTCATCGTGGTGCTGATCGTATCGGCGGGCCTGTTGGCGTTTGTGGTGCTGTACAACCTGAACAACATCAACATCACCGAACGACAGAGAGAGCTGGCAACGCTGAAAGTGCTCGGCTTCTTCGACGGCGAGGTGGCATCGTACGTGTACCGGGAAAACATGGTGCTGACACTGTTCGGCGTTATCGCGGGCATGGGAATTGGAACGTTTTTACATCATTGCGTAATTCAGACCGTCGAGGTCGATATGATGATGTTCGGACGAAACGTGTTCCCGCGGAGCTACGGCTGGAGCGCCCTGATTACCCTGGCGTTTGCTCTGTTCGTCAATTTTATGATGTTCTACCGGTTAAGAAAAATTGATATGATTGAATCGCTGAAAAGCGTGGAGTAAACAACAGAAAAAGGCCGTCCGCGGTGATGCAGAGAATCTGCAGAAACCGTGGGCGGTTTTTTCATTTTGAAAGTGAAATATGAGCCGGAATGCTTGTTTTTTCAGACATTTCGTTGTATAAAAAAAATAAGGGTTTTTATTAGAACAGAATCAAAAAACAAAGAGTAAAGGGGATTTTTACAAATGGGAACAACAGAAACGAAAAAAATGAGAGTCGGCGTTGTCGGCTGCGGAGCGATCAGTGATATTTATCTGACGAACATGATTCATAACTTTGAGAATCTTGAGGTAGCAGCATGCTGCGCAGGCCATCTTGAACATGCGAAAAAGAAAGCAGAGCAGTATGGCATCAAGGGCTGTACCTACGAGGAAATTCTGGCAGATCCGTCGATTGAAATGGTAGTCATTCTGACACCGGCACCGACCCACGAGGGGCTGATCCGTCAGGCACTGGAAGCCGGAAAACACGTTTACACTGAAAAAACAATGACCCTCGCACCGGAAACGGCAGCGAAACTGATCGAGCTGGCAGAGGAGAAACATCTCTATCTCGGTTCCGCACCGGACACCTTCCTTGGATCGGCACTGCAGACCGCAAGAAAAGCGATCGACGACGGGCTGATCGGCGAGGTGACATCTTTCGAAGCATGCGCAAACCGCGATCTTGATTTGCTGGCGAGCATCTTCCGTTTTCTGCGGATGCCGGGCGGCGGTATCTGCTACGATTTCGGTGTTTATTATCTGACCGCAATTGTGAGTCTTTTTGGTCCGGTGGATCGCGTTGTATCGTCCGTGCGAAACCTTGCGGCGAAGCGTGTGAACATCATTCCGGGCAGCCCGGAATACGGACAGGAATTTGACTATACAAACGAAAGTCAGGTCTTTACCATTCTGGAAATGAAAAACGGTGTGACCGGTACATTCTGCGTCAATGGTGACAGCGTCATCAATGATCAGGCGGTATTCACCATTTACGGTAAAAAAGGTATCTTAAAGCTTGTTGATCCGAACAATTTCGGCGGCGATGTTGTCTATATTCCGGGTGTAAAAGACTGGACACAGCAGGCTGTTCCGGAAGTTTTACATTATGGCTTTGATTACAGCGAAAACAGCCGTGGTCTTGGCCCGTCTGAGATGGCAGAAGCAATTGCCGAGGGCAGACCAAACCGTGCGAGTGCCAAAATGGCATATCACGTACTCGATACGATCGATCAGATTATGAAGAGTGCGGAAACGGGTGCATTTGAGAAGGTTCCATCCACCTGCGAAAGACCGGAGACCATGCCGAATTCATAGCCTATTTCTGATAGGATTGCAGGTACATCTGACGGAAGTCGGTAGGGCTTACATTTTTTGATTTCAAAAAGACTCTGTTAAACGTAGAAATACTGTTAAAACCGGATTCGAGCGACACTTCGGTGATCGTGAGATCCGGTTTTTTTAACAGGTTTTCGGCGATATGGAGCCGTTCCCTGGTGACGAAATCCGTGAAGGAGAGGCCGGTGTATGCGCGGAACAGCTTGGAAAAATGGCAGCGGGAGAATCCGGCGACTTTTGATGCTTCTTCCAGGGAAACCGGTTCGGTGCAGTGACTTGAGATCCAGGTACATGCAGCAACCATCTGGCGGTGTACCTGTGCGGAATGGCCTGTTTTTTGCGGTGCGGCAGTTTCGGTCGGCACGGAGAGATTTTCGCCGAGCAGAATAAAAAACTGATATAGCAGAACGCATCCGCGCAGTTCGGAAAAACTGATACCGGAGAGGGAGAGCCTGCGCAGCTCTGTCAGAAATCCGCGAAGCTTTTCGATTTCCGGGAAGTTGTTCTGATTCAGAAGACGGATCTGATAAAAAAGATAAGCAACAGACTGGAAATCCACGCGTTTTTCCAGAAAATCTGCATCGAGCTGAAGCATGATCAGGCGATGTTCTCTGTTGGTTGTGGAAACAGCGTGCAGCTCGCCGGGCCAGATAAAAAGAAGATCACCGGGCTTTAGCGGAAAGGTTTCTCCATTTACTTCATAGATAATGCCGTTATCCTGTGCAAGCACAATTTCGATATAGTGATGCCAGTGCAGACCGAAATAGGCGGGGACATGCGAAATAGAGATATCGTAAACATAGCTGTTAGCAAAATGATTGTTTTCGAAAAAAGAAGTCGAATCGTTTTTCATGGCAAAAGAATCCTCCGTATCTGATAAACGGTATTATACAACAGAAGAGAGAAAAAATATAGAAAAAATCGAAACATCTGGGCAATGATCGGCAATATATAAGTAGTGTTTTACGAGGATCTGTATTATGGTTAAGATATGAAAATTGTGAAGAACGGCAGAAATCGGAAAAAGAGTGATGTGATTTTGGCGAAAATTCACAATAAAAGTTTATGAAAAGTGAAGAAGTGAGAGGTAAGCGAAAAATGCAGATTTATGTAGACGGAAATGCTGTACGAAGCGGAAATGGGCAGAAGGAATATCCATTTCAGACGATTTCCGAGGCGGCAAAAATTGCAATGCCCGGCGACGAGGTGCTTGTAGCGCCTGGCGTATATCGGGAATATGTAGATCCGGCGAATGCGGGATGTGAGGATGCAAGAATTGTGTACCGTTCTGTGGAACCGGGAAAGGCTGTGATTACCGGTGCGGAAATTGTGGATAACTGGGAGCATTTGGAAGGTGATGTGTGGACAGCGCGCGTTTCGAACGGATTGTTTGGGGATTACAATCCATATACGACACTGGTCAGCGGTGACTGGTTTATCGCATCCTACACGGCACACACCGGAGAAGTGTATCTGAATGGAAAATCCATGTATGAGGTGACAAGTCTGGATCAGGTGAAAAAGCCGGAGATCTATAAAAAATCCTGGGATCAGGCATTCACGGTTTACACCTGGTATGTGGAGCAGGACGAAGAAAAAAATGAGACCGTTTTCTATGTGAATTTTCAGGGAAAAAATCCGAACGAAGAAACCGTAGAAATCAATGTACGTGAGAATTGCTTTTATCCATCGAAGGAGGGCATCGGTTATATCACGCTGTCCGGCTTTGTTGTAAAACAGGCGGCAACTCAGTGGGCTCCGCCGACGGCATATCAGGAAGGAATGGTCGGCCCGCACTGGTCAAAGGGATGGATCATCGAGGATTGTGAGATTTCAGATTCGAAGTGCTCGGGCATTTCCCTTGGAAAATACAGACAGCCGAACAATGACAATAAATGGCTCAAATGGAAATTCAAAGATGGTACACAGACGGAGCGTGACTGTATCTGCCAGGCGCAGCGAGAGGGATGGACGAAGGAAAATATCGGAAGCCATATCATCCGCCGGTGCAACATCCACGACTGTGGACAGACAGGTATTGTAGGCCACTTAGGCGGTGTGTTCTCGATTATTGAGGATAACCACATTCACCATATCAATAATAAACAGAACCTTGCGGGTGCGGAGATCGGCGGCATCAAGATGCATGCAGCAATCGATGTGATCATTCGAAGAAACCATTTCCATCACTGTACGAGAGGCCTCTGGCTCGACTGGCAGGCACAGGGCACACGTGTTACGCAGAACCTGTTCCATGACAATACGCTGCCGAACGAGGAAAATGCAAATCCAGAAGGTATGGACGGTATCGGCGAGGATATCTTTATTGAAATTTCCCACGGACCGACGCTGGTGGACAATAACGTACTGCTTTCGGACCGCGCGATGAAGCTGGCAACGCAGGGTGTTGCGGTAGTACATAACCTGATCGCGGGATCGTTTACTGCTGTCGGCCGAGGTGTCAACAATGGCTCCGACAAGCTGCCGTCGCCGCGCTACACACCGTACCATGTGCCGCATCGCACGGAGATCAACGGATTTATGACAGTTCTTCACGGTGACTGCCGGTTCTACAATAATATCTTCATCCAGAAGCCGGTTCGTGCGGGAATGGAAGAAATCCGTAAACTGACCGGAGATAATGAGTGGGATGACGGAAATCTGACAGCAGGAACCGCACCGTACAGCGGATATCCGACATTGGAGGAGTACGTGGCAAGATTTGAGGGCTATTGCGGAATGGGCTCAGGAAAGTCACCGGATCTGTATTACGAGAAGCTGCCGGTATGGCTTGGCGGCAACGTTTACTTCAATGGGGCGAAGCCGGCAGAGCAGGAACAGGACGCTGTAGTGGATACCGAGCATGAAATCACCATCGGTGTAAAAGAAGAGAACGGAAAATGGAAACTGGAGACCAATGTTTACGATTATCTGCCGCAGAATGCCTGTGCAGTGATCTCAACGGAGACGCTTGGCATGGCATTTGAGCCGGAACAGAAATATGAGAATCCGGATGGAACGCCGATCGTGTTCCGATATGACTACTTTGGAAACCGTCAGGGCATTCATCCGCTGCCGGGCCCGTTTGCATCAAAAGAGGCTGCGGAAGAAGCATTATCATAAAGAAATTCTATAGACCCGCAAAAAAATAGCGTAAAAAATTCAGAGCCGCAGAGAGTGAATGATTGCGTCACAGCCTTTTTTGCAGTGTTTTCGGGTTTTACTATAACAAAAAGGAGTATAGAGAAATGATTTACTATGTCAATAATTCCGCTCCGAAGAATGGAAACGGAACAAAAGAGATGCCGTTCAAGTTCATCAACGATGCGGCAAAAATTGCAAAGGCAGGAGATGAAGTCCTGGTTGCACCTGGTATTTACCATGAATATGTTGATCCGGTCAACGGAGGAACCGAGGATGCAAGAATCGTCTATAAGAGTGAGAAGCCGCTCGGAGCAAAGATCACCGGTGCGGAAACGATGAATGACTGGGAGCATTACAAAGATCATGTGTGGGTATGCCGTGTAGACAACGGAGTGTTTGGCAATTATAACCCATACACGACAATGGTCGGCGGTGACTGGTATTTTGCACCGGTGGTACGCCATACCGGCGCGGTTTATCTGAATGACCGCCAGTTATACGAGGCAGAGACACTCGAGGAGTGTATCAAGGGCGAGGTTTATGCGCCGTCCTGGGAGCCGGAGTGGTCGGTTTACAAATGGTATACCGAGCAGGACAAAGAGAAAAATCAGACGGTCATCTACGCAAACTTCCAGGGTAAAAACCCGACGGAGGAAAAAGTAGAAATCAACGTGCGCCGGAACTGCTTTATGCCGTCGAAAACAGGCGTAAATTATATTACGTTCAGTGGATTTGATGTCAGCAAGGCGGCAACGACATGGGCGCCGCCGGCTGCTTATCAGGACGGTATGATCGGTCCGCACTGGTCGAAGGGATGGATTATTGAGGACTGTGAGGTCAGCAACAGCAAGTGCTGCGGTATTTCGCTCGGAAAATATTACGATCCGGAGAACGACCATTACTTTACCAGAAAACACGTAAAAAGCCCGACCCAGATGGAGCGTGATGCTGTGTGCCGCGGCCAGTATCACGGCTGGACGAAGGAGAACATCGGAAGCCATATCATCCGCCGCTGCCACATCCATCACTGTGAGCAGACCGGTATTGTCGGACGGATGGGCGGTGTGTTCAGTATCATTGAGGACAACCACATTCACAACATCAACAATATGCAGCAGCTTGGCGGAGCCGAGATTTCCGGTATCAAGATGCATGCAGCGATCGATGTTGTGATGAGAAGAAATCACATTCATCATTGTACGATGGGCATCTGGTGCGACTGGGAGGCACAGGGAACACGCCTGACCCAGAACCTGCTGCACGACAACTGCCCGCCGGAGGGAACACCAAAGGCAGAGGGCGCAATGATGAGTCAGGATATTTTCATCGAGGTTGGCCATGGTCCGACCCTGATCGATAACAACATTATGCTCTCACCGGTCAGCGTTCGTATGGCGACCGATGGTATTGCCTGCGTACACAATCTGATGCTTGGCTCATTAACTGCAGTTGGCGGCGGAACAGGAGACCGTTACACGCCGTATCACATCCGTCACCGTACCGAGGTTGCCGGATTCATGACATTCCTGCATGGCGATGACCGGTTCTACAACAACATTTTTATCCAGAATTACCCGGTTGAGGAAACAGAAACGGTTGAGGACATGGGCTTCAAGATGGAGGATAACCAGGAGGTCGGAACGCATGTGTTCGACGAGTATCCGACCTATGACGAGTGGATCAGCCACTTTGAGCTGGACAAACCGGCCGACATGAGCAAGCTGGAGCCGTATCACAATAAATGCCATCTGCCGGTTTGGGTAAACGGAAACGCTTACTTTAACGGAGCAAAGGCGTGTGTGAATGAAAAAGAGAATCTTATGGATAACGAGAACCAGGTTAAGGTGGAACTTGTGGAAAAAGACGGCCACTATTCCATCAAGACGAACGTGTATGAGTTCCTGAAGGATTTCCGGACGGGAATTATCAACAGTGATATTTTAGGATACGCCTTCGAGCCGGAGCAGAGATTCGAAGATCCGGACGGAAGCACGATTATCTTCGATCAGGACTATCTTGGCGAGCACCGCGGCGTGGCAGCAATGCCGGGACCGTTTGCGGATGGAGCTGAGGCAGAGAAGATTTTGTGGTAGAAGAAATCAGAACTTACCGGTTGATACGAAAAAAACAGGGCGCTGTGCAGGAAATGGCACAGCGCCCTGTTTTGGTAAAAGGAAAGTCAGGATGCCTTTGCAGAATCTTTTGCCGTCGGCATTTTCGCGTATAAGATTTTCAGTATAATCGGTGTTGCAACACTCGAGAAGAGAATCAGCAGAATCACGGCACTGAAGAAATCGCCGGATAAAAAGCCTGCATTCAGACCCTTTTGCGCGACGATCAGACAGACTTCACCGCGGGTCATCATACCGACACCGATTTTCAGGCTGTCGCCCCAGGTAAAGCCGCATCCCTTTGACATCAGGCCACAGCCGATGATTTTTGCGACAAGGCCGACGATGACGAAACAGATGGCAAAGAGTACGAATTTCTCGTTCATGCCGCTGAGCGTTGTTTTGAGTCCGATACTTGCAAAGAAAATCGGTCCGAAAATCATATAGGAGCTGATATCCATTTTTTCTTCGATGTAATCGGAAGAATCGAGGGAACACAGGATAACGCCCGCAACGTATGCACCGGTAATATCGGCGATGCCGAAATATTTTTCGGAAATGTAGGACAGTCCGAAGCAGAGCGCAAGACCCAGAATCGGGAGACGGCGGGTGTGCGGAAATACGGAGTTCATGCGGTTGAACAGCTTAAAGCAGAGAAAACCGAGCACAATCGCAAGGGCAAAAAACAGAATGGTGGAGGCTGCTACTTTCAGCGGATTGGATGTCGGATCTTTAAAACCGATGACAACAGTCAGCACAATGATACCAATGACATCGTCGATGATGGCTGCATTTAAGATGGTTGTTCCAACCTCTGTTTTCAGCTTGCCGAGTTCTTTCAAGGCCTGTACGGTGATGCTGACCGATGTTGCAGTCAGAATAACACCGATAAAAACAGCGTGGTAAAATTCTTCCGTTCCGACAGCAGAGAAGCCATAAAAGCTCATGTATAAGATGGCTCCAAGAACGAGAGGAACAAAAACACCGGCACAGGCGATCAGCAGGGATTTCACTCCGGTGCGGAGCAGATCCTTCAGGCTGGTGCCAAGACCTGCGGAGAACATCAGCAAAATGACACCGATCTCCGCCATCTGTGCGAGAAAGTCAGACTGCTGAACAAGTCCCAGCACACTGGGTCCAAGGACAATACCGGCAATCAGCTCGCCCACAACCTGCGGAGCCTTGCATTTTCTGGCAAGAATACCAAACAATTTTGCGAATACGATAATGATTGCCAGGTCTTTTAAAATGACATACGTATCCATGAAAAAGATACCCCCTTTTATGAATTTTATGTATGTGTCGGCAGCTTGAAAGAGCAATGCCGGAGTTTGATACGCATACATTTTCAGTATAGCAAAAATTGAGAAAAAATACTATCGGCAAGAAAGAAAAAATAAAGTAAAACGGAAAAATGATGCAGGCGTATGGAACCGTTCTTTTGTAAAACAAAACTGGAAAAGAGGATTGTGAGGGTTATTGTCAGATTAAGAGCAGTGAACGGTAATGGAAAAAGAGATATAGAAAAGAGCATGTAGATATAGTATGATCAAAGCAGCAAATAAATTTTACATGGAGTTTAAAAAGCGGGATCAAAGAAAAAACGAAAGGGGAAATAAAAAATGAGAGTTGGGAACGTGAAAGAAATTGTATTTTCCAAAGATCCAAAACAGATGAACTGGCTGCGGGAGGATTTCCCATACGCCGAGGTAAAATGCCCGCCGGAGTTTTCGGCTGAGGTGCAGAATGAGAAAGACGGAGATGTGCTGACAACGAAGATTGTGGTTTCTTACAACGGTGCGCATCCGTATTTTACAAATGCCGGAAGTATTGGGGTTTCATTTCCGTTGCAGGACCGCTACACGGACAGTGTGACCTGCCGTGACTATCGATGCCATGCACATATTTTCTGCGGGGAAAATACCAGTTATATCATGGCACTCCGCATGGGCGGTGCGGCTCCGCATCTGGGAATGGTACTCACAAAAGGCAGTCTTTCTGCTTACAGTATTGAGCGCGATCTGAAACTGCAGAGCAATGACAGAGGCTGCTTCTGGCTGCACCCGTCCGCACAGGAATTTGCGCCGGGAGATACAATGAAGCTGGAGTGGAAAGTATTTCCGCATCAGGGACGTGAAGATTTCCGGGAGAAATTAAGAGCATTTTCCCAGGTGATTCTGGTGGATGCGGAGCAGTATGTGATTTATCCGGGAGAGACGAGTAAGGTAACCATTGAACCGGTATTTCAGGCAGAAAATGTAACGGTAAACGGAACATCGCTGGAAAAGACGGAAAATGGTGTTTATGAATATCTGTTTGAAAATGAAAAAACAGGGGAGTATGTACTTTCGATCTGTGCCGACGAGGTGAAAACCACCTGCCGTCTTCTCGTGCAGGAGCGGCCGGAAACACTGGCTGCAAAACGGTGTGCGTTTATTGTTGATCACCAGCAGTATCATGGAAAGATCAAAGAACTGCAGGGCGCATATCTGCCGTATGATAACGAAGAAAAAATTCTCGTCTGCACGCCGGAAAACGATTTCAATGCCGGACGGGAGCGTACCGGTATGGGTGTGCTGATTGCACGGGCACTGCAGCAGAATCTTTTAAAAGACCGGGAAAAAGCGGAGCAAAGCCTTCGTGAGTACCATGCATTCTATCTTCGCGAGCTGGTAAATGCAGCAACAGGTCTTGTTTGCAACTGCTCAGGAAAAGATAACAGCTATTTCCGGCTTTACAACTACCCATGGGCAGTGACATTCTTTCTTGAATGCTGGAAGCTGTGGGGAGAAAAAGAAGATTTGAAGACAGCAGTTCATATCACAGAGAAATTTTATGAACAGGATGGATTCCGTTTTTATCCGATTGAAATGCCGATTGTGATGCTCTGTCAAGAGCTGGAAAAAGCAGGAGAACAGGAGGATCTGAAAACAGTAAGAGATCTGTTCCGACGTCATGCTGATCAACTGATTGAGATTGGAACGGCTTATCCGGCTTCGGAAGTAAATTACGAACAATCGATCGTACAGCCGGCGGCCGAAGTCATTCTTCAGGTTTACGAGGTGACCGGGGAAGAAAAATACCTGCGCGGAGCCGAGCAGCAGATCGCCGTCCTCGAACTCTTCGACGGCCAGCAGCCGGACTACCATCTGCATGAAACTGCAATCCGCCATTGGGACGGCTACTGGTTCGGAAAACGCAGAGTCTTCGGAGACACCTTCCCGCACTACTGGAGTGCAGAAAACGGTCGAACCTTCAAACGCTACGCTCGCCTGACCGGAAACGAAGAATATAATATTCGCGGTGAGCATTCCCTGCGTGGCGTGCTGTCCATGTTCTTTGAGGATGGAACAGCGACCTGTGCGTACCTGTATCCGTATTCCGTCAACGGCCAGAAAACCGATTTTGCCGATCCGTATGCCAATGACCAGGATTGGGGATTATGCATGAATCTGGAATAAAGAATGACCAGAACCTTCAAACTGAAATCATACAGAGTGATTCAGTTTGGAGGTTTTTTGGATTTGCAGAAGATGGATTCCGGCATGGTGTAAGAATAATGATATGATTTTCCTCAATGATGATGTAATAAAACCAGAACCAGACAAAGGATTTGTGAAAATCAAAAGGGTATGGAAACAATCCATACTCTATTTTTTCTTTTAAAAAGAGAAATAAAAAACGTTGACGAAAAAAAAGAAATTTGATAAACTGGAAAAATAAAAGGGAGTAGCTAGCCAACCGTGTTCACTTCTTCGTCAGTACAGCTATTGATATTCAATAACTCGGAAAGTGATTAAATAGCGAGACTTTTACTGTAGATGCAGTAGGAGTCTCTTTTTTTATGCCTATAACACCTGCTGCAAAGAATGCAAAAGAAAGAGAGGAAGATACGTATGATGTTACAGGCAGGGATTTTGATAGTGGGTTTCCTTTTTCTGGTAAAAGGAGCAGACTGGTTTGTGGAAGGGTCTGCAAGCATAGCAAGAAAGTTTGGAATTCCCCAGCTGATTATCGGACTTACCATTGTTGCAATGGGAACGAGTATGCCGGAGGCTGCTGTAAGTATTACCGCAGCGATGCAGCAGAACGCAGGAATTACGATAGGAAATGTGGTTGGAAGCAATATTTTGAATATTTTTATTATTCTTGGACTTACGGCATTAATAACAAATGTGGCAATACAAAGGTCTACCTTGTTTTATGAAATACCGTTTATGATGTTTGTTACGGTAGTTTTAATGATATGCGGAATGACAGGAGGAAAAGTAACGTTTGCCGAGGGCATAGTCTTATGGGCACTGTTTCTTGTATATCTTGGCTATTTGTTTGTAATGTCGAAAAAAGGGGAAAATCCGGAAGAGGAGGAAGCGAAAAATTATCCTGTCTGGAAATGTCTTCTTTTGATGGTGGCAGGCGGCGTCCTGGTTGTAAAAGGAAGTGATTTTGCCGTCAGCGGGGCAACCGAGATTGCCCGATACTTTGGAATGAGTGAGCGTTTTATCGGATTGACGATTGTTGCTCTCGGAACATCTCTTCCAGAGCTGGTAACATCTGTGACAGCAGCAAAAAGAGGAAATGCAGGGATTGCAATCGGAAATATTGTCGGAAGCAATATTTTTAACATTTTATTTGTAATTGGAACAGCCGCACTGATCTGTCCTGTGCCATTTGAAACTAAATTTATTGTAGACACAGGAATCGCAATTCTGGCAGGTCTGGTTTTATGGATTGGGACGTACAAGAACAGGGAATTACGGAAAACGTGTGGTGTCGTTATGCTTTTATGCTATGCAGGATATTTTGCATATTTATGTGTGGTATAAGATGAACCATTTTTGATGAAACCATTATTTAAGCACCGACCATTTGGCCGGTGCTTTTGAAGTGCATTCTTCTGGAACATATGCTATAATCTGATCAAAGTAGAGAAAAGCGGAGAGTAGAAATGAAAAAATTACCAGAATCAGAACAGGAAATTATGATGATTATATGGGAATATGAGGAACCTGTCAGTCGATTTCAAGTTGAAGAAAAATTGAATGTAGAGAAAAATGTTGCACCGAGTACCATTTTAACATTGCTTACTCGTTTGGAAAAAAAAGGATTTATTCAAAAAGTGAGGAACGGGAAATCAAATCTTTATGTACCATTAGTAGAAAAAGAAAATTATATAGGCACGGTTGGAAAAAACATGTTAGATAAAATGTTTCAAGGGTCATTAGCAAAATTCGCATCGGCACTGTATGATGGAGAAAAACTTAGCTCAAAAGAGGTTAAGCAATTGCAGGAATTTATTGACAGACAAAAATAGAAAAAGTGGTGTAGAGGATATAGTTACAGATGGCATTTATCATAAAGTGGAATCTTTCAATAGGCATAGTCGCATTTATGGCATATGTTGTACAAAAAATAATGGGGAAAAGGCTCGGTCATTACTGGAGAAAGATAGTCTGGATACTTCTGACACTTAAAATGTGCTTTCCATTTTGGAGTGTGACAGAGAAATTTCGGCAACATCCTTTTATGATTTCTATGCCGGCATATTATATCGGGGAACAAAATCAAAAGACCGCGATCATGACGAAAATGGGAAACGTTTCAATTCGAAGGTGGATGTCAGGCGAAAAATTTTTGCTGTATATATGGATTGCAGGGATGATTTTATGTCTTTTGTTTCACGCAATACAATATAGAATATGGAAAAAAAGAATATTTGCAGAATGTAAAAAGATGCAAAAAAATTCCGTATTAGAAGCTCTAAAAAAAGCAAGCGAAGTTTGTAAAATAAAAAAAACAGAAATATGGGTCTGTGAAAATCAAGATTTTTATTCTCCTATGTTGTTTGGTGTACGAAATACAAAAGTATTGATTCCACAAGAAATGCTGGAAACGGAAAATTACTCCTATGAAGAATGGTATTTGATTTTTTTACATGAATTGACACATCAGAAAAAACACGATTTATGGTATAAAAGGTTTCTTCAAATTATAAGGGATGTTTATTGGTTTTGTATCCCAATGCTGTGGGTGCAAAAAATGGCAAATATAGATATCGAATGTGTCTGTGATGAGACTGTTACAAAACATATGAATCTGACGCAACGGAAAGATTATTGCAATGTTATTTTAAAAGTGGCTTCAAAACAAACGAAAAAAGAATTGTCTGGAGTTGTTTCAATGGTATCAGAAACAGAGATACTGAAAGAACGATTTTACAATGTGTTTTTAGCAAGAAAAAAACTTCGAATATACGTCACTGTTTTTCTTTTTGGAATAATTATTTTGAGTTTTTCGGAAATGCAAATAGCGCGACAAATATGGTCATCATCGCATATAGAAAATTGTCCCAAATGCAAAGCTGCGGTACAAGGAGAAGTGGTTTGGAATGCATGGGAAAATGAAAAAAATGTAGTATGTACACATCAATATGCATGGGGAGATGACTTACAGAAAGCCAGATATGGAGTAGAAAAAATCAGGTGTAATGAATGTGGAAATTTTTTTGAGATAAAGATCAGGCAAGAAAAAATAGTCTGCCATGGGTATAATGATTAATTAGACAAATGTAGAAAAAAGATTGACAAAAAGTAGGAAGTATGGTATTTTTTTGTTATACAAATGTAGAACGTACGTTGACAGGTATAATAAATTTTTAAGGAAAAAAGTATGAAAGCGGTAAAGAAAAAAATTTCCATTTTTCTAATGACCTTAATGTTGGCCAGTACATTTTCTGCCAATGTAACAAAAGCGGATGTTATCGAAAGTAAGAATATTTTTGCGTATGAAGAAATTATGCCGTATGCTGCAGTTTGCCCGAGATGTGGAGGAAGAATAACATCGTCAACCGTATGGGGAAGCTGGATAAGCAGTGGTACAGTTACATGTACTCATGGTCACGCATGGGGAACTGATTTGAAGCAGTATAGAACAGGAATAAAAACTACAAAATGTTTAAATTGTAACGCAGGAAATACTGCTAATGTGAAAGAAACAAGAACAATTTGTCACGGATATGATAATTAATGGTTAAAACACAAGGCTGTTGTATGATATGTAAAAAAACAGAAGTCATGCAATAGCCTTGTGCTATATAGAAACATAGGGGGTAGCATAATGATGGGAAAAAGGTTGAAAGAAATTTTTGGTTTGATTCTGATTAACATCACATTAGTCAGTGGGAGCTTAAATGCAGAAACGGTATATGCAGATACACAAGCCAAGATTGAAATTGAGAAAACGGAAATGCCATTAAAAATTTGTGTTGATGAAGAAAATAAAAAAACGGTACTTCAAATAGTGGCAGCCTGGAAGAAAATATATAAAAATAATGGAGTGGAACTAATGGTAATCCCATCAGGGCAACAGGCTTCGGAAGAAAAAGTACAGGAGATCCAGAATGAAATTACGACAGGAGAAGGGCCGGATGTATTTTTGGCAGAAGGGCCGAATCCGACCTGGAGTGAGCAAAGAGCAGTTGTTTTTGAGGACCCCAAAAAAGAAATGTATCAGGGAACCTTTCTTTCGTTGAAACCATACATGAAATATTTTGATATAGATATTTTAGAAGAGAAGATTTTGTCTGCAGGTATGGCTAATGAGGAACAAATACTGATTCCTATGACATACGATTATTTTCTATATGCATTTACAACACAGGATTTACCGGAAAATACAGAAATATCAAGAAATTGGCTGGAATTAGCCAGACAAAAAGAAAAAGCAATTCAACAGATTGTAGGGCAAAGAAGTGGGGTTCAATTTTTTGATACATTTAGTGAGGTAGTTGATTATAAGAAAAAAACACTTCTATATTCGGAAGAGCAGATAAAAAAAGTTTTGGATGAAACAGTAGCATTAAAAACAAGATCATTAGCTTTAAACTGGAAAATAAAAGATACAGGAGTAGTAAGTCTAAATGATTTGGAAGAACTTGGAGGTGAAAAAACAGTTCATACGGTATTTGCAATGCCGAATCAGGAAGGCGGATTCACTGCAAATGTTACACTTTATGCAGGAATTAATAAGAACACAAAGCAACCTTTAAAAGCAGTCTCCTTTTTACAAATGCTATACAGTGAAGAAGTTTTATCAGGAAAAGGAATAGAGTTAGAAGATAGAAGAGAGGCAAGCAATATAAGATTTCCGCAAGGGGTTTCTATTTACAAAAAGGAACTGGAAAAACGAATGCGGAGTCTTTCGAGACAAGATCAAAAACAAATCAAAACGATACAGGAAGAAGTAAAAACCGTTCGATTTTATTCGATATGGGACAGGGAACTTAATTCCTTACTATCTAAGTATGAGGCGCAGGAAGATGAAAAGCAAAAAGAGCATGTCTTTACAGAAACAATACAGAAATGGAAGGAAAAGATACAAAAATGACATAAAAAATCAGTTCTGTGGAGTGAGAGTTGCAAGAAACAGATTTTCCGGAATACTGTGGAACAGTCTGTAAATGAAATCGTTGTTCTATGATATTCAAGGGTGAGAGCTCAAAAAATAGGCTTTTCACCCTTGCTTTAGAGATCAGTTAATGATCTGCGCTGTTTAAATGCTAAGCAACATATATAAAGATGCATATCAAAGAGTATTATTTTTGACAGGAATTTGTCCAATACATGAGACAAAAAACAGTCCAAAAAGTGCAACAAAAAAGTCAAATCAGAACATTTCCTTTCTTTGCGGGATATGCTAAACTTTTTCTATCATAAGAAAAAAGGATGTACGAACAGGGGTTTTTACGTACGGTCCGGAAAGAGGAATTTTGATGAAAAAACAGTATTTCTGCAATCCGTTAAATATGGATTACCGTTACCAGTTCATTCAGGATATGAGAAGCGGCGAGGACAAGATTTCCCGCGAGGCCGCCGATCCGTCGATGATTTTATTTCAGGGAAAGTATTATATTTTTGCGTCCATGACGTTAAGTGTCTGGGTTTCGGAGGATATGGTGCACTGGGAGAGCCACCGGCTGCCGGAGAGCCTGCCGCTGTATGACTATGCGCCGGATGTGCGTGTGATCGGCGATTACGTGTACTTCAGCGCATCCCGTCGTGGCACGATCTGCGATTTTTACCGTACGAAAGATATCTTAAACGGTCCGTTTGAGCGTATTCCGGGAACCTTCGATTTCTGGGATCCGAACCTGTTTCTTGATGATGACGGAAAGCTCTATTTTTACTGGGGATGCAATAACGTGACTCCGATCTGGGGTGTGGAGCTTGACCCGGAGACGATGGTTCCAAAGACAGAGAGAAAAGAACTGATCTACGGTCAGCCGGAAAAAATCGGATACGAGCGCGTCGGAGAAAATCATTCCAAAATGCCACTGAGTGAAGAAGAAGCTGTTGAAAAATTCAAAGAATTTCTGAAAGCACAGGGAAAAGATGCGGATCATCTGACGGAGGAGCAGATCGGGTTTGCCAAAATTATGTTCAGTCAGAGACCGTTCATCGAGGGCGCATGGATGACGAAGCATGACGGAACCTATTACCTCCAGTATGCCGGCCCGGGAACGGAATACAACGTTTACGGTGACGGTGTTTACGAGAGTGATTCCCCGCTTGGCCCGTTCCGTCTGGCAAAGAACAATCCATATTCCTATAAACCGGGTGGATTCCTGCGCGGTGCAGGCCACGGTTCGACGATGGAAGACCGCTATGGAAACTGGTGGCATACCGCGACAATGCAGATCAGCAAAAACCACGATATGGAGCGTCGCGTCGGCATCTGGCGGGCAGGTTTCGACAAAGATGGTGTCCTGTTCTGTAATCAGCAGTTCGGCGACTGGCCGATGGCGGTGGAGCAGGCAAAAGAAGACCCATGGGCAAAACCGGAGTGGTATCTCTTAAGCTATCAGAAAGCAATGACGGCATCGTCCTCGGAAGAAGGCAGAGAACCGTCGTTTGCGACAGATGAAAATATCCAGACCTGGTGGCGCGCAGCCGGAAATCAGCCGGGTGAGTGGATTTCGATGGATCTTGGTGAGGTAAAAGATGTCCGCGCCGTACAGATCAATTTTGCAGATGACAAAATCGATGCACCTCTGCCGGGCGAGCGTCAGGGCGAACGATATATCGACCCGAGCCAGCATAAGACCAGATGGCTGCTTGAGGCATCCGCCGATGGAACAAACTATTTTGTTCTGGCAGATAAATCAGACGCAGAAACCAATTTGCCGCACGATTTCATCGTAAAAGAAGAGGGTGTACAGATCCGTTATCTGAAACTCACTGTTTTTGAAGTGCCGTACAACCAGAATCCATGCATCTCCGGTCTTCGTGTTTTCGGCCTCGGCAACGGCGAAAAACCATCCGCACCGCAGTACCAGGCAGAGCGGACCGGAACTATGGATATGCGCATCACCATCGAGCCACAGACAGACGCTGTCGGATACAACGTCCTCTGGGGTTTTGCACCGGACAAGCTGTATCACAGCTGCATGACCTTTATGCCGGAGCAAAATATTGGAGCGCTGGTAGAAGGCGAAACGGTGTATGTGAGAGTCGATGCGTTTAATGAAAATGGAATTACGGAAGGAACCGTAAGGCCGCTTGCATGATACAATTATATTGAAAAAGCAGAAAAACAGCTCAGGTGCTCTTTGGAGAAATGAACATTAGAAATAAACGGATTGAACATAAGGAGTATTTATGGAAATACATGAATTACAGCAATTGCTGTCAGAAATGTCATTACAGGAAAAAATAGGACAGATGGTGCAGCTCACCGGTGTATACTTCGATAAAGAGGCAGTACTCACCGGTGTTGTTGGCGAACAGTTACCACCGGAATGGATCATTCAATATGCCGGTTCAGTGCTTGGAGTGATCGGTAAAGATAAAATTTATGATATTCAGAGCAGATATATGGAACAGCATCCCCATCATATTCCGCTTCTTTTTATGGCAGATGTTATCCATGGATGTCGGACGATTTTTCCGATTCCGTTGGGGCAGGCGTGTTCATTTCATCCGGAACTGGTGTCTGAGGCGGCTTCTATAGCTGCCTTGGAGGCATCTTCAGAAGGGCTCAGAGCAACATTTTCTCCTATGATTGATGTTTCAAGAGATCCCAGATGGGGAAGGATGATGGAATCCTTTGGAGAAGATCCATATGTAAATGGGATCATGGGAAAAGCAATGGTAGATGGCTATCAGCAGAAAGATGATGCCGGAATAGCGGCATGCCTGAAGCATTTTGCGGGTTATGGGGCAGTGAATGCAGGAAGGGAATATAATGATGTTGAAATATCCCAGCGGACATTTCTGGAACAGTATGTAAAACCTTTCCGTATGGCATTAAAAGCAAAGCCTGCTATGGTCATGACAGCTTTTAATGCTATTGACCGTAAACCGATAAGCGGAAATAAGGAACTTCTTAAAGGGCTTCTGCGGGATAAGGAAGGATTTGAGGGAACTGTAATTTCAGATTGGGGCTCCATAGGTCAGCTGGAAGAACAGGGAGTGGCAGCTGATATGGAAGAAGCAGCAATCCAGGCTTCAGAAGCCGGTGTAGACATTGATATGATGAGTCCTGCTTATATGCTGTGTCTGGAAAAACTGGTAGAAAGCGGAAAAATCCCGGAAGCGTTTGTTGATGAAAGTGCATTCCGGGTCCTGATGATGAAAAATCAGCTTGGGCTTTTTGAAAATCCGTTTGCCGGTCTTGGAAAGAGTGGAAAACTGACTTTGCATAACCGGGAAAAAGCATATCAGCTGGCTGGCGAAAGCTGTGTCCTTTTGAAAAATGAAAAGCTGCTGCCATTAAGCATGAAGAAGAAAGTTATCTGGGCAGGTCCTTATACAGCGTCAAGAGAACTCTTAAGCCGCTGGTCAATTTTTGGAGAACATGAGGCAGTTGAAACAATAGAAGATGTTTTGCAAAAAAAGCAGATAGAAGCAGAATGTATTACAGGATGCAATATTCTTTCTGATGAAGAGTGTAAGGTATGGCAGGTGGAACAGGAATTGTCTGACAAGCCAAGGGATGAGCAGTGGCTGGAAACGATAATCCATGAAGATACGGTTGTATGTGTACTGGGTGAACATGAGTCCCAGTCAGGAGAGGCTGCCAGCAGGGCATTTCTGACTTTGCCGGAGGAACAGCAGGTGTTATTTGAAAAAATAGCAGAACGTACAAGTAATATTGTGACTGTGGTAATTACAGGAAGACCATTGGACCTGCGGAGGATATCGGAAAGATCCAAGGCTGTCATTATGGCATGGAGACCCGGCACTATGGGAGCTGAAGCAATCATAGATATTGTGTATGGCAGAATAAACCCTTCCGGCAAATTAGCTGTGAGTATCCCATGGTGTGTGGGACAGGTGCCCATAAGCTACTGGGATGTAAAAACCGGGCATGTGCTTACTGCAGATAACCTGGAGAACCGTTTCACCAGCAGATATATGGATATTCCCAATACACCATTATATCCATTTGGTTTTGGATTATCCTATACAGAGTTTGATGTTTCGGATGTTGAAGTTCGGATGGAACAGGACAAAAGAGTGCATGTACATTGTAAGGTAAGTAATACAGGCAATATTGCGGGGGCAGAGGTCGTTCAGTGTTATTACGAAACATTACATGCATCTGTGGTGCGTCCGATGAAAGAGCTTGTCCGTTTTCAGAAAGTCTTTCTGGATCCGGGAGAAAAGAAGGATGTAGATTTCTTTATTGACCAGGAAGAATTCTCATATTATGGCAAAAACATGGAAACCGTCAGCAGCGGAATGAAACTGCGTATCAGTATTGGAAACAGTAGTGACCACCTTGTTTCTGAGAACATTATACAAGCATAGGAGAAAAGAGACATGAAAGATTTTGAAAAGGATTTGATTTATGGCGAAACGGTGTATGTGAGAGTCGATGCGTTTAATGAGAATGGAATTACGGAAGGAAGCGTAAGGCCGCTTGCATGATGCAATTATAGTTGAAAAAGCAGAAAAACAGCTCAGGTGCAGAAATGCACTTGAGCTGTTTTGACGTTAGGCATATCAACGTCTAGCGTAAAAGCCTTTTTCAGACACGCTCTAGGATACGGAGAAACGTCGGTGCAGTATTAGAAGAACCACATGCCTGCACGTCAGAAGAAAAAAATCAGTCATTGGAGTGATGCACTTTTTTGTGCTCGTTGCATTGGTCCCTGTATTGTTTTGGCGTGAGTTCGTTTACTTTTTTAAACATTTCAATAAAAGCGCGGGAACTGGAAAAACCACTTTCTTCTGAAATATCAGGAATAGAAGAAGTCGTAGTTTCAAGGAGGTGGGTCGCATGGTCTAATCGGAGCGAAGAAAGATAGACATTAAAATTGCGACCTGTTTTTTTGGCAAATATTCTGGAAAAATAGGTCGGATTGAAGCCAAAATGTTCGGAAACACTTTCTAGAGTGATATGTTCTCTATAATGTGCTGCCAGATATTCGGTAAAAGAAATCGAATCCTCTAATTTGGATCGGGGGGGGGTAGTACAAGTCGGAGCAGCCATGCTTTCAGAGAGAAGGATATGAAAAATTTGGAGAACACAGGCATTCATCCCAAGGAGATCAACCGTTTTTTCGGATCGTGAATATCGGTAGATATCCATAAGAAGTTCTATGATTTCTTTCCGATGTCTGTTCACAACATCCTGTTCTATAATAGGGTAGTTTTTACTATCTGGGTTAAAAAAAAGCTGTATGATAGAGACAGGAACAAGCACTGCAAATCCTAGAAAGGAGGCAGAAACTTCAAGTGACTTATGAATAACATTTGGGTTCACAAAAAGAAAATCATTATCTTTTGCATAAGTCATAGTAGAGCCGATTTCACAGCGCAGTGTTCCCGAAATAGAACAGTTAAATTCAAAACTGTTATGCCAGTGAAAATGCGGTGCTGAATTTACATCTTTAGGTTTTTCTAACTGAATCCAGTCAGAATGAAATACCTTGCAAAAGCGTCCGTCATACAAATTGATTGGTTCATATTCGATAATTTCCATATGCTTTGCCCTCTTTTGAATTGTAGATTAACCATGAATAAAAAAGGAAAAATGATCACATACCATAAAGATTGCACAATAACATATTAATCGAAATTCGTTAAAAAGTCTATAAAAAAGTGATATAAAGTAAAAATACTGTATAGATTAGATAAGAAAGCGTCTTGAGAAAAGATAAAAAAAGTATAAAAATAGATTATAACAAAAACGAACTTTTCTAAAGGAGGAAAAGAGATGAAAAGAAAAACATTAGCAGTTTCACTATCAGCAATCCTTGCAGCATCCATGCTTTTTGGATGCGGAAGCAATTCCAAAAGTGGGGATACAAAGAGTTCTTCTGACAATGGCAGTGCCAGCGCCAGCGCATCTGAAGCATCCAACGCAGGCTCAGATGCTTCTGGTTCAGGTATCCAGTACGATGGAGACGATGTAACGATTACCTATTGGCATACACATGGTGATTCAGAGGAAGAGGTTCTTGTAGATACCATTATTCCTGAGTTTGAAAAACAGTATCCAAATATTCATGTTGATGCTGTAAGAATGCCATACGATGGATTGATGCAACAGATTATTACCAGCCTTTCCAGTGGAACAGGCCCGGATCTGATGCGAATGGATATTATCTGGGTTCCAGAACTTGCTGAGATGGGAGCACTTGCAGCAGTTGATGATCTGGAAGGATTTGCAGATCTGAAAGATAATCTGTACGAAGGACCGCTGAGTACTAATTATTACAATGGAAAATATTATGGATTGCCATTGAACACAAACTGTCTGTCAGGCGTTTACAGTAAGACCATGATGGAGGAACTGAATATTGACAGTATTCCGACAACTTACGATGAAGTTGTTGCATTGAAGGACAAGCTTGGCTCAGATCAGTATCTGATCGCATGCGAGGGGGCAAACTCTTGGGCTATGGCTCCATTGTTTCATTCTCTGGGCGGCGTTTATACCAATGAGGACTATACGAAAGCATCTGGTTATGTCAACAGTGAAGATAGTGTAAAGGCACTGGAGACTATCGTTGAGTGGTATGATGAAGGAATTATTGGACCTTGCTTCACAGGTGGAAAGCCGGATGCAGCAAATGGTCTTTACGATGGAAATTATCTGTTTAGTTATCAGGGTCCATGGTTCTTCACAAATGATGATGAAGAAAATCTGGCAAAAGTAGAAGTAGGACTTCTGCCGGCTGGTAAAGCCGGATCTCTTACCGTTAACGGTGGCGAGGATCTGGTTATGTTTGAGAGTAGCGATAAGAAAGAAGCATCCTGGGTATTTGCAATGTTCTTAATGAGTGAATTCTCTCAGACAGCACAGGCTGTAGGCGGTGGACATCTGATCCCGACTGTAAAAACAATTGCCGAATCTGAAGAAGTACAAGCAGTACCGAATATGAGTACGTATATTGAACAGCTTGAGGGAGCTGTATCCCGTACCCCATCTCCGGCATGGGAGAAAATTTCAGATAAACTCTCTGTAGCATTCCAGAGCGCAGTTCTTCATGAGGATACGGCACAGTCCGCACTCGATAAGATTGCTCCGGAACTGGATGCATTGCTTGCAGGTGAGGCATCATAATTCAAGAAAGATGAAACAAATTTCCACAGGCTTTCTTGCCTGTGGAAATTGTTTATAGGGCGATAAAAAGCAGCCCGGAAAGGTATCTGTTATGAAAAAACCTTTATCAGAAAGATTTTCCAAAGGTCTGAAACAATGGTTGGCCGTTTTGCCCTTCCTTGCAGTGGGAATGACCTTATTTATTGTCTTTGTATTATATCCACAAATTAAGAATATTTATATTGCACTAACAAATTATAGCATTATGCCAGGTTCGGAAAATACATTTGTTGGAATAAGTAATTTTGCTAAAATGTTCAAAGATATTTCAACAAAAGGATCTGATGCCTATTTTTTCTGGATTGCATTTCGAAATAATATTTTAGCAGTTCTGGTTACTGTGCCAGGACAGTTGGTTCTTGGCCTGATCGTTGCTGTTTTGATTCATAACCTGAAAACAGGAAAAAATGTATATAAAGTACTCTTATATATTGCAGTTATTTGTGACTGGGTTGTTTTCTGTAATATCATTGATTATATTTTCCAACCGGATGAAGGAAGTCTTGTAAACTACTGTCTGACTACCATCGGAATCTTAAAAGAGCCGGTAGCATGGTTGAAGAATACATGGACAGGAAACTTTGTTATCTGGATCTGCTCAATCTGGAAGGGCTATGGCTGGGTTATGATCATTTACACCGCCGGTCTTCTTGGAATCCCATCAGATCAGTATGAAGCTGCAACGATGGATGGAGCCAATGCGGTTCAGAAATTCTTCCACGTTACACTTCCTGGATTAAGAGGAACTACGCTTTATCTACTGATTAATCTGATTAACGGTGCAATGAATATCTTTATTCAGGTGTTCCTGTTGACAAAAGGAGATCCGCTCGGAACAACAGATGTTGTTATGGATTATATTTACCGGAGGGCGTTCAATTATTTCGATTTTGGGTATGCGGCCGCTTGTGGTATTGTCATGGGTATTGTTGTATTTGTTATTTCCATGGGACTGAAGAAATTCCTTCGCTATGGTGAAAATCTTTAAGGAGGAGAGCAGCAATGAAGAAAAAGAAAATAATTAGTCAGATCTGTATTCATGTGATTTTAGTAGCGTTGACAGCAATATGCCTTCTTCCTTTTTTGTCAATGATTTCGACTTCATTTATGAAGGTAAAAGGTGTTTTGCCGAACGAGCCAATTTTATTTCCGAATTTTCCACTTTATCTGGAAAACTATGTAAAAGCGTGGACTGCAAACCATTTTCAGACGTACTTTTTCAACACACTATACGTGTCTGTAGTGGGCCTTATCGTAAATCTGTTAATTTCGATCACGATGGCATATTCTTTCTCACGATTCCAGTTTCCAGGAAAGGAGCCTATTTTTAACTTGCTGTTGCTCACAATGATGATTCCGGCACAGCTGGCTATGATCTCCCAGTACACTGTTTTAAACGGATTGAAACTGATTGATACCTATAAAGGAATTTGGCTGCTGTGGGGAGGCACTTGTGTGGCAGGAAACACCTTCTTCTATAGAGGTTTTTTTGAAGCAGTGCCGAAAGAGCTGGAAGAGTCCATGTACCTTGATGGTGCAACCAGGTTTCAGACCTTGTTACATTGCATTATTCCGTTAAGTAAACCGGCAATTGCAACACAGGCAGTATTGGCGTTTAATGGATACTGGTCGAACCTATTTGATATTCTTACCTTTACAAAATCGACAAACAAGAGAACACTTTCCGTTGCACTGCAACTGTTCCGTGGACAGTATACGACGAACTATGGCCTGATGTTTGCTGCCAGTGTTATTGTTATTATTCCGATTATTGTATTGTTTGTTATTTTTCAGAAACAGTTTATGCAGCAGGGCATTACGGACGGTTCCATAAAAGGATAATATCGGATTCTCTGCAAAATTTCAGCCGGGAGGTGAAGTATGATTACAACTAGAAAAAAACAGTCGTTTGGTATTGCAGCAGTTGAACTTGGTGCACCGGTTTCGGCAGTACCTTCCATTCCTGTGAATTTAAATGAATGGGAACATGCGGTGTTAATGGACACATTTTACAGTGCAGGCGGAAGAGAGACCGTTTCAAGTACAAATCTACGGATGATGTGGGATCAGAAAAATCTGTATCTGTATCTGATTTGCTATGAAAAAGAGGCAAGGGTTTCCCGTCCGTCTGATGAAAATGTGCTGAAAACAGAATGGATGCTTCGCAAAGATAAGATAGAAATTGCATTGAGCAGCGGAAATTTTGGAGAGCGAGACTACGCAGTATTTTGTGCAGACACAGAGAAACAGGCGGGAGCCAGGACGGAAAAGGGAATGACCTATTTCGGTGGCGATAAAGCAATTTTAAATGATTACTTTACCGAAAAAAATGATGCGGTAAAAACAGAAATCCCATCATGGAAATATACATGCAAAATCGCTGTAGAAAAAAACTGTTGGCGTGTCATGTTTGGAATCCCATGGGAGCTGTTCGGTGGATTTCCGGAAAAATATTTTAAGTTTCAGGTTTACCGGAAAAAGAATCAGACCAGTGAAGTGTTGGCTTTGAATCCGTTGGATTTAAATGCAAATTACGAGTCCAGATTTGATTTTGATCCGGAAAGCTTTATTGAGTGCACACCTGGAGGAACACCGCAGGTTATCTATTCCAACAGTGCTTGCGTGATCCTACCGGATGGAACGATGCATTGGCAGCGGCCGGCGACACTGGAATGGCCATCTATAAATGAGCGGGTTGAGATTATGCATTTGCAGAAATCGCTGACACCGACAACACCGGATGAATTGCCAGATCGGATTATAACCGTACAAAGATGGCAGGATGTGTTAATGTTGGAAGGAATGGATTTCTTCCCAAATGCACGATGTGAAAACTCTTTTGATAAAGTGGATCCTTGGGTACAGAGACGTCTCTGCAACGAAGCACTTCGAAAAGGAGATACTGCGACAGCCTGCAGAGAACTGGATGTCTTGATTGGCTATTTCCGAACGCTCACGGCATGGTGGTATGCAGATCACACACTTGGAGATGCAGACGAAGACAACTGGATTGGATTCACACATCTGAAATCTGTTTCAGATCAGGGGAATAAGATCGTATTAAAGTACGAATATGGTTTGAACACCTGCGATGCCGTATTGATTCCACAGAATCGTGGTTTTCGCTTTTATACAAGAGAAAAAGGAGATTTTGACAGCGAAGCAGTTTCGTATACATTTTCAGAAATAGAGGGAGAATATCAGATCAAAACAGCACATTCTGTGATTGTGATTACAGCGGGAGATGATTGGAAAATCTGTGCAGATGAAAAATTTGTATTGGATGCAGATAACTTCAAGCTCTATGATTATGCAGGAAGCAAAGGTTTCGATGTGTGCCAACCACTTCAGGAAAGAGAAATGGTGTATGGATTCGGCGAACGATTTGATGCTGTAAACCAGAGAGGTCGGGTACTTTCTTTGTGGCACAGAGATGCATTTGAAGGTTGTAATTGTTCTATTGGAAATCAGTCCTACAAAAATGTATCATTTTTACACTCTACAAAAGGTTACTCTTTGTTTATTAACAGTTTTTACAGAATTAGAGCAGATATTGGAAGAGTCAGTAAAGGGCTTCGAATCACAACAGCAGGACCCAAAGCAGATATTTATGTTTTTACGGGAAGCGTCTTAGAAAACATGGAGGAATATACAGCCTTAACCGGAAAACCGCTGCTTCCGCCTGCGTGGGTGTTTGAACCGTGGGCCGGCGGTGGGGTAGGCAGATGGATGGACGGACCGACGCACGATGTAATCCAGGAGATGGAAGGTGTTGTACGGAAGTTTAAAAATCTTGATATCCCACATTCTGGCCTGTATGCAGAGGGTGCTGGTTGGAAATGGGAAGACCATTACAACAAAGAAGAAATTTATAAGATTGCTGCGTTTACAAAACAACAGAAGATGCGGGTTTTTTCGTGGCAGTTTTCACATCTGGATATGGAGCAGGCAAAGGAACTTCTGCCGAACTGTGCGGAAGAAGATCTGCCAATTACAAGAACGCCGGGTTATCATGGAGAAAAAGTTCTTCCATGTGCTATTGATTTTTCACATCCAAGAGCAGAGGAACTTCTGGAAAACCAATGGCATGATCGAATGGATGCAGGTTTTGATGGAACTATGGTGGATTTTGGAGAAATCATTCCAGATGAAGCAGTGTTTTACGATGGTCGTACGGGAGATGAAATGCACAACGCTTACGCGCTGGATTATACAAAAGCGTATCGAAAACTCTTTGAAAAATATAAAGGAGAAGATCACGTGCTGTTTTCAAGATCTGCGGCAGCGGGTGTTCAAAAGTATTCCTGCCAGTTTGGTGGAGACCAGCTTTCAAGCTTTAGAGGCCTGACTTATGCAATGAATGGAGGTCTGACACTGGCGGCTTCCGGTTTTCCATTCTGGGGTGTTGATGCAGGAGGTTATTCAGGATTTGCAGACGAAGAAACGTATCTCCGTTGGACGGAATTTGCAGCCTTCTCACCGATTATGCGTTTCCATGGAGTGACCCCAAGAGAGCCGTGGGTTTACAGTCGATATGCAGTGTCTGTTTATAAATTTTATGCATGGCTAAGAGAAAATCTTCTGAAATATTCGGTTCATACAGCGGAAGAGGCACATAAAACAGGCATACCAATGATGAGACCGTTGCCAATGGTATTTCCTAAGGATAAAGAGGCTGTCTATTGGGAAGATGAATATTTTTATGGTTCAGATCTGTTAGCTGCTCCGGTTCATCAAGAAGGGGAACAGAGAAGAATTTACTTCCCAGCAGGAAGATGGATCAATTTGTTGGATTTCAGAAAGATGGTTGGTGGAAACCGAATTCTTCAGGTGGATGTTCCAATTGACAAAATTCCTGTTTATATTCGGGAAGGAGCGTGCATTCTGTCTGTTATGAATGGAGAATTGCAGCTTGGACAAAGCATGACATATGAAAAAAAGAATACAGTTCTTATGAGCCGAGCTTTAAATGAAACCTCAGGCAAACGGTATGCGGATGGAAAAGAAATTGAATACAATATTTTGGGCCAAACGGGTGAAGATTTCTTTATGCTTCGCCATGCATCCGAGACAGAATTTATTGTTCTTCTTGGTTTTGACAGAAAGCCAGAAAGTCTGGAGTTGAATGGAGTTTCTCTTTCAGAGAGTGCATCCTTGAATGCATTGAATTATGGCTCCGGTTGGTATTGGAGAGAGGATGCAGCAGTTGTTGTCAGTGTTCCGAAATTGAAAAAAACAGAAATCCATGTAATTCATAAAGAACAATAGTATCAAAATGACGAAGTGATCCCTGCGAAGATTCTTGAGAGAAAGCCCCGTCTTCGGTTTAATTTCGAAGAGGGGACTTTCTCAAAAACAAACGAAACATTTCATGGAAAGAGAGGGTGGAAGATGGAAAATACAGGGTTTTATGTAATACCTAATAAAACGCAGTATGAAATTGGGGAAAGAGTCTGGCTGGAAATAAAAAAAACAGGGCCGACGAAAGCAAATCACGTGAAAGTTTCGTTGTTTACGTATCAGGGAGAAAATCTGAAAATGGAATGTACCCTGGAACAAGGAGTGTATATTCCACTTGCGGAAAGCATTTCAGAAAAAACGGGTGGATATCTGGTAAAAATAGAATTCTTTCAAAAGACTGAAAAACTAGGGAGCTGTTACACGGCATTTGATGTTGTGAATTGCTGGACAGAAGCTCCAAGATATGGATTTCTTAGCAGTTTTTCTGAGGAAGATAAACAAAAAGAAGAGTATCAGGAATTTTTCAGGGAAATGCACTTGAATGTGATTCAGTTTTATGACTGGATGTACCGCCATGATGAGTTTTATCCGGAGAGTGATATTTACACAGATATCATGGGAAGAAAAGGTTCGATGACTGCTGTTGCGAAAAAAATCGAAGGAGTGCACGCTTGCGGTGCCAAGGCAATAGCATATGGCGCTGTTTACGGTGCAGAATCATTTCAGGAAGAACATCCGGAATGTATCTATCGGTACGATAATGGAGAACCAATGATTTTCATTGACAAAATATGGTTGATGGATATTCACAGGGGAACGGCGTGGAGAAAACGGATTTTACAGGAATATGGAAAAGCGCTGGAAAAAGGTTTTGATGGCGTACATATGGATCAATACGGAGATCCGAAAGAGGCATTAATTCTGGAAAATGGAAAATATGTCATTCGAGATCTGGCAGATGATTTTGGTGATTTGATCAATGAAACAAAAGAAAAATACCCGGAAAAACAACTCATTTTTAATGCAGTAAATAACTGGCCGGTAGATTCGGTAAAAAAGAGTCGCGAAGATTGTATTTATATAGAGGTCTGGTCGCCGAATGATACTTATAGAGATCTATATCGTTTGATTGCGCATGCTCGGGAAACAAAAGATGAGAAGAGGGTGATTCTGGCAGCGTATTTGAATCCGTTTAAAACAGAACCAGAAAGAAATCTGAAGGGATCTACAGCGCAGCTTGCAATGGCAACAATTTTCGCTTCTGGCGGATACCATCTTCTATTGGGCGAGGAAGGAAGTGTTCTGACAGAGGCATATTATCCGGACAACTGCAGAATTGGGGAACATTCGTTCCGAAAAACATTGAAAAAATATTATGATTTTATTACCGCGTACGGCGGACTTTTATTTCCGGAAAATTGGACGGATCTGACGATGCAGTATGCAGGAGGAATCAACTCAGAATTTATATTCGAAAATGTTGATTGGTCACCGTATCCGGAAGCAGGAAAGGTATGGATTCAAATTTATAAGAGAGGACGAGAATTTTCAATACGATGTGTGAATTTTACGGGAATTTCGGACATGAACTGGAATAGAACACATGAGGAATTCCCACAGCGTGTAGAAAAGATAAAAGTGAAGGCAAAACTTCCGGGAGAAAAGAAACAAATATACGTTGTGACACCGGACGGTGAAATTCAGGAGCCAGAAGAAGTGTATTATAAAGTAAAACTAGGGGATGATCAAAGACAGGAAATTACATTTGAATTGGACAAATTATTGGTGTTTTCTGTTATATATCTGCGTTTGGAATAGGATTCTGAGTGTAGGTAAAAAAACAGGAGGGTTTTTACATGAGATTGAAATTAGATAAAAGAACAGGACCACTTTACTGGTGTACCTATGAGAAACAGTTTACTGAAAATACTTTTATGCCAGAAGAACGGTTCAAAGAAAATATTGATTGGGTAGCAAAGGAATTTGTTCCATATGGATACGAGATGGTATGCACAGATGGATGGATCGAGGATTCTTTCTGCATCAATGAAAATGGATATCTAACTCGTCATCATGATTCATGGAAACATGATTGGAAATATTGGGCAGACTATCTGAATGAGAGAGGAATGGCTCTCGGCGTTTACTACAATCCGACCTGGATCAGCCCGGCAGCGGTAAAGAACAAAGAAATTTTGGTCAAAGGAACAAATATTCCGGTGCGAGAAATCACAGATTTGTCGTATGTTTATAATGGAGAAAATGAGAAAAAAATGACGGGGGATCGTTTTTCTTATCCAAATGGAGAAGATCGAGCATTGTATTGGGTGGATGTAGATCGTTCTGGAGCAAAAGAGTATGTGCAAGGATATGTAAAGTATTTTATTGACTGCCATGTAGCTTTTTTACGAATTGATTTTCTTTCCTGGTACGAAGATGGAATGGATAAAGGAAAGCAGATTGGCAGAAATCATGGATCAGCAAATTACCGAAAAGTTCTCGAATGGATCAAGGAAGCAGCAGGGGATCAGATAATGATCAGTCTTGTTATGCCGCATTTGAAAAACAATGGTGAGAATGAGTTTGGCATGGGACAGATGGCGCGTATTAACGAAGACTCCGGTACGGGAGGCTGGGATACTTTTAGTGATCGAAACAGAGGACTGCATTTTGATTATTGGTCTCAGTGCACGACAGCATTTGATGGCCTGATTTACTGGTCAAAAATTTTTGCTGACCACAACATGATCATGGATGCGGATATGCTTCGCCTGAATACCTTTGCAAATGATGAGGAGTGCAAATCGGCTGTATCGCTGGAACTGATTGCGGGAGCGCCGCTGGATATCGCAGATCAGTATGATACGATCAAAGATCGGGCATGGATTTATCAGAATGAGGAACTTCTTGCGTTGAATAAAAAAGAAATTTTATCCTTCCCATTGTCAACGGATACCAAAAATCCGGACAGTACCATCTGGATTGGAAAAGAAGCAACAGGAGAGATCATTCTTTCCGTATTTAATAGAGATGCAGAAGAAAAAGAAGTAGAGATTGATTTTAAACAAGTGTTGTTGTGCAGAGCTGCCAGTGTCAGGGATCTTTGGATGCATGAAGATCTCGGAGAAATGAAGAGCTTTCATACCATACTTCCGCCACATGGATGCCGGGTACTGAAACTTTCGGAAAGGAGTTAGTATGAATCTGGCTGCTTTTTATCACAGTGGGATGTACCCGGAAATTTACGCACCGGATCGGTTTCATCTGAGATTTTCTTTCCGGGCCGCAAGTGGGGACATAGAAACGTGTACCTTGGTTTATTTTCATAAAAATCACAGAGACGAAACAACGAAAGAAGAAAGGATGTTAGAGCGGTATCACTTAGGAACATCGGTTGTATATACGGCAGTGGTTTCTTTTCAAAAGCCGGCGAGATATCTTCAATATTATTTTCGAGTGACGGGAAAAAACGGGGATACGCGTTGGTATAATGCGTGGGGCACAGTCGAAAAATGTCCGGATTCTGGTTTTTTCGAATATGCATATGCCAATAAGTGTTTTGTGGAGTATATGCCACCCAAATGGAGTCAGGGAACGATTTACTATCAGATATTTCCAGAGCGCTTCCGCAAAGGAAATCCGTCGTATGCGCCGGAGAACTGTGTGGCGTGGGGAAGTAAACCGACAGCTTCCAACTTTATGGGCGGAAATCTGGATGGAATCCGAAAATCGCTTAGCTATCTGGCAGAGCTTGGAGTAGAATGTATTTATTTGAACCCGGTGTTTACGTCTCCTTCAAATCATAAATACGATACGACGGATTACTATAAAGTAGATCCTCATTTTGGAATCAATGAAGATCTGCGAGTTCTGGTCAAAGAAGCACATGAAAAAAACATAAGGGTTATTTTAGATGCTGTGTTTAATCATACTGGAACAGATTTTTTTGCATTTGCTGATCTTTTAAAAAATCAGGAAAAATCAGAGTATCAGAGCTGGTATCATATTACTCGTTTTCCGGTACGAGAAGAGGCAGACTGTTATGAATGTTTTTTTGGATTTGCTGGCATGCCAAAACTGAATACAGGAAACGAGAAGGTACAGGAGTATCTTTTGAATGTACTGGAATACTGGGTACGGGAAGTACAAGTGGATGGATATCGCTTTGATGTGATTGATGAAATTGATGAGAATTTTGTTCTCAAAATCAGAGATCGACTCAAACGCTTGAACCCGGAACTTATTCTGATTGGTGAAACATGGGCAGAGGGAAAACGACTGCTGAACGGATGTGAAATGGACAGTATTATGAATTATTCTTTCCGCCAGGCAATGCTGGACTTTTTTGCAGAACGGAGTATTAATGCCGAAACATTTGGCCATCGGTTGGAAACTGCATTGTCGCGACATCCTGATGAAACTAATATGGCTATGTTTAATGCATTGGACACACATGATACCAAGCGTTTTATCAACAGTTGTAGTCATCGGTTAGATTCCTTTAAACTTGGTGTTGTTGTGCAGATGATGTTTCCGGGTTCGCCGTCCATTTATTATGGGGACGAAGCAGGAATTGACGGAGAAAATGATCCGGACTGTCGAAAGTGTATGACGTGGCAAGAAAATCCGGGAGAAAAAGAGAGTTTCCGTTTTTATCAGAGACTGATTCAGTTTCGAAAAAAACATTCTGCCATACGAAACGGTTCGTTCACAACAGTTTTGGCGGATGAACGTGTATATGGTTTTGCGCGTGAAAATGAAACGGAGATAATAGAAATTTTTGTAAATGACAGTGATGACACAGTAGAGATTACAGTCGAAAACGCTAGATCAATTTTGATTTCAAAGGGAAATTTTTACATTGTGTGCAGAAAAAATGGAGAAATAATAGAAGAAATCTGCAGTTGAAAAAACTGCGGGAAAGGAGTTCTTTATGGGAAAACTGAAATTTGGGGTTTCATCAATTATTCTGGGAAAAGAACAGAAAACGGAGAATCTGAAATATGATTCTGTGGAGTGGGGAGAGGCGACTACGATACAGGATTTTTTCCGCGCGGGGGGAAATCCGTCCTCTGTTACACCAACAAGATGTAAGTTTCTGTATACAGCAGAAAAACTGTTTGTTTTGTTTGAAAACATGGAAGAAAAAGCTCATCATATCTTGAAAGAGGAAAATACCGTTACAGAGTTAACAGTAAAACGAAAAGATCAAGTAGAAGTTGCACTTTCAGGAAAAGAGTTTTCAAGAAGAGATTTTGCGGTTTTCACAGCAAAACGGGATGGCAGCAACAGTGCTTTTGTAGAAAAAGGAATGACATATCTTAGCGGAGATCAGGCATATCTGGGAGAGGGAAAAGACCAGGGAGAAAAAACGGCGATCTCGAAAGAGCAGTATTCTGTAACAGTAGATATTCTGCAGGACAGATGGTACGCTTTATTTGCAATACCGTGGATGCTTTTTGGTGGAAAGCCGGAGAAAGAGGAGGCTTTTGATCTTCAAGTCTATCGAAAAAAACATCAGTCAAGTGAAATTCTCTGCCCAACACCATTAGATCTGAATGTGAATTATTCGGATCGATTTGAATATGATCCAGAGACTTTTCTTGAGGTATCTTTTGGAGAAAAGGGGGAAACAAAAACGGAGAACGGCATTGTATTTGTCATGCCGTCCGGAATTTGCCACTGGCAGAGACCAGGAGTGTTGGAAAAAACTAGTACGGAAGAACGGAGGGAAATTTATCAGCTACAAAAGAGTGTGGAACCAACAACGAGAGAAAATCTGATAGATAGAATCCGAATTGCACAGCGCTGGCAGGACAGTCTGACATTGGAGGGTTTTGACTTTTTCTTTAACCAGGAAGTTGCAAATCCATGGAAGCCTATGGACCCATGGGTAGAAAAGCGTTTAGTGAATGAGCGGTTAAGAGAAAACCGATGGGAGGAAGCGGCTGCTGAGCTGGATCGTTATCTTACGTTTTTAAGAACTTGCAGTGCATGGTGGTATGCGGATCACAGCTTTGGAAACCAGGATCTGGAAAAATGGACATCATGTAGTGAAATTGGACATGTTCTGGAAACAAAAGATCATGTAACGATTTGTGTTGAATCAAAAGAGAGAACATGGGAGCTCATGATTTATCCTGTGGTCGGTGGTTTCCGAATGGTCTCTGGAAAGAAAGGCTTCTTTGATGGACAGCCGGAAGCATTTTCTGTGGAAGAATCCGAGCATGCATATATAATCAGAAGCAAAGAGCATGAGATGATACTCCAGAAAGAAACACTGGAAATTTCTATTGATAGAAAAGCAATCACAAATCTGAAAAATATTTCGTTTATATTTGAAAAGGAAAGTGTTTCGGCTTCGCGAATTCGATTTTCAATTCGGGAAAACAGTGCCATTTATGGATTTGGAGAACGTTTTGACAGCGTGAACCAGTATGGAAAAACCGTTGCACTGTGGCAGAGAGATGCTTGTGAGGGATGTCTTGCATCCATTGGAAACCAGGCGTATAAAAACATTCCATTGGTACACACAAGTGATGGTTTCAGCTTTTTTGCAAATACTTCATATCGGATGCGGATGGATGTGGGAGATGCTGTGCAAGACTATCTTTCGGTGGAAGCACTTGGAGATGTTTTTGATTTTTATATTTGGAGCGGAACACCGCGTGAGGCGCTGACTGCTTACGGAACGCTCACAGGGCTTCCGATTTTCCCACCGGAATGGGTATTTGAACCATGGGCTGGCGGTGGCGGCGGAAGATGGAGAAACGGTCCGTTACAGGATATTGCGCTGGAGCAGATGGCGGCAATGAAAAAGTTCCATGAACTCGATATTCCGCATTCCGGCTTTTATGCAGAAGGAGCAGGAGCTACCTTTTTTGGAGAATATAAAAAAGAGGAATTATACAAAGTTGTATCATTTGGAGAACGTCATGGATTCAAAGTATTTTCCTGGCAGTTGCCTAATATGACGCAGGAATTGGCGCAGGAATTATTGCCGGAATGCCCGAAGGAGGAGCTTCCGATTACAAGAAATGAAAATGATGAGGAAGAAAAACTTCCGGTTTATATCGATTTCTCTCATCCGCGTGCGAAAGAACTTCTGGCAGCACAGTGGAAGGATCGTCTGGATGCAGGTATTCGTGGAAGTATGGTTGATTTTGGAGATGTTGTACCGGACGAGGCAGTTTTTTATGATGGAAGACACGGCGATGAGATGCATAACGCGTATGCCTATCAGTATGCGAAAAACTATAGAGAGTTATTTGAACAAAAATATGGAGATGATCATGTCCTTTATACAAGAGGTGCAGCACCCGGATCTCAACACTTTGCGTGTCAGTTCGGCGGGGATCAGCTGACCAGCTTCCAGGGACTGAAATATGCGATTGCGGGAGGTCTTTCAGCAGCTGCTTCTGGACTTCCATTCTGGGGTGTTGATGCGGGAGGTTATGATGGATTCCCAGATCAGGAAACATATCTCCGGTGGACAGAGTATGCTGCATTTTGTCCATTGATGCGTTTCCATGGAACGGAGCCGAGAGAGCCGTGGGAATACGATGCTTTTACAGTGAAAGTTTATCGTTATTATGCGTGGCTGCGGGAAAATCTTCGTCCATATATTGTAAGTGTAGCAGCAGAAGCTCATAAATTGGGAATACCGATGATGCGTCCGCTTGCGATGATATATCCAGAAGATCAGGAAGCAACAAAGGTGTGGGACGAATATCTTTTCGGAGAAAATCTTCTGGTTGCGCCGGTTTCTGATGAAACAGAAGAGCGGGAAATCTATTTTCCTAAGGGACGGTGGATTAGTCTGTGGAATTTAAATGATGAAATTTCCGGTCCGGTGCAGAGGAGCGTTGAGGTGCCAATTGATAAAATACCGGTGTACGTTCGAGAAGGAAGTTTTCTTCCACTTCGACTGAATGAGAATCTGAAACTTGGAGAAAGCATGAGCGAATCGGAAACCGAAATGATTTTGGCTGTGGTGCCGCAGAATGACAGCATCGTAAAAGAAACACTGTATGAGAGATCAGGTGCCAAAACATGTTGTGACATGAAAAAAAATGGCGAAACTATACAGCTCCAAATTTCAGGAAGAACAGCAGAGCTTTATGTAATGCTGGCGGGAATTCATTGGAAAAATACAGAAGCTATCGTAAACGGAAGAACATTAACAAAAGTGACTGCGAGAGAAGGTCTGTATTTCACGGAAGGTTATCTGGAGTTGGAAGAGGGTATCCTGGTGAAGATTAATCCATCTGCCGAATCTGTGATAAAAATACAAAAAAAATAAGATAAACATTAAGGAAAATCTGATAAACAGTAGAATGAGAACAGAACATATAAGTCGCGATTTGAAATCGCCCCCCTTTTGTTTGGGATACATCAAGCCTTTTTCAGACACGCTCTAATGAAAAGCAAATTTTAAATTGTAAAAAGTAACAGGTTTTTCCAAGGTATCTTAATAATTATGAAAAGGGCTGAACAGTCACACTGTACAGCCCTTTTCGATTATTAAAAATTTACCGCTCTTTCTTCATCTCAAACACCAGCGCAATCGGTGCGGAGCCTCGTCTGTATCCTGCCGGGACGGTCATACAAAGGCCGCCTTCGACTTCTTTGAATGCAACATTTTCTCCGTTTTCCACCATACAGATCTCCGAAATCTTCGTCTCGGTATACGGTACGAAAATTTCTGCCTCTACCGATTCCTGTACCGTCGGATATAACCGGAATACATAGACTGAATCACCTTTCTGTGTGAACGAAAGGGTTCCGCTCTGGTACGGCGCGCAGACGCGGGTTCCGTAGATAGCATCGCCGAAGGTTTTCATCCACTGGCCAAAACCGTTCAGGCTGTCCCAGGCATCGACCGGGATGCGGCCGTCCGGCTGTGGGCTGACGTTCAGTGCCATGTTGCCGCCTTTGGCAACGATGTTGACAAGCAGGCCGACAAGCTCACGCGGAGATTTATAATGGTCGCCGTATTCGTATGTAAAGTCAACGCCGAGGGTAAGACAGCTTTCCCACGGAACGTTCAGCGGTTCTTCCGGAATGCAGAGCTCCGGTGTCACGTAGTTTTCGTAAGCGCCGCCGATTGTACGGTCAACGGAGAGAATCCACGGCTGAATTTTACGTGCTTCCTCAACGATCTTTCCAAGCTCAATATCCTGGCCGTTGCTCTCAGAGACCCAGCCCGCGTCGAACCAGAGAATGTCCAGCTTACCGTAATTCTCGCAGAGCTCCAGAACCTGATTTTTTGTATATTCTTTAAAACGGTTCCACACGTTGGGATATTCCTTCGGATCGTAGGAAGGTCCGCGGGATGTCAGCCCATCTTTTCTCAGATCTTCATTCCAGTAGTCCGGGCAGTGCCAGTCGGCTTTGGAAAAATAAGCACCGATGCCGATGCCTTTTGCACGGAATGCATCAAACATGGATTTTACGATATCCGCATTTTTATGTTCATGGAACGGGCAGTCCTCTGCAGTTGTTTTATAATCTGTATATTTGGTGTCCCAGAGGCAGAATCCGTCGTGATGCTTTGTGGTCAGAAGAAGATAACGGAATCCGCAGTCCTCTGCCATCTGCGCCCATTCCTCCGGCTGAAAGCGGACCGGATTAAACGAACGATTCAGGCCGAAATACTGTTTTTTAAAGGTTTCGCCGTCCGTCCAGTTTACCTGGTGGCGGGACCAGTCTGAATCCTTGTCGCTTAATGCCCAGGAGGCAACCATGCCGGGCTGGCAGTACAATCCAAAATGCATCATCAGCGCAAGCTTCTGATCCCGGAACCATTCGAGCTGCTGCAGAACAGCCGGATCGGTCGGACACACATACGTTTCAGCGGCGCTGTAGTTGTGGACACCCTGGGAAACAATTTCCTGTTCTGGATCAGAGGGCGCTTCATTGCCCAGGATATCGATGATCGGTTCCGTTGTTCTGTTTTGATCTTCGTGTTCTAAGTTCTCTGTGCTCATAAGAGAGTCTCCTTCTCGTCAAGATGAAATTCACACCAATACTCGAAAATACAGCCAGAACCCGTTAAAGAGCCGGTTTTGGCACTAAAATAAGAAAGAATCCTGCCCGGAGGGCTTTTTTCTGTAGAAAAAACCGCGGCGACCCGATGACGTGCAGGCGGCCGCGGATCGGACAGGAATCCTGTCCTCGAGATAGTGTGTGTACGGACTCCCGACACCGGGATATCCGTCTGTGTTGTCTATAGAATACCATATAAATGTTAAAAAGTCACCCTTTAAATTTAAACAAAATGTTCATAAAAAATCGGTAAAAGTGAACAAAAAGGATCATAAAAAAATCCCAAAAAATAACCCCCACGGGGGCTTGCAGGACGAATTTTAGCGTAGTAAAGTAAAAAAAGAAAAAAACAGAAACCAAAAAGGAGGAGAACATTATGCATATGGCTGATGCGCTGGTTGCGCCTGCAGTGGCTGCAACAATGTATGTCTGTTCCGGCGGAGTAGCTGGCTTTTCTGTAAAAAAAGTACGCCTGGAGAGCGACCCGAAAAAGATCCCAGTGATGGGAGTGATGGGTGCGTTTGTCTTTGCGGCGCAGATGATTAACTTTACAATTCCGGGCACAGGCTCGAGTGGTCATCTCTGCGGCGGTATGATGCTGACCGCGTTGCTCGGACCGTATGCCGCGTTTTTAACAATGATCGGTGTGCTGCTGATCCAGTGTCTGCTGTTTGCGGACGGCGGTCTTCTGGCGCTCGGGTGCAACATCTGGAATATGGCGTTTTATGGGTGCTTTCTCGGTTATTTCCTGTTCTGGCGTCCGATGATGAAAAAGGGAATGTCGCGCGGAAAGATTGTAGGTGCTTCCATCCTTGGGTGCGTGGTGACGCTGCAGCTTGGCGCTTTTAGTGTGGCACTGGAAACACTTGCATCCGGCATAACGGATCTGCCGTTTTCGGTATTTGTGGCAACAATGCAGCCGATTCATCTCGTGATTGGTCTTGTAGAAGGCCTGATTACAGCGGCCGTTCTGCTGTTCGTCTATGAAGCCCGCCCGGAGATGCTTTCGTGCAGCGAAGAAAGGGCAAAGAGCCGATTTTCTTTCAAGAAGACAATTGCGATCTTAGGAATCGCAGCACTGGTGATCGGCGGAGCCGTTTCTCTTGCGGCATCCTCCAATCCGGATGGACTTGAGTGGTCTATGGAGCGTCTGACTGGTTCGACGGAACTGGAAAACGACGGAACCGGCGCACATGCAGCGGCGGAAGAAATTCAGGAAAAAACGGCACTTCTGCCGGACTATGGATTTAAAAATTCCGATTCCACGTTTGGAACCAGCTTTTCCGGAATTGCGGGATCCGCAGTTGTTCTTATTGTCTGTGTCGGTGCATGCTATGCATTCCGTTTCTTTAAAAAGAAAAAGTCATAAGCTGCACGGAACAGGAGAAAGAAATGAATAAACTTGGCAATGCACTATATGAAATCCATCATATGGATATGCTTGCGGCGAAGGACCAGTGGGTGAACAGGCTTCATCCACTGGTTAAACTTGTTTTAACGATTGTTTTTCTGACCGTAACCATGTCCTTTCAAAAATACGATCTGACCGGCCTGCTGCGCATGGGAATTTATCCGATTGTACTCTTTATCGTCGGCGAAATTTCATTCTGCGACAGTATCCGGCGGCTTCGGATTGTTCTGCCACTTGTCTGCTTTGTGGGGCTGTTTAATCCGATTTTTGACCGTCAGGTAATCGGGTATATTGGTACCGTTCCGCTGACAGCAGGGATGCTTTCCATGGTGACGCTGATGATCAAAGGCATTTACAGCGTACTGGCGGCATATCTTCTGATTGCGACAACATCCATCGAAAAAATCTGTTATGCACTGCGTCTGCTTCACATCCCTGCCATTCTGGTGACACAGGTGCTGCTGACGTACCGCTATGTTACAGTGCTTCTCGAGGAGGCAAACCGCATGACCCAGGCGTACAGTCTGCGCGCGCCGAATCAGAAGGGTGTTCATTTCAAGGTATGGGGAACACTGGCCGGCCAGCTGCTTCTGCGCAGCATGGACCGCGCAAATGAGGTGTATGAAAGCATGACTTTGCGCGGCTATCGGGGAGAATTTTACTATACAGCGAAGGAGCCGTGCAAAGCGAAGGACTGGCTGTATCTGGGCGTGTGGCTTGCACTTTTTGCCGTGCTGAAGGTAACGGGATGAAATGCTGCGTGGGGAGACATCTATTTGCAACGAGTCGGAAGATGTAGAAAAGCAACCCGGTGCAGTGGCCTGCACGCGGAAGAGGAAAGAATTGTCGGGAGATATCAAAAATGAGCCATATTCACATCAATTTTGAACATGTTAATTATTCTTACGAAAAATCAGTCCCGATTCTGCAGGACATCACGTTTACTGCACACGAAAATGACAGCATCGGACTGATCGGCGCGAACGGTGTTGGAAAATCGACGCTGCTGAAACTTCTGGTGGGACTGAATCTGGACTACGAAGGCAGCATCCGTGTGG
>JAHZFO010000012.1:0-49779 GCA_019421285.1 Clostridiales bacterium
AGGCGGAGGTTCCGTTTTTCTCAATTTCCGGTTCGGAATTTGTGGAGATGTTTGTGGGTATGGGTGCTGCAAAGGTCCGTGATCTTTTTAAACAGGCCAATGAGAAGGCACCATGTATCGTATTTATTGATGAGATCGATACGATCGGCAAGAAACGTGACGGCTCCGGAATGGGCGGTGGAAACGATGAGCGTGAGCAGACACTGAACCAGCTTTTGACAGAGATGGATGGTTTTGACGGTTCCAAGGGTGTTGTGATCCTGGCAGCTACCAACCGACCGGATTCCCTTGACCCTGCACTTCTTCGTCCGGGACGTTTTGACAGAAGGATCCCGGTTGAGCTTCCGGATCTTCAGGGGCGTGAGGAAATCCTGAAGGTTCATGCCAAGAAGATCAAAATTGCGGATACAGTCCGGTTTGATGAAATTGCCAAGGCGGCAGTCGGTGCCTCCGGTGCGGAGCTTGCCAATATTGTCAACGAGGCAGCTCTCCGTGCAGTCCGCGACGGACGGAAATTTGCCACACAGGCGGATTTTGAAGAAAGCATCGAAGTTGTTATTGCCGGATATCAGAAAAAGAACCGTGTACTTTCCAATAAGGAAAAGCTGATCGTTTCCTATCATGAGGTTGGTCATGCACTGGTTGCTGCCAAGCAGACAGATTCTGCACCGGTCCATAAGATCACGATCATTCCACGTACCTCCGGTGCATTGGGATATACCATGCAGGTAGATGAGCAGGAACATTTCCTGATGACTAAGGAAGAACTGGAGAATAAGATCGCTACATTTACAGGCGGCCGTGCAGCGGAAGAGCTGATCTTCCATTCCATTACTACCGGTGCCTCCAATGATATTGAGCAGGCGACCAAGATTGCCAGAGCGATGATCAGCAGGTATGGTATGAGTGATGATTTTGACATGGTTGCCATGGAAAATGTAAGTAATCAGTATCTTGGCGGAGATGCAAGTCTAACCTGTTCCTTTGAGACGCAGACACTTTTGGACAAGAAGGTTGTGGAGCTTGTAAGACGGGAGCATGAAAAGGCTACGAAGATCCTTACAGATAATATCGGAAAGCTCCATGAGATTGCCAAGTATCTGTATGAGCATGAGACGATCACCGGTGAGGAGTTTATGAAGATCTTGAATGAAGCGCCGGTGGAGATTGAGAATACACAGGAAAATTAAATATGTTGGCGGGAGGGACGCCGAAGGAAATACTTCTGTATAGTCTTCGGCTTCCGTTGGGCATTAGTTCTAAGGCCCTGAAAATCTGCTAAAACCATTAAAAAAAGTTCGGAACTCGCGGCTTGTTGCCGCTCAGACAGCCGAACTTTTTTTAATAACGCAGATTTCCAGAACCTAAGAACTAGCAGCCCTCCTCCAGAGACAGAGCCATACAGAAGTATTCCCTCCGGCTGTGCTCTTGCCATGTGGATTGCTTCTGACTAGTCTTTACCATATTTCCGGGTGTACCTTGGAACAGGTGAGTGCCAGACTTCCGGGGCCGATGTGGCAGGAAACGCTCAGGGAGAGAGGGAAGATGTTGACTTCACCGATATTCGGGAAGGTGGTGAGGACTTCTTTTCGGAATTCTTCGGCTGCTTCCAGGTTGTGGGAGTGGATGACATCCAGGTTGATCTTTTCTCCAAAGCGGTCTGCAATGTCATCTTTGATGGCTTTAGTCATAGTGTTTTTTGCCTGGGTCATGGTGCGGGCTTTGGAGAAGGCGTCCAGCTTTTCGCCCTGGATCTGCAGAACCGGTTTCAGACGGAGCATGGTTCCGATGGCTGCAGCTGCAGGCGTGATGCGGCCGCCCTGTTTCAGGTACTTCAGAGTAGCTACAGTGATATAGATGCTGGAGTCGAAGCGGGTTTCTTCCAGCCAGGTTCCGATCTCATCGGCAGAGAGACCGTTTTTAGCCTGCTGGATAGCCTCGATGGCAGAGTGACGTAAGGTTCCGGAGATCCTCTGGTTGTTTACGACACGTACACGGCCATCATAGTCTTCTGCAAGCATGCGGGCAGTCTGCATGGAACTGGAGAGACCGCTGGACATGGGGATATGTACGATCTCGTCGTAGTCTTTGAGCAACTTGTCCCAGAGGGTAGTGACGGATTCCGGTGTGGGCTGGGATGTGGAAACTCTGCAGCCTGGATTTTGTTCAAGATGCTGAAAGAACTCTGATTGGTTCATGTCAATGTCTTCCAGATATTCCTTATCATCTATAAAAAACGGCATTGGAAGCATGTAGATGCCAAGGTCTTTTACCTGAGCGGGAGACATGCCGCAGTTACTGTCTGTAACAATTGCTATAGATTTCATAATGGTGATCCTCCTTGCCTGGATTTTCATATTTGGTCAGTTTTTCTGTTTTCTGACCGGGACATCTCAAGTATACCACAGGAAACCGCCCTTGTCATTCAACGTTTAATTCGCTATAATGATATAACATTCTGGGAAATATTTCCCCAGTCTGGGGAAAATTGTGAAGCGGGATCTCAGAAGAGGCTTATCATATGGGAGGATCCGCTGCTTTGAAAGAGAGGGAAAATATGAACTGTCGTATTGCAGAGGGAATGGTTAATAAATATATCGATCATACGTTGCCGTTAAGTGATCTGGAGGATTTTCTGGAGCATATTGAGAAGTGTTCCTCCTGCTACGATGAGCTTGCCACATATTTCATTGTACATAAGGCCATGCAGCAGCTGGATGAGAAACAGGAAGATACTGTTCTGGATTTTAAGGAGCTTCTGGAAGAGGATATCCGAAAATCCAGAAGGTATATCCGAAAAAAGAAATTTCACAGAGCGATCGCTGCAGTGGCAGTCTGCGTTCTGATCGCGGCACTGGTGGTCTTTCTTGTTTTTGTGATCCTGGAACTGAAGGAGGGAATTTGATTTTGAGTGAAAAAATATTACTGATCGATGGTCACAGCATCCTGAACCGTGCGTTTTATGGTCTGCCGGATCTTACCAATGCAGAAGGACGTCATACAGGAGCGGTATATGGATTTCTGAATATTATGTTCAGGATCATGGAGGAAGAGAAGCCGGAGTATCTTACCGTTGCATTTGATCTGAGTGCACCTACGTTCCGGCATAAGAGATATGAAGCCTATAAAGGTACCCGAAAACCCATGCCGGAGGAACTTCGGGAACAGGTTCCGCTGATCAAGGAGATGCTTTCTGCCATGGGAATCAACATCATGTCCCTGGAAGGCTATGAAGCAGATGATCTTCTTGGTACGGTCGCCAGAAGAAGTGAAGCAAAGGGTATGGATGTTACCATTCTTTCCGGAGACCGTGATCTTCTTCAGCTTGCCACAGATAAGGTGCTGATCCGGCTTCCGAAGACTGTCCGGGGAAAGACAACCATTGAAAACTACCATACAGCGGAAGTTCTTGAGAAATATCAGGTAACGCCGCCGCAGATCATAGAACTGAAAGCGCTGATGGGCGACAGCTCTGATAATATTCCGGGAATCCCGGGCGTTGGAGAGAAAACCGCGACCAAGATGATCGTGCAGTTCGGTTCCATTGAGAATGCTCATGAGCATCTGGAAGAGGTAAAGCCTAATAAGGCGAAAGAATCTCTCCGTGAGCATTATGATCTGGCACAGCTTTCCAAAGAGCTTGCAACCATCAACACAGATAGTCCGCTGGAATTTTCCTACGAAAAAGCGAAAGTGGAAAATCCCTATACTCCGGAGGCATATGAATTGTGTAAACGCCTGGAATTTAAGAACATGCTGAACCGTTTTGATCCGGCTGCGACAGCAGATTCCTCCATGGAACTGGAATTTTTTACCTGTAATGATCTTTCCGGTGTGGAGGCACTGTTTGAAAAAGCAGCGCAGAAAGATCAGGTGGGTATTTCTGTTCTTGCAGATCCGGATCAGGTGTATACCGTGGGACTGGTCCTGGATGAAAAAGAAATCTATCAGATCCCGGTAGGAGGACTTCTCACAGGGGATTACCTTTGCGGAAAACTGAAAACTCTGGCGGACAGTACGGTGCTCTGTGCTATGGATATTAAATCAGTTCTCAAACATGTTTCCCTTGATGATCCGAAGAAGGTTTTTGATGCGGGGGTTGCTGCATATCTTCTGAACCCGCTGAAATCTTCCTATTCCCATGATGACATCGCCAGAGAATATCTGGATGGTATGATGCTCCCCTCAAAGGAAGACCTTCTTGGAAAGACTTCTCTGAAAAAGGCCTGGGAAGAGGAGTTGGAATGTCTTGGAAATTATGCCTGCTATCAGGCGTTTGTGCCCTGCATGGCCCGAAAGGTTCTTCTTGAAAAACTGGATGAAACAGGCATGCGTAAGGTTTATGATGAGATCGAGCTTCCTCTTGTCTTTACCCTGGATTCCATGGAAAAATGGGGGATTTCCGTTAAGGGTGAAGAGCTTAAGAGCTATGGTGAAAAACTTAAAGTCCGTATCCAGGAGCTGGAAAAAACCATCTGGCAGGAAGCAGGGGAGGAGTTTAATATCAATTCCCCGAAACAGCTGGGTGTGATCCTTTTTGAAAAGCTGGGACTTCCAGGTGGAAAGAAGACCAAGACCGGCTATTCCACAGCGGCGGATATCCTGGATAAGCTGGCGCCGGATCATGCCATCGTAAAAGATATCCTGGAGTACCGCCAGCTGACCAAGCTGAAATCCACTTATGCAGATGGTCTCGGAAATGTGATCGGAGAAGATGGAAGGATCCACTCTACTTTTAATCAGACGATCACAGCAACCGGTCGTATCAGCAGTACAGATCCGAATCTTCAAAACATACCGGTCCGCATGGAGCTGGGCAGGCTGATCCGTAAGGTTTTTGTGCCGGAAGAGGGATTTGTATTTCTGGATGCAGATTATTCCCAGATCGAGCTTCGTGTGCTGGCACATATGTCCGGTGATGAAAAACTGATCCAGGCTTATCGTGAGGCGGAGGATATCCACCGGCTCACCGCATCCCAGGTGTTTCATGTGCCGCTGGATGAAGTGACATCTCTTCAGCGAAGAAATGCCAAGGCGGTAAATTTCGGAATCGTTTATGGGATCAGTTCCTTTGGACTGAGCCAGGATCTAAGTATTACCAGAAAAGAGGCAGCTGCCTATATTGAGAAATATTTCGAGACCTATCCGAAGATCAAGGGCTTTCTGGACGGTCTGGTAAAGGATGGCAAGGAACACGGTTATGTAACAACTATGTTCGGCAGACGAAGGCCCGTGCCGGAGCTGAGATCCAGTAATTTCATGCAGCGCTCCTTCGGAGAACGTGTAGCCATGAACTCTCCGATCCAGGGTACTGCAGCAGATATCATCAAAATAGCCATGAATCATGTTTATGAACGAATGAAAAAAGAGGGACTGCGTTCCAGATTGGTGCTGCAGGTTCACGATGAGCTTCTGATCGAGACAAAGAAAGAAGAGATCGAGGAAGTTTCCCGTATTCTGGAAGAAGAGATGAAGGGAGCGGCAGACCTTGCAGTGGAACTTGACGTAGATATGCACCAGGGTGACAGCTGGTATGAGGCGAAATAAATGAGAGTGATCGGAGTAACCGGCGGAGTAGGGGCCGGAAAAAGTACAGTACTTGGAATCCTGGAAGAAGATTTCCAGGCATATGTGATCCAGGCAGACCAGCTTGGTCACATTCTGATGGAACCGGGGGAAGAATGTTACGATGCGGTGATCGCATTGTTTGGAAAAGAAATCATAAAAAAAGATAAAACTATTGACCGGAGACGGATTTCTGATGTAGTATTCACAGATAAGGATATGCTTTTGAAATTAAACGGGATCATCCATCCGGCTGTAAAGCAGAGAATCCTGGATCTTCTTGGAGAACAGAAGGAAGCCGGAAGAGAGATCTGTGTTGTGGAAGCTGCTCTTTTTCTGGAAGAGAATTATCAGGAATTCTGTGATGAAGTCTGGTATGTGTATACAGAGGAGGAAATCCGGATCCGTCGTCTGATGGAAAGCCGCGGCTATTCCAGAGAGAAATCTCTTGGCATTATCCGAAACCAGGTATCTGACCAGGCTTTCAGAGAACATACGGATTATGTGATCGAGAATAATGGAGATCTGAAGGGTACCCGGAGACAGATCAGAGAAGGGATAGAGAGAAATGAGACTTTGTAGTATTGCCAGCGGAAGCAGCGGCAACTGTATTTATGTGGGATCTGAGGAGGCACATGTTCTGGTAGATGTGGGGATCAGCGGGAAGAGTATCGAAAAAGGCCTGAATTCCCTGGATCTTACCGGAAAAGATGTGGACGGTATCCTGATCACACATGAACATTCCGACCATATCAAGGGACTGGGAGTGATCTCCAGAAAATATGGAATTCCCATCTATACCACAGGTGGAACAGCAGATGCCATGCTTCGTATGAAATCCCTTGGAAAAATGCCGGAGGGACTGATCCACGAGATCCGGGAGGATGAGCCTTTTGAGATCAAGGACCTGACGGTAAATCCTTTTACCATTCCCCATGATGCTGCACAGCCGGTGGGTTACCGCCTGGAATGTGGAGAGCATTCTGTGGGCATTGCCACGGACCTTGGAAAATATAATGATTACATTGTAAAAAATCTGGAGAATCTGGATGCGGTGCTTTTGGAAGCAAACCATGACATCCGCATGCTTCAGGTTGGAAAATACCCTTATTATCTCAAACAGAGGATTCTGGGAGACCGTGGGCATCTCTCCAATGAGAATGCAGGACGTCTGCTCTGTCGGATCCTCCATGATAATTTGAAGGCGGTTTTTCTTGGCCATTTAAGCAGAGAAAACAACTATGAAGAACTTGCCTACGAGACTGTGTGCTCGGAGGTGACACTTGGTGACAACCCGTACCGTTCCAGGGATTTTAAGATCCAGGTAGCGAAGAGGGATCACATATCAGAAATAATCACAGTGTAGAAAGGAAAAAACGATGAAGAAGACAATTATCACAGTAGTAGGAAATGACACAGTAGGAATTATTGCAAAGGTTTGTACATATCTTGCAGAGAATCAGGTTAATATTCTGGATATTTCTCAGACCATCGTTCAGGGTTACTTCAACATGATGATGATCGCAGACACAGCAAAATGTGAAAAGGATGGCGGTGAACTTGCAAAAGAGCTTGAAAATCTGGGCAAGGAGATCGGTGTTGTGATCCACTGCCAGCATGAAGATATTTTTAACATGATGCATCGAGTATGATCAAGCAGCGAGTGCGGATTGCCAATGCATATGATATCTACTTTACATCAATCATCAGGGAGAAAATAAAATGATCAATATTTTTGAGGTAAACGAGACAAATAAAATGATCGAGCAGGAGAATCTGGATGTGCGTACCATCACCATGGGTATCAGCCTTCTGGACTGTATCGATCCTGACCTGGATGCACTGAATCAGAAAATATACGAAAAGATCACCACAAAGGCCAGAAATCTGGTAGCTACCGGTGATGAGATCGCAACCGAGTACGGTATCCCGGTTGTAAATAAACGAATTTCCGTAACACCCATTGCTCTGGTTGGCGGGGCTGCATGTAAGAAACCGGAGGATTTTGTGACCATCGCAAGAACGCTGGATAAATGTGCCAAGGAAGTTGGCGTTAACTTTATCGGCGGATATTCTGCACTGGTAAGCAAAGGAATGACTCCGGCAGAGGAGCTTCTTATCCGCTCCATTCCTCAGGCAATGGCAGAAACAGAGCGCGTCTGCAGTTCTGTAAACGTTGGTTCCACCAAGACCGGTATCAACATGGATGCCGTAAAGCTGATGGGCGAGATCATCCTCGCAACAGCAGAGGCTACTAAGGACCAGGATTCTCTTGGATGTGCCAAGCTGGTAGTATTCTGTAACGCACCGGATGATAACCCGTTTATGGCAGGCGCGTTCCACGGTGTCACAGAGGCGGACTGCATCATCAACGTAGGTGTCAGTGGCCCTGGCGTTGTAAAGAAAGCTCTGGAGCAGGTTCGTGGCGAGGACTTCGGAACTCTCTGCGAGATGATCAAACGTACCGCATTCAAAGTTACACGAGTTGGACAGCTGGTTGCACGTGAGGCATCCAAGCGTCTTGACGTGCCGTTTGGTATTGTGGATCTTTCTCTTGCACCGACACCGGCTATCGGTGATTCCGTAGCTGAGATCCTGGAAGAGATCGGCCTTGAGAGAGCCGGTGCACCTGGAACAACTGCAGCGCTTGCACTTCTCAACGACCAGGTGAAGAAAGGCGGCGTTATGGCAGCAGCTGCTGTGGGCGGATTAAGTGGTGCCTTTATTCCTGTCAGCGAGGATCAGGGAATGATCGATGCGGTAAACGAGGGAGCTCTTACTCTGGAGAAGCTGGAAGCCATGACCTGTGTATGCTCTGTTGGTCTGGACATGATCGCAGTTCCGGGAGATACCAAGGCGACTACACTGGCAGGTATCATCGCAGATGAGTCTGCTATCGGTATGGTAAATCAGAAGACAACTGCAGTACGTCTCATCCCGGTTATCGGTAAGGGTGTGGGCGAAACGGTTGAGTTCGGAGGTCTTCTTGGCTATGCTCCGATCATGCCTGTAAATTCCTTCTCCTGTGATGCATTTGTACAGAGAGGTGGAAGGATCCCGGCACCGATCCACAGCTTTAAGAATTAATTTTATTTTTGGGCTTGACAGACTCACGTTGATGTGCTAAAGTAAACACAACTTAAAAAACAAACCAGTGAGAAAGAGAAGTAAACATTTCAGGAAGCTTCACAGAGAGCGGTGATGGTGGAAATCCGCAGGGGACCAGATGTTGAATGGACTTTCGAGGGCGGCCCGAACTATTTATCTGTACAGTAGGCGCCGACGGGAACCGAACCCGTTACCAATGAGGAGTGTATGTTAGTACACCGGAAAGTGGACGATTCGTCAATTTGAGTGGTACCGCGATAATAAAGAACTTTTATTACCGTCTCAAGCATGATATAAGCTTGGGACGGTTTTTGTGTTACAGGAAAAGCGATTCTGTCGCATGAAAGTTGTTCCGGAAAAGCAGACCGCAAGGTGTACAAAAGGTAATCATAAGCGGAAATAAGAAGGGAGAACAAAACCATGAAAAAAAGAATGTTAGTGATCGCAGCAGCAGTAGCAGCAACAACTATGATGATGACAAGCCCGGTTATGGCGGAGGATTTTAAAGTGGGCATCTGCAATTATGTAGATGATGCTTCCCTGAACCAGATCGTAGACAATATCCAGTCCCGTCTGGAGGAGCTTGGCAAAGAAAAGGGTGTCACATTTGATGTGTCTTATGATAACTGTAATGCAGATGCCAGTGTTATGGAACAGATCATTTCAGATTTTCAGGCGGATAAGGTTGACCTGATGGTTGGTGTGGCTACACCAGTAGCAATGCGTATGCAGTCCGCTACAGAGGGAAGCGATACACCGGTTGTTTTCTCCGCAGTATCTGATCCGGTTGGCTCCGGTCTTGTAGATTCTCTGGATGCTCCTGGTGCAAATATCACAGGAACCAGCGATTACCTGGATACTTCTTCTATCATGAAGCTGATCCAGGCACAGAATCCGGATGTAAAGAAGATCGGTCTTCTCTATGATGTCGGACAGGATTCCTCCACAACAGCGATCCAGGAAGCAAAAGATTATCTGGATAAAGAGGGAATCGAATATGTAGAGCGTACCGGAACCACTACCGATGAAGTCCAGCTCGCAGCAGATGCACTGATCGCTGACGGTGTGGATGCCGTATTTACACCTACGGACAACACCATCATGACAGCAGAACTTTCTATTTATGAAAAATTCATCGACGCAGGAATCCCGCACTACACAGGTGCCGACTCCTTTGCATTAAATGGTGCCTTTGTGGGATATGGTGTTGATTATGCAAATCTGGGACAGAAAACAGCCGATATGATCGCTGACATCCTGATAGATAATGCGGATCCGTCTAAGACAGCTGTTGAAACCTTTGACAATGGTACTGCAACAGTTAATACAGAAACCTGCAAGGCACTTGGACTTGATTTCGATACCGTAAAGAAGGCATTTGAGCCTCTCTGCACACAGGTAAATGAGATCACAACTGCAGAAAGCTTTGATGAAGTAGAATCAAAATAAATTAACCGCTCACTTTTGTGAGCAGTTATGAAATAAATCCAATTGGAGGAAATCACTGTGACGATTGCAACTATGCTCTCCCTCGGGGAGACTGCCCTGAAGCTTGGACTGATCTGTTCTCTGACAGTTCTTGCTTTGTTCCTTAGTTATTCCATGCTGAATGTCTGCGACCTTTCTACAGATGGCTGCTTTACCTTCGGGGCCGCTGTAGGAGCCGTAGTTGCTGTAAGCGGACATCCGTTTCTGTCCATTGCGGCAGCCATGGCAGCAGGTATTACATCAGGATTTGTAACGGCTATCCTGCAGACGAAGCTGGGAGTAGACAGCCTGCTTGCAGGTATCATTGTAAATACGGCGTTATATTCCGTAAATATCGCAGTTATGGGAGGCTCATCCCTGATCAATATGAATCGGACGACCACAGTATTTACCATGATGAAGGATGCGCTTGCAGGTACACCGTTAAAAGGCAGGGAAGATATCCTCATTGCAGCCATCGCAGTGATCCTCGTGATCGTATTTCTGGTATTCTTTCTGAAAACAAGACTTGGCCTTGCGATCCGGGCAACCGGAAATAATTCTGATATGGTAAAATCTTCCTCTATCAATCCGGTCTTTACAACGGTGATCGGCCTTTGCGTGGCAAATGCATTTACCGCACTTTCCGGATGTCTTCTGTCTCAGTCACAGAAATCCGTAGATATCAACATCGGTCAGGGTATGGTCACCATCGCACTGGCATCCTTGCTGATCGGAGGTACTCTTCTCGGACATGGAGGAATTTTTGTGAGAGCGGTGGGAATGGTGCTTGGTTCCTTTATCTTCCGCCTTGTGTATACCATCGCACTTCGGTTCAATATGCCGGCATTTATGCTGAAGCTGGTATCCTCTGTGATCGTTGTTCTTGCAATTTCCGGTCCGTATCTTAAGAAACAGTGGCCGCAGATCCGAAGAAGAATGACTCATACAAAAGGAGGCAGATGATCCATGCTAAAAATCAGCCATATTTCAAAAACATTTAATCCGGGAACCGTAAACGAAAAAAAGGCGATCACAGATCTTTCCCTGGAACTGAAAAAAGGCGACTTTGCTACGATCATCGGTTCCAATGGTGCAGGAAAATCAACACTTTTTAATGCGATCTGCGGTGATTTTCTTACAGATGCCGGTTCGATCGAGCTGGATGGCAGGGATATCACATTTATGCCGCAGCATGCACGCGCAAAAGAGATCGGACGTCTTTATCAGGATCCGATGCGTGGTACTGCACCGGGAATGACGATCGAAGAGAATCTTGCACTTGCAGCTGGCAAGGGTGGGTGGCTTTCCCGTACGACCCGGCAGGAAAAAGAGCGTTTTCGTGAGGAATTAAAGAAGCTGGACATTGGGCTGGAAGAGCGGATGAGTCATCCGGTAGGTCTCCTTTCCGGAGGACAGAGACAGGCACTGACACTTTTGATGGCGACAATGAACCCTCCAAAATTGCTTCTTCTGGACGAGCATACCGCGGCCCTTGATCCGGGAACTGCTGAGAAAGTCCTTAATCTCACCAGACGGATCGTGGAAGAAAATCAGCTGACCTGTCTGATGATCACACACAATATGCAGTCAGCAATTGATCTTGGTAACCGTATCCTGATGATGGACTCCGGCAATATCGTGCTGGATATCGGAGGGGAAGAGAAGAAGGATATGACCGTGGATGGCCTTCTTGAGAAATTTAAAACGGGAGTGGGCAAGGCTTTGGATAATGACCGTATTCTTTTGTCTGAATAAACGGAATAAATAATGAAGAACCGTTATCGATCATGTGTAAAGTGGAAAATGAATAGCTGCTTTACACAGGTGATGGTTCTTTTTTTATGAAAATTCTTGAGTATGTCACGTTACCGTGGTAAAATAAATGAAATCACTTTGTGATTTCATTTATGAGCAAGTAGCGAAGCGGATTGCGAATATCCGTTTAATTTTATTATGGAAGAGGGACGAATGATATGCAGTTTTCAAAAAGATTGGACCGATTTGGAGATGAAATTTTTGCTGCTCTGAACAACCGGCGTATGGAGCTGGAAGCACAGGGCATGAAGATCTATAACATGAGTGTGGGAACTCCGGATTTCAAGACTCCGGAATATATCAAGAAATCTGTAGCGGAAGCAGCTATGGATGATAACAACTGGAAATACAGTCTCCGTGATCTGCCGGAGCTTCTGGATGCAGTCTGTATTTATTATAAGAAACGTTTTGATGTGGAACTGACACCGGACATGGTAATGACTGTTTATGGAAGTCAGGAAGGAATGGGGCATCTTGGCATGGCGCTTTGTGATGAGGGAGATACAGTACTTCTTCCGGATCCGTGCTATCCCGTATTTGCAGCAGGAAGTCTGATGGCAGGAGCAGTTCCTTACTATTATCCGCTGGTTGCAGAGCATGATTTCCTTCCCTATGTAAAGGGAATTCCGGAAGAAATAGCGAATAAGGCTAAATATATGGTAGTATCCCTGCCGTCCAACCCGGTAGGAAGCATTGCCACTCCGGGACTTTACGAAGAAATCGTGGAATTTGCGAAAAAATATGATATTCTGATCATTCATGATAATGCGTACAGCGATATTATTTTTGACGGGGCATTTGGAGGAAGTTTTTTGGCCACTCCGGGAGCGAAAGATATTGGAGTGGAATTTTTCAGTCTTTCCAAATCCTTCAATGTTACAGGCGCAAGACTTAGCTTTCTGGTAGGCCGGCCGGATGTGATCGCAGCGCTCCGCAAATTGAGAAGCCAGATTGACTTCGGCATGTTCCTGCCGCTTCAGAAAGCAGCTATTGCAGCACTTCAGGGACCGCTGGACAGCGTAAAAGAACAGTGTCAGAAGTACCAGGAGAGAAGAGATGCTCTCTGCCAGGGACTTCGTGATATCGGATGGGAACTTCCAAATGGAAAAGGCACCATGTTTGTCTGGGCGAAGATCCCGGGTGGCCGCACCGACAGCATGGCATTCTGTATGGAACTGATGGAAAAGGCCGGCGTCATCGTGACTCCGGGAGCAAGCTTTGGTCCCCACGGAGAGGGCTACGTACGTTTCGCCCTGGTACTTCCGCCGGAGAAGATCCGGGAAGCAGTGGAAGCGATCCGAAAAAGCGGATTAAACTGAATAACTGAAAGTTGTTCAAAATCCGATCTCAAGCCATGAAAAGATTACTTATCAGCGTTCAAGCCGCTGTGGATCTTAAATGATCCGCAGCGGCTTTTTCATCTCGTGGATGAAAGGCTGACCTGTTTTGTGGCAGAGAAGCATTTCGTAAAGATTGGAAGCCGCACAGGTTTCATTAAAAAGTCGAAGCGCAGTTTCATCGAGGATCGCAGATGCATCGGCGGCTTTGGTGATCAGCGGGATCGAGGAGTTTTTCTTGATCTGGCTGAGAAGCGGAGCGCTGCTTTTTTGAAAGCCAAGTACCCGGGCATAGGGAATGTGTCCGGGTGCTTTTGTTTTTTGGTCAAGAAAGATCCGGACAAGGCTGCGGCAGATAGCAGAACGGGTAATATCCCGTGTTTTCAAAAGATCCGCAAACTGGGAAAAACCTTCATATTGATTTCGGGATTTCAGAATACGCCGGATCAGTGCATCCGAAAGCTCCGGATACATTTTTAAAGTTTCTTCGGATTCCAGAAGCAGTTTGTAATGCAGAGGAAGATCCAGTACTGAGTCAGAAAGCCATGCTCCTTTTTTGAGAGAATCCAGGAATCCGGGAAGGGAAGCAGAAGGGATCAACCGGGAAAGATCAGCAGACTGCACAGTTCCTTCGGATTTTTTCATAAGGCTCCGGATGCCGGAAGCAGAGGGAAATTCTTCGTCGGAAAGAAGAGAAAAATCTGTATCATGATAACCACTTCCCTTTCTTAAAAGTGCATGAGGAAGGATACGGCTGTTAAGACGGAGAAGCGCTTTGCAGTATTCGATTCCCAGGATGTTATTGGGAGAAGAAAGAATGAGTTCAATATGTTCTGATGAAACGCCGAATGTGTTATGCACGGAAGTGGCTTTTTCTCGCATGTAACGGATCAAAGCACTGCTTCTTGCAGCAGGAAAACTCATTCCGGTACGAAGATTCTGCTGAAGGAGTTTGCGGTATTCAAACGGTTCCTTTACAAGAATCTGTGCAATATTCATAAGAGTCTCTGTATCTCCGCATTCGCTTCCGAAACATAGCTCATCTACAACACCAAGCCCGTCAAGAAGGCTTACGCCACCTGCGGCAAATCCTTCCGCACTGGCCGTTGCTGTCTGTACCGGCATTTCCAGGATCAGATCGGCGCCTCCGAGAAGAGCCATCTCAGCCCGGAGATGTTTTTCCATAAGGGCAGGAGCCCCTCTTTGGACAAAATCCCCGCTCATGGCGATCACAATATAATCAGCACCAAGGATCTCCCGGGCATAGCGGATCTGGTATTCGTGACCTTTGTGAAATGGGTTATATTCTGCAATGATTCCAACAATTTTCATATAAAAAAGTACCTGCCGTTTCTGAAAATTCAAATCTTGAAATAAGTTCTTATATTATAATAATGGTGCTATTTTAACATAAGCAATGTAAAAAGTTAAGCGGCATTCGAAATCTGTTTTGCTGCCATAAACCCGAATGCTGCTGTCCGCTCTGGGCCCGGCAACACCCTTTGTGAGATACAGAAATCACGCAAATTTATGATCATGCGCCGAAATCCTCGGGCCATCTGTGATCTTTATCTACAAAAAACACATCGCAGAACATTGTCGGTAAACAGTAACAATTGCACTTCAAAAAATACGCAGTATAGCCATTTTCTGACAATGAAACGCTTGAAAAGAAAAGGGTAAGGGGGTATAATAAACATAGTGTAGTGCCCGAACAGACACTAGCGTTTTTGTTACATCAAGAAAGGAGCCATTTAATCATGGGATTTGTTGAACTGCTTAAAAAAAGAGCAAAAGAAAGCGTAAAAACAATTGTACTGCCAGAGACAGAGGATATGAGAACTCTTGAGGCAACTGACAAGATTCTGAAAGAGGGAGTTGCAAAGATCATCCTCATCGGTAATGAGGAAGAGATCAACAAGAAAGCTGCAGAGGGCGGCTTTGATATTTCCGGTGCACAGATCGTAGATCCGGAGAAATCTGACAGAACTCAGGCATATATTGATAAATTTGTAGAGCTGAGAGCAAAGAAGGGAATGACACCTGAGAAAGCGAAAGAGATCCTTCATACTCAGTACCCATACTATGGCGTAATGATGGTTAAGATGGGGGATGCAGACGGTATGGTATCCGGTGCATGCCATTCTACAGCAGATACACTTCGTCCATGCCTTCAGATCCTGAAGACAAAACCGGGAACCAAGCTTGTATCCGCATTCTTCCTGATCGTTGTTCCGGATTGCGAGTATGGTGCAAACGGTGCATTTGTATTTGCTGATTCCGGTCTGAACCAGAACCCGACTCCGGATGAGCTTTCTGCGATCGCAGCATCTTCTGCTGAGTCCTTCAAACTCCTTGTTCAGGAGGAGCCGATCGTAGCTATGCTTTCCCACTCCACTAAGGGAAGTGCAAAGCATCCTGACGTAGATAAAGTCGTAGAGGCTACAAGAATTGCCAAAGAGGAGCATCCGGAGCTTAAACTTGACGGAGAGTTCCAGCTTGATGCAGCTATCGTTCCAAGCGTAGGCGCATCCAAAGCACCGGGAAGCGAAGTAGCAGGTAAAGCTAATGTACTGGTATTCCCTGACCTTGATGCAGGTAACATCGGATACAAGCTTGCTCAGCGTCTTGGTAAAGCAGAAGCATACGGACCTGTTACACAGGGTATCGCAAAACCTGTAAACGACCTGTCTCGCGGATGCTCTGCAGATGATATCGTAGGTGTTGTAGCGATCACAGCAGTACAGTGCCAGGCAGAGGATAAATAATTATTAAAAGATCAGGAGAGTTAAATCATGAACGTATTAGTTATCAACTGTGGAAGTTCTTCATTAAAATATCAGTTAATCGATTCTGAGACAGAGAATGTACTTGCAAAGGGTCTCTGCGAGAGAATCGGTATCGACGGAAGACTGGTATACCAGAAAGCCGGATGTGACAAAGAGATCACAGAGGCAGCTATGCCAACACATAAAGAAGCAATCCAGATGGTACTGGATGCTCTTACAAACGATAAGACAGGTGCGATCGGAAGCCTTAAAGAGGTTAATGCGATCGGACATCGTGTCGTACACGGAGGCGAGAAATTTGCTTCTTCCGCAGTGATCACAGACGAGATGATCAAAGCAGTAGAAGAGTGCAATGACCTTGCACCGCTCCACAACCCGGCTAACCTCATTGGTATCCGTGTATGTGCAGAGCTTATGCCAGGCGTACCGCAGGTAGGCGTATTTGATACCGCTTTCCATCAGACAATGCCTGCTAAAGCATATCTCTATGGACTTCCGCTTGACTTCTACAAGAAATATAAAGTAAGAAGATACGGTTTCCACGGAACATCCCACAGCTTCGTATCCAAGAGAGCTGTTGATTTCCTTGGCCTTGACAAAGACAACTCCAAAGTTATCGTCTGCCACCTTGGAAACGGATCTTCCATCAGCGCAGTTGTAAATGGCAAATGTGTAGATACAACAATGGGTCTTACACCACTTGAAGGTGTTGTTATGGGAACTCGTTCCGGTAACATCGATCCGGCTATCATGGAGTTCATTGCTAAGAAAGAGAATCTGGACATTGAGGGCGTTATGAACGTACTCAACAAGAAATCTGGTCTTCTCGGACTTTCCGGCGGACTTTCCAGCGATTTCCGTGACCTCAACGAGGCAGCTGAAGGCGGAAACGAGGATGCAGCTAATGCCATCGACGTTCTCTGCTATGGCATCGCTAAATTCGTAGGCGGATATGTTGCAGCAATGAATGGTGTTGACGCGATCGTCTTCACAGCAGGTATCGGTGAGAATGCGATCCCGGTACGTGAGAAGGTTGTCAGCTATCTCGGATACCTTGGCGTAACACTTGACAAAGATGCTAACGGACATCGTGGCGAGGAAATCGTGATCTCCACACCGGATTCCAAGGTTAAGGTTGCAGTTATCCCGACAAACGAGGAGCTTGCAATCTGCCGTGAGACTGTAGCACTGGTATAATCAGCTGTTTCAGTACCGGTACAGAACCGTTCGGGCATGATCGGTAATCAGGCAGAATTATATATTACTGTGGATCAGCAGTATACATTCGGGGGGCGGACAATTAAAGGTCCACCCCCGTAATTTACCTCGAATTTCTGATTAAGCCAACAGTAACAAAAAATTAAAAAAATGTAATATTTTCCCGAAAATAACGTTGACAAATCACAAGACCATATGTATAATGGATTGAGTGTGGATAGGAGAGACTTATGCAGATTCATTTATTAGACATTTCTTCCTGTGATGGCAAGACGATCCAGGAATCAGTTGTTCCTGAACTGGAGAAGATTGATTTTCAGATGGGAAGTTTTCCGGTACTTGCGAAGGAACCGGTAGAGCTTACGATCACCAATACCGGTGATAAGGTTCTTGAGCTTACAGGAACCGGTAAGATCACAGTGGGTATTCCCTGTGACCGCTGTCTTGAGACAGTAGCCGTCAAGATACCGCTGGAATTTAAGAAGAAGCTCGATATGAAGCTTTCTGATGAAGAGCGTGTCAATGATCTGGATGAAAGCAGCTATCTCACAGGTATGAACCTGGATGTGGACCGGTTGGTCTATCTTGAGGTATTGATATGCTGGCCTTTAAAGGTCTTATGTAAAGAAGACTGTAAAGGTATCTGCAGCCGCTGCGGGAAGAACCTGAACGAAGGTCCCTGCGGATGCAAGGAGGAGCCTAAGGATCCCCGCATGGCAGCTATCAGTGATATATTCAGTAAATTTAAGGAGGTGTAACCTATGTCCATTTGTCCTAAGAACAAATCTTCCAAAGCTAGACGTGACAAGAGAAGAGCGAACTGGAAAATGAGCGCTATGAACCTTGTTAAATGTAGCAAATGTGGAGCACTTATGATGCCACACAGAGTTTGCAAAGCTTGCGGAAGCTACAATAAGAAGGAAATCATCAAAGTTGAGGACTAATTTTAATTAGACAGTCAATATATGATGCGAAAAGAGTCTGGTATGCTGAGATAAGTATACCGGCTTTTTTTATACTCTGGGGGGAAATAAAAAAATATGAAACAGAACAAGAATCAGAAAAATACCGCCGTGAACCAGATCACAGAGGGTGTGATCTGGAAGCAGCTTCTGATATTCTTTTTTCCGATCTTGTTTGGAACTCTGTTCCAGCAGATCTACAATACTGCCGATACAGTTGTAGTAGGCCGCTTTGTGGGAAAAGAAGCATTGGCAGCAGTAGGAGGCTCATCCAGTATGATCGTGAATCTCATCGTAGGTTTTTTTGTAGGTTTATGTTCCGGTGCGTCTGTAGTGATTTCTCAGTTTTACGGAGCGAAAGACCACAAAAACCTTAAAAAAGCACTTCACACATCTATAATCTTCTGCCTGGCTGCCAGTATTATTGTGGGAACAGCAGGATTTATCCTGGCTGAGCCGATCCTTCACCTGATGAAAACACCGGCAGAAGTAATTCCCGATTCTGTGCTGTACCTGCATATCTATTTTGCGGGAACATTTTTCAATCTGGTCTACAACATGGTATCCAGTATCCTAAGAGCGGTAGGGGATTCTAAAAGACCGCTCTATGTGCTGATCATTACCTGTTTGTTGAATATTTTGCTGGATGTTGTATTTGTAGTGATCTTCCATATGGGAGTCCTCGGTGTTGCACTTGCAACAGTCAGCTGCCAAGCAGTCAGTGCCATCCTTGTAACCTGGTTCCTGATGCGTGCAGAGGATATTTATCGTCTGGAATTTCATGAGATTCGTTTTGATCTCCGGTCTTTGGGGGCAGTTCTCAGGATTGGACTTCCGGCAGGACTGGAATCGGTGATGTATAATATTGCCAATCTCACCATTCAGATTTTTGTCAATGAACTGGGGACTGACACAGTTGCAGCCTGGGGAACTATGGGAAAGATTGATGCGGTGTTCTGGATGGTATGCAATGCTTTTGCCATCTCAATTACCACCTTTGTTGGACAGAATTATGGTGCCGGAAAATACCACCGCATGCGAAAAAGTGTCCGCGTCTGTATGGTGATGGCATACATTTCGGCGTTTATTGTAAGCGGAGCACTTATTCTGTTCGCAAATCCGATCTACCATTTGTTTACAACCGATCAGGTGGTTGTAGACATTGGGGTGCATATGATCCGTTTCCTGATTCCGTCCTATGCTATTTATGTTGTGATCGGAATTCTTTCCGGAGCGCTGCGTGGTGCCGGAAGAGTACTGGTTCCGATGATCCTGACCTGTGGAGGAGTCTGTCTTTTACGTATCATCTGGTTGTTTGCCTTTGTAAGATCTCATCCGGGGATCGAAAGTATCATGCTCAGTTATCCGGTGTCCTGGATAATTACTGCGGTGCTGTTTGTCATCTATTATTTTCGGCGATTTCCAGGTATGCAGAAAAAGAAATAACGATATATGAAAAGGTGCTGATTCTGTGCAATAGCAGTGATCAGCACCTTTGTTTTGTTCGAAAGATGTCGATTTATTACGTATAGATTTGATTGCCTGAAAGCTGAAAAAGAGGTATTCTGGATGCAGATAGATGAAACATATGTAATGGGGATGACCAGATATGTATAATCTGCAAAAAACAATACGATATGGTTTTTGGTTGATACTTGAAGTTATTGCGCTGTGTGTCGGTATGATTTATAGCGCGAGAACTGTACGGGCTGAACCTGAAGTACAGCAGCCGGCCAGAAAAGTAACAGAAGTTGTTACTGAAAAATGGACTGTGATCAGTGGAAAACGTCTGGATCTTATCCTGAAATATATGGGAGATATAAATTTTGAAAAAGAAGGAATCAGTCTTCGCATCCCTGCTTCTGTGGCACAAAGTTGGAAGGTAGCAGAGAATGGTACAATACAGGCACTGGTACAAAAGGTTTCCAATCATTCATATGAAATAAAGATCTATAAAGGCACTCAGAAGATCACGGATATTCCGGGAAGCCGGATCATGATACCGGTAAAAGAGATGTTTCCCAACGGAGATCCGGAAACCATGGAAATTACGGATTCCCGAGGAAGAAAACTAAAGACATTCCTGGATAAAAAGCAGGATCTTCTGATCGTTGACACGGACGAGACAGGAATCTTCTGCGTAAGAGGTCGGAAAATAGATGATGATATAGAAGAGAATCCTTTTGCAGTGGCAGTCCTGACGACAGCAACAATGATAACAGTGCTGATCGTAGGAATCCGAAGCAGATCCGGAAAGCGAGGTGACAGTCATAAAGGAGAAAAGTAGGCAATGGACCCTGATCTTTGGACTTACTGTGGTGTTATCTATGACTGCTTTTTTTATGATGTATCTCATAAATAATGAATATACAGCGAAAGGCGAGCAGCCCATTCAGGGAATCCTTTGTCTGGATGATAAAGATGCGGCGGCAAAGCTACATTATCTTGCCAGGGAATGGCAATATTTTCCGGGAAAGCTGCTTACACCTGAGATGCTGAAAAAGGATCCAGGATATTACAGTTGTTATATTTCGATCGGAGAACGTAATGAAATGGAACTGGGGAATAAAGAGGCTTCTACGTATGGATGTGGGACATACCGGATGTTTCTGATCCTGCCCGAAGAGGAAAAAATCTGGGCTATATCTATGGCGGAGGTTTTTTCCGCATACCGAATCTATATCAATGGAGAACTGGCCGGGGAAGTGGGGGATCCTGACGAAAAAACCTATATGGACCGGGTCATGAACCGTGTTTTTACGTTTCAGGGATCCGGGGTTGTGGAGATTGTCATAGCAGTAGCAGACAAAAGCCATATCAGATCCGGAATCCAGGCTATTCCGGTTTTGGGATCTCCGGTTCGTGTAAGCATACAGAGAGGACTGCGGGTACTCGGAAGCGGCTGTGCCATTGCGTTCTGTATCTGTATCATGTTTGGGACTCTTATGGTACATGTCAGAACCAGGACAAAAGAATTTGCTATTTTTAATCTGGTCTGTCTCTGTGTGGCAGGATATTCGTTATGCTCCCTGGTACATAATTTTTTTCTTCTTCCCACAAGGCCCTGGTATGCCCTGGAAACTATGATCTATTATCTGATCCTTTCCTGCATGATCCGGCTTGAGGATTGTATTATAGGAAAAAAAAGGGGCATATATCTGTTTCTTTTGATCGATCTCTGGATCGTAGTAGCTTTCTTTCTGGAGATTTTTGCGGATATACTTCCTTCAGCCAGGCTTCTTTATGATGTTGTCTGGATCAGTGAGGCAGTCAAATGGGTGGCAGCGATCTATATGCTGCTCAATACTTTTGGAGAAACAGATTGCAGATATGGAAAGATCGTTTTGGTGGGAACAACGATTTATGCCTGTTCCCTTGTGGCAGATCGGATAGGGTATCTTTATGAGCCGATTTTGGGAGGAGGTTTCCCGGAGACAGGTGGGCTGATACTGACAGCTGCGTTTGGCTGTGTTCTGTGGAGAGACCTGTCAGAAGCATATAAGATCCGTCTGACTTATGAGGTATACAGTCATCAGACTGAACTTCGTCTCCTTGCCCAGAAAAATCATTACGACCGATTAAAAGAACAGATGGAAGAAACCAGCCGTGTCCGTCATGATATGCGTCAGCACCTTCGTGTTCTGTCTGCATTACTGGAACGTGAGCAGTATGGAGAAATGCAGAAATACCTTTGCCGGTATACCCGTGAATTTCAGGAACGTTTGACCTATCATTCTTACTGTAAAAATCAGGTTGCCGATGCGATCTTACATTATTATGAAGAACTATGCAGAAAAAACGGGATCGTTTTTCAGTGTCAGGTAGAAGCACCGGAAAAAACAGGGATCCAGGATACAGATTTCTGTCGTCTCTTTGGTAATCTTCTGGAAAATGCCATAGAAGCGGCACAGCTTTGTCCGAAAGGCAGTTCCAGATTTGTCCGTGTACAGATCCGTACCAGAAGTAATAAACTTCTTATAAAAGAAGAGAACAGCTGCACAGATCCCTTACGCAGAAATAAAACAGGATTTTTTTCAGGTAAGCATTCCGGACAGGGGATCGGAACTGCGTCGATCATGGAAATTGCGGCACGTTATGGAGGGTTTGCGGATTTTCAGTCTGAAAATGGCATTTTCAAAGCTGAGATATTTCTTCATCTGACGCAAAGAGATACTGAAGATAGGCTTTACGGATAGCAGAAGAGCCACGTTTCCGGATCTGGACAACCTCCCCGTTGTCCAGAAGAAAGCCTTCTTCAGAAGCTTCCTGTATACGGTCCATATTAACGACACAGCCACGATAACAGGAGAGAAAATTAGGACAGTCCCGGATCTGCTCCTCAAATTTGTGAAAGGTAAGATAAGAACGGACCGGACCGGCGTCGGTATGAAGGCACACTGCATTTCGGAATGTATCTGCATATAAAATACTGCGCAGAGGGACCCGGATGGGAACCCGGTCAGAAACGACTTCAATGTAACGGGATGCCAGTAAATGCCTGGATTGAAAGGAATCCAGAATGGAACAGAGTTTTTCTGGCTGAAATGGTTTCAGAAGATAATAGGAGGCTCCTACATCATAGCTTTCCACAGCGAAATCACTGCTGGTAGTGACAAAAACAAGGATGCAGTTATCGGACTGTCTTCGGATCCTGCGCGCAGCTTCCATACCTGTCATTCCGTCCATATAAATATCCAGGAACAGGATCTGAAATTTTCCGGGCTGATAATCTTCAAAAAATTCTTCTGCGCTGAAGAAATGACAGATTTCTGCCCGGATCTGTTTTTTCTCAAAATAGGAAACAGCGATATTCTTCAGGGCTTCTGCATCCGTTGAGATGTCATCAATAATTGCAATATTCAAAATAATATAACCTCCGGTTTATAAAAGAGTAGTAAAAATAGTATATCATAACTTTTGTGTATATCCAATATCGGATTTTTGTCTGAAATGACGTATTGTGTAGAAAATTATTAGGAATGAACGTGATTTTAGCAGATATTTAACATAAAAATGTCATATTTCATGGAAACTGTCATTTTGTCACAGGTCTGTTGTCATTTCCCGATAATTTTTTTACAATAGCGTCAAAAGATACGAAAGGCGGTGGATATACGAAAAATAAGGGCAGCAGCTGGCGACACCAGAAACTGTTGACCAAGATCCAGATAAAAAACAATCCCCCAAGAGGGCTGTACTTCCAGATTTGAGGTACAGCCCTTTCCCCTGTCATAACAGTGATTCTTGACGGAATCGTGGAAATTCGCTATCATGGAAATGATTTTTATATACTTTGGAAGAAAACGGAGAAAATGCGCATGAACATTCTTAATATAGAACATATCCACAAAATTTTTGGAGATAAGGTGATATTTGATGATATCTCCTGCGGCATCGATCAGGGAGAAAAAATAGGTATCATCGGTGTAAACGGAACCGGTAAGACTACTTTGCTCCGCGTGATCGCCGGAGAGGAAGAACCGGACGAAGGGCAGGTGATCACCCAGAACGGGATCCGGATCAGCTGGCTTCCCCAGACTCCGGAATTTCCGCAGCATATGACCATTCTGGACTATGTGGCAGAAGGCAAATGGCAGAAGGACTGGAGTACCGAAAGTGAGGCCAGACGCATGCTGAATACACTTGGTATTACCGATCAGAATATCAATATGGATAATCTTTCCGGTGGTGAAAAGAAAAGAGTGGCGCTGGCAAGGATGCTTTTAAATCCGGCTGACATTCTGATCCTGGATGAGCCTACCAACCATCTGGACGGAGAAATGGTCATATGGCTGGAAGATTTTCTCCGGAATTTTCGTGGGACGGTGATCATGGTCACTCATGACCGTTATTTCCTGGATCGTGTGGCAAACCGGATCCTGGAGATCAGCCACGGAAAATTATATTCCTATGCAGGAGATTATTCCAGATTTCTGGAGCTGAAAGCGCAGAGAGAGGAAATGGAGCTTGCCAGTGACCGGAAGCGCCGCAGTGTACTTCGGATGGAACTGGAATGGGCAGCAAGAGGCTGTCGTGCCAGAAGTACAAAACAGAGAGCAAGGCTTGACCGTTTGGAAGCACTGAAGGCGGGAAAAACCCCGCTGAAAGAGCAGAATGTGGAAATGGATTCCATTGAGACCCGTATGGGAAAGAAAACCATAGAGTTTCATCATGTAAGTAAAACCATCGAAGGTCGTCTTTTGATCAATGATTTTGATCATATTGTTCTTCGTGATCAGCGTCTCGGAATCATCGGACCAAATGGCTGCGGTAAGTCCACACTTCTTAAAATGGCAGATGGACTGATCTTGCCGGATTCCGGAGAGATTCAGATCGGAGAAACGATCCGTATCGGGTATCTTGCCCAAAACGTTCCGGATATGGATGGAAGACAGCGGGTGATCGATTATATCCGTGAGGTGGCGGAATATGTTCCGACAAAAGAAGGAAGGATCACAGCTTCTCAGATGCTTGAGAGATTTCTTTTTGATCCGGCCATGCAGTACACTCCGGTGGAGAAGCTTTCCGGAGGTGAGAAGCGAAGACTGTATCTTCTGAAGGTTCTGATGGAGGCGCCAAATGTTCTTCTTCTTGATGAGCCCGGAAATGATCTTGATATTCCCACCATGACCATTCTTGAGGACTATCTGGATTCTTTTTCCGGCATCGTGATCACGGTGTCCCATGACCGCTATTTCCTGGATAATGTGGTGAACCGTATTATGGCATTTGAGGGAGATGGCCGGCTTGTCCAGTATGAGGGCGGTTATACGGATTATCTGGAAGCAAAGGAAAGAAAGGGACAGTCTCTGGAAACGCGTTCAGATATGAATGGCGGTACAGTACAGGGAGAAACAGCTGAGCCTGAGAAAAAGAAATCCGCTGCAGATACCTGGAAACAGAACCGGAAACAGAAACTGAAATTTACCTATAAAGAACAGAAAGAATTTGACACTATTGACGATGACATCGCAGCTTTGGAAGAACGTCTGGAGCAGATTGACAAAGAGATGGCTGCCAATGCCACAAATGCGGGAAAACTCCGGGAGCTTTCCGACGAGCAGCAGGAAATCCAGCAGAAGCTGGACGAAAAAATGGATCGCTGGGTATATTTAAATGATCTTGCAGAACAGATTGAAAATCAGAAAGAGTAAAAGATATTGACTTCTCAGGCAAAACTCTAGTATCATAAATAACGGTACGTTAACCGGATAAACTGCAAAGCAGTTATTCGGTTATGAGTAGGTAGCGAATGCGGATTTCGAATATCCGCTTAACTTTTGGTACTCTGCAATGAAAATCCTTATACGGATGTGTATGAGGATTTTCACTACAGTGTACCATATGCATTCCGAAAAGATTTCGGACAGAGAAAGGACAACATATGTCAGAAATGGTAAAAGTCGTTGTAGATGCAATGGGTGGTGACAATGCTCCCGAGGAACCGGTAAAAGCCGCGGTGGAAGCTGTGAAAGAGAAAGAGAACATCCAGGTCATTCTTACAGGAGTACAGGATGTGATCGAAGCAGAGCTTCGGAAATACCCGGATTATCCTAAGGACAGGATCCGTGTGGTGCATGCGTCTCAGGTGATCGAGACTGCGGAACCTCCGGTCATGGCTATCCAGAAAAAGAAAGATTCCTCTATTGTAGTGGGATTAAATCTTGTAAAAAAACAGGAGGCCGATGCCTTTGTTTCCTCCGGAAGCACCGGTGCGGTACTGGTAGGAGGCCAGGTGATCGTAGGCAGGATCCAAGGGATCCGGAGACCACCTCTTGCTCCGCTGATCCCTACGGCAAAGGGCGTTTCCCTTCTGATCGACTGTGGTGCCAATGTAGATGCGAGACCAGATCATCTGGTACAGTTTGCGCAGATGGGTTCCATCTATATGGAAAATGTAGTGGGTATTAAGAAACCAAGAGTTGCTATCGTTAATAACGGTGCTGAGGAAGAAAAGGGCAATGCGCTGGTAAAGGCTACCTTCCCTCTGTTAAAAGCATGTAAGGATATCAATTTCATCGGAAGTATTGAGGCGAGAGATATCCCGTCAGGTTATGCAGATGTAGTAGTCTGTGAAGCTTTTGTAGGAAATGTGATCCTCAAGCTTTATGAAGGTGTTGGAGCTACTCTGATATCTATGATCAAAAAAGGTATGATGACAAACATTCGAAGTAAAATGGGAGCTCTGATGGTAAAACCTGCTCTTAAGGAAACCTTAAAATCATTTGATGCCAGTGAATATGGCGGAGCACCGCTTCTTGGTCTGAAAGGTCTTGTGGTCAAAAGCCACGGAAGTGCCAAAAGCGTAGAAATCCGTCATGCGATCTTTCAGTGCGAGCAGTTTAAGGAAGAGAAGATCAATGAAAAGATCGAGGAGTTTATAGCAGCTGAGCAGAAAGCACAGGCAGAAGAAAAAAGCGAAAAAAAATAAAACCGGGATTGCCGGAAATATTACAGACAGAACAGGAGGCGAACAGTCGTGGAACTGGAAATGCTGAAGACCATCATCGAAAAAACTCTGGGAAGAAATATGGATGCCATTACAGAAAAAACTACCTTTGTGGATGATCTGGGAGTGGATTCTCTGGATTTTTTTCAGATTCTTATTGATCTGGAGGAAACTTTTGATGTTCGTATCGCCCCGGAGGAAGCCGAGGAGATCGTTACTGTCGGCGATGCAGTGGAGACTCTTCGCCGGGTAACGAAGGGAAGAAGAAATGGAAAATAATTTAAAAAAGCTGGAGCAGACTATCGGATACCAGTTTACCGCAAAATCTTTACTGGAGCAGGCAATGACACACAGCTCCTATGCCAACGAAAAACATCTTGGAAAGCTTGGATGCAATGAGCGTCTGGAGTTTCTTGGAGATGCGGTGCTGGAGCTGATCAGCAGTGATTTCCTGTACAAAAAATTCCGGAATAATCAGGAAGGTGAGTTGACCAAGAAACGTGCCAGCATGGTATGTGAAAAGAGTCTTGCCTACTGTGCAAGAGAATTCGGGCTTCCGGAGTTTATCCTCCTTGGAAGAGGTGAGGAAATGATGGGCGGTCGTAAAAGAGATTCCATCGTTTCTGATGCCCTGGAATCTCTGATCGGGGCTATGTATCTGGACGGTGGATTTGAACCGGCACAGGCTTTTGTTATGAAATTTATCCTGAACGATCTGGAGGATAAGAGGATTTTTTATGACAGCAAGACAGTGCTTCAGGAAATGGTACAGGAAGGCGGAAATCATCCGGTGGAATATCGTCTTCTGAAAGAAGAGGGACCGGACCACAGCAAGAGCTTTACTGTGGAGGCGCTGATCAATGGAAAAAGTATGGGAACCGGAACCGGCCATACAAAAAAGGCAGCAGAACAGGCTGCAGCCCTAGAGGCAATACGCAGTATAAAATAACAGCAGGTGGCCAATGTATCTGAAAAATATAGAGGTGCAGGGATTTAAATCCTTTGCACAGAAAATAAATTTTGAATTTCATAACGGGATCACCGGCATCGTAGGACCTAATGGCAGCGGAAAAAGTAATGTTGGTGATGCAGTCCGCTGGGTTCTGGGAGAACAGAGCGCCAAGCAGCTTCGAGGCGGGAATATGCAGGATGTTATCTTTTCAGGAACGGAGCTTCGCAAGCCTCTGAGCTTTGCGTCCGTGGCTATTACACTTGATAACAGCGATCACAAGCTCCCGGTGGATTTTGAAGAAGTAACCGTTACCAGAAGACTGTATCGTTCCGGTGAGAGCGAATACCGCATCAACGGCAGCTCCTGTCGTTTAAAGGACATCAATGAGATGTTCTATGATACCGGTATCGGAAAAGAAGGATATTCCATCATCGGACAGGGTCAGATCGATAAGATCTTAAGTGGAAAACCCGAAGAACGCCGAGAGCTTTTTGACGAGGCAGCCGGGATCGTCAAATTTAAAAGACGAAAAAATACCACACTGAAGAAGCTTGAGGAAGAACAACAGAATCTGGTCCGTGTCACGGACATCTTAAGTGAGCTGACCAAGCAGCTGGAACCGCTGGAACGTCAGTCTGAGACTGCAAAAATATATCTGGCAAAAAGAGAAAATCTGAAAGAGCTGGATATAAATATGTTCCTCCTGGAATATGAACACACCGGAAATCTGATCCGCGAGCTGGAAGAAAAAACCAGGATCGCAGAAAATCAGTTAAAAGAAGCCCAGGATGCTCATAGTCGTACCAAGGATGAATATGAACGTCTGGAAAAAATACTGGAAGAGCTGAATGAGCGGATGGAGGCGTTGCGGGAAGAAAGCCGGGATCGTGCTATCCGTAAACAACAGCTGTCCGGTGAGATCAATGTTCTTCATGAACAGATCCTGGCAGGAGAGCAGAATGACAGTCATTATCGCAGCCGTCTTTTAGCAGTTCAGGAAGATACGGAGAAAAAATCTGCAGACCAGGAAGCTCTGGAAGAGCAAAAAGCAGATCTTCAGGCAAATTTACGGGAGATCGACAGAAAACTTGCTGACGAGCAGAAAAAAATGGACAATATCCAGAGCAGCATCGAAGAATGCACCCAGGCAGTGGAAGATGGTAAGAATGAGATCATTGAGATCCTTAATTCCCGTGCAAACACCAAAGGTAAGGCACAGCGTTTTGATGCCATGAAGGAGCAGTTGGATATCCGGAAAGCAGGAATCAGTCAGAGGATCCTTTCCCTGAAAACCCAGGAAGAGGAGCAGCAGTCAGCGATCGATCAGGCACAGAAGGAATACGACACTATCACGAAGGCCATTCAGGAAACCAGAGAAGAAGGCAGCCGTCTTACAAAAGAGATACATGCCATCCAGGAAAACCTTAAACAGCAGAATACACAGCTGGAAAAGGAACAGACGTCCTATCATAGGGAGGCATCCAGACTGGAATCCCTCCGCAATATCACAGAACGTTATGATGGATATGGAAACAGTATCCGCCGTGTCATGGAACAGAAGAATCATGTTCCTGGGATCCGTGGCGTAGTGGCGGATATCATTCACGTTGAAAAAAATTATGAGATCGCTATTGAGACAGCTCTTGGCGGAAGTATTCAGAATATCGTTACGGATAACGAGCAGACTGCTAAGCAGATGATCGAATTCCTGAAGAAAAACCGGTATGGTCGTGCGACTTTTCTCCCGTTAAACAGCATTTCTTCAAGAGGCGAGTTTAATCAGAGAGATGCTTTGAACGAACCGGGAGCTATTGGTCTTGCCAGTGGCCTGGTAACTGCAGAGAAGGAATATGACGGTCTGATCGGATATCTTCTTGGCAGAGTGCTGGTGGTGGATCATATCGATCATGCTATTGCCATTGCCAGAAAATACCGACACAGTATCCGTATGGTAACGTTGGAGGGAGAATCCTTAAGTCCAGGCGGTTCCATGACCGGTGGAGCTTTTAAGAACAACAGCAATCTTCTTGGGCGTCGTCGTGAAATCGAGGAACTGGAAAAGAAGGTAAAAGAGCTGGCAGCCGGGTATCATGAGATCCGACAGTCCATGGAAGATAACCGCAGCAGAAGAAATGAGATGCGTGATACTGTGGCGGCGCTGCAGCAGAAATTTCAGGAACAATCCATTCAGCAGAATACAGCCAGGTTGAACATTGAACAGCTGGAGAAAAAAGCGGAGGAGATCCGCGGCGGTTATACCAGGATCGAGAGGGAGCAGGAGGAGATCCGTCTTCAGGCAAGAGACATGCAGGCAGATAACATAAAGATCACGCAGGAACTTGAAGCATCCAAAAGGGATGAGGAAGAGCTGGAAACGTTTATCGAGACCCGGCAGAAGGAGCTGGAGGACTGGAAAAAGGACGAAGCGGAGACTTTAGAGAAGCTGGAAAGGATCCGTCTTGACGCATCTGCATCCCAGCAGAAGGAAAGCTTCATAAAGGAAAATCTACGGCGCCTGAAAGAGGAGATCGAAGTTCTTTCGAGAGAGAGGGAAGAAATTCTGGATTCTCTGGAAAAAGGCAGCCAGGAAACTGCAGAAAAGAGAAAGACGATCGACAAGGTCCGTAAGGAGATCGAAGGCTTTGCCGCAAAAGAAGAGGCGGCTGCAAAACAGCTGGAAAAATGGCAGCAGGAAAAGGAAGAGCGCACAAAAAGCCATAAGGAGTTTTTTGAAAAGCGTGATGAGCTGTCTGGCCAGATCAGTCTTCTGGACAAAGAATGCTTCCGACTGAAGACTCAGGCAGAAAAGATCGAAGAGAACCGGGAAGCAAGGATTTCCTATATGTGGGAAGAATACGAGATCACTCCGAATAATGCCTTGCAGTACAGGAAAGAAGAAATGAATGACAGGCATGTGATGAAGCAGCAGATCCATAAATTAAAGGACGAGATCCGAGCTCTTGGCTCTGTCAACGTCAATGCCATTGAGGATTACAAAGAACTTCTGGAACGGCATACGTTCTTAAGCGGTCAGTACAACGATCTTTTGGAAGCGGAAAAAACGCTGGAACAGATCATCCAGGAGCTGGATGAGGGCATGCGGAAGCAGTTCAGCGAAAAATTCGGAGAGATCCAGAAAGAATTTGATAAAGCCTTCAAAGAACTGTTCGGCGGAGGCCGGGGAACTCTGGAACTTGCGGAAGACGAGGATATCCTTGAGGCAGGGATCCGGATCATTTCTCAGCCGCCCGGAAAAAAACTTCAGAACATGATGCAGCTTTCCGGTGGAGAAAAAGCACTGACAGCCATTGCACTTCTTTTTGCGATCCAGAATCTGAAGCCTTCACCATTCTGTCTTCTGGATGAGATCGAGGCTGCACTGGATGATTCCAATGTAGGACGTTTTGCGGGATATCTTCAGAAGTTGACGAAGAACACACAATTTATTATAATAACACATAGACGTGGTACCATGAATGCAGCAGACAGGCTTTATGGAATTACCATGCAGGAAAAAGGGGTATCCACGCTGGTATCCGTAGATTTAGTAGAGAACCAGCTTACCCAGTAGCAGAGGGGATGAATCAGTATGGCAGAAGAAAAAAAAGGATTTTTTAAACGTCTGGTAAGCGGACTTACCAAAACGCGAGACAATATCGTTGCCGGATTTGATTCCATTTTCAGCGGTTTTTCCAGTATTGATGATGATTTTTATGAAGAACTGGAAGAGATCCTGATCATGGGAGATATCGGCATTAACGCAACCACCTCCATTCTGGAGCATTTAAAGGAGCAGGTTGCTGAGCAGCATATCAAGGAGCCGTCCCAGTGCAAACAGCTTCTGATCGACAGCATCAAAAAACAGATGCAGGTAGAAAGCACAGAATATGAGTTTGAGAACCGGAAATCCGTGATCCTTGTGATCGGTGTCAACGGAGTCGGCAAGACTACCTCTGTAGGCAAACTGGCCGGTAAATTAAAGGATCAGGGAAAAAAGGTCATCCTCGGAGCAGCAGATACCTTCCGTGCGGCAGCCGGGGAGCAGCTGACACAGTGGGCCAACCGTGCAGGCGTTGAGATCATCGGCGGCCAGGACGGAGCAGACCCGGCATCTGTTGTCTATGATGCCGTGGCAGCAGCCAAAGCCAGAAATGCAGATATTCTGATCTGCGATACCGCAGGAAGACTTCATAATAAGAAAAACCTTATGGAAGAGCTTCGTAAGATTTACCGTATTCTGGAACGTGAGTATCCGGAAGCATATTTGGAAACGCTGGTGGTTCTTGACGGAACCACGGGCCAGAATGCGCTTTCTCAGGCAAGACAGTTTGCCGAGGTCGCAAACGTTACCGGAATCATTCTTACCAAACTTGATGGTACAGCCAAGGGCGGAATCGCAGTAGCGATCCAGTCTGAGCTTGACATACCAGTAAAATACATCGGAGTAGGCGAAAGTATCGATGACCTGCAGAAATTTGATGCAGACGCATTTGTAAACGCCCTCTTTGACGTAGAAGAAAGGAGCTAAATACAAATGCTTACATTAGAGAGCTTTGAGGAAGCGGCAGCAAAAGTAAAAGAAGTGACACAGGAAACAAAGCTGATATACAGCAGTTATTTCTCAGATATGACGGGAAATAAGGTTTATCTGAAGCCAGAGAATATGCAGCGTACCGGTGCATATAAGGTGCGTGGCGCATATTACAAGATCAGCACACTTTCTGACGAAGAGAGGAACAAAGGTCTGATCACTGCATCTGCAGGAAATCATGCCCAGGGTGTTGCTTATGCTGCACATAAATATGGAGTAAAAGCAGTCATTGTCATGCCAACTACCACACCACTGATCAAGGTAGAGCGCACCAAGAGTTACGGTGCGGAGGTTATCCTTCACGGCGACGTATATGACGAAGCCTGCGCACACGCACTTGCCCTTGCAGAAGAAAAAGGATATACCTTTATCCATCCATTTGATGATCCGGCAGTAGCAACCGGTCAGGGAACTATCGCCATGGAGATCGTACAGGAACTTCCGCTTGTAGATTACATTCTGGTACCGATCGGAGGGGGCGGACTTGCTACAGGTGTCTCTACACTTGCGAAGCTTCTGAACCCACACATCAAAGTCATCGGTGTTGAGCCGGCAGGCGCAGCATGTATGAAGGCATCCTTGGAGAAAGGGGAGGTCGTAACGCTTCCTCACGTAAATACTATCGCAGATGGTACTGCAGTACAGACTCCGGGAAAAAATATCTTCCCATATATCCAGGAAAATCTGGACGATATCATTACCATCGATGATGATGAGCTGATCGTGGCTTTTCTGGATATGGTAGAAAACCACAAGATGATCGTAGAGAACTCAGGACTTCTTACTGTAGCAGCTCTCCGTCATCTGGATGTAAAGAATAAGAAGATCGTTTCCATCTTAAGCGGTGGAAATATGGATGTGATCACCATGTCATCGGTTGTACAGCACGGACTGATCCAGCGTGACCGTATCTTTACCGTATCCGTACTTATCCCGGATAAGCCAGGTGAACTGGTACGTGTTGCAAGTGTGATCGCTGAAAATCAGGGTAATGTTATCAAACTGGATCATAACCAGTTTGTAAGTACGAACCGAAATGCAGCCGTAGAACTTCGGATCACCATGGAAGCTTTCGGAACAGATCATAAGAATCAGATCGTTGCAGCTCTGGAAAAAGCGGGTTGCAAACCGAGAGTGGTACGTGCTATACTGTAGGACATGTTATATTGCAATAACTGAAACTTCTGACCGGACTGTTGCATATGATGTAACAGCCCGGTCTTTTGCGAAAATACCTGCATAGACAGAAAGGACAGATAAATATGTGTGGAATTGTAGGATTTACAGGTAGACACCAGGCAGCTCCGATCCTTTTAGATGGACTCTCCAAGCTGGAATACAGAGGATATGATTCCGCTGGAATCGCCGTACGTGACGGAGAGGGCGAGACTGAAGTGATCAAAGCCAAGGGAAGACTGAAAGTTCTGTCAGAAAAGACAAACGGCGGAGAGACAGTACCGGGAACCTGTGGTATCGGCCATACCAGATGGGCAACTCATGGTGAACCCTCTGAGAACAATGCACATCCTCATATGACAGACGATGGTAATATCGTAGCAGTCCACAACGGCATCATTGAGAACTATCAGGAACTGAAAAATAAGCTCATCCGTAAAGGATATACTTTCTATTCTGAGACCGATACCGAGGTAGCAGTCAAACTGATTGACTATTATTACAAGAAATATGAGGGAACACCGGTGGATGCCATCACACATTCCATGGTGCGTATCCGTGGTTCCTATGCCCTTGCGATCATGTTCAAGGATTATCCGGGTGAAATATATGTAGCCAGAAAAGACAGCCCCATGATCCTTGGAGTGGCAGAAGATGAATCCTTTATCGCTTCTGACGTACCGGCGATCCTGAAATACACCCGCAATGTATATTATATCGGCAATCTGGAGATGGCGCGTTTGAAAAAAGGCGAAGTCACCTTCTACAATCTTGATGGAGATGAGATCGAGAAAGAGCTGAAAACCATTGAATGGGATGCAGAAGCAGCGGAAAAAGCCGGATATGAGCATTTCATGATGAAAGAGATCCATGAACAGCCAAAGGCAGTACTGGATACGTTGAATTCCGTGCTCAAGGATGGAAAGATCGACCTCAGTGAAGTTGGCCTGGAAAAAGAAAGCATCCGGAACATCCAGCAGATCTATATCATAGCCTGCGGCTCCGCTTATCACGTAGGAATGGCAGCACAGTATGTGATCGAGGATCTTGCACAGATCCCGGTAAGGGTAGAGCTTGCTTCCGAATTCCGTTACCGGAAAATGGCCCTTAACACCAACAGCCTTGCAGTGATCATCAGCCAGTCCGGTGAAACAGCAGACAGCCTTGCGGCACTTCGTAAATGCAAGGAAAATGGTATTCGTACACTGGGAATCGTTAATGTAGTGGGATCTTCCATTGCACGTGAGGCTGATAATGTATTTTATACTCTGGCCGGACCGGAGATTTCTGTAGCTACTACCAAGGCGTACAGCACACAGCTGATCGCAGCTTATACACTGGCGATCCAGTTTGCAATGGTAAGAGGAACGATCACAGAAGAAGCCTACAGCAATTATATCAGTGAACTGCAGACACTTCCGGATAAGATCTGTAAGATCTTGGAAGATAAGGAGCGTATCCAGTGGTTTGCCTCAAAACAGGCAAATGTAAAAGATGCTTTCTTTGTAGGAAGAGGAATTGATTACGCTATCAGCCTGGAGGGCAGTCTGAAGATGAAAGAGATCAGTTACATTCACTCTGAAGCCTATGCTGCCGGAGAGCTGAAACACGGAACGATCTCCCTGATCGAAGACGGGACTCTTGTGATCGGTGTGCTGACCCAGCCGGATCTCTACGAAAAAACAGTCAGCAATATGGTTGAGTGCAAGAGCCGCGGCGCCTACCTTATGGGCCTGACCACATTTGGCAATTACAATATCGAGGATACCGCAGACTTCACCGTCTACATCCCGAAAACAGACCCGCACTTTGCAACATCCCTGGCAGTGATCCCGCTTCAGCTTCTGGGCTACTACGTAAGCGTAGCCAAAGGACTGGATGTGGATAAACCACGAAATCTGGCGAAGAGCGTGACAGTGGAATAAAAAATTTAAAATGTGAATATGGGAGGAGCCTCAGAGTGTATAAAATCATACTCTGAGGCTCTTTCTACTTCATTCCTATAAAAAAAGAAGGGAAAAAACAACGGAAGAGTACCTGGAAAATATTTTGGATGATATGCTGATGCGATTGGAAAAACTGAAGAAAAAGATATCCGCCAGAAAAAATTATGTCGATAAAACAGAAATGATCTGCAGTCTCATCCGAAACTGGAGTGAAGTAAATCTTTTCACCCGCCCGCGGCGTTTTGATAAATCTCTGAAGCGGAAATATGCTGCAAAATTGGAGGACGATGGCATGCGGTCGGTTATTAAGTATGGGATTGCTTGTTATAAGAAGGAGTGTAGGGTGGTGCTAGGTACTTCATAATGCAGAAGATAAAAATTAAAATATGAACTATATTAGGGCCGAAAAAACTGTTGGATGAAAAAAGGTAGCCTCAGAGATCAAACCATTCTGAGACTACCTTTTATATTACTAAAAACTTGACGTATAACAAGTAAAGCCATATAATAAAATAAAAAGGAGGTCATGCATGAGTACCCGTATCATTCACGAAAAACAAGACCTGAAATATCTTCAATGGTCACAGATCCGATCCTCATCCGGAATAGCAGGTTCTTTTCTGAAAGCAACAGACGACTTACAAAAACCAAAGAAATACTATAAGTTATCTAATTATGATGGTATAAATGGAATAATAGGACACGAATGTGTAAATGAACTAATTACAGACAGACTTCTGAATATTCTGGGAATAGAGCACCTTCATTACGATTTGATTCATGCAGAAATAACCGTAAATGATAAAAATATAGATACGTACTTATGCAAGTCCGAAGATTTCAAGAAAATAGGAGAAAACAAAGCAGCACTGGATACATTCTATGAAGCAGAACATTTGGCTCATGAAACACCAATGGAATTCTGTATACGCAATGGATGGGAAAAATATGTATATGAAATGCTGGTGGTTGATTTCCTTATTCTAAATCGTGACAGACACGGGGCAAATATCGAGGTGTTACGCAATTCCGAAGAAAAAACGCTGCGTCTGGCACCAATTTTTGACCATGGCTTATCGTTGCTGTTCAGTTGTCATACAGAAGAAGCAGTCGAAAAATTTGATATTATGCAGGACAGGCCGGTACAATGTTTTGTTGGCTCCTATTATGCACAGCAAAACCTGCAGCTGATTCCCCGGGAGAAAATGCCTCAGCTGCATCCCTTACAGGAAAAACATAAAGTAATATTATTGGAAGGACTGGATGGAATTATTCCCCGGTATTTACAGGAAAAAATCTGGAACATGATCTGGAAAAGGTGGTTATACTATGAAGATTTTTGTAATCAGAAATGAAGAAGATAAAACAAGAAAAAATCTCGCCTATCTCATCTATTATGAAAAAGACAAACGATTTTATATAGAACTCCCGGACGACGCAGACATCTGGGAAACACCCTTAATTCTTTCTTCCCGTCTGAAACGAGGCGAAAAGACTATAAATGCATACTGGAGTAAAATCTGGGTTCAGCAGAGGATTATCCCCCAGGACCGGCAAAATCTCGGAAGAATCCTGAAAGACAATGGCCTGGACTGCTATGACGAGTTTAAACTCCTTGCCATGACCGATGGCCGCTGTGCACAGGACTATTACTACCTGACACCCATCTCAGAAAAAAATCTTCCAGCTTATGTCATAAAAAGAAATACCATAAAAGTAAAAGATGTATTCCCACTGAAAGATTACACACTGTTGATATCCTTTTACGATGACTCCGTCCGGAAATGTAAATTAGAAGATCTGGTCGGTTCAGACAGACACTTTGTACCAGTATTAAACAATGAAAAAATCTTCCGCTCAGTCAAAGTAGAAACAGGAGGCTACGGAATCTGCTGGGGAGAAAGCGAAAGCCTGTGCATCCCAAAAGAAACACTTCATAAAGCAGGGAAAAAGATTCCACTTACCAGCAGTGAACTTCAGAGCATGATAAGCAATCATATCATAGATTCTGCCCAGGCGGCTGAAGAACTGGGATGCTCCAAGCAGAACATCGATGACCTTGTAAGAAGAGGGAAGCTTACTGCGGTGAAGGAAGGACAGAGGTATCGGTTGTTTATGAAAAGTGATATTGAACAAAGGAGATGGAAGTAAAATATATGAACAGACCCGTCGACTGGAAAGCATTCGAATACAAATTTTCCACAGATTCCCGCCCCGCATTTGAAAGCCTCGCCTATATTCTGTTCTGCTATGAATTCAAACAGACCTACGGAATTTTTCGATATTACAACCAGCCCTACATCGAAACACAGCCCGCAAACACAGCCGATGGCCATAAAGTCGGATTCCAGGCCAAATACTATGACGCAGGAACGCAGATGTCATCCAAAGAACAGGATCTGAAAGACGCAATCAAAGGGGCCAAGAACAAATATGCCGGAATTGACCGGATAATTTTCTATATCAATAAGGAATTCTCCGCCAGCAGTGCCAAAGACAAAGACAAACCAGAATATCAGCTGCATATTGAAAAATATGGAGCTGATTTAGGAATCGAAATCCAGTGGAGAGGCCAGAGCCACATAGAAAAAATGCTGGCAGAAGAGGAGCTGAAATACGTAAAAAATCTGTATTTCAATGCAAAAGACGGAATCGACCGGTTCCACGAAAACCTCATAAACCACAAAAACTCCATTCTGAAACACATCCATTCTACAATCCAATATACCGGGAAAGAGGTAAAAATCCCCCAGGATTACCAGAAACTCACAGACTTCCAGGAATCAGACATCCAGGTAATGATCATCCACGGGGCAGCAGGTGCCGGAAAATCAGCCACAGTAAAAGATTTTCTTGAAGCAGAGAAAAACCAGAAAGGGAAAATCACACTGATGTTTTCAGCATCTGATCTGGACGTAAAAGAAGAAAATCTGTTTCTCTATGATGGAAATTACGGTTTGCAGGATTTATTCGGACTATACAAAAACGAAGAACACAGACTATGCATCATCGATTCCGCAGAAAAATACTGCACTGCAAAATATCCGGAAGTATTCGGAGACATTCTCCGGCAGTTTCTGGATCATGGATGGAAAGTACTGATCACAATTCGGACCTTTTATAAAGACACCTTCTGCAATACATTCCTGAAAAATACTACATATAGCCAACAGGAAATCCCGAAACTGAAAAAAGAAACACTGACACAGATAAACAATCAGTATCCCTTCGTGCTGCCCGCAGACCCAAAAGTACAGGACCTGCTGTGCAATCTGTTTTACCTGAACTTGTATCTGAATATGGATCATAGCTCAGAAGATGAAAACATGAACGTAACTCTGTTCCGTGACGCAATCTGGAACCAGGTCATCCGCAACGATTTTCAGCAGTATAACAACCTGCCGGTAAAAAGAGAAGCCTTCGTCCAGCGGATGGTCAGTGACATGATGGCGCACGAAAGATATACCTATTCCCTGAAAGCCACCGATGACTTTGAGACCGTTTCCGCACTGGAAAGCAGCGGAATTATCATACCATACCAGGAAAACCGGAAAAACTGGATGATGAGTCATGATGTATATGAAGAGATCGTAACCAATCACATCTTTACCGAACACCTGGAACAGGATACCTGTTCCGAAAAAACATTTTTCGCAGACCTGGGAAATTCCCTTCGCAGCAGGAAATCATACCGGATCTGGCTGGAAAGCCAACTGTCGGATGGGGAGGATTGGATTCTTCAGTTTCTGCTGGACCTTTTTGACGATGAAGAACTGGGACAGGAGTGGAAAGACGAGACACTGATCGCATTAATAAACTCTGAAAGTGAAGAAGGATATTTTATTCGGGATACTTTGTTAAGCCAGTCCGGTCAGGAACTTTTTACGAGGATGATGTTTTTGCTGAATACGGCCTGCAGAGGTGGGATGGATCCGGAAATTCTTAAGCTGATCAACAATGGCCAGAAAGGAATACAGGTTAATCAGTACCGGTATACAAGACCAAGAGGCACAGCATGGGAAACTCTTCTGAAATATATATATGAGAATCTGGATGGGCTTGACTGGTCGGAAAAAACTCAGCAGATAGTAACAGCGGCATTGTATACATGGACGCAGGCAGTACATGAGGGCGAAGCAACAAGAGCTGCCGGGCTGATTGCCTTGTATCTGCGGAAAAAGATCTATGCGGAGACAGAATACAAATATGATTTGGAAAATAATGATGTCTATAAAAAGCTGGACAATATTATACTGAATGCGGCGAAGGAAATAAAAGAAGAACTGGATGAACTTTTTACGGAAGTGATTCAGACAAATGCACTGGATCACAGATCGGAGTATTATCCGCTGATTGAAAAAGCAACCTCCAATGTAATAGATTGCGGAATGATATATGCCGCTATTCCTGAGACACTGATAAAACTGTTGGAGTGTTGTTGGATTCAGTCAGAACCGGAGCTTAGTTGGGATACTCACCCAGATCTGGAGTCGGATTTTGGATTGAAAGAACATCTTAATTTCTGGTATTATCCGGTAAGTGCATTGCAGACCCCGGTTCACGAGATTCTGGCTGTGGCGCCGCAGCAGGGAATGAATTTTGTACTGAATTTATTAAATTATGCTTCGGAATGTTATCGAAAATCTTCACTGGCAACAGAATATGGTGAATGCCAGGAGATAGAGCTTATTTTTTCAGAAACGAAAAAAGTAAAACAGATATGCAGTGACAGACTCTGGAAGATGCACAGAGGTACTGCTCCGAATCCGCATGTTCTGGAATGTGTTCTGATGGCATTGGAAAGATGGTTGCTGGAGATTGCCGAAAACTTTCCTGAAGAATTATTGAATAAAATTTGTCTGTTTTTACTGAAAAACAGTAATAATGTGGCGATTACAGCAACCGTACTCAGTGTTGTGGAAGCTTATCCGGAAAAATTATTTGAGATAAGCTGTATTCTGCTCAGAACAAAAGAAGTTTTTTATTATGATATCAGTAGACAGATTGCGGAAGCAGGGGTGAATTTTCTGAAGGGATACTTACCCAAAGGGCAGATGTTTGATGCAGAAAGAATTGCAAGTAATAATTTGGAATTCCGGAAAGTAATTTTTGAGCAGGTGATTTTGAACTATCAGAAAAGAAATAATCTGTCTAAAGAAGAGTTTAATAGTAGAATATCTGTGCTTTACAAAAATATTGATCAGACAACAAAGGACATGGAAACCTGGGAACCAATCTATCGTTATGCATATTACCGTATGGATTTAAGACAATATAACGGAGTTCCAGAAATTATCGAGAAAAATGGTCGGAAATATTTGGGACTAAAACTGCAGGTTCCTGAAGAACTGGTAGAATTGAGTGGAAATACAGAGAAAGAGAGAAAAGAATTTTATCATCGTGAGCATGTAGAACTGGATGTGTGGTCCCGCGCCCGTTATCAGGGAAAAAAGGAAAATTACCAAAACTATACAAAATACGAAGAACAGCCTGAGATGGCATATGTGGAAATGACAGGAATTCTGGAAGATAAGAGTGAGACAGAAGGATTAAAGAATCTGTCCATCGCAATGTATACATGTGCAGTACTTTTACGTGATTTCCGGGAAAAACTTTCCGAAGAAGCAATTACCTGCTGTATGGAAATTGTGCGGATAACAGTAAGAGAATGGCTTTTGTCCGAAGAAAATTATATATTAAGTGCTGCCATTGATGCAGTACTTCCGGAACTGACCAGACAGGTCTCCTGTGAAGATTTGTCTGCAGACTGGGACAATCCCATGTTTTTACTTGTAGGGCTCCTGCTGGATCACCGGGAAGAACTGAAAATGCTTCCACCCTGCATTGCAGATTTTCTCTGGAAACAGGATCGGCATGCAGCACTGAAAGTTCTGTACGCTTATGCGGATCTGTCTCCGGCTTACCGGAGAAAAAGAAGGCGGCATGGAGAAAACGGAAAGTTAAAAACGTTTCTTGATGAAAATACGGCCTGTATCGAACAGATTTTCAACAGAGAAATAACAGATATCAATGAGATCAACACAGATTCTCTGGAATTTCGATGTTTACTGTCTTTCTACGAATTGTTAAACAAAGAGGAGGAAGAAAATTTTTCATTCATTATAAATACAGGTAAGGACATCTGGGAAAAAATCTTTGATAAAGCCGATGAGAAAGAACGCAGGCCTTACACCGGGGAGCGTGGTCGTTCCTATGTAAAATGGCTGGCAGATTATACGCTGACTTTAACACCGGACAGACAGAAGAAACTGTTACAGACCATGAGGCCTCATATTTCCATGGAAGATACCTTTGCAACCTGGATATGGGAAATGGTTGCCTGTGAAGTGGAAAAACCCAGATATGAGGCGTTCTGGAATATTTGGAACCTCCTTCAGCCGGATATTTTCAGAAAATGTGATGAGGTAAAAGAACTGGAAAAAAGGGGAGCTGTACTGTATTTTGGAGACAGAAAGACATTTGAAAAGTTAGTAAAAAGTTATCTCCTGGCGTTCGAGATATGGGCAGACAATCTGACATCCTGGGATTCCCTGAAGCATGAAAATGCGGATTTTTACAGAAGGGCAGCAGTGAGAATCGGTTACCATTCCATTGTTCTGTATTCGATTGCATATGTATTGAATTCTGTAGGAAAAGATACGTTTTTTAAAGAAGGTGTGGAATGGCTGAGTTTTATTATAAAAAATAATCCTCATCTGAAAAAAGCGGAATTGCCGGTGAATACGCGGTATTTTATAGAAGAATATATGAGTGAGCTGGTAAAGAGAGAAAAGGTTACGCTGCGGAGAGAGGAACACAGGCGGAAACAGGTATTGGTTGTTTTGGACTTTCTTGTGGAGAAAGGGTCTGAGGTTGGATTTGGGATGCGGGAGGATGTGGTATGAAAATATCAAAATAAGAGAAAACTAAAGCAATTTGTCGTATAATATAGTGTAAATGTTTTGCTTGGAGAGATTAATGGCTGAAAACAAAAATATAAAAAGAAAATTGATCATACAGTCATTTATGCCATTGTACTTCATTTTGGTAATTAAAAATTTCGATGAAGAAATGTTGATTCTGGTAAAAAAATGACAGAGCACCTGTTAAAGAGGGATTTTAAAATTATATGCAATGCTGTTGATCACCCTCTTTTTCTCTCATGTATATTTGAGATTATTGGTATTCTGTGGATCTTAAGTGCTGCATTCAGCATTTTTGAATTTACTGCCATGCAGCGTGCAAATTTTGCAAGCCAGAATGAGTCTGTAAAAGAATGTGAAAAAATTTCCGATGGTGGAGTCACTTTTTTTATGACATATGTTTTGCCAATGGTCATGGATGAAATTGGAACATTAAAAAATTTTTCCATATTTGTATTTCTGATGGTTATGCTATGCATTCTTATGTGGAAAACCAACTTATATTATCAGAACCCCATACTTACGATTCTGGGATATGAGGTCGTTTCATTTCAATTTGAACATACAGAATTAAGTCAGTTTCAAGGCGACAGAACATGTATAGGAATAACCCGGCACACAAAGGTAAAAGATGGAATGTATATCAGACGACAGTATATATCAGATAATGTATTTCTTATATACGAGGATAAATAGTCTGAATTTATCCTACAAACGACAAAGGTGGTTGTATTATGCCTAAAGAGCGGATCACATCAAAAATTAAAAACGTAATATTGCAGGGAACTTATGGATTTGATGTGCATATTGCAATGAAGACAACGGATAATCCAATAAAAAAATTTATTCTGGAAGAGGGAAAACCAGAAACACAGGATGGATTTAAAAAGCGGATCCGTGACAGTATTGTTTCAACAATTGAAGAAAAATATCTGTCAGAAGAAAGTCAGTATGCACAGGTGGAAACAATAGCAGATGATCAGCACAAATATTATGTCATTGCGCAGGACAAGGAGTATTACCCATTTAAATATCTGGGCACACCAGATGAGAAGATTCCTTCATTCACAGCAGAAGAAAATGCAGATGCAGATGGGATCTTTTTCAAATTTACAAAATACATAGATGATCAGTTAAGTGTTTTGTGGGCATATCAGAAAATAAGACCAGCTGCGATCCCGAATAAAAAGAAATCATATTTTCAGCTGCGGGCCAAATCCGGCAGACCGGACATTTTCGAAGAAATGACAGACCAGATGTTCATGATCACAAAGAAAATAGATCTGTTGATCCTGGATAATGAGATCATCACCCAAGAAACCAGTTTGATCGAAAAGCATTTTGGTTTTGAGACATTCATACGTGGTCGTGGAATGAAGATAGCTGACAAAATAGAAAATATCCACTTAGTAAATAATGTGAATAAAATCCGGGAATATGTTGAAAGACCAAACAAACGCTATGCGAAAAAGATGATGCAGATTTCGAATTTCCCAATTATAGATGTAAAAAAAGAAGAACTATTAAAACGCATCCAGATTGTACCACGCTGGCAGGGAAAGTTCGAAATCAGCGAAAATGGAATCACACTTCGGACATTCGCAGATGTAGAAAATCTGATCGATCTATTTACAGAACGCTATACAAAATCCCTGATAATAGATGATCAGGAATATGACACAGATGTGAAGACCGTTGTTTGAGAGATGAAGATGTAGGATAATTAGCAGTTATCCATTATTTCATATGGAGTGAATACAAATGAATATTCAGCAATATATAAATAATCTTAGCGATCAAGAATTCGAGGAGCTTTGTACTGAATATCTGAAGCTACACTATAAAAACAAAAATATTACCATACATGGTACACGTTTAAAAAAAGATGGAGGGAAAGATATTGTAGGAACTGCAAGTGACGTTCCCTATGAAATATGGGCTGAATGCAAACGGCACAATCGTGCTCTTGGGCTTGAGAAGATTTCAAAAAATGTTATTTTGGTTATCTCAAAAGGAATTAATGAGTTGATTTATTTTTCAACAAGTGATATTACCAGAAATGCAATTAAACATGTTTCAATAGTTGCCGCCAAGCATAATTTTTCTGTCACATTTATATATGGGAAACGCCTGTATCAAGAATTATCGGTTCTCCCGTGTTTTCAATATGGTTTTGAAAAATCAAACGAAATAGTAAAAAATGATTTAAAAATCTCCCGCTTTTTTAGTGTATTCGAAGATACAGAAAAATATACAGAGAACTCAGAGCTTGTACTACAACGGGATAATATTTTTTATATTGATATTTATCTTACTAATTTGTATAGCACAACTATTTCAGACGTAACCTGCATATTACCGAAAATGACAGATATTATATTTCATATTCCTGAAATTCATAATGGCTTTAATATGTTACAGGGCAGCAATCGTGTTATACAAATACGTGCTGAAATCTTAAGCTCTTACACTGTGAAGCATATACCTTCTTTTACCTTAAAATATAAGTTTAATAACCATACTTATTCAAAAAAAGTTCCCGGAGGATATATAGATCCAACAAAACTAATCTATTATCCCTTGGTAGGAGAAAATGTACAGAATTTCTTAAGTAATAAAATCCTGCCGCTTCTGAAAGATAATGCTTCTGCCCCGATTTATATGCTTAATATAACTGGGAAATCGGGCACAGGGAAAACACGGCTGTTGTCTGAAATAATAAATACTGCTAAAAGTTTTAATTTTCAGACATTATATTGTGATGCCAAAAAACAAAACGGATTTGACATATTAAGAGAATATCTATGCGCTTGTTTGGGTTTACCTTACGGAACTGGAAATATCAGTTGCACATTAGATGATTTTTCTAAAATAGTCGAGCAAAATTATGGGAATCATAAGGTAAGTGACGCGGTTTTTTCTTTCGTATTTCTTAAGAAATTAGCCCCCGATATTTTATATTACCTAAAAGAGGCACTCCTTTTTTTCTCTTGTAATATAGTTGGTGGGACTCCTTTGGTTTGGACGATAGACAATGTACAATGCTTGGATAAGGAAACTCTGGATGTCATTTATTTCCTGATCGAACATTTACAGGAATGTTTTCCAAAAGTGATTTTTTCCTTAGGCACAAATACAGAAATTGTGCCACTTGAGTCCCAGGGATTTGTGTATGAATTTCTGATTAAAATAAACGAATACGAAGATGCAGTTTCGTACGTGTATACTTGTGATGAAATGCAGAACAATGATGCAAAAACATTGTATTATCATGCTATTCCCAATTTACAGGGGTTTGATTATTTTATACATATGCTATTAAACAAAAGCGGAAAACGGCCATTTGATATTATTATGCTGATTCACTGGTTTTATGATCAAAATCTGGTTAATGTATCAACACATAATATGGTGATTCCTTCTGCCAAAAAAGAAATTGAAAACTTCATAAACAAAATACCTGTAAAAAGTAAAGAAATTATTGAGCAGCGTTTTAAACTGCAAAAACATAAAAGCTTCTCTTTTGATACTGCTTTGTCATATTTTGATGCATTTAAAACTGTTGTGAAGTCAATATTATATTTCGGAGGAGAAACACCGATTGATTTTTTGTCCAGTTTAAATATTGACGATGATATGCTATTTGAATTAAGTCAATCGTTATTTTTTAAATATATGGATAAATACCCCAAAATTGTATTTTATCATGACAATATTTACAGATATTTTGAAGAATATGAAGCTTATCAGAATGACCGTTCTCTTTCCCTGAAAATTATCAAGTGGTTAAATGAAAATGACTGGTATAAATCCAATCTTAGGACAACAGCAATTTTTGACTGTTACATACGTGCTTCCGAATATGAAGAGGCTGTCAAGTTTGGAATGTCTTCTGTTTCAAGCGAATATAATAAAAGAAACTTTCAGGCAATCATACATATTGGCACAAAGCTATTAAAAGATAGTCCGAAAGCCTCAGATATTTCTGAAGAATCAACTGATAATCCCTGTGCGGAATTTATGGATGTAAGTGCAAAATTTCTTATCTATTACGATGTTGCTGATGCATACAGAATTTATCAGGATTTATCTCAAAGCGTATATTTTTATAAGAAAGCTTATAAAATATTGCAGCAATACAGTATTTCCGGATTTACGTCCAATGACACCTGCCAATTCTTTCATAGATATTCAAATGCCTGTATTTCAGCAGCTGATTATGAAGAGGCATTAACCGTTTTGAATTATTTTAAAGAGTATAAAGAGAGGAATCCATTTTATGATTTTATTATGCACAATCGATACTCTGTAGTATATTTAGCAATAAACGATATAGAAAACGCATTGTTATCAATTAATAAATCATTGGAAATTGCCCAAAAATATGATGAACCACAATGGGAAAGTGTTTCGTATTCAGATAAAGCATATATTTATTATCGTGCTCGTGAAGATAAAGAAAATACTATTTTATATTTTAACCAAGCGGTAGAAAAGCACGTTCCTGATAAAGCCACTATCAATCGAAGCTCTGAAATTCTTGCGCAGGAAGCTTTTGTGAATTTACTTACAGATAAGCTCAAAGAGGCAGAACGTCTGGCAGATCTGGCATTAAATCGTGCTTTAAAAATTAATGGAACATCAATGGAAGTAAAAAGCAGAAATTTATTAGGGATTATTCAATATTTTAGCAATAAAACTGAGATGGCATTTTCAATATGGAGGAAGGATCTTATAATTTCAGCACAGAGAATGAATAAAGATGGAATAGTAAAGCTACATACAAATTTAGGCGCAGCCTATATTTTGCAAAGTAAATATATGTCAGCTAAAGAAGAACTTGAACAGGCATATGCTCTTTATCTGAAATTTAAGGTCTCATCAATGACACACAAACCATTAATCTATAATTTGTTATTAATTTATAATATTTTGGGTGATACCTCAAAAAGAGATAAGCTGTTTGAAAAAGAATCTTATTTTGATAATCTTTCTTCTTATTACAACCAGCTTATCTCTTGCAACGAAAATATCATAACAGATCGTTATTGGCCTTTACAATTTGAACATGTATTTTTTAATTATTAGTTTCCAGGGAATCTGATCCATACATCAGATTCCCATTTTTATCAAAAATAATATCCTCTTCATTGCGATTTGTAAACCAAAAATAATTATTCTGTAATATTCTATAATCATCTACAAAATATACAATAGGGACATTTAGTCGGCATATATCCCATGTTACACTTTCTTGTAAAATAATGTGAGGGGTGCCGGTAATATTTTTTACATCCAAAAGCTGCAAAACTGACAGATCAAACAATTGTGTAAATAATTTTATGTATTTATCACGGTATAGTGAATTGCTAAAGCTAACAATAATGACGCTTTTTTTCGATATTTTTTTATAATTTGCTTCAGCCCAGAGATCTTTTAAATAGTTTTCAGCAGCGCATAATTGATATAGCTCATTGCCCCATTTTTTGAATAAATATGCTTTCACATCCTGTCGGAAAGGTACTGTTCGGATAGGCCCTGAAATCTGCCCACGATGGAAAACTTTAGCATTTGCACACATTCTATTGGTATAGCCAGCCTTTCGTACACGGAAAGCCAAATCTACATCACAATGAATGTTCATGCACATTTCATCTTGTCCGCCGAGTTTCAGATATAAATTACGATTCATCATCATACAACCAGAGGATACAAGAGGAACATCTCGATCTTTTTGAGAAAAAGCAGATGTTTTTCCGTGACGGAGGAAAAGCAGAATATCAATTTCATATATTCCCATGCCATATCCAAATAAATTTCCGGAATCTGTTTCATAGATTGTTGCTGATACACATCCCTTTTCATTTATGTCTGCATATGTTTTTTTCATGCTTTGCAGCCAATTGCCCGTTGGATAGATATCACAATCCATGAACAACAATGTATCATACCGCGCATGATCAACAGCATAATTACATGCTGCTGCATACCCTTTGTTTTTGGGCATATTTAATATTTTGACCGAATATTCTTTCTCTAAAAAATCAATATTCGTTGATGGATTATCATTAACTATAATAATTTCGTACATCTCTTCTATATTTAAGGCATTCTGCAACAGACTGATGCACATCTTTAAAGAAGACAATCCGTTATAAAAAGTTATGATTGTTGAAAGACCCTGCATTATTCTTTTCCCTCCAGTACATTTTTTATTATATTTGCGACTATTTTGGAAGCATAGCCAGTTTCACACAGACCATACGCTTCATTCATCCAATCTAATGTATTTATATCTTTTTCAGATACAACTGCTGGCAGCTTATTTATAACTTCAGAAATTGTGTATGCTTTTTGAAAAGGTAAAGCATCAAAATCCTGGTTAAATCCTCTATCCGAAAGATATTCCTCTAAATCTGGGCAGTATAGCAATATGGGCTTATTTAATAATGCAAAATCTGTAATAATACTGGAATAATCACTGATTAAAAAATCAGCGGCTATAAGTAATTCCTGTACATCTTCATAAGATGAAGCATTTATTACTTTTTCGGAATTTCCCGGCCAGCATTTTGGATTATAAACATTTGTATGCATATGAATTACAAATGTCCATTTATTTGACGTACATTTTTCCAATTCTGATAATATTTGATCGGATGACAGTGTATATTGATCTACTCCCATATCTGCTCGAAAAGTAGGGGCATATAATAATATTTTACTGTCTTTATTAATTGATAGACGCGATTTTACTTTTTTCGATATAGTGTCATGATCTCCGTTTAATAAAATATCTGTTCGTGGGAGTCCCTTTTGCAGTATTTTTCCTGAATACCACATATCTCTTCTTATGAAAAAAGTAGAAAAATCACTATTGGATAAAAATAAATTTATCATTTTAGAATCGTTTTTAGCACTATCAATATATCTCTTGGATAACTTATTTATTGTTGCACGTTCCGTATTTTTGAGTCGGACTCCACCATGCCATGTTTGGATATAATACTGATTTTTTCGTTTTCGAACATATCGTGACTTGCGGCGATTAGAAATCCATATTTGAGCTGTTACCTGTTCGTATATTCCCCTAATAGAATGATATGGAACTTGACGGATGCAAATTGGCATTTCAGATGGATTTTCATAATCGCATAGCCAGACTATATCTGCTGTGCAATCTAATTTTAATATTTGCTGAATAATATATTTGGGGCTATCACAATAACCATGGTTTTTGAAACATGAAACAACAATTTTTCTTTTTTGAATAGGAAATATTCTGAAAATATAAAATAGTAATTCCAAAATCTTGTCCTGTATATATTCTATTTTTTTATTTTGTGTTTTTTTAAATAGGCGATTTGCTTTCATGTATATTAATCCTCTGAAAAATAGCGTCTATGATACAACTACTAATAAAGGATAACTGCTAATTATCCCACATCTTGCAATCTCTCCCATATACCGTATTATTA
>JAHZFO010000013.1:0-47814 GCA_019421285.1 Clostridiales bacterium
GCTGTTAACCGCAGTGTCGTTGGTTCGAGTCCAACTGGGGGAGCTTTTTTATGCCGGAAGGCAGAAAAGCTCGGAGGTATAAATATAAAAAATGAAAAATTTTATTGACAAATAAAATTTTATCATATATAATAATTATTGCTGATGAGCAATAATTAAATATCGAAGCGTGGCTCAGTTTGGTAGAGCGCTGCGTTCGGGACGCAGAGGTCGTGGGTTCGAATCCCGTCGCTTCGACTCCTTGGCAGGGGCACCGGAACACTTGAGAAATCAGGGTTCCGGTGTTTTTCGTTATGTGATATGCTGATTATATGGTTTGTGAGAATATGAAGTATGAAACAATCCGGTATCAAAGGATTATGGATTTAGCAGACGAAATTTGATTGCAATAATTGAATCGTAGAAAAATCCACTGTGGGTGATAGTTTTTTCTATTGCAACAGTGGATTTTTCTACGTTAAGATGTATATGGAAAATCAGAAAAAACAGGAGCACAGGATGAAAGGAAAAGGCATACATTCAAAATCGATCTTTGTACAGCTGATAGTATTTTCATTGCTTACCAGTCTGGTGCCGATTTTGATTATCAGTATATTTTTATTTTATAAGCTGGACAATACGGCACAGACAGAGACGAAGGATTATCATGAACAGATTACTTCTCAGTATATGAAAAATGTTGAGGAAAAACTGCAACAGTACCGAAATAGTCTGGAAGTAATCGCTAATAATACGGTGATTCTGAATACACTGACGGATGAAAATCTGAATCCGTACGATAGAGGAGAACTGGTCAGCAAAGAGGTGGACAACTCTCTTTTGCTGGAGATGCAGAGTGAAGTGAGAAACTGCATGGTGTATTCCAGAGTGCAAAATTGCAAGGTATATGGCAGTCGGGCGTCTATGATGCAGCAGGCGAGCAGAGAAGTATGGTATCTGCAGGAAAAAGCGGAAGAAGATGGCTGGTTTTCTTATTTTGCCTTGAAAGATTCAGAACCGATCCTGTCACTGGTGAAGGATATTGAACAGCTGGATACGGACCATCTGAGCCGATCGCAGCTGGGAATCATAAAACTGGATGTGGCAATGAAGCGTCTGTTTGTACCGGCGTCAACGGAGAATGATGAGAGTGCCACTTACAATGTTATTGTGTATAAGGGGCAGGGGAAAGATGCAAAGATTTTGTATCAGACAGTGAAAAATGATGGAGATGAGATTTTAAAAAAATATTGGGAAGAAACGGCGGATCAAAAAGATGGAGCGAATTCCAACGGACAGATCTCCACGTATACTGTGAACGGTCAGATACTGGAAGAGTATGGACTGAATCTGCTGTTTTTGTTTGATAACCAGGACTCCTGGCAGAAACGGATGGAGATTATCGAGACGATTCTTCCACTGTTACTGCTTCTGAGCGTGACGGTAACCGGGCTGATTTACTGGTACAGTAAAGATTTTTCTTCCCGTGTGGAACTGCTGGTGAGAAAGTTCCGGCGTGCAGAGACGGGAGACCTGTCCGTGAGCGAAGAAATCGGCGGAAGCGATGAGATCGCTGTGCTGGATCAGCAGTTTAACCGGATGCTCGGAAAACTGGATCAGCTGATCAAGACCAGTTATGTGCAGAAGCTGGAAAACAAAGAAGCGCAGCTGAAGAATCTGCAGCTGCAGATCAACCCACATTTTCTGTATAATACCCTGGAAACGATCAGTTCTATTGCGGCGGTAAAGCAGGTATTCGTCGTGTGCGATATCTGCGGAAAGCTGGGGGAAATCTTCCGGTACAGTCTGGGAAAAGATTATGGGGAAATGGTGCCGCTGGAACAGGAAATGAAACATATTAAAAACTATATGTTTATCCAGGAGATCCGTCACGGAAACCGGCTGCAGGTATTTTATAATATTGATGTGGACGCGGCGCATGTATATATTCCGAGGTTTATTTTACAGCCAATCGTTGAAAATGCAATCTCACATGGCCTTGGGAATCTGACGAGTGTCGGAACACTGGAAATCTCTGCATTTGAGAAGAAAGACCGGCTGTATATCCGGATCGAGGATGATGGGGAAGGTATGGATCAGGAAAAAGTCGCAGAGATCGTCCGGTTTATCAATACGGCAAAACCGGTAGAGGGAAAGAAAAATATAGGAATCCGCAACGTAAATCAGAGAATCAAACTGGCATGCGGAGAACAGTACGGAATTATCATTGAGAGCACTCCGTATCAGGGAAGTCGCTTTACGATACAGCTGCCGATCATGAGGGAAGGAGAAGGAAATGAGACATAATGTATTGATCGTGGATGATGAACAACTGATTCGCCAGGGATTATGGGCAAGAATCGAGTATCTGGGAATTGATGTGGATGAGGTGTTTGAGGCAGACAATGGTCTGATGGCGCTGGAGATCCAGGATGCGCATCCGATCGATCTGGTGATCACGGACATCTGCATGCCGGATATGGGCGGGCTGGAACTGATTCAGCAGATGCAGAAGAAAAATAACCAGATCCAATTTATTGTCCTCAGTGGGTATGCGGAATTCAGTTATGCGGAGACGGCGATCCGTCTTGGTGTAAAGGCGTATCTGTTAAAACCGGTTTCCAACGATGATCTGAAAGAGGCATTTGACAAGGCGTATAAGGAAATGGAGCAGACGGCCAGCATCCGGCAGGAAGTTCAGATGAAAAAGAGAATGGACCGGGAACAATCGGCATATCAGCAGGAAAAGGCTCTGAACGGATTGTTTGCAGAACGGGATTTCGGTGTGATTAGCAGAGAAAAGTTATGCAGGATCTGCGGATGTAAGGAAAATCGCTGGGGCAGCGAGCAGGTATTTTATCTGGCGGTTTTGCATATTAACAAGGAAAGTTTCGAACACGAAAGATTTCGCCCGGTGGATCATGAGCTGGTACGGTTTACGATCCGTAACATTTTTGATGAGATTGATACATCCTGTGAAAAACAGCTGGTGAACAGTCTGTCGGATCCGAAACAGCTGTATGCGATCTTTACGCTGGATGATCCGAAAAAACTGCGGATGGAAGTGGAGCGGATTTTCCTCAGGATGCGTTCGGTGCTCGAAAAGAAGATGGATATCTATATGACTACCGGTGTCAGCCGTCCCTGCAGCCAGGTACATACGAAAACGGCGACGGAGGCGAGAACAGCTCTGAAACAGCGGATTATTTATGGCAATGCCAATATTTACTTTTATGAGGATATCCGGATCCTCGGGGAACAGGAATTTCCGGTATCTCAACTGCATCTGCTGGAACAATATATGGAGCACAATGAGATCTTTAAGGTGAAGAATCTGGTACAGGAGATCTTTTCGGAAGAACTGGTAAAAAAATACGGCAGTGGGTATCTTCGGATCATGTGGATCCGAATCCTGAATATTTTGCTTCATCACTATGACAGGAGAGGAAGAAATGCGGGAGAGGTTGAAAAATTACTGCAAAGCTATAATCTGCCGGATCAGATCCAGTCGATCCAGGAGATCCGGCAGAAGATTGTGGAGATGGTGATGGAGTGTGTATCCACGGAGAGTGTCACCGATGCCAATGCCAGAAGTAAGATCCAGATGGCGGTCGGCTATATTCAGGAGCATTTCGGGGAGAACCTGACGGTCAATGATCTGGCGGAACATTATGGGATGAGTCCGAACTATTTTTCTTCGATGTTTAAGAAAGAGATGAGCCGGTCGGCGGTGAATTATATTACGGAGCTGCGGATCAATCAGGCGAGAGAACTGTTGTATCACTCGGAGCTGAGTGTAGTGGATATCTCGAAAAAAGTGGGGTATGAGGACAGCCAGTATTTCTTCCGGGTATTTAAAAAATATCTGGGAATGACGCCGTTACAGTATCGGGAAGAGAGCAGAAAATAAAAAAAGATTTAAAAAATAACATCGTTTTTCGTAGAATTATCTACTGAAAAACGGTGTTATTTCTATTTTCAGAAGAGATAGAAAGGGATATAGTGGGGAAACATGGAAAAGAAAATTCCATGAGAGAGGGAAGGGGAAAAGAAACTATGAAGCAAATGAGAAAAATTGAAAATTCAAGGGATGCCCAGCTGTTGTTTTTACTGTGCTGGTTTGCTTATTTTACCTCTTATATCGGACGGTTGAATTATTCGTCAGCGATGACGGCGATGATTCAGGAGGCGGTTCTGACGAAAAGCCAGGCAGGATTTATCAGCATGGTATATTTCTTCGCTTACGGGATCGGACAGTTCTGTAACGGGATGCTGGGTGACCGGTTTCACCCGGGAAAGATGATTTTTGTCGGCCTTGCAATCGCGGCAGGGGCGAATCTGTGCATGGGATTTGTCGGCGGCTTCGGAGCGATGGCAGTGGTCTGGGGGATCAACGGGTATGCACAGGCAATGATCTGGCCACCGGTGATTCGAATCTTCGCGGAAATGGTGAGCCGGGAACGGAAAATGAAGTTCTGCGTCAATATCGTATCCTCACAGGTGGTAGGGACGCTGGCTTCGTATCTGCTGGCTGCAGTTGTGATGTGGCTGATCGGATGGAGAGCCGTGTTCGGCGCGGCAGCAATCTGTCTGTGTGTGATGTCAGTTATCTGGATCATTGGGTTTGAAAAGATTGAAAAATGTGGAAAAGATCAGGAGGAAGAAACGGCAGATGTGGATAACGCTGAATCTACAGCTGCGAAAACGGCAAATACAGGAAAACAGGCATGGCTTGGTTTCGGCATCCTGATGGTATTATTCCCGGTGATCATCCACGGCATGTTAAAGGACGGAGTGACGACATGGATTCCGACGTATATTACGGAGACTTTCCTCACATCTCCGGCATTTTCCATTCTGGTGACAACCGTACTTCCGATCGTCAATTTGACAGGGGCTTATCTGGCGCAGTACGTATATCAGAAATGCAAAAAACAAGAAGCAGCTGCAGCTGTATGGCTGTTTTTGATCGCAGTGCTGGCTCTGACGGGCATTTGGATCGGAAAAGATACTTCGATGATCCTGACCATTGTACTGTTTGCGATGACAACGGCATCCATGATGGGAGTTAACACGATATTTGTCAATTTCTTTCCGCTTCGCTATGAGGCGATCGGAAAGGTATCCACGGTGTCCGGTTTTATGAACGGTATGGCATATGTGGGAACGGCGGTATCCACGTTTACGATCGGGGTTCTGGTAGAACAGAAAGGCTGGGACGTGACGATAGGAAGCTGGGTAGTGATGACATTCCTGGCACTGATGGTGTGCATGCTGGGGAAGAAAAAAATTTTCGTGGCAGACGGAATAATTTGAAAAAACTGAAAACAGAAGATTATGTAAAACCCTGACAGGAAAAAGGACTGGAAGTGGCGTTTGCCGGGGCAGATGGAAGACAGTAAAAATATTTTACTGTCTTCCGGTTTATAGTTTTGGGAAAGTTGGTAATATGAAAAAACAATCATCTGTGTTATCTTACAGATACATCACCGGGCTTGTACATACGAGGTTTTCGATAATGGTTTCTTTCTCGAAAAGCATCGGGATAATAATCGCATGCTCTGCAAAAGAAGCCAGCGGGATCCGGTCGGATACGTCGCAGGTGATAACCTGATCTTGTGTGCGGAGAGTGACTCTATAATCGTTCTCGGCGAGCGGTTCGTATCCAGGTTTTCCGGTCTGGTGGATGGTGAAGGTGAGTGCTTCTCCATCGTTATGTACTTCCAACAGAGGTCCCTTGCATACCCAGGTACGCTGGTTGTGGATCGCATCGGAGAGTTCCCGGCAGACATCGCCGTCCGGTTCACCCTGGATATAGGTGGAATAATGTCCGTGCAGGGTGCTGTTGCCATGAAGATCCATGCCACAGGTAGCAGCCAGTTTTTCACCGGAAAGCACCAGATTTTCCCACAGTTTTACTCCTTTTTCATTGACTTCGTGAAGCGGTTCCGGGTTGTTGAAGATCTCGATGAAGTCACAGCAGGAATAATCCGTGATCGTCATCTCGAAACGGCAGCCCTGTGCGAACGGCCATCCGAAGGAATATGGATGTGCCACGCCGACCAGTGCTCCTTTTTCACGGGCAGCACGGAAGAGAAGTTCCGGCTTGTGTCTGTTGATATTTTCCCACGGCACATACTCGGTCAGGTTCAGACAGAGGATGTGGCCGTAATAAGTGGTATATTCCATGCCGGGGATAAAGGCGATTGGCTGTGGATGCTCTTTCAGATAATTTTTAATTTTGCAATGTCCGGATATGGTGTTGTGATCAGTCAGGGCGAAGGCATCCACCTGGTCTGCCACCATAAAGTCCGTCAGTTCTTTGCAGGTAAATACTGCGTCGGATTCGTTGGTATGATTGTGTAATTCCAGTCTCTTATACATAAAAAGTTCCTCCCTTAACGTGCGCGTACCGTCAGTTGGTAGTTGGTGTCATCCAGCAGTACGGAAAATACCAGGATGGTTACTTTTAATACGCCTTCGATGGCTGGCTGTGGGATACATCCTTCGGTAGCTTCTGTTGCGGTAAAATGCATGTGTCGGGTTGTCAGCTGTCTGTGAATGTTGCCGATGAAGGTATCATTCAGGGTTGCCATGGTATGAATCTCGGTTTTCATACCGTGATACACGGCATCTTCCCATTCCTCCGGTGTGCCTTCTTCCATACCATATTCTTTTTTACAGTAGTCAAGCAGGCGCTGTTTCAGTTCCGGGGTCACATCTTCCGGGCGGAAGTGCTGCGGTCCAAAAGAAAATTCAATATCCAGTTCTCCGTAAGTTTGATCCAGGCAGACGGTGTAGGAAATCTGACCGATAAAGTCTTTGCATAATTTTCCTTCTACCTGGTAAATGGTTTTCATCTCTTCCATAGTAGTCTCCATTTTCATTTGTAGGTTTTCTGTCCTTGCAGCCGGTACGATACCGACTGTATATTCTCAGAATACGCAGACCGATTGCCGATGTCAATAGTCTGAAAAAATTCGTAGAAAAGTCCAGTTATTTTAAAAGTTCTGTACATTATAGGGAAAAAACAGATTTGCTATAATAGTCGCAAATACGGAAGAAAGTAGATGCAACTGACGCCGGACAGATTGACGAAACTGGAAAATATGCGAAAATAAAGGAGAGCCACATGGAAAAGAGAACACTTTATAAAGAAGGAACTTACAAAAAAGGAAATCTTCACACTCACACGACCTGGTCGGACGGCATGCATACGCCGGCAGAGACTGCAAAACATTATCGCAGCAAAGGATATGATTTTCTGGCACTGACAGATCACTGGGTTTACGGGATTCATCCGGAACTGAACCGGGATGATTTTCTGGTATTTCCGGGAACGGAGCTGGATATTGAGCTGCCGGGAAGAAAGGATCATCATCTGGTAGGTTTCGGTCTGCCGGAGACAAACCGGATACCGGAACATTATACTTTTGAAGAAGAACGCAGAAACGGTGTGCTGACAACAGCGGAGCGTATCATCGAATATTTCGGACAGAGAGGAAATGTAACACTGTATGGTCATCCGTACTGGTCGAAGATCGATTCTACCGATATCAAATATCTGCAGGGTATGATCGGTATGGAAATCTACAACCACGGTTCCGAATTTTTCGGAAACAACGGTAATTCGGAGACGTATTTTGATCATTTTCTGTTTGTAAGAAATAAAATCTTCTGTTTTGCTACGGATGATGCCCATAATATCGGGGAACACGATCTTGGTGGATTTATCATGGTAAAGACGAAAGAATTCACTCACAGGGGAATCCTCGAGGCGATCAAAGACGGAAGTTTTTATGCATCTTCCGGACCTTTGCTCCATGATTTTTATGTAGAAGACGGAGTTGCACATGTGACCTGTGATCCGTGTCAGCATATTTATTTTCAGACACCGCACCGGGGAGACTGTCTGTTCAGCGAGGAAGGGGATTGTCTGACCGAAGGGAGCTTTGCGTTAAACGGAGATGAGGAGTATGTGAGAGTGACGATCAAGAACAGCAGAGGACAGAAGGCATGGACACAGCCAATCTGGTTATGGCTGTTCTGATAGTTTTGATGATAGAAAGTGATTAATTATGAAGAGGCTGAACAGTTACGACAGAAAAAAGGACACACAGGAGGAAGAATATGTTAAAATTAGTGACTTTTAATATACGATGTGATTATGACCAGGATGGAGCCAACAGTTTTCGGTTCCGCAAACCTGTGATCTTAAAGAAACTTGCCGAAGAGAAACCGGATGTGATCTGCTTTCAGGAAGTCCTGCCCCATGTGGCAGCATGGCTGAAAGAGAACCTGACGGAATATACCGTGATCGGCTGTGGAAGAAGCGAAACACTCGAAGATGAACAGATGACTGTAGCTTTCCGCACGAAACGTCTGAACCTGCTCAATATGGAAACGTTCTGGTTGTCTCCGACACCGTATGTGCCGGCAAGCAGATACGAGGAACAGTCCATCTGTCCGCGTGTGTGCACGGAAGTGGTACTGGAAGATCTTCAGGAGAAGAAAGTCTTCCGTCTGTGTGATATCCACCTGGATCATCTCGGCGTGCAGGCGAGAACCCTGGGACTGTCTCAGATCCTAAAGAAGATGGATGATGCCGTTTTATTCGCCAACGCACCGGTGATCCTTGCGGGTGACTTTAACGCAGAGCCGGACGGAGAAGAATTTGCCGTGATGAGAGAACGGACAGATTATGTCAACTGTACGGAGGGCATTGGCATTACCTATCACGGATTTGAACCAGAAGATGAACCGGAACGGATCGATTATATTTATATCAAAAAAGCAAAAGAAGGTTATGCAGGACTTACCTGCCGCAGTGTAAAAAAATGGGAAGACCGCGACAAAGAAGTATGGCTTTCCGACCATTATCCGGTTTGTGCGGAACTTGAGTGGATAAATCTATAAAGAATACTGGACATTTTTCAGAGTGTAGATTTTTCCACTGGTGCCGGAAGAAATGTCCATTGTGAGAAAAACAGCTGCTTCGTATAATAGCCTCATCAAATAAATGAAGGAGGAAATCTATGAAAGCAGCAAGTGTTGAAAAGGCTAAAAAATATAAGCCGAAAAAACAGCCGCTGAAGAAACGACTGGTACGTTACTGGCCGTTGTATGTGATGCTGATTCCATGTATCATCTACTATGCACTGATCTGCTATGTGCCGATGGCGGGTTCTATTCTTGCATTTAAGGATTATTCCTTTAAGAAAGGAATCTGGGGAAGCCCATGGATCGGTCTGAAATATTTCAAGACCTTCTTTTCCAGCTATGATGCACCGCGACTGATTAAGAATACACTGACAGTCGGTGTGATCAAATGTATCCTGGAATTTCCATTCGCTATCATACTTGCCCTTTTGCTGAATGAACTTCGCAGCATGAAGTTTAAGAAGATCTCGCAGACCATCACATATCTGCCGCATTTTCTCTCTTCTGTTATTATCGTAACTATGCTGCAGAGAATTCTGGCACCAAACACCGGTGTTCTGAATCAGACAATCGCAGCACTGGGCGGAGATGGAAGTACATTCTTCCTGATGGAAGCAAAATATTTCTTCAGAATCCTGTTTTCCATGGATCTGTGGAGAAATATCGGATGGGATTCCATCATGTATCTGGCAGCAATCAGTTCCGTAGACCTGGCATTGTACGAGGCAGCGGAGATGGACGGATGCGGAAAACTGGGAAAAATGTGGCATATCACACTGCCGGGTATCCGGGGAACGATCGGTCTTCTGTTTATCATGGGAGTTGGCGGACTGCTTTCTTCCGGTGTAGAACAGATCTGGCTGTTACGTACACCTGGTAACATGTCTCTGGCGGATACCCTTGATGTATACGTTCTGCGTATCGGTATTCAGGGAGGACAGTTTGGATATGCAACGGCGATCGGTCTGATCCAGGGTCTGGTAGGACTGGTGCTTGTAGTAGTCTGCAACCGGATCTGTAAGAAGATCACGGAAGTCGGACTGTGGTAACAAAGGAATAAAAAAGGAACCTGAGAATTCAACGAAGTGGAGGAAACTACATGAAAAAGAAAATGGTAAAACGCCTGATGGCAGCTTCCGTGGCAGGAACACTGGCAGTGACCATGTTTGCAGGATGCGGCGGCTCATCTGACAGCAAAGACAGCAGTGCAAAAACAGAAGATACCGGTGAAGATAACTCTGACAAACCGGATACCTGGATCGCTGACCGGACCATCACCGTACAGGCATACGTAGATGATATCGGAAATACGCTTCCAAAAGATTTTAACAACACCGAAACCATGAAAAAGATCACAGAACTGACCGGTATCAAACTGGATGTAAAATATACACCTGGTGACAGTGATGCAAAAGTTCTGGCTTCGCAGCTGGCTTCCGGAACCATCCCGGATGTTATCGTATCTTACCTGGATAACTCCACAAGACCGGAGTTCCCGCTGCTGTACAAAGCAGCAAAAGACGGAATGTTCGCAGATGTATCTGAATACATGAAAAACAGCGAAGTATATTCCAAATATTATGAAGACGATTATCTGCCGGATGATACAAAGAACAACATTGTATTCCGTGATGACCTGGATGGTGTATATCTGTGGCAGATGAATATCGATGAAATTGACCGTTCTCTGGAATATGATGCGGATGAGGAATATGTAGGCGGTATGTATATTCAGAAAGCAATCGCAGATGATCTGGGTATTGATACCACAGCAATCAACACACAAGAAGACTTTTATGATCTGCTGGTTAAGATCAAAGAAGGCGGTTATACTGATGACAACGGAAATGCTGTCTATCCCTTGGGACCGAAATACTGGGGCGGATCTGTTGATGCTCTGAAATATATCGCAACCGGTTATGACTGGGGTGTAAGCGATGACTACAACCTGGATGAAAACGGCGATGTAAAGCATATCGCAGAAACCGATCATGTATATGATGAAATCAATTTTGTCAGAAAACTTCTGGATGAAGATCTGATGAACCCGGAATTCTTCACCATGGACTCTACCCGTGCAGAAGAAGTATCCAAAAACCACAACTCAGCAATTATCGCTGACGTACATAATTACGAAGAGATTATTTACTCCAATGATGACTGGATCCCGTTAGGACCGTTGAACGATATTGCTGATGACAACAAGGAAGTCGTACATGGAAAGAGCGGTCGTGGATGTATGGCAATCTCCGCAGATGCAGAGAATCCGGAAGAAATCTTCCAGTTCTTTGACTGGCTTTCTACAAAAGAAGGACAGATCATCGCACAGTATGGTGCGGAAGGCGTATCCTACACAATGGAAGACGGCTACCCAAGACTGACAGATGAAGTTGCAGAAAAACTGAATGATGGAGATACAGATTATCTGATCAACACCATCGGTGCGGGATTCGGTGGATCCGGAAACTACTTCTTCGAGTTTGTTCTGACAAACAAAAACAACAAAGATAACTTTGGTGAGTCCCGTCCGGGAGCATCTTCCGGTAACTCTACTTTTGCAAGAAGTGTACAGATCGCAGAAGATTACCCGGTAGAAAAGAAACTGGTTCCGGGGCTGGATGCAACAGCTTATATGTCCGCGGACGAACTTGCGGATGTAAAGACACAGATGGATCTGCTTGACTGGGATGAGACATTCGTACAGGCCTGCTTCGCAAAATCGGATGATGAAGTAAAAACAATCATCGAATCTTTCCGCGATCAGCTGAAGGCAGCAGGGATCGATCGTTTTGAAAAATACGTAAAAGATGTATACGAAGAGGATCCGGACTCTGTATCTTTCTACGACTAAGACAAAGAGATCCTGCCTGCCCCGGTGGCAGGCAGGGGAATGAAAAGCGGGTAAGTTACACTTACAGAAAGGATTGGGTACGCAATGCACAAAAGAAAGATAAAAGTCAATCCGATGGATCAGGCACTTCAGATTCTGATCTATCTGATCATTATTGCACTCTGTCTGATCATTCTGCTCCCCTGCCTGAACGTAGTGGCGCTGGCATTCAACGACGGAGCGGATGCAGCGAGGGGTGGCGTATGGTTCTGGCCGAGACAGTTCACCATGGATAACTTCAAAGAAGTATTCAAAGACGGAAGTATTACCACAGCTTATGTGATCACGATCGCAAGAACTGTAATCGGAACGTTTTTAAGCTTAATGGTAACTACTCTGGCAGGTTATGCACTGAAACAGGAAGATCTGCCGGGAAGAAAGATCCTCACCATGCTGATCACATTTACCATGCTGTTCGGTGGTGGTATGATCCCTACCTATATTCAGTACAAAAACTTACACCTGTTAAACTCTTTCTGGGTTTACGTAGTTCCGAGTCTGGTGAGCGTTACCTATCTGTTGATGGTACGAACCTTCTTCGAAGGAATCCCGGACAGCCTGGAAGAGTCAGCCAAACTGGACGGCTGCGGATTCTTTCAGACTTACCTGAAAATCATGCTTCCGTTAAGTAAACCGGTAATCGCCGTAGTTGGACTGTATACCGCAGTAAATCACTGGAACGACTGGTTTGCAGGAGCATTCTATGTCAACGACACCAAACTGTGGCCGGTACAGACCGTTCTGCAGCAGATGTTGACAAAAGCAATGAATTCACAGCAGGAAGTAACTTCTGTTGCACAGGCACTGGCGCATAATACCGTGTCTGTAACATCCGATTCTCTGAAGATGGCAGCAGTTGTTGTTACAACCGTTCCGATTCTCTGTGTATACCCGTTCGTGCAGAAATACTTTGCACAGGGCGCGATGATCGGTGCAGTGAAAGGTTAAGTAAAATATCAAAAGGTTCTTTGCCTCGTTCAGCATTTATATAGAGATGAATCTATGAGCGATGCGGGGAACCTTTTTCTGTGAAAAAAATAAGGTTGAAAATTACTGTTTCTGAGAAAAGTCAAAAAAGCAGATTTTATAGAGAAAAAAGAGAAAAGTATAAAAAAATACACCACATGGTGCTGCAGAATCATGATACAATGAGCATTAGCGAGCGGGAATAAACGAAGTTTATTCATCGTGAGCGGCGAATGTCGGTCATGATAGCTGCGAAAGCAGCGTCAAGCACCGAAGGTGCGAATCATGATTAATGAATAAAACGGGCTGCGGAAGTGACAGAAAATCCGGGCACACGAGAGAGGGAGAAGGTATGAACGCGAAAAAGTGGGATGTTTATGTATACGGCGATGTCAACATTGATATCGTGATCCCGGGAGTGGAAAAATTTCCGGAACCGGGACAGGAAGACGAAGTTTCCGTGATGGAAACATTTGTCGGCGGTGGCGCCGCATTATTTACCCTGGGAGTCGGCAAGCTGGGACTTCACCCGGTCTTTCAGGGAGAGGTGGGAGATGACTGTTACGGCGAACTGATCCGGAACAAATTTCGGGAAAGCCATGTAGATGATTCTCTGCTTGTGATAAGTAAGGAGTTAAAAACGGGAATTTCACTGAGCTTTACCAATGAAAAAGACCGCTCTTTTCTGACCTATCGGGGGACCAACGAAAAGATCAGTATTGTCAATGTAGATGTAGCAAAAGTAAAAGAAGCCGCACATATCCACGTGACCGGCTATGCAGGTTCCATCAATCATAACGAATATCTGGAACTGTTAAAGAAGATCAAGGCAGAGACACAGGCAACGGTATCCTTTGATGTCGGCTGGGATTCCACCGGCGAGTGGAAACCGGAGATCCGGGATCTCTTCCCGTATATTGATGTGCTGTTTATGAATGAGACAGAAGCAGAACACTACGGAAGAAAAGAAAGTGCTGAGGAAGCTGCACGGGAATTTGCCCGGACTGCAGGTATGGCGGTTATCAAGATGGGCAAAAAAGGTTCCATCGCAGTAAAAGACGGCAGATTGTATCAGGCCGCACCGTACATAGTGGAAGCCGTGGACACTACAGGAGCCGGAGATTCCTTTAATGCGGGATTTGTCTACGGATTCCTGAGAGGAAAATCCATGGAAGAATGCCTGAAATGCGGAAACGGATGCGGAGCACTCTCCGTAACCGCGCTGGGTGGGAATACCGGATTTCCGACAGAGGAGAAGCTGGAAACATTTATCAAAAACCAGGAAACTATAGAGAGAAACAAATAGAGACAACAAGGAGGAAAAGGTTATGAAAATTGCAGTTATCGGAGGAGCAGGTGTACGTACCGTAATTTTTATCAACGGACTTTTAAAAAGATATAAAAAACTTCACATTGACGAAGTCGTACTCTACGATATCCAGGAAGAAAAACAGAGAATCATTGAAAAGTTATGTAAACATGTAGTGGAGAGAAACCACGAAGAACTGAAAGTATGGGCGGTATCCGATCCGGTGGAAGCCATCACTGGAGCAGATTATATCGTAACCACATTGCGTGTCGGCGGAGACCATTCCCGTGTTGTAGATGAAACAATCGCTCTGGATCTGGGCGTGATCGGACAGGAGACAACCGGTGTCGGCGGATTCTCCATGGCAGTTCGTACCATTCCGGTTCTGATGGAATATTGTGAACTGATAAAAAAATATGCACCGGATGCATGGATCTTCAACTTTACCAATCCGTCCGGTCTGGTAACACAGGCACTGCGAAGCGCCGGATACGACAAGATCATCGGTATCTGTGATGCTCCAAGCAGCACCAAGTTCCGCATGGCACACGATCTGGGGGTGGAAGAAGACGATCTGTATGTAGAATTCTTCGGATTAAACCACCTGTCCTGGATCCGCAGCGTAAAGAAAAAAGGCGAGGAAATCTTACCGGAACTGCTGGCGGACGATGCATTTTTACAGGGGGTACAGGAATTCTCCATGTTTGATCCGGACCTGCTCCGTTCCATCGGATTCCTGCCGAACGAATATCTGTACTACTACTATCACAGAGAAAAAGCACTGGAAAATATCAAAAAATCAGGTGCAACCAGAGGAAAGACCATCGAGAACGTTAATATTCAGATGATGGACGAACTGAAGCATATGGATATCGACGCCGATCCGGAAGGCGCACTGCAGATTTTCCTGTATTATATGCAGGTTCGTGAGAACTCCTACATGAGCATCGAGTCCGGCCTGGCAAAACGTCCGTTGCTGGAAAAAGGCCAGCTGGAAGTACCGGACGGTATGGGATATGCAGGGGTTATGCTGGACTGCATCGAAGGTATGCAGAGTGAAAAAGGAAAATATCTGGTACTGTCCGTAGAAAATAACGGAAGCATCCCAGGACTGGCAGATGAAGATGTGATCGAGACTACCTGCCTGGTATCCAAAGACGGCATCCATCCGGTCAGAGTTGAAGAAGTACCGGAACATTGCTATCTGTTGATCCGTCTGATCAAAATGTACGAAAAACTGACCGTAGAGGCAGTCAAAAATCAGTCCAAAGAAACCGCTGTACAGGCGTTGATGTTACATCCGCTGGTAAATTCGTATTCGCTGGCAAAACAGCTGGTAGATAAATATGACGAGGTTTATGGGGGAATCTTTCACTGATATCTGAGTGATAAAATAATAAGGCAATCAAGGTTTCACCTGTATAACCGGGAAATTGTGTAAATATACAGGGGAAAAGTATGTGGGGTGTGGATAAGATGAAGATCCGATGGACGAATCAGGCAGAAGAACAGCAGGCAGAAGTTTTCTTGGAGAAAGGAAGGGCGACACCGGAAAACTTCCGGAAACTTGGGAAAAAACGGGGCGTTGACTGCCGGATCGTGGTAAAAAAAGAAGGATTTTCCGAAGAGGAATGGATACAGATGCTGTGCAATGGGGTATGCAGCCTGTACGATGGTGCATATCAGTTTTCCCGGAACGGAGTGAAGATGCTGGGAAAACAGAAAGTATACGAAAACAGGGATTCACTGTGTGATTATGGAGATACCTGTTATACATTTGTATTGGAAGGCTCGGCGCAGGAAATAGCAGCGCTGGAGCGTGGGGAATTATTGGGACGTTGTAAAGGACATGCGAGAACTCTTGGAAATCTGCCGAACAATTACTTACATACCGAAGATCTGGCATCGTATGCACAGACGCTGGCGCAGGAGCTAGGAATCGACTGTGAAATCTATGGAGATCAGAAGCTGGAAGAACTTGGATGCGGCGCTCTTTTAGCAGTCAATCAGGGAAGCCGGAGAGAGGCTGCCATGGTAGTGCTTCGCTATGAGGGCGCACCGGGGGCAGACTGGACCGCACTGGTCGGAAAAGGGCTGATGTTTGATGCCGGGGGGTATCATCTGAAGTCTATCGATGGCATGAACGGCATGAAGTACGATATGTGCGGGGCAGCGGAAATGATGGAGATACTGGAGTATCTTGCCATACAGAAAGTCGAAAAAAATGTGATGGCAGTGCTGATGCTCGCAGAAAATGTGATCAGCCCGGATGCGGTAAAGATGGGAGACGTGATCACAACGCTGGCAGGAAAGACCGTGGAAGTCTACAACACCGATGCGGAAGGACGGCTGGTATTATGTGACGGTATCACGTTTGCGCAGCGTATGGGGGCGCGCACCGTGATCGACCTTGCCACTCTGACGTATTCGGCACAGAGTGCCCTGGGAGATCAGGTGGTTGCGCTGTTTGGCAATGAGCGGGAAGCACTTCGCATCTGGGAAGAAACAGCGGAGCAGACCGGAGAATATTACTGGCAGCTGCCGATGGGACCGATCTACCATAAGATGATCGAATGGTCGATCTGTGCGGACTTTGCCAATTATGCCCCGGGGAAAGGGGCAGGTGCCAGCGTGGCGGCATGTTTCCTGGAAAACTTTGTGGAAGATGGAACACAGTGGATCCATCTCGATATGGTGGGACCGTCCGTGGTACGCAAAGAAACCGATGAGATGGCAGAGGGAGCCAGTGGGGTATGTATGAGTACCCTGGCGGCTTATCTGACTCGTACATCGTTTTCGAAATAACTGTATCATTCGCTTGTCTGCGAATCCGAGTGCACAGTTCAAAAAGCCTCAGCGTAGCCCGCTACGCCTGCGTTTTTTGAACTGCACACTCGAATCCGTATCCTGCGTGAAGGATACAGTTATTTACGAAACGATGTACCGGATAGCAATATACGGACGTAGAAGTTACGAAAACAGGAGAGAAGGAAGTAGCGTTTCACAGAGAGGAAATGTTACGGGGGAAAAACGATGAATTTTACATTTGATGGCTATATCTCCAGAGAAGTTCTGGAAAATTACCTGTCCCGGAGTGTGACGGCAGCAGGTTTATATGAAAGCAAAACACTGGAAGATGATCTGCGTGCGATCCGGGAGATGGGTGTGAAATTTCTTGGAAGAGCATCAGGTATCTGGTATATGACGATGGATGACGAAGAACATTTTCGGCTGTCAAAGGAACTGGCAGACAAAGTGCATGCCCAGGATCCGGAAGTGATCCTGCAGTCCTGCGTCTTCGAGTGGATCACACGCCGTATGGAGACAGTAGAGATCCCGGACTATGTGTTTGAAGCATTTGGTATGGAACCGGAACACCGGTGTTTTTGCCTGGATGATGCGTTGTTTACAGACGAATCCAGCGGATTTACCAGCAGGAGAGAGGATCCGGCAAAAGACGGGGGGATTCCGGATCTGTCCCGGCAGGAAGCAAGACTGTGGTTTTATTACCGGGCAACCCGATACATCGACTGTGGCTATGAGGCACTCCATATGGGGCAGGTGCACCTGTATACCGCGAACGATAAAGGAATGGCAAAAACAACAGAACTGTTCGGTATGATCCGCGAGTATGCGAAAATTCATGGAAGACGTCACAAGATACTGCTGGATGCACATACCCATGGGGTAAATATCCGTGGAAAATTGCTGTTTGATTATCATGCAATGCCATTTACCCGTATGCCGCTTCTGGAAGTGCCGGGAGAAGAGCTGGTACTGGTGCGTGAGGGGTACAGCGAAGGTGGAGAAAATCCAAATGGATGGTCCGCGAAAACTATGCCATACCTGATGGAATACGACAACTGGGGCGGACTGGTCGTTGATGACCGGGAAAATATACCGAGAGAAGAACTGGCCTGGAGAGACTGGTGGGGATACGACCAGATCGCCTGGTTTGCCAACCAGCCGGAGGAAGGCCGGAATCATTTTCTGGAATATACCTACAAGTGGACTGAAATCAACAATCCAAATGCATATTTCGAACTGCCGTTCCGCCGGATGATCCACAATGCGGAAGTGTCCATGAAGCGCGCAGATAACGGTCAGATGGATGCACAGGATTTCTATCAGATCAACACGAAGAGCGCAGCCTGCCCGATGGGATTCGATCAGGAAGAGACTGCAAAACGCCTATGGGCGACCGGCCACACGCTGCGGGAGAAAGCAGCCAATCCGGAGATGCTGATCCGCTATGGAGCAGAAAATGTCTGTGATGAAGAAACCGGAATGAAACTCCCGGAAAAAATTGTTGTTTACGGAAGTTTTCAGTCTCATGTGGGAGCAGTAAAGAATGACTCCAACAGTGAGCTGACAAGAATGTATTATATTGGTGATAATACATATACCTTATCGGTGGTCATTCCGTTTGCGGGAACCTACGATTATTCTATTTCCACGTATGGAACGTTGTCTGCCACCTATCAGGCAGATGGCTATCCGAGGAGCGGTTCGTCAAATAAGGCATATTTCACTACCCGGAAAGATAACACCGTGGTACGGTTCTGCTATCAGTTCATCAGTAACAAGGTGACAATAGAGATGTTTGAATAAAAACGAAACAGATGACAGATGAAACAGTATCTGTCATCTGTTTTTTTGTTACGGGAAATTGCTTTTCTGTAACGTAAGAAACGCTCCACGAGGATGCGCACTGCGGCGTACAAGGCAGATGTCGCAAGCAATCTACGTTTCACTCCGGCCGTTGCTAAACAAGCGCCACTGGCGCGAGAATGTGCCTTGGCAGGGGACAAAGCTTTCGAAACGAGTTTTGTCTCACTTACAGGAAAGTACTTTCTAACAAGATGCAATATATAAATATGCAAAAACGACAAATATAGACAAAATGATACAAAAATGCACAATAAAACAGGAAAAAAGTTGTATAAAATTAATAAAAACTATTGAAAAATGTAAGAAAGTTGTGTATTATGAAGCCATAAACAAAGAGGAAACAGGAAGAGGAACTATGAATAACGAAGGAGGTGGTATCGTGGATAGGAGGGACCATGATCGATGCCAGGAGCTTTACGTAAAATATAGGCAGTTTATGTATTGGTACGTGAAAAAACATTTTCCGGATTTGCCAGAAGAAGACATTCGTGATATCCTACAGGAGGTGTGGACATCATTATTGAATGCAATCGACAAATTATATGATAAAGGCGATGAGGGTCAGTTTGCCTGGCTGATCAGGGTGACTCAGACCAAGGTAATTGATTACTACCGTTCCAGGAAAAGAACAGAAGAACTGGGAGAAAAGATCGGTCTTGCTTTACGGGAACAACAGGAAGTCTGTTCTGTGCAGGACATAGTGGTCGCAAGAATGATTGCAATGGAACTGGTAGAAGGACTGACAGAGGAAGAGCGGAGAATTCTGGCAATCGAATACTTTTCTGATACAACCGGGGAAGTCTCGAACGCTTTCAAATGCAGACGAAGCCGGCTGCGTAGAAAGATCGAAGAAAGTCTTGGGATATTCAGGAAGAAACGTCGGTAATCTATCAGCACCATGTATTCGGATGATGTTATTCACTTCACCGTGAAACGGCTCCCGCCAGAGACCGGAGAAAGGATATTCGATGAAGAAAAGAGATAAAATATATGACAGTCCGGAATACAAGCAAATCAAAGAACATCTTCCTGAAATTTTGAAAGAACTGGAACGCGACAAAGGTCTGTCCCAATATCAGATACCGGAAGACTGGAATGGAGACTTCGAACGCATCTACCAAAAAGAACGCCGAAAAGAACAAATAAAAAGACGAATTCTCGCAGGAGCATGTGCAGCCGTGATTCTTACAATCAGTGCAGTACATATAGGAGAGCATCTGGAGTTTACATCGGTGGCTCAGGCGGATGATATTGGGAAAATTCATGAGAATGCGTTTGAACAAGGTGGATATCAGTACAATACCTATGGAACTGTAATGGAAGAAGAAAATATTGGGGAAACGGAGGATATTATATTTCGGGATGAGGACTTGGGAAAAGTCTATAATGAAATTAGAGCAGAAGTGAAACGACCTATTTTCGAATTTGGTAATATGCCTGATAATTGTATTGTAGAAGAGGCTATATATAACAAAACTTATCGTAACATTAGTATACGTTTGAAAATTGATAATACATATGTTGTTCATGTAAATCAGCAAAAACAAATAGATGATATAGGAAATGGGACGGTGGATGAGGGTACTATTGATGCAAAAGTAAAAATTAATGCATTGGATATGGACGCAATAATATACAAGAGTGTTCAGGATGATAGCCTAAAATGTAAAATTATACATGATAATACAGTATTATTCGTTGGAGGTAATTTGCCAAAAGAGGAATTTAAAAAACTGATTGAAGGATTATTTTATAAATAAGAATAAAGGAGAACTTACATGAGAAAATATTTGGCAATTCTATTGAGTTGTATGATGCTTGTGGGACAAAGTGTTCCAATTTTTGCAGAAAATATGCCCAAAAATGAGACATATGAAATGGTAGAGACAGATGAGATATTTAGCGGATGGATTGAATCTGAAATTTCACCAAGCACGTTGCATATATCAGATATTATTACTTCAATAGTAAAATTAGGATCTAATAAGGTAGGAATACGTGCAGAAACAGTGTGTATAGATACTGTAAAATCTATTACAGTAACATATACTTTACAAAAATATGTAAATAACAAATGGACAAATGTAGCTTCTAAAAAAGCAACAGCATATGATACATATGGAACAACAAAAAGTTATACAATTTCTGGATTAGGATCAGGAAGCTACAGAGCAAAAGCCAGTGCGTTAGTTACTGATTATAGTGGATATTCAGAGTCACTGACGGGATATAGTTCAAGTATCAGTCTGTAAAATACGCAATAACATTCGGTAAAATCCCCTTCCATCAGAATTCATCGATCTGATGAGAAGGTGGTTTTATACCCTTACTCTCCAACAATTTATCTTCCAAAAAGTAAGGGTTTCAGCCATTGCAGAGGAACAAGAGGCAACCGCATCCGCCGAAGTTCCCTGTGATGGCTTTTTTTGACTTCCTGTCCAGACAAAGCTTTGGACATAAAAATGTGGCGAAGAGATTCCCTCACGGGGGCTTCGCCACATTTTTTAAGTTTCAGGAATGTCTGTAATTTCATCTGCCCGGTATTGATTAAAGATTCCGCGTACTGCCTGGTGCAGCTGTGGCTTGAGTTCTTCAAGACCTACCGGCTGCTGGTAAAGGATCGAATTGTAGCTGGTTCCACTGACCAGTTCGAGAATCATGTACATCATAAGCTCCGGAGAGTGGTAGGTATGATTGGCATTTTGAAGCATGCTATCATAGATAGTATGAATGGATGGAGTATCTTCGCTCGGTGTGAAGAACAGTGAGTTTTTGAAAAATCCCCAGCTCAGATGTTTGGATAAGAGGCGTACCAGATTCAGATTGTTTGCCAGCTGATCTAAAATATCATCCATTATAAAGATCACCTGATCTTCAAAATCCGTGATTTCTGTGTGCTTTTGCAATGCCAGATAAGAAGTCTGAAACACCTGGCTTGCCTTGTGGGCAATCAGGTGATTGCGGATATCGTATTTATCTTTGAAATAAAGGTAAAACGTTCCTTTTGCCACGCCTGCATTTTTAACAATATCTGCAATGGAAGTTTTATTGAATCCATTGTCTATAAAGAGAGAGAAAGCGGAATCCAGCAGGGATTCCCTTTTTTGCTGTTTGTTGTGATCGACTTTTCTCATACCGGGATCAGCCCCCTTCCTGTCGTTGTTTCCCATATTATAAGGAAATATCCACAAAAAAGTCAAATGAAAATTGGTCATTTTTATATTTTCGGAAAGTTGCATAAAATACAAAATGACTTTTAGTCAACTTTTTGTGGAATAAATATTGACTAAAAGTCATTTTTAAGGTATAACAATAAATGACCAAAGGTCAGTAAAACGACCGGCGGAAATATGATAAGAGAGGTTAAGGGAGGAATATGATATGGAGAAGCTGGGAAGGAAGATCGTCAGGTTTCGAATTCCGATATTTATCATCGGATTGTTGTTGCTGATTCCATCCGTCTTTGGATATATCAACACAAGAGTCAATTATGATGTGCTTTATTATCTGCCGGATTCCATCGAGACGATGCAGGGTCAGGATATCCTGGTGGATGAGTTTGGAACGGGAGCCTATTCGATGTTTATCTGCGAGGGCATGGAAAACAAAGATGTGGCAAAGTTAAAAGAACAGATTGAAGATGTGGAACATGTCAGCAAGGTTGTCTGGTATGACAGTTTTGCGGATATCAGCATTCCGATGGAGATGTTGCCGGAGGACATCAGAGAGGCCTTTAATGCAGACGATTCCACGCTGATGTTTATTATTTTCGATACGACGACTTCTGCCGATGAGACTATGGATGCCATCGAAAACATCCGTGCACTGGCAGGCAAACAGTGCTTCTTAAGCGGTATGTCAGCCATCGTCACCGACACCAAGAACCTGGCAGAATCCGAGGTTGCGATCTACGTACTGATTGCAGTCGTTCTCTCCTGTATCGTTCTGGCGCTGACTATGGAATCGTATCTGATCCCGGTATTTTTCCTGTTAAGCATCGGCATGGCGATTCTGTATAACATGGGAACTAATATTTTCATGGGACAGATCTCCTACATTACAAAAGCACTGAGTGCGGTCCTTCAGCTGGGTGTCACGATGGACTACTCGATCTTCCTGTGGCACAGCTATCAGGAACAGAGAGAAAAAGGCGAAGAGGATCACAAAGAGGCAATGGCAAAAGCCATTGCGGCAACGATCAAATCCGTAGTCGGAAGCTCGATTACAACGATTGCCGGATTTATCGCCCTGTGTTTCATGAGTTTTACCCTGGGTCTTGACCTTGGTATCGTTATGACAAAAGGCGTTTTATTTGGTGTGATCTGCTGTGTTACCGTACTTCCGTCCATGATCATGATTTTTGACAATGCACTGGAGAAAACAAAACATCGTCAGCTGATCCCGGATTGTCCGAAGATTTCTGATTTCGTGGTAAAACACCATGTGATCTTCGCAATCTTATTTGTGGTATTGTTTATCCCGTTTGCTTATTTCCAGGCACATGCAAGTGTGTACTACAACCTGGATGCCAGTCTTCCGGATACGCTCCCAAGTGTCCAGGCAAATACAAAACTGTCGGAAGAATACGACATGGGTGCGGCACATATGATCCTTTTGGATAAGGATCTGGATGCCAAACAGAAATACAACATGATTGCCGATATCGAAAAGGTAGACGGTGTAAAACAGGTACTTGGTCTGGAAAGTATCATTGGACCGGCATTTCCGGAGAGTATGATCCCGGAGGATGTGAAAGAAATCCTGGAGAGTGATAACTACGAACTGATGCTGATCATGAACGAATATGCGGTAGCATCCGATGAGGTCAACAGTCAGCTGAGTGAGATCAACACGATACTGAAACAGTACGATCCGACCGGTATGTTGGTAGGTGAAGCACCGTGCACGAAAGATCTGATCGAAATCACCGACCACGACTTTGCAGTGGTCAGTGCGGTATCGATCCTGGCAGTATTCTTTATCATTTTCTTCGTATTTAAATCGATCTCCCTTCCGGTGATCCTGGTTATGGTCATCGAGGGTGCGATCTTTATCAATATGGGTATCCCGTTCCTGACGGGAACAAAACTTCCGTTCATCGCTTCCATCGTTATCGGAACGATCCAGCTGGGTGCGACCGTAGACTACGCGATCCTGATCACCAGCCGTTACGAGAAAGAGCGCGGAGAAGGTAAAAGCAAGAAAGATGCGATCCAGATTGCTCACAAAACCAGCATTCGACCGGTTATGGTATCGGCGTTCAGTTTCTTCGCCGCTACCTTCGGTGTTGGTATGTATTCTCAGATTGATATGATCAGCTCTCTGTGTCTGCTGATGGCAAGAGGCGCGCTGATCAGTATGTGTGCAGTATTATTATTCCTGCCGGCTATGTTCTGGCTGTTTGATGGAATTATTTGTAAAACCAGTCTGAATTTCAGACGGAAACATTAGGAGGAGATCGTTATGAAGAGAAAATATGTACAGGCAATGATGACAGGTATGACAGCAATGCTGGCAGTAACCGTTCCGGTAACGACTGTTGCCGCAGCGACTCCGGAAAAAGAACAGACCGTCTATGTCAATGCCGACCAGAATGGAAATGTAGAAAAAGTGATCGTCAGTAACTGGCTGAAGAATACAGACAAAGAAAGCACGCTCGAGGACAACAGCGAACTGAACGATATCACCAATGTAAAGGGTGAGGAAAGCTATACCCAGGGAAGCAATGGCAAACTGGTATGGGCTGCAGACGGCAATGACATCTATTATCAGGGAGAAACCAGCAAAGAACTTCCGGTATCGGTAAAAATGACATACTTTCTGGACGGCAGGGAAATCAGTGCCACAGATCTGGCAGGAAAGAGCGGAAAAGTAAAGATCCGTATCGATTATACCAACAATTCTTCCCGGAACGCGAAGATCAACGGAAAGAAAGAGACAATTTACACACCTTTTATGATGGCAACCGGAATGATCCTTCCGACTGATACTTTTACGAATGTAGAAGTAACCAACGGTAAAGTGATCTCCGATGGAAATAATAACATCGTCCTGGGAATCGGGTTTCCGGGACTGTATGACAGCCTGAAACTGGGTGATCTGGATTCCTTCAAGGACAAAGAAAGCCCGGATTATGTGGAAATCACTGCAGATGTGGAAGATTTCTCCCTGGCGCTGACCGCTACCGTGGCAACTACCGGTACACTGAATGAACTGGGCCTGGATGACATCGATGATCTGGATGACTTGCAGGACAGCCTTGATAAACTGACCGAATCTTCCACCGTACTGGTAGAAGGAAGCCGTGCACTGCAGGAAGGCATCCAGGAACTGGACAGTTCCGCAGATACCCTTGTGGATGGTCTGAACAGTGCCGATGACGGCGCGGGACAGTTAAAAGATGGTATTGATACCATGAACAACAGCAAAGGAACTCTGATCTCCGGTATCGATAAACTGGTAGCAGGTATGGAAAGTCTGGGAAGCGGTGCAGGAAGTTTGCAAAGTGGCGTGAAATCTTATACCGATGGCGCAGCACAGTTAAATGCCGGTATCGATCAGGTAAATACGGGAGAAAAACAGCTGAATGCGGGAATCAGTCAGCTGAATGAAAAGAAAGCAGCTTTGCTTTCAGGTGTTTCAGATCTGGCTAAAGGCGGAAAACAGCTGGAAGCTGGCGCATCGAGTCTCCAGTCCGGACTGGCTGTGTATACAAAATATGTAAATGATCTGGATGCCGGACTGGAACAACTGGAAGAATCAGTGCAGGGAGCACTCGGAATGGCAGCGTCCTTACCGACCAAGGCAGGTGATGTGGCTGCAGCATGCGGAACAATCACGGACGGAGCAGCACTGGTAAAAGACGGTGCCGATCAGGTCAGCGAAAATGCCGGAATAATAGGAAGTAAAGTAAAAACGATAAAAGATACTGTAACAACAGCGAAAAAAGCAGTTGAAACAGCACAGAGTGAAGCTGCTGATATGCAGAAGAATGTAACTATTGATGCGAAAGAAGCCAGTGATGAAGTAGTTAAAAGTGTGAAAGACTCTGCCAAAACCGTAGCTAATCAAGCAGCAACTTCGCAGGCAAACAGTAAATTGAGTGAAAAAGCATCTAATGTAAAAGCAATACTGGCAGCAGCAAATGTATCGGAAGAAGTACAGAATCAGGTTCTGGCAGAACTTGGCGGAGGTATGGATATCAATGTTGATGATGCGATTGAACAGAGCGCAGCTGCAGAAATTGACACCAGTAAAGTAAAAGTGACTGTGAATGCAGAAACACAGAAAAACCTTGCAACAGCAAAGGGAACGCTGGAAGCAGTAGATGCTGGTCTTACCGGTGCAGAAAGCGAACTGGCAGCAGCACAGGGAAATATTGAAAAGCTGGAGGCCGGTGTCAATACCCTTTCGGCCGGAAGTAGTAAGTTGACATCCGGTGCTGGAGAATTTGGGACTGCAGTAGGAAAACTTAATGGATTTGCGACAATGGCAGGTGAACTTTCAGATGCTGTGGACACATTGCATAAAGGAAGCAGTAGGCTGGTCGCTGAAAATGATACACTGAATAATGGAGCAGCAGCTCTGACAGCCGGAACCCAATCTCTGAACAGCGGACTGACAACCCTGGCATCCGGTGCATCCGCCCTCAGTGACGGTGTCACACAGCTGGCACAGGGCTCCGCATCCCTGACTCAGGGAACCGAAACCCTGAAAAAAGGATCTGACACCCTGATCGCAAACAACAGTACCCTGAAAGACGGAACAGCAAAACTGGTAGCAGGAAGCAGTGCCCTGATCGTCGGTGGCAGAGCTTTGCAGTCCGGTGGAAATACGTTAAGTGCAGGTATCCAGAAACTGGCAGACGGTGCCGCACAGTTGAAGTCCGGAACCAAAAAACTGGCAGATGGCGGCGTTCAGCTGAAAGAAGGAACCACGAAACTGGCAGACGGCTCCACAGAACTGGCAGACGGTATGGAAGAATTTGACGAAGAAGGAATCCAGAAGATTGCAGATCTGGCAGGAGACGATCTGACGGCACTGATGGATCGTCTGGATGCAGTGACAGAAGCTGACCAAGACTACACCGTATTCGATGGCTGGGAGAAAGATACAGATGGCAGCGTAAAATTCATTATCGAGACGGCTGCAATCAAGTAATTGCTTAAAAAACAGAGGAAAATATCTGTAAAAGATAAAGTCAGGACCGGAAGAGATTCCGGTTCTGATATTATCATAGAGAAACTGAGATTCGTGGGATAAATCAAAGAAAACCGGAAATCCTAGTTTTTAGCTAGTCTTTTCAAAAATTTAAAAGAATTTTTATTGATTTTGTGTCGCAAATATGTATAATTAGGGATAAAGAGAGTTGCTATGGGCGGCTGTCTTTGAGGGATACCATAAACCTGCATCCGCAGGTGGTTATCATATTATGAAAGAAAGAGGTTAATGTAAAATGGCAGAAATTAATTTAAGTAAGTATGGCATTACCGGAACTACAGAGGTTGTTTATAATCCTTCTTATGAAATGTTATTTGAAGAAGAAACAAAATCTACACTGGAAGGTTTTGAAAAAGGACGGGAAAGTGAACTGGGAGCAGTTAACGTTATGACTGGTGTTTACACCGGACGTTCTCCTAAAGACAAGTTCATCGTAATGGACGAAAACTCCAAAGATACTGTTTGGTGGACTTCTGACGAATATAAGAACGATAATCACCCTGCAACACAGGAAGCATGGAACTCTGTAAAAGAGCTGGCTCTGAAAGAACTGTCCAACAAGAGACTGTTCGTTGTAGATGCATTCTGTGGTGCAAACAAAGACACCCGTATGGCTATCCGTTTCATCGTAGAAGTAGCATGGCAGGCACATTTCGTAACTAACATGTTCATCAAACCTACAGAAGAAGAACTGAAAGACTTCGAACCGGATTTCATCGTATACAACGCTTCCAAAGCAAAAGTTGAAAATTACAAAGAGCTGGGTCTGAACTCTGAAACAGCTGTTATGTTCAACATCACAAGCCGTGAGCAGGTTATCGTAAATACATGGTACGGCGGAGAAATGAAAAAAGGTATGTTCTCTATGATGAACTACTACCTGCCACTGAAAGGCATCGCTTCTATGCACTGCTCCGCAAACACAGACATGAACGGCGAAAACACAGCAATCTTCTTCGGTCTGTCCGGAACAGGTAAAACTACACTGTCTACAGACCCGAAACGTCTGCTGATCGGTGATGACGAGCACGGCTGGGATGACAACGGCGTATTCAACTTCGAAGGTGGATGCTACGCAAAAGTTATCAACCTGGATGCTGAATCTGAACCAGACATCTACAACGCAATCAAACGTAACGCACTGTTAGAGAACGTTACTCTGGATGAGAACGGAAAAATCGACTTCGCTGATAAGAGCGTAACAGAGAACACTCGTGTATCTTACCCGATTAATCATATTGAAAAAATCGTTCGCCCGATTTCCGCAGCTCCGGCAGCTAAGAACGTAATCTTCCTGTCCGCAGATGCATTCGGCGTACTGCCTCCAGTATCTATCCTGACAGAAGCTCAGACACAGTATTACTTCCTGTCTGGTTTCACAGCTAAACTGGCTGGTACAGAACGTGGAATTACAGAACCGACTCCTACTTTCTCCGCTTGCTTCGGCCAGGCATTCCTGGAACTGCATCCTACAAAATATGCAGAAGAGTTGGTTAAGAAAATGGAAAAGAGCGGTGCAAAAGCATACCTGGTTAACACAGGTTGGAATGGTACCGGAAAACGTATCTCCATCAAAGATACCCGTGGTATCATCGATGCTATCCTGAGCGGAGATATCAAAACAGCTCCTACAAAGACTATTCCGTACTTCAACTTTGAAGTTCCGACAGAACTGCCGGGCGTAGACAGCGGAATCCTGGATCCTCGCGATACTTACGCAGATGCAGCTCAGTGGGAAGAGAAAGCGAAAGACCTGGCTGACAGATTCATCAAGAACTTCGCTAAATACGAAGGAAATGAAGCTGGTAAAGCTCTGGTAGCAGCTGGTCCTCAGAAATAATTAAAAAATATAAAGTGTTCAAACGATAAAAGAACTGCCGCTATCCGAAGCGATTCGGATACGGCAGTTTTTGCATATTCGGAAAAGCTGAGAATAATATAGTGGTTTGCCAGAAAATAAGCGGCAGGGTACCGGGTTTTTAATATGGATATCCTGTCGCTTATTTTATCTCGTTACGGTTACATAAGAATTTAAGACCGTAGATATTTGATACAGGAAAGCGCGGCCTTCGCTCCTTCACCGACTGCCACGGAAACCTGCAGGATCCCGCCGATACAGTCGCCTGCAGCAAAAACGCCCGGGAGTCCGGTATCCATCTGTTCATTGACAATGATCCGTTCATCTTCGAGCCGGATACCAAGTTTCCGTGCAAGATCGCTTCCCTTCGCAGTGCCGAGTGCCATGAAAAGGCATGCCGGGTGAATCTGCGTGCCGTCTTCCAGACAGACAGCCTCCAGTGCATCTGTGCCGACAAGTTCCAGAACCGGTGTCTGAATGATCGTAACTTCCGGTGGGAAGTCAACGGAAGGTTCCAGCCCGTTGGTCAGAAGCGTGACGGAGTCGACGATCGGGAGAAGTTCCTGGACTTCATGAAGGGCGTACTCGCCATTTCCAAGAACGGCGACAGATTCACCGCGGTAGAGAAAAGCATCACAGACGGCACAGTAGCTGACGCCATGTCCTTCGAGCTGCGCGAGATTCTTAATTTTCACTGCTTTTCTGGAAGTACCGGTGGTGAGGATGATGGTGCGGGCTTCGATCTGTGTGGAGACGGTAGAAATCAGATAGTTTCCGTTCCAGCTGATCCCCACAACCTCATCCTGTAAAAGAGTACCGCCAAGACGCTGTACCTGTGTTCTTCCATTTTCAATCAGTTCATGGCCGGAGAGGGGACGTTCCAGTCCAAAATAATTTTCGATTTTTTCTGCTTTTTCCAGAGCCCCGTTGTCTTTTCCGATGACAGTAGTGGAAAATCCCCCCCGGAGCATATAAAGAGCGGCGGACAGACCAGCCGGTCCACTGCCGATGATAACTACATCCTGCATAAAGATCGCCTCCTTGTATGTTTAGTATAAGTATAGTCAAAAACAGAAGAAAAAGCAAAGAAATCATCTGTGACATGGTCACATAGAAATGCAGTTATTTCTCACTGCTAATATCCCGTGGGGTATTATTGTGAGCGAAGATCACAGAAAACCCTAGAGCGTGTCTGAAAAATCATTTCCGCAATCTGCAAGCCCCACTTTGCGGTATATTTTACCCTCATTCGGTTGCCGTAGCCCGCTACGCCGCCCTCATTCGGATAAAATCTCCCACAAACTGGGACTCGCAGCTCACGAAAAGCCTTTTTCAAACACGCTCTAGACATACCGCGCGAATTTGTGCAATCAGCAAGAATTCTGTGCATCGCGAAACGAACAGTAATCTTGCAACTTTCCCGATTTCGTACTATGATGGTGCAGAGAGAAAGTGCAGCGTAACTGTAAAGATACTCAGCAGTTATCATGTCAGAACAGAGACAGAAAGAGGACATACATATGAGAACAGAACGTTTATTTTATAAAGATTCTCACCAGACCACCTGCCAGGCAAAAGTGCTTGCGTGCAGAGAGGTGAAGAAAGGATATGAGATCCTTCTGGATCAGACCGTATTTTATCCGGAAGGGGGCGGACAGCCATGTGACATCGGAACCATGAACCGGGTGGAAGTTATGGATGTACAGGAAAAGGACGGAGAAATCTGGCATCGGACGCGGGAAGCGATCCAGGAGGGGACAGAAGTGACCTGCAGGATCGACTGGGAGCGCAGATTTGACCTGATGCAGCAGCACTCCGGCGAACATCTGATCAGCGGACTGATCCATGAAAAATACGGTTATAACAACGTAGGATTTCACATGGGAAGCGAGACGATCACGCTGGATGTGGACGGCGAAGTGCCGGAAGCGGTGCTGAAAGAGATCGAGGCGAAGGCAAATCAGTATGTATGGGAGAATCATCCGATTGAGATCACTCATCCGTCGGAGGAAGAACTGAAAACGCTGCCTTACAGAAGTAAGAAAGAACTGACCGGTGATGTGCGGATCGTAACCTGGCCGGGGATGGATATTTGTGCCTGCTGTGGTGTTCATGTAGACTTTTCCGGTGAGATCGGACAGATCACTCTAGTATCCGCACAGAAATTTAAAGGTGGTATGCGTATCGAGATGCTCTGCGGCAGACGGGCACTGGAATATACCAATCAGTTAAAAGAACAGAACCGCAGGATCTCTCAGTTGCTGTCCGCAAAATGGAATGACACTGCAGATACAGTGGAAAAATTACAGAAAGAATATCAGCAGTTAAAATTCCGTATGGTAGGAATGGAACTGAAAAAAATCGAGACGATCGCAGCGCAGACAGCAGGATGCGGCGATCAGCTGTTGTTCGAGGAAGATATGTCACCGGACAGCGTAAGAAAGCTGGCTTCTGATGTGATGGAAAGCTGTGGCGGTCGCTGCGCGGTGTTCAACGGCAACGATGAAAACGGCTATCGTTATATCATCGGAGAAAAAGACGGAGATCTTCGTGAATTTGTAAAAGAGATGAACCGGAAATTACAGGGACGGGGTGGCGGAAAACCGTTTTTCGTACAGGGCTCCGTACAGGCATCCAGAAAGGAAATCGAAACATTTTTTGCTTCGTAAGGTAGCGTATGGCGAAGATACACGGATTTAACAAACTGACGTTGCTGGATTACCCGGGACGGCTGGCAGCCACCATTTTTCTCGGTTCCTGTAATTTCCGGTGTCCGTTCTGTCACAATGCCGGTCTGGTGCTGGCACCGGAGAGTGAGCCGCTGATCGAGACGGAGGAAGTTCTGAAAGTGCTCAGAAAGAGAAAAGGAATCCTGGACGGTGTCTGTGTGACCGGAGGGGAACCGACGCTGGATCCGGGACTGACCGGACTGCTGGCACAGATCAAAGAACTGGGGTATCCGGTCAAATTGGATACGAACGGAACCCGCCCGGCACTGGTGAGGGAACTGGTTGACGCGGGGCTGGTGGATTATGTAGCGATGGATATCAAAAACAGCCAGGAAAAATATGCAGAGACCGCCGGGATCCGCCATCCGGATCTGGAAAGCATCACCCGTATGGTGGAATATCTGAAATCGGGTGTGGTGGATTATGAATTCCGCACCACAGTCGTGAAGGAGCTTCACAAACGGGAAGATATCGAAGCCATAGGGCAGTGGCTTTCCGGGAGCCGGCGGTATTTTCTGCAGAACTATAAAGAGTCGGAGCAGGTGATTCGTCCGGTATTCACGTCTTACTCGCGCGAGCAGCTGGAGAATTTTCAGCAGATTCTTCGGAAAACGATTCCACAGGTTGAGATTCGGGGGATATAGGATCGGGATTTTGCGGTTCGGTGTGGATCGTCCGGTACCAGTAGCCGAAATGTCCGGGCTGTGCAGCTTTTGCCCGGGCGGACTTAAAGTAGGGGAAACCGAACAGATTGGCGAGCAGCCGTTCCCGCTCCTCATAGATGCCGGGGACAGCCAGAATGTAGCAGATGGTGTCCTCGTGTTCCATCTTTCCGAGAAGAAAATGCTGGAAGGCGTGGCTGCCATAGAGAAAAAACTGGTTGTTGCCACAGGAAACTCCGAAAGAGCCAAGAAGAGAAAGGTCTTTCGGGGATAATTGCAGGCAGTTGTGGATTTCTTCATCGAAAAACGGTGTAACATGTGGATAACTTTCGGTCAGCCGTTTCCAGGAAAATGAGGAAGTCTGTGTACGGGCAGGCGCGGTGTCGGAAGAACGGAAGGAGTCCGATGCGGGCTCTGGATCCGGGTGTGTGCTGACAGTGTTTGTCTCCGGGGATTCCGGCTGTTCCAGCGAGGCTGCCCGAAGAATCGGTGCGGATTCCGGCAAAAGGAGATCTTCCGGTGAGATCTTACAGTCACTCCAGCAGGTGGCGTAACGTTGTCCGGTTTCGCAGACAACGATGAGACCGTCGATATCATCAAGATTCCAGCTGCTGTTGCAGATACTGGTGTCTGCAATCCGGAACTGACCGTATACATTGCCCTGTTTCCAGGAAGGATTGCCGAGAAACAGACCGTGCAGTGTGCCGGGACGGGCGACAAATGCGTAGGCGCGGAAGACAGGGATAAACGGGCAGGCGGGAAGAGTCATATGAAGTTCCAGACAGCACTGGTGATTTCGGACCTCGACACGGACAAATCCGCGGTTTTTTCCCTTTTTCCGGTTATCGTATTCGTAAAGATAAGAAACAAAACGTTTGTATGCAGACAAAATGGACACTTCCTTTTTGGAGTATTCTATGGTAGCATATGCAAAGAAGAAACAAGATATGATGACAGGAAAGCGGAAGAATGATGGATGAGAAGAAAATGGATGAACGGTTTATGCGGGAGGCGATCCGGCAGGCACGAAAAGCAGGTGCACTGATGGAAGTGCCGATCGGGTGTGTGATCGTTTACGAAGGAAAGATTATTGCAAGAGGATACAATCGGAGAAATACGGATAAAAATACGATCTCCCATGCGGAACTGAATGCGATCCGAAAAGCGAGTAAAAAGCTGGGCGACTGGCGGCTGGAAGGGTGTACGATGTACATCACTCTGGAACCGTGTCAGATGTGCGCCGGAGCTATTGTCCAGGCGAGAGTTAGCCGGGTGGTGATCGGAAGCATGAACCCGAAAGCGGGATGCGCCGGATCGATCCTGAACCTTCTGGAGATGGAACAGTTCAATCATCAGGTAGAAGTTACCCGTGGCGTTTTACAGGAAGAGTGCTCCCAGATGCTCAGTGGATTCTTCAAAGAACTGCGTGAAATCAAGAAGCGGCAAAAACGGGTATTGACGGAAGAAAAACAAGGAAGTATAATGAATAGCGAATCTGCTGATTCGTAACACCATGGAGATGTACCCAAGTGGCTGAAGGGTCCGCACTCGAAATGCGGTAGGTCGGGCAACCGGCGCGAGAGTTCAAATCTCTCCATCTCCGTAACCAATGCAACAGAAGAAGGCTGCGAAGTTTATTTTGAAGTAACTATTCAAAAGGTAGTATCCCGCGAGGTGTTTTGGCATGTTTTTGCCAAAATCCCGAGACATACAAGTCAAAATGCCATCATCGAAGGTGATTTGAAATGCATTTTGACTCGTAACTGTGAGGGTACTGAACAGTTATATTTTGAAAAAAATATACTTCGCAGCCTTTTTACGTTGCAGTGCATATCAATAATTGGTCCGGTGGACTGATTTTAACGACAAATACAAGTGTCTTGGAAAAACCTCCCGTCAACCACCCACCCTCTACAAAAATAGCCAACACCCAGCCCGGAGGGAGATACATAAGGGAAGGGACAGCATTTTGTGCGCGGTTAGAGCGAGTTTTAAGATCCTGTGCTTACGTAGACTTTCGCGAGTGCCAGCTGGCACTCGTGAATCATAGTCGGAGTTAGCACATAGCTTAAAATCGCTTTGCGCACTGCTGTCCCTTCCCTTATGTATCTCCCTCCGGGCGTCCCCCTTCAGGCTATTTTTCCCAATTTTAAAAGCGCACCGCCCTTCGAACTTCCTCCACAGACGTTACTTCTGCAGTTAACTCGGCCCAGGCACCCTTACGGCACACAGAAGGTTCTGCTTAGTGCTGCTCCATTCCTGACCTGACACGGTTCACAGATTCCTGTTGCGTAAGACCCAGACGTCAACGCCACTTACAGAAGGCAGCTCTGCAAAGAAAAGCCCTCAGTTTGGTATCACCCCTGCTGTAGCGGATTGCAGGTACAGGGCACCGCTAACTCCCCGGCTGCGCAGGATTCAGTATATCGTGTTTTTTTTAATTTGTCAATCTGAATCCTGATATTTACTTGTGAGAGTGGCAAAAATGGGCTATAATAATAACCAGATGATTGTGAAAAAATTTGTAACCGGGGCAGTGAAAGACCGGGTGCAAAAATCTGAAAAGAAGGACGGAAAAAAGGTATGAAGAGAATAGGTTTACTGACAAGCGGCGGCGACTGCCAGGCTCTGAACGCGACCATGCGAGGCGTAGTAAAAGGACTTTCCCACAATATTGATGATCTAGAGGTCTATGGATTCATGAACGGATACAAGGGTCTGATCTACGGAGATTATCGAATGCTGACAGCAAAAGATTTTTCCGGTATTCTGACCCGTGGCGGTACGATCCTCGGTACCTCCCGTCAGCCATTCAAACTGATGCGTACACCGGATGATAACGGACTGGACAAAGTAGAAGCGATGAAACAGAACTATCATAAACTGAATCTGGATTGTCTGGTGATTCTTGGCGGTAACGGAACTCAGAAGACTGCAAACCTGTTAAGAGAAGAAGGTCTGAACATTATTCATCTGCCGAAAACCATCGATAATGATATCTGGGGTACAGACATGACCTTCGGTTTCTACAGCGCAGTGAATATTGCAACAGAAGCCATCGACTGCATCCATACAACCGCATCCTCCCACAATCGTGTATTTATCGTGGAAGTTATGGGACATAAAGTAGGCTGGCTGACCCTGTACGCAGGAATCGCCAGCGGCGCAGACGTTATCCTGATTCCGGAGATTCCATATGATATTGATAAAGTAGTGGGAGCCATCGAGAGAAGAAAGAGAAACGGAAGCGGATTTACGATTCTGGCAGTAGCAGAAGGTGCGATTTCCAAAGAAGATGCACAACTTGGTAAAAAAGAACTGAAAAAGAAAATGGAAGAAGACAGAAAACTTTACCCATCTGTTTCCTATAAAGTGGCAAAAGAGATCGAAGACCGTACCGGTATGGAGATCCGCGTAACGGTTCCGGGACATACCCAGAGAGGTGGAAGCCCGTGTCCGTACGACCGTGTACTGTCTACCAGACTTGGATCTGCAGCAGCAAAACTGATCCTGAACGATGAGTATGGTTACATGGTAGGTCTGATCAACGGAAAGACAAAAAAAGTTCCGTTGGAAGAGTGTGCAGGAAAACTGAAGGTGGTAACACCGGATGCACAGGAGATCAAAGATGCCAAAAGAATCGGTATCAGTTTCGGTGACTGATACAGAAAAAGTATAGCTGTGAAATTATGGAACAGTTATAAAAAGTAATGTAACAGAGGGAGAAGGGCTGGTCTTTGTGACAGCCCTATCTCTTTGTTGCATTTTGGCTTGTGTGTCTCGGGAGTTTGTCATATTCATATAAAAACACCTCGAGAGACAGTGGCTACTGAACAGTTACAATTTATGATAGATTGAGGAGAGGCAGAGAAATATGAGCTATACCGCTCTATATCGTAAGTTCCGTCCTGACACCTTCGAGGATGTCAAAGGACAGGATCATATCGTAACAACTTTAAAAAATCAGATTCGTGCGGACCGTATCGGTCACGCATTTTTGTTCTGTGGAACCCGTGGAACCGGTAAAACGACCGTGGCAAAGATCCTTGCAAAAGCGGTCAACTGTGAGCAACCGGTGGACGGCAGTCCATGTAACGAGTGCCCGACCTGTAGGGCGATACAGGCGGGAACATCCATGAATGTGATCGAGATCGATGCGGCATCCAACAACGGTGTCGACAACATCCGTGAGATCCGGGAGGAGGTTACCTACCGTCCCACACAGGGAAAATACAAGGTGTATATCATTGATGAGGTGCATATGCTGTCAGCAGGTGCATTTAACGCACTGTTAAAAACTCTGGAAGAACCACCGTCTTATGTGATCTTTATTCTGGCAACCACCGAATCCCACAAGATTCCGGTGACGATCCAGTCCAGATGTCAGAGGTATGATTTTCACCGTATTTCCATCGATACGATCGCCGGACGGCTGCGGGAACTGATGGAGAAAGAACAGATTCCGGTGGAAGAGAAAGCACTTCGCTATGTGGCGAAAGCAGGAGACGGTTCCATGCGAGACGCGCTGAGTCTTCTGGATCAGTGCATCGCCTTCTATCTGGGACAGGAACTGACCTTTGACAAGGTGCTGGAAGTGCTGGGAACCGTAGATACGGAAGTGTTCAGCAAACTGCTTCGCAAAGTGCTGGAGCAGGATGTCACCAGCTGCATCCATATCCTAGAAGATCTTCTGGTCAATGGAAAAGAACTGGGACAGTTTGTCAATGATTTTACCTGGTATCTGCGAAATCTCCTGCTGGTCAAGACATCGGAAGATGCGGAAGAAGTTCTGGATGTATCTTCGGAAAATCTGAAAGCGCTGCAGGAAGAAAGTCAGCTGATCGATACCGATACGCTGATGCGCTATATCCGCGTGTTATCTGAACTTTCCAACAACCTGCGAAATGCCACACAGAAACGTGTGCTGGTGGAAGTGGGATTGATTAAATTATGTAAACCTGCAATGGAAACAAACCTGGATTCCGTACTGGACCGTCTCCGGGTGCTGGAAGAGCAGATGGAAAAGGGAATTCCGATGGCGGCAGTTCAGTCTTTGCCGGGTTATGCGGGAATGAACGACAGTATCCCGGTACAGCCAACCCAGGCAGCACCATCTGCACCGGAGAAGAAACCGGAAAAAGCAGCGCCGGAGGATCTGCAGCGGATCAAGGAAAACTGGAAAAATATCGTGATGCAGACACAGGGGATGTTCAAGACATTTTTAACAACCGCTGTGCCGAAATATAATGGAAATACTGGGGAGAATAAATTATATGTGGAATTCTCCAACGACCTGGCGCAGACCTGTGTAGATGATCCGGATAAAAAACAGCTGCTGGAAGATCTGATTTTACAGATGACGGGAAAAACCGTGGAAGTGGAGATGCTTTTAAAGAAAACAAATATGCATCAGGACTTGGCAGAAATCTCGGTTGATGATATATTAAAACAGACGGTTCACATGAATATCGTGGTAGAAGAAGAACCGGAAGACGAGTAAAAGATGCAAAAATATGATTTAAGAGAAAACAGGAGGAACCAATCGTGGCAAAACGTGGTGGCTTTCCAGGCGGCATGGGTATGCCTGGTAATATGAATAATCTGATGAAACAGGCGCAGAAGATGCAGAAACAGATGGAAGAGAATCAGAAAGCGCTGGAAGAGAAAGAATTTACGGCAGCAGCAGGTGGCGGAGCCGTAGAAGTGACCGTAAGCGGTAAAAAAGAAGTGACCAAAGTCAAACTGGCAGAAGAAGTTGTAGATCCGGATGACGTAGAGATGTTAGAGGATCTGATCATGGCAGCTACCAACGAAGCACTTCGCAAGATGGAAGCTGAGACACAGGCTGTGATGTCCAAACTGACCGGTGGTCTGGGTGGAGGATTCCCGTTCTAAGATGGAATACTACAGCAGTCATATCAGCAAATTAATCGAACAGCTGTCAAGACTTCCGGGTATCGGCGCAAAATCAGCCCAGCGCCTGGCGTTTCACATCATCAATATGCCCCAGGATCAGGTAGAACAGCTTGCGGGTGCGATGACCAGCGCGAGATCGAATGTCAGATACTGCAAAGAATGCTTTACTCTGACGGATCAGGAACTGTGTCCGATCTGTGCCAATCCGAAGCGAAACCATAAACAGATCATGGTTGTGGAAAATACAAGAGATCTGGCAGCTTATGAAAAAACCGGCAAGTACGAGGGCGTGTACCATGTCCTTCACGGAGCTATTTCCCCGATGCTGGGGATCGGTCCGGGAGATATCCGGTTAAAAGAGCTGATGCTGCGTCTGCAAAAAGATGTGGATGAAGTGATCATTGCCACCAATTCCAGTCTGGAAGGGGAGACGACAGCCATGTATATCAGCAAACTGATCAAACCTACCGGTATCAAAGTGAGCCGTATCGCAAGCGGTGTTCCGGTCGGCGGTGATCTGGAGTACATCGATGAAGTAACACTACTGCGTGCACTGGAAGGACGCGTAGAATTATAAGGAAAAAACGATGGCAAAGAAGAAAGCAACTTCTATGGATGTGGCCCGGGAAGCAGGAGTTTCCCAGGCCACTGTTTCTATGATACTAAATAAAAAATATAACGTATCTTTCTCCAAAGAGACGATCCGTCAGGTGACAGAGGCGGCAGAAAAGCTGGATTATCACCTGCCAAAACAGCGGATCCGCCGGTCGGCAAAGAGCAGAAAACTTCTGGTTGTGTTCTGCCCGACACTGACAAACCCTTATTATGTCATGCTGCTGCAGGGCATCGAAGCCATGGCCAAAGAATACGGGTACGGCGTGTTTGTCTGCAACACCCAGAGGGATCTGAAGATCGAGGAAAATTATCTGCGGATGATGCGGGAAGTGCAGCCGCTGGGAATCATCTATGCCTGTAACCCAAGTTTCAGCCGCCAGGTGGCAGAACTGTCCGGAGAGATCCCGGTGGTTGTGATCAGCAACCGTGACGATGAATTTTCAATTGATGCGGTGGCTCTGAACAATCAGAAACCGGGGATCCTGATGGCGCGTCATCTACTTGAACTGGGGCATCGGGATGTGGCATTTATCGCGCCGCCGCTGACGGCGAGACAGCACCAGCGGCAGAAACGTGTGGGTGGCTTCCTGATGGAATTTGAAAAAGAGGGACTTTCAGACCATGTGCTGGTGCGCTCTGCGGCAGACAGCAAAGATACGGAGATCCCGAATATTGAGTCAGAGTACCGGATGGGATATGATCTGACCGTGGAACTGCTTCGGGAAGGACAGCCGGTTACAGCGATCGCAGCACTGAATGATATGATGGCATTTGGTGCGATGGATGCCCTTCTTGAGCGTCAGTACCGGATCCCGGGAGATATCTCGGTGGTGGGGTGTGACAACACTTTGTTTTCCAGGTTCCATACCATTGGACTCACAACAGTGGAACATTTCGTGGATCAGAAAGGGCGGGATGCCTGTGATATCATCCTTCGAAAGATCGAATCGCAGAAGAGTTACCGCAAGGGAGACGAACCTACCAGTATTTACCATATCGAGTATGAACCGCGTCTGATCGTCCGCGGAAGCACCGGATATGCGCCGGATGAAAGCAACCATGAAAAAAAGAAAAAATAAATGGTTTCTGTGGAAATATTAATAATAAAATAGATGAGAAAACAGCGAAAATAAAGGAAAAAACCTGAATAAACGATGAAAAACACAGCATACATTAATTAATAACAGTCAATTATTAATAAAAAATACTATTTATAAATACGCAAGCCTGTTGACCACAAAAACAAATCTGCTATACTGAGGGCAGAAAAGAAAAAACACCGTAACTGTGAAGGTACTGAACAGTTACAAAACACCGAAAATAACCGGGCAGATTTCAGGAAAAACAGGAGGACAAAACAATGAGATTTTTCATCGACACCGCGAAAGTAGAAGACATCAAAAAAGCAAATGACATGGGCGTGATCTGTGGCGTTACCACAAACCCTTCCCTGATCGCAAAAGAGGGAAGAGACTTTAAAGAGGTCATCAAAGAGATCACTTCTATTGTAGACGGACCGATCAGCGGTGAAGTAAAAGCGACTACCGTAGACGCAGAAGGCATGATCGCGGAAGGAAGAGAGATCGCAGCGATCCATCCGAACATGGTTGTAAAGATCCCTATGACAGTAGAAGGTCTGAAAGCCTGCAAAGTGCTGACCGCAGAAGGCATTAAAACAAACGTAACACTGATCTTTACTGCAAACCAGGCACTGCTGGCTGCAAGAGCCGGTGCAACCTACGTTTCTCCGTTCCTGGGAAGACTGGATGATATTTCCACAAGAGGTGTGGATCTGATCCGCGAGATTGCTGAGATCTTCGATGTTGCCGGTCTGGATACACAGATCATCGCAGCAAGCGTAAGAAATCCGATCCACGTAACAGATTGTGCGCTGGCAGGTGCTGATATCGCAACGGTTCCATATGCAGTAATCGAACAGATGACAAAACATCCTCTGACCGATGCCGGAATCAAAAAATTCCAGGATGATTACAAGGCAGTATTCGGCGAGTAGGGGCTGAGAAGAAGCACGAGCATAAAAAAGTATAGAGTCTTGCAATATTTTTGAAAATATGGCATACTAGAGCGGGTTTGAAAAAGGCTTTCTGCAAAATCTCCCACAAAGTGGGGCTTGCAGATTGCGGGAATGATTTTCAGACACGCTCTAAGACGACGAATGAGCAATCATGTGTAACTGTGAAGAAAATGAACAGTTACAGTAATTCTAAGCAGTGTACGGAAAGGAGTACAGAATGAACAAACTGGAGCTTCAGAAAGTAGCAAATGAAGTCCGCAAAGGAATCATAACCTCAGTTCATGCTGCGAAAGCAGGACATCCGGGCGGATCTTTATCAGCAGCAGATATTTTCACATACTTGTATTTTGAAGAGATGAACGTGGATCCGAAAGATCCGGAAAAAGCAGATCGTGACCGCTTTGTACTGTCCAAAGGACATACAGCGCCAGGTCTTTACAGCGCACTTGCACAGAAGGGATATTTCCCGGTAGAAGATCTGGAAACCTTACGTCATCTTGGATCTTACCTGCAGGGACATCCGGATATGAAACATATCCCGGGTGTAGATATGTCCAGCGGTTCTCTGGGACAGGGAATCTCTGCAGCGGTGGGTATGGCGATCGCAGGCAAGATGGACAATGCCGATTATCGTGTATACACGCTGTTAGGTGACGGTGAGATTCAGGAAGGACAGGTATGGGAAGCTTCCATGATGGCAGGATTCCGCAAACTGGATAACCTGGTAGTGATCGTAGATAACAACAATCTGCAGATCGACGGAGCAATTGATGAAGTTTGTTCTCCATATCCGATTGATAAAAAATTCGAAGCATTTAACTTCCATGTGATCAATATCGATGGCAATGATTTTGATCAGATTGATGCAGCATTCAAAGAAGCAAAAGCAACCAAAGGAATGCCGACAGCAATCATCGCACACACTGTAAAAGGAAAAGGCGTATCCTTCATGGAAAATCAGGTAGGCTGGCATGGAACCGCTCCGAACGATGAGCAGTATGCAGTAGCAATGGAAGAACTGGAAAAGGCAGGTGAAGCATTATGTCAGAAGTAAAGAAAATTGCAACCAGAGAAAGTTATGGTAACGCCCTGGTAGAACTGGGAAAAGAGCATGAAAACCTGGTAGTTCTGGATGCAGACCTGGCAGCTGCCACCAAAACCGGTATGTTTAAGAAAGTATTTCCGGAACGTCACATCGACTGTGGTATCGCTGAGTGTAACATGATCGGTATCGCAGCAGGTCTTTCTACCGCAGGAAAAGTTCCGTTTGCAAGTTCTTTCGCAATGTTTGCGGCAGGCCGTGCTTTTGAACAGGTAAGAAACTCTGTAGGATATCCGCACCTGAACGTAAAGATCGGTGCCACACACGCCGGTATCTCCGTAGGAGAAGACGGTGCCACACATCAGTGTAACGAAGATATCGCCCTGATGCGCACGATCCCGGGTATGGTTGTCATCAATCCGTCCGATGATGTGGAAGCAAGAGCGGCTGTAAAAGCAGCATACGAATATCAGGGACCGGTATACCTGCGCTTTGGTCGTCTGGCAGTGCCAGTGATCAATGACCGCCCGGACTACAAGTTCGAGATCGGTAAAGGTGTAACTTTAAGAGAAGGCAAAGATGTGGCGATCATCGCTACCGGCCTGTGCGTAAACTCTGCACTGGAAGCAGCTGAAAAACTGGCAGCTGACGGTATTCAGGCAAAAGTTGTGAACATTCATACCATCAAACCACTGGATGAGGAACTGGTCGTTGCAGCGGCAAAAGAATGCGGTAAAGTAGTTACTGTAGAAGAACATTCCGTAATCGGCGGTCTGGGAAGCGCAGTTTGCGACGTACTGTGTGAGAAAGCTCCGACTCCGGTACTGAAGATCGGTGTGCAGGATGTATTTGGCGAGTCCGGTCCTGCAGTAAAACTTCTGGAAAAATACAAACTGGATGGCCAGGGTGTATACGAGCAGGTCAAAGCATATATGTAATTATTTAAAAAAATAAATGTACAGAACTTTACAGTAAGAGAACACTTACGGTATAATAAAACAGGGAATGGAGAGAAAGTTTCTCCATTCCCTGTTTTATAAAGTTGAAAAAGATGTCTGTATAAAAAAACTGTACAGCAGGAAAATATAGGAGATCAGAAAAATGCCAGAAAAAATGTCAGCAAACCGGGCAAGAGATTCACGGGAGACGGTCAGAAGAAAACGGAGAGAACGCACAAAAGAGAATCTGGAATTCTATGAGTGTATTCGTGATATCGTCAGTCATCCGGCTGTTCTGGAAATGAAAAAGTACTATCAGCACTGCGATACCGACTGTTATGAACACTGTCTGGATGTGGCATACAATAATTATAAAATCTGCAAAAAACTGGGTCTGGATGCCCGCTCGGCGGCGAGAGGCGGCATGCTCCACGATCTGTTTCTGTATGACTGGAGAGAACACAGCAAAGAGACGGGAGACCGGCTGCACGCCATCACCCATCCGATCACTGCCTATCGAAATGCCTGCAAATATTTTCATCTGAACAAGGTGGAAAAAGAAGTAATTACCAAGCATATGTGGCCGGTATCCGTGATTCCGCCAAGATACCCGGAAACGTATGTGATCTGCCTGACAGACAAATACTGTGGTTCCCGGGAAATCATGGATCATTATGCAAAAGTATTACAGAACAAATACTGGGGTAAACCATTTGCGTGGTTTTTAAAACGGATCTTTGAGAAGGTGCCGCGCTCAGACCTGCTTCAGGAGATGCTGCCGGAACTGGTTTCGATGGAGAGGGCAGCCAGCCTAGATTCCTCCTTTGCCCAGCAAAGATCTCGTCGTTCTTCCCGGTGGAACCATCCGTCAGGAAGAAGGCCGCGTCGTTCATAGACAGGTGAAAAGGTATGAAGGATTCCATCGGTGATAGTATCTGCCATCTGCACGACAAAAGAAAGACGTGTGGTCTGTAAGAGAAAATGTTCAAAAGAACCGGAAGCGTTAAGAATTCCGGTAATATGGAGATCGCCAACCGCCGGGAGACTTTTGTGTACTCCGGATCCGGGATGAATCGGGCCGATACCGGCGGTGATATACCCGATATGTTTTTGAGAGCCGAGAGAGGCATCCACTGCGAGAATCAGCGCAGATGGATGTCTTTTTTTGATGTCTGCAAGTACGGATTCGAGATTCAGCGCATGAACCGGCGTATCCAGTGTTCCGTAAATATGGATATTTTTCCAGCGATGTCTGGAAAGCTGCTGACCGATCAGAGGACCAAGACTGTCGCCTGTGATCCGGTCACTTCCGATGCAAAGAATGATAATTTCTTTCCAGGGCCGGTCAATCTGTCCGATGCATTTTTTCAGCACATGAGCCAGTTCAGTGCTGGCGGTGCGTTTCTTTTCTCTGATATAATATGAAACTTCTCTGCGCATTCAGCTCACGCGTCCTTTCTTTGGGGATCCTATGGTATGCAGTAACCGGGAGAGTACAGAACAGTTACGGAATTTACCTATATTGTACCCGTGGCGATGAAAAAATATGCCCGTACGTTTTCCAAACAGAAAAGAAATCGCAGAAAATGTCGATAAAAAATCTGTATCTTCCTGCACAAAGCGGCAAAATCCGCATGGAAAACGGCGTATACTGTGGGCTAAAAGGGGTGAAGAGTATGATCGAAGTCATCTATAAAGAAGAAACCGATACTACAAAAGAAACTGCAGAGTACGTGAAGCTGCCAAATAACGTAAGACAAATCGGAGAAATCAAAGGGAAGAAAAAAATATATATGGAAGACTATGTCTACACCTTTTTGAAAAAGATCGCAAGAAATCCTCACGGAGACGAGGTGGCGGCGATTTTGTTTGGTTCCTGTCACTGGACCGGGCAGGGCGATTATATTTTTATCCGGAGCGCCCTGCAGATCCGGGATCTGGAGCTTTCGCCGGAACATATCCGTTTTGACGATAAAGTATGGGGACAGGTGTATGAAGACAGTAAAAAATATTTTCCAGAGCAGGAAATTGTCGGGTGGTTTGCCGGGTTTCCGGGATTTAATATGGAAATTACCGAAGAAATCCGTAAGACACATCTGGATCATTTTGCCGGCAATGACAAAGTGTTGTTTCTGATGGAGCCGGGTGAGATGGAAGAGGCGTTTTATGTCTATGAGAATAATCAGCTGGTACGTGTGCCGGGACATTTTATTTATTATGAAAAAAATGATCCGATGCAGGCGTATATGATCGATATGAGTGAGAATAAATCCATCGAGGAGACAGAACATGTACCGGACCGTGCTGTGATCGATTTCAGGAGGACGGTGAGAGGAAAGAAAAAAGAGACGACGGAGTCAGAGAAGAGTGAAAAAGCGAAAAAACATTCTGCGCGAAATCGTTGGCTTGCCGGGGCGTGCTGTGCGGCGGCGATGCTTGCGGTAGGTCTGCCTTATCTGAGACAGTATCAGAATGTTGAGGAAGTGGTACAGACAGAAGGACAGAGTGTTGCAGTGACCAGTGAGGCACAGAAAGCTGATGAAGAACCACTGCTTTCTCCGATGGCAACTGAAGAGCCGGAAGAGAGTCTGGCACCGGTTCCGACACAGGATACCACCCAGGAGAGTCTGAATCCACAGGCGAACGGGGAAACATCGGAAGAAGTCAGTATACCGCCCACCCAGGAACCCATGCAGCAGGAAGAAAAAAAGGAAGAACAGCAGACAACAGCTGATATTAAGACTATCACATATACGATTCAGAGAGGGGACACCCTCACAAGTATCTGTCAGAAACAATATGGGACGATCAGCCGGATCAATGAAATCTGTCAGTTGAACGGAATTTCTCCGGAAGATATTATTTATGCAGGCGGAAAACTTTTGTTGCCGGAATCATAAGCGGTGCTTTGAGCAGAAATAGAAATTGCCGAAGGGAAGACAATGTGCTATGATAAAAAACAGTAAAAAAGGAACAAATAAGGGGTAATTATGAAGATTTTGCAGAAGATAAAGGAATGGAAGCTGAATCGACCCGAATCTCAATGGAGCAAAAAGAAACTTGCGATTGCGGGTGCCGCACTTGTAGTGGCTGTCGGTCTTGTCATTGGAGGTAAGATTCTGGTGGATCACTGGCAGTTTAAAAATTACAAGGTGATCACGAGAACAGAGCTGGAAGACACGACAACGACAGCGGAATATGCAGAATTTGGTGATTATATATTAAAATACGGCGGTGATGGTGTGACACTTCTGAATGCCCAGGGAGAAGAAGTGTGGAATGAACCGCAGACCATGGAGAATCCGGTAGTAGCCATGCGTGGTGAGTATTGCGTAGTTTATGATAAGAAAGGAACGGATATTGGAGTTTACAATTTCAGTGGAAGAGTTACTGATATACAGACAAAACTCCCGGTAGAAAAAGTATGCATCAACCCGCAGGGAATCACAGGTGTGGTTCTGGCAGATGGAGAGATAACCTGGATCCATGTCTATGACCAGAAGGGAGAGGAACTGGTAACTGCCAAAACCAGTGTAGACAATCCGGGATACCCGGTGGATCTCTCGCTTTCGGATAACGGGCAGCTGATGGCAGTTTCGTATCTTTGTGTCAAAGATAATCAGCCGGCAAGCTTTATGGCGTTTTACAATTTTGGCAATACGGGACAAAATCAGATGGACAATCAGGTCAGTGGATATAATTACGTGGGAACACTGATTCCACAGGTGAATTATCTGAGTGATTCTCAGACATTGGCATTTTCGGATAATGGTTTCCTGACATATAGTGGAAAACAGATTCCGGAAGAGAGCAACCGGATTACACTGGACGATGATATCCTGAGTGTCTTTCACGATGATCAGTATGTTGGAATGGCCTATAAGACCGGAAAAGAAAAGAAGTCGTATGAAATCGTGCTTTATACGACCGGTGGAACCCAAAAGGCGAAGTTTACGGTAGATTTCGCATTTGACCATGTTGCACTCAGCAAGGAACAGATTTTTGTATACAATGAAAAAGAAGTGGGTATCTATACATTACAGGGAAACTGCCGATATCAGGGAACGATAAAAGAAGGAAATGTAGAAAATATTTTTCGGATCTCGGGAAACCGTTATATGGTGATTCTTGACAGCGGAACGGAAACCATTCGATTACAATAAACAGGAGAGAAAACATGAGTTGGCTGACATTTGTATTACTTGCGCTGGTACTGATCTTTGCGGTTCAGGGATTCCGAAAAGGGATGCTCCGCATGGCAATATCAATGGTATTCTTTTTAATGGTTCTTGGTGTTACGTCCTGGCTGAATCCGTATATCAGTGATTTTGTTCGTGAAAAGACCACCTGGCAGATCAGTATCGAAGAAAAATGTAATGAAGTACTGCTGGAGCAGCTGGAAGGCAGAGATGATCTGCAGAGCATCACAGGACAGGTATCTTATATAGAAGAACTGCCGCTTCCGCAGACAGTAAAAGACAAATTGATGGAAAATAATAATACAGAGATCTATAAGCGGCTGGCGGTAGAAAGCTTTGCGGATTATCTGGGGAAATATCTTTCTTATGGGATTATTAATGCCATCTGTTTTTTGATTTCGTTTGCGATTGCCACAATATTGATGTATATGATCCTGTATGCGGTTGATATTCTGACGGCATTGCCGGTGATCGGTACACTGAATCGAATCGGAGGTATCTGTATCGGATGTATACAGGGACTGATCTGGATCTGGGTGATTTTCCTGATCATAACAATTATATGTGATACTCCGGCAGGAATCTACCTTCAGGGACAGATCCGGTCGGATCCGATCCTGACATGGATCTATGATAATAATATGTTGATGAAGATCGTATTACAGATCTTTTTATAAACATCAGAAAACTGTCCGAAATGTAATGATTAACACGAATAAATAAATTACAAGAAAAATAGTAAAAACTTATTGACAAATCCAGACAGCGGTGGTATCCTATCAAAGTTGCATCTGAGAGATCTCACAGAGATCACAAAGCTGTCAAAAAGAAATGAAAAAAGTTCT
>JAHZFO010000014.1:0-45382 GCA_019421285.1 Clostridiales bacterium
TTCGGCTTCTGAAATTTGAGGCAGATTGCTCATGTGATATTCCTCCAAATCTTACGTGTGTAATAAAAATAGTATATATCGGAAAAGGATGGTCTGTCAATGTGTTTAAAATTTACAATTAAATTTCACAGAACAAACATTCGGCTTTGCTCTGTACTTTTTTTCTTCCGAATGCTATACTGGATAAGTAACAATACTAAGAATACAACTACTATTTCTAAAATATCACCGCCAGCCAGAGCGGATCAGGAGAAATCATATGGATCATTTTGAATTAGTATCCGAATACAAACCAACCGGCGATCAGCCTGAAGCGATCAAAGAGCTGGTCGAAGGGTTCAAAGAAGGCAACCAGTGTCAGACACTTCTGGGTGTCACCGGTTCCGGTAAGACATTTACCATGGCAAATGTCATTCAGCAATTAAACAAACCAACGTTGATTATTGCACATAACAAAACGCTTGCAGCGCAGTTATACGGAGAATTTAAGGAGTTTTTCCCGAATAACGCAGTGGAATATTTTGTTTCCTACTACGATTACTACCAGCCCGAAGCCTATGTCCCCTCCACGGATACTTACATTGCCAAGGACTCCGCCATCAACGAGGAAATCGACAGACTCCGGCTCTCAGCTACCGCGGCACTTTCCGAACGGAAAGATGTTATCATCGTGTCAAGTGTATCCTGTATCTATGGAATCGGCAGTCCGAAGGACTATCAGAACATGATGATCTCACTGCGACCGGGGATGGAGAAGGATCGGGATGAGGTGTTGCGGAGTCTGATTGACATGCAGTATGACCGAAACGATATGGATTTTCACCGTGGAACCTTCCGGGTGCGAGGGGATGTGGTGGAGATTATTCCGGCGTATGAATCGGATGTGGCGATCCGGGTGGAATTCTTCGGAGATGAGATTGACCGGATCACGGAAGTGGATGTGCTGACCGGGGAGATCCGGAGAGAACTGAATCATATCGCCTTATATCCGGCGTCTCATTATGTTGTGCCGATGGAACGTATCCTGGAGGCCTCCAAGGCCATTGAAAAAGAAATGGAAGAACAGGTGGCGTATTTTAAAAGCGAAGACAAACTTCTCGAGGCACAGAGAATCAGCGAACGGACCAATTTTGATCTGGAAATGATGAAAGAGACAGGTTTTTGTTCCGGTATCGAGAACTATTCCCGGCATCTGGCAGGACTGAAACCGGGAGAGCCGCCGTATACACTGATGGATTACTTCGGGGATGACTATCTGATCATGATTGATGAGTCACATATTACGGTACCACAGGTGCGCGGTATGTATTTTGGTGACCAGTCAAGAAAATCGACGCTGGTGGACTATGGATTCCGTCTTCCGTCAGCAAAAGATAACCGACCGCTGAATTTTGAGGAATTTGAAGAACGGATCGATCAGGTGCTTTTCGTGTCGGCAACGCCGGGACAATATGAAAAGGATCATGAACTTCTTCGTGCAGAGCAGATTATCCGACCGACCGGACTTCTGGATCCTTATGTGGAAGTGCGTCCGGTGAAGGGACAGATTGACGATCTGGTAGGAGAAGTCAACAAAGAAGTGGAAAAACATAATAAGATTCTGGTGACAACGCTTACCAAACGAATGGCAGAGGAACTGACCGATTATATGAAAGATCTGGGTATCCGTGTCAAATACCTGCATTCCGATATCGATACGCTGGAACGATCGGAAATCATCCGCGATATGCGTCTGGATGTATTTGATGTGCTGGTGGGTATCAACCTGCTTCGAGAGGGTCTGGATATCCCGGAGATCTCATTGGTAGCAATCTTGGATGCGGATAAAGAAGGATTCCTGCGATCGGAAACTTCTCTGATTCAGACGATCGGTCGCGCAGCCAGAAATGCAGAGGGACATGTCATCATGTATGCCGATGTGATCACCGATTCCATGCGCCGTGCGATCGATGAGACGCTTCGAAGAAGAGAATTGCAGGAAACATATAATAAGGAACACGGAATTACACCGAAGACGATCAAAAAGGCAGTCAGAGATCTGATCAGCATATCCAAAGAGGTGGCGAAGACGCAGAAGAAACTGGAAAAAGATATGGAATCCATGAGCCGAGAGGAACTCGAAGAACTGATCGGAAAAGTACAGAAACAGATGAAAGCGGCAGCAGCCGACCTGAACTTCGAGATGGCCGCCGAGCTGCGTGACCAGATGATTGAACTGAAGAAGAATCTGGAAGAACTGGACAGGTAGGAATACAACTCAAAAAATTTGTATATTATATAAAGAAAGAATTTTCTGAAAAAAATGTCCCCGAAATGTGTGAGCGGATATTTACAGCAGAAGATTCTTTCTTTTTATGTACAGGAGTAACTATTCAGTAGGTAGCATTCCGCAAGGTGCTTTTGCATGTTTTTGCCAAAATCCAGAGACATACAAGTCAAAATGCCTTACTGAAGGTGATTAGAAATCCAAGACGAAGAAAAAAACAAAAAATTTCAAAATACCCATTGACAAATAAAAGAGGCAGTGCTATCTTTAAACCATAGATGTTAGCACTCCACTTAAATGAGTGCTAACACAACGAAAAAGACAAAGAAGGAGGCAGAGAAGATGCAGGATTTGGATGAAAGAAAACGCAAGATTTTAAAAGCGATTATCCAGACCTATCTGGAAACTGGTGAGCCGGTTGGTTCGAGAACCATTTCCAAGTACACAGATTTGAATCTGAGTTCTGCCACCATTCGAAATGAGATGTCGGATCTGGAAGATCTGGGATACATTGTACAGCCTCACACCTCAGCGGGCAGGATTCCATCGGATCTCGGTTATCGATTATATGTCGATGAACTGATGAAAGAAAAAGATCAGGAAGTTTCCGAGATGAAGGAAATGATGATCGAGAAAACAGATCGGATGGAACGGGTGCTCAAACAGGTGGTCAAGGTGCTCGCATCCAATACGAATTATGCGACACTCATTACCGGTCCTACCTATCATCACAACAAAGTAAAATTCATCCAGTTATCTAAGCTGAACGAAGAACAGCTTCTGGCAGTGATCGTTGTGGAAGGCAACCTGGTAAAGAACCAGATCGTAAATCTGGATGAGACGATCGATGATGAACAGATTCTGAAACTGAACCTGTTATTGAATACACAGCTGAATGGTCTGACGATCGAAGAGATCAGTCTTGGCATGATCACGAAGCTGAAAGAACAGGCAGGTGTCCACAGTGGTGTGGTGAGTACCGTATTAGACGCGGTGGCAGATGCCATTGCAGTGGACGATGAGGAAGTTCCGGTGTATACAAGCGGAGCGACCAACATTTTCAAATACCCGGAACTGGCAGACAGCAGTAAGGCCAGCGAACTGATATCCGCATTTGAGGATAAACAGGAACTGGTTGAGATGATCAAGGATACCGTTTCTGATTCCGGAGAGAATACAGGGATTCAGGTATATATAGGAAATGAAAGCCCGATACAGACCATGAAAGATTGTAGTGTAGTAACCGCATCGTATGATCTGGGAGAGGGAATGAAAGGAACGATAGGAATTATCGGACCGAAGAGAATGGATTATGAAAATGTAGTAGATAATCTGAAAACATTGAAAGTCCAGTTGGACAACATATTCAAAAAGCCGTAGAAAGGTGGAATGTGAGAGATGGCAGAAGAAAATAAAACGACTGCTGAGGAGACAGCCGAAGAGGTAAAAGAAACCGAGGCAGCTGAAGACGAAGTCACCGAAGCAACTCCTGAAACTCAGGCAGGAAGCGAAGAAGTGGAAGAGACCAAAGAGAAAAAACTTTTTGGAAAAAAGAAAAAAGATAAAAAAGATGAAAAAATCGAAGAACTGACCGATCGCGTAAAACGCCAGATGGCCGAGTTCGAAAACTTCAGAAAACGTACCGAAAAAGAAAAAGCAGGTATGTATGCTGTGGGAGCCAAGGATGTGATCGAAAAGATCCTTCCGGTAGTCGATAATTTTGAAAGAGGTCTGGATGTCGCAGAAGACAAAGAAGATCCTTTCGTACAGGGAATGGAAAAAATCTACAAGCAGTTCCTTACCGCACTGGATGGCATGGGAGTAAAAGCTATCGAAGCCGTAGGAAATGAATTCAATCCTGATTTTCATAATGCAGTGATGCATGTGGAAGATGAAACAGTCGGAGAGAACATCGTAGTAGAAGAGTTCCAGAAGGGTTACATGTATAAAGACAGTGTAATCCGCCACAGTATGGTAAAAGTAGCCAATTAACAATTATCAGAATATAGATTATAATTCATGAGGAGGAAATAGTCATGGGAAAAATCATTGGTATTGACTTAGGAACAACAAACAGCTGTGTAGCTGTTATGGAAGGTGGAAAACCAACCGTTATCACAAATGCAGAAGGAGCAAGAACAACACCATCTGTAGTAGCATTTACAAAAACAGGAGAAAGACTGGTAGGTGAACCTGCAAAACGTCAGGCAGTAACCAACGCAGATAAAACAGTTTCTTCTATTAAAAGACATATGGGTACTGACTACAAAGTAACCATCGATGACAAAAAATATTCTCCACAGGAGATTTCCGCTATGATCCTGCAGAAGATGAAATCCGATGCAGAAAACTACCTGGGTGAAAAAGTAACAGAAGCAGTTATCACTGTTCCGGCTTACTTTAACGATGCACAGCGTCAGGCAACCAAAGATGCAGGTAAGATTGCAGGTCTGGATGTAAAACGTATCATCAACGAGCCTACAGCAGCAGCTCTTGCCTATGGTCTGGACAACGAACAGGAACAGAAGATCATGGTATACGACTTAGGTGGTGGTACATTTGATGTATCTATCATCGAGATCGGTGATGGCGTTATCGAAGTTCTGTCTACCGCAGGTAACAACCGTCTGGGTGGTGATGACTTCGACCAGAAAGTAGCAGATTACATGCTGGCAGAGTTCAAGAGAACAGAAGGTGTAGACCTGTCTCAGGATAAGATGGCTCTGCAGAGAATCAAAGAAGCAGCAGAGAAAGCGAAAAAAGAACTTTCTTCTTCTACAACAACCAACATCAACCTGCCATTCATCACAGCTACAGCAGAAGGTCCGAAACACTTCGATATGAACCTGACAAAAGCAAAATTCGATGAACTGACACATGATCTGGTAGAACTGACAGCAGAACCTGTAAGAAGAGCACTGTCAGATGCAGGACTGACCGCTTCTGAACTGAGCAAAGTCCTTCTGGTTGGTGGTTCTACACGTATCCCGGCTGTACAGGATAAAGTAAAACAGCTGACAGGACATGAACCAAGCAAGAGCCTGAACCCGGATGAGTGCGTAGCTCTGGGAGCTTCCGTACAGGGTGGTAAACTGGCAGGCGATGCCGGTGCCGGCGATATCCTGCTTCTGGATGTAACTCCACTGTCACTGTCTATCGAGACAATGGGTGGTATCGCAACCAGACTGATCGAGAGAAATACAACCATCCCGACCAAGAAGAGCCAGATCTTCTCCACAGCAGCAGATAACCAGACAGCCGTAGACATCAACGTCGTACAGGGTGAGAGACAGTTTGCGAAAGATAACAAATCTCTTGGACAGTTCCGTCTGGATGGTATCCCGCCAGCAAGAAGAGGTGTTCCGCAGATCGAAGTAACTTTTGATATTGATGCCAACGGTATCGTAAATGTATCTGCAAAAGACCTGGGAACAGGAAAAGAACAGCACATTACTATCACAGCTGGTTCCAATATGTCTGATTCCGATATCGACAAAGCAGTAAAAGAAGCTGCTGAGTACGAAGCACAGGATAAGAAGAGAAAAGAAGCTATCGATACAAGAAACGATGCAGACGCTATGGTATTCCAGACAGAGAAAGCCATCGAAGAAGTAGGTGACAAACTGGATGCCAACGATAAGACAGCAGTAGAAGCTGATCTGGCAGCTTTGAAAGATCTGATCGCAAAAGCTCCTGTAGATAACATGACAGATGAGCAGGTTGCAGAGATCAAAGCTGCAAAAGAAAAACTGATGGAAAGCGCACAGAAACTGTTTGCAAAAGTGTATGAACAGGCACAGGGAGCAGCAGGTGCTCAGGGTGCAGGTCCGGACATGAGTGGAGCAGCAGGCGGTGCTTCTCAGGGATCCAGTGAAGCAGGATACGGCGACGACGTAGTAGACGCTGACTACAAAGAAGTTTAATACGAATAAAGAATAAATCATACTTACCAGATGATTATACAAGTCGTGTAAGTAAATGCAGGGGACGGGGATACCGGAAGGGTCACCGTCCCCATAATGTGATGATGCCAGGGCTTCAGGATCGGAAATCTGACATAAGCCTGCTTGCAGGAAGATTTCTGAACTTTTGATCCTGACATCATATGAGTAGATAATTCCGCAGTTGTATCCCCCAGGGGTACGAGGCGTTTCGATAAGGTGAAAGAAAATGGCAGAGAAAAGAGATTATTATGAGGTTCTGGGTGTAGAGCGCGGAGCTGATGATGCGACCTTGAAAAAAGCATACCGGAAACTGGCAAAAAAGTATCATCCGGATATGAACCCAGGGGATAAAGAAGCAGAAGCAAAATTTAAAGAGGCGACAGAGGCGTACACTGTACTGAGTGATCCGGAAAAGAGAAGAACATATGACCAGTACGGTCATGCAGCATTTGAAAATGGCGGAGCCGGACAGGGTGGCGGTTTCGGTGGATTTGATTTTAACGGCGCAGATATGGGAGATATCTTTGGAGATATCTTCGGAGATTTGTTCGGTGGCGGAAGAAGCCGCAGAGCGAACAATGGTCCGATGCGCGGAGCAAATCTGCGTGCAGTGGTTCACATTACCTTCCAGGAAGCAGTTTTCGGCTGTGAGAAAGAACTGGAACTGACACTGAAGGATACCTGCACCAAGTGTAACGGAACCGGTGCAAAACCGGGCACTTCTCCGGAGACCTGCAGCAAATGTCATGGAACCGGTCAGGTAACATATACCCAGCAGTCCATGTTTGGTATGGTGCGAAACGTACAGACCTGTCCGGACTGTGGTGGAACCGGTAAGATCATCAAAGACAAATGCCCGGATTGCCGGGGAACCGGATTTACCGCAAGCAGAAAGAAGATTCAGGTATCTATTCCGGCTGGTATTGACGATGGACAGAGTATCCGTATCCGTGAAAAAGGAGAACCCGGAACTAATGGTGGACCGAGAGGAGACCTGTTGGTAGAAGTACAGGTGGCTCGCCATCCGATCTTCCAGAGACAGGATATGAATATCTTCTCCACGGCACCGATCACTTATGCACAGGCTGCACTGGGTGGCAAGATCCGCATCAGCACGGTAGACGGTGAAGTAGAATACGAAGTAAAACCGGGAACACAGACCGATACCAAGATCCGTCTGCGTGGAAAAGGTGTACCGTCACTGAGAAACAAAAATGTTCGCGGTGATCAATATGTTACACTGGTTGTTCAGGTACCGACCAAACTTTCTGAGGAAGCAAAAGATGCGCTTCGTGCATTCGATGCGGCATGTCAGGGAAAACCGGCACCGGAAAAAGAAAAGAAAAAACGTTTTATGGATAAATTGAAAGAAACGTTTGAAGATTAAAGACCACAGCTACAGAAAAAAGGGACTGTCCGGAAAACAGAAATGTTTTCCGGACAATCTCTTTTGTTGCTTTTTTGAACAGAATCTAGTATAGTTATCATAGCTATGCACTTGTGTACTTGTACAGAAAGGTAAGAAAGTTTATGAAATGGAAAAAATTTAAAATAAAAACAGTGACAGATGCAGAAGATATTATCATCAGTACATTATATGATATCGGGCTGGAAGGCGCACAGATTGAAGACAAAGTACCTTTGACTGCAATGGAAAAGGAGCAGATGTTTGTGGATATTCTGCCGGATGGACCGGAAGACGATGGAATCGCTTATCTGAGTTTTTTTGTGGAAGAGACAGAAGACGGAACTCTTACAGTAAATGGAGAAGAAAAGACCGAAGAAGAGATTCTTTCCCAGGTGAAAGAAGAACTGGAATCTCTGCGGATGTTCTGCCAGATCGGAGAAGGAAGTATCACAGTTGACGAGACGGAAGACATTGACTGGATCAACAACTGGAAAAAATATTTCAAACAGTTTTATGTGGATGATATCCTGATCATTCCTTCCTGGGAAGAAGTAAAAGAAGAAGACAAAGACAAAATGATCATTCATATCGATCCGGGCACTGCCTTCGGAACCGGTATGCATGAGACTACACAGTTGTGTATCCGTCAGCTGAAAAAATATGTAACATCGGAGACAGAACTTCTCGATGTGGGAACCGGAAGTGGTATCCTTTCTATCATTGCACTGAAAATGGGGGCAAAACATGCAGTCGGAACTGATCTGGATCCATGCGCAGTGCCGGCAGTAGAAGAAAATAAAGAAGTAAACGGAATCGCACCGGAAAGCTTTGATATGATGATCGGAAATATCATCGATGACAAAGAAGTACAGGATAAAGTAGGCTATGAATGTTACGACATCGTAGTGGCAAATATTCTGGCAGATGTTCTGGTGCCGCTGACCCCGGTCATTGTCAACCAGATGAAACCGGGTGCTGTATACATTACCTCCGGTATCATTGATGACAAAGAGCAGACCGTAGTGGATGCCGTAAAGGCAGCCGGTCTGGAGATTCTGGAAGTAACATATCAGGGTGAGTGGGTATCCGTAACCGCAAGAAAGCAGGCATAAGATGTATCGTTTTTTTGTAAAACAAGAACAGATTGATATGGAAGAAAAAAAGATACATATCACAGGCAGTGATGTGAACCATATTAAAAATGTGCTTCGGATGCGTCAGGGAGAGACGATCCTGATCAGTGCAGGTGACAATCTGGAATACACCTGTCTGGTGAGCGAGATGGAAGCAGAAGAAGTAATTGCAGATATCAGTTATGTGCAGGAAGTGGGCATGGAGCTGCCGTCAAAGATTTATCTGTTTCAGGGACTTCCAAAGAGTGACAAGATGGAGATGATCATTCAGAAAGCTGTGGAACTTGGTGTCTATGAAGTGATTCCGGTGAGCACGGCCCGGGCGGTAGTAAAACTGGATGCGAAAAAAGAAGCTTCCAAACAGAAACGGTGGCAGACGATCGCAGAAAGTGCTGCCAAACAGTCCAAACGAATGGTGATTCCAGAGATTCATTCTGTTATGAAGTTTTCAGAGGCAGTAAACTATGCCGAAGAGCTGGATATCCGGTTTATTCCGTATGAACTTGCTGAAAATATGGCACACACGAAAAAACTGTTTGAACAGATCGAACCGGGGCAGTCTATCGGTATCTTTATCGGACCGGAAGGTGGATTCACACCGGAAGAGATCGAACTGGCGATGAATCATCAGGTACAGCCGATCACACTGGGAAAACGGATTCTAAGAACAGAGACAGCAGGAATGACAGTGCTCTCGATTCTGATGTTCTTACTGGAAGGAAAGGAATAACAAGTGGAAGCATATTTAGATAATTCGGCCACTACCCGTTGCTATGAAGAAGTGAAGGATATCGTCGTGAAAACCATGATGGACGACTATGGCAATCCTTCTGCCATGCACCAGAAGGGTGTGGAGAGTGAACGATACGTGAAAGAAGCTGCCGGACAGATTGCAGCTACATTAAAAGTACAAGAAAAAGAGATTTATTTTACCTCCGGTGGAACTGAGTCCAACAACTGGGCGCTAATCGGAACTGCTCTGGCGAACAGACGCCAGGGGAACCATATTATCATCAGTAGTATTGAACATCCGGCCGTATCTGCTCCTGCAGAATTTCTGGAGAGCCAGGGATTTGAAGTGACGAGACTGGGTGTGAATGCACAGGGACAGATTTCTCCGGAAGAACTGAAAGAAGCGATTCGCCCAGAGACGATTCTGGTATCGGTGATGTTTGTAAATAACGAAATCGGAGCGGTGGAACCGATTGCAGAGATCGGAGAGCTGATCAAGCAGGTAAATCCGAAAACGTATTTTCATGTGGATGCGATTCAGGCCTACGGAAAGTTCCGCATCCTTCCGAAAAAGATGCATATCGATATGCTTTCCGCGAGCGGACATAAGATTCACGGACCGAAGGGAACCGGATTCTTATATATCAGTGAAAAAATGAAGATCGTTCCGATCATTTACGGTGGTGGACAGCAGAAAGGCATGCGTTCCGGTACGGACAATGTGCCGGGAATTGCAGGACTGGGATTGGCTTCCAAAATGGTTTATGATCATCTGGAAGAAAATGATAAGCATATGCGTGGGCTTCGTACGTATTTCGTCAGAGAACTTGCAAAGATGGATCAGGTCGTGGTACACGGTCCACAGGGAGAAGAAGCGGCACCGCAGATCGTAAGTGCTGCCTTCGTGGGCGTGAGAAGCGAAGTCTTATTACATACCCTGGAAGAAAGAGGTATCTATGTATCCGCCGGAAGTGCCTGCTCTACGCACAAAAGAAGTGGAAGTCCTACACTGACAGCTATTGGACTGCCGAAGAATCAGATGGAAGCAACCGTTCGGTTCAGCTTCTGTGAGACAACCACAAGGGAAGAACTGGATTACACGTTACAGGTGTTAAATGAAGTCATACCGATGCTGCGTCGATATGCGAGACATTAATCACAGCAAGTAGCAGAAGGAGAAAAGAGATGTTTAAAGCATTTTTAGTAAAATATGCGGAAATCGGCATCAAAGGAAAGAACAGATATCTGTTTGAAGATGCACTGATCCGTCAGATGGAATATGTATTGAAACCGGTAGAAGGAACCTTTCATGTAACCAAAGAGCAGGGGAGAATCTATGTGCTGACTGAGGGTGATTTTGATTATGAAGAAGCTCTGGAAGCATTAAAACGGGTATTTGGAATCGCGTATATCTGTCCGGTTGTGATTAAGGAAGATCAGGGTTACGAACAATTGGAAAAAGATGTGGTAGCTTATGTGGATCATGTATATCCGGATAAAAATAAATCATTCAAAATGCATGTCCGTCGTGCAAAGAAGACCTATCCTGGAACATCTATGGAACTGAATGCAGATCTTGGAGGAGCGATTCTGGACGCTTTTCCGGAGATGAAAGTGGATGTCCATAATCCGCAGCTGCTGATCACCGTTGAGATCCGCGAAAAAATCTATATTTACTCCGAGTCTATTCCGGGACCGGGCGGTATGCCGATCGGAACCAACGGAAAAGCGATGCTTCTGTTATCCGGTGGTATTGACTCTCCGGTAGCCGGATATATGATCGCAAAACGTGGCGTAAAGATTGACGCTGTTTATTTCCATGCACCGCCATATACCAGCGAACGTGCAAAACAGAAAGTTGTGGATCTGGCAAAACTGGTGGCAAGATACAGCGGACCGATCAATCTGTATGTGGTTAACTTTACGGATATTCAGCTGTATATCTATGATCAGTGCCCACACGATGAGCTGACGATCATTATGCGCCGGTATATGATGAAGATTGCGGAACGCATCGGAAAAGAGCAGGGATGCCTGGGACTGATCACAGGAGAGAGCATCGGCCAGGTGGCCAGCCAGACCGTGCAGAGTCTTGCTGCAACGAATGAAGTATGTACGATGCCGGTATTCCGTCCGGTGATCGGATTCGACAAACAGGAAATTGTGGATATTTCTCTGAAGATCAATACGTATGAGACATCCATACAGCCATACGAAGACTGCTGTACGATCTTTGTGGCAAAACATCCGGTAACAAAACCGAATATTCAGATGATCAAAAAATCAGAGAAAAAACTGGAAGAGAAGATTGATGAGATGATGGATCAGGCAGTCAATACTGCAGAACGCATTTACATTGAGGCATAAAATCTGACGAAACGCAGAAGTACAATATCATTCCGTTCTGACTAGTACACCGTTTCGTGAATGATACAGTTATTTCGAAAACGATGTACTAGTAACTGCACAGGTGCTGAACAGTTACGAACAGTAAATATAAAAAGGGAGCCTGTTGCAAACAGACTCCCGATTTAAAAATTCAGACTCAGTCAATGATATATGGAGCAAGTACTTTTAATACTTCATCCAGGTTGTTTCCTTCTGCATGAACGTTCAGATTGATCGGTTTGGAAAGATCCAGACTGAAGATACCCATGATGGATTTTGCATCGATGACATATCTTCCGGAAACCAGATCAAAATCGAAATCATATTTGGAAATATCGTTTACAAATGCTTTTACTTTGTCAATGGAATTAAGTGAAATACTAACAGTTTTCATGATAACTTCCTCCCGAAAATTCAGATTATTTTTTGGCCGTGCCGGAGGTAAATCTGTCAATAACAGTTCCTGGCAGCACATTTCAGCTAAATTTATCTTACCGTTTTGGATGGTAAAAGTCAAGGTGAAAGCATACAAAGATTCAAAGAAAACGAAAGAATAATTTGGCAGAAAAGAAAGAAGGTAGACAATGAAAGGAAAAGTTGCACTGCATAATCTGGGATGCAAAGTGAACGCATACGAGACAGAAGCAATGCAGCAGATGTTAGAGGCAGCAGGATATGAAATCGTACCCTTTGAACCGGGGGCAGACATCTATGTGATCAATACCTGTACTGTGACCAACATTGCTGACCGTAAATCGAGACAGATGCTTCATAAGGCCAAAAAGATGAATCCGGATGCCATTGTGGTGGCAGCCGGATGTTATGTCCAGGCGGATACAAAAAAAGCAGAAGCAGATGCGTCTATAGATATCATAATCGGGAATAATAAAAAACAGGAACTCATTTCCATACTGGAAAACTATCGATCAGACCAGCAGAAAACCACGGAATGTGTGGATATCAATCATACAAAAGAATATGAAAAACTGGAGATCGACCGTACCGAAGAACATACAAGAGCATACCTGAAAGTCCAGGACGGCTGCAATCAGTTCTGTACGTATTGTATGATTCCGTATGCCAGGGGAAGGATCCGCAGTAAAAAAACAGAGGATGTTGTAGGGGAAGTGAAACGGCTTGCGGCATCCGGTTGTCAGGAAGTGGTACTGACAGGGATCCATCTGAGTTCTTATGGAAAAGAACGTCCGGAAGAACAGGAGAATCTGCTGACGCTGATTCAGGCAGTGCATGAGGTAGACGGTATCGAGAGGATTCGCCTTGGATCTCTCGAACCGGGGATTATTACGAAAGAATTCGCAAAAGCGATCAGCAGTCTGCCGAAAGTGTGTCCGCATTTTCATCTGTCACTGCAAAGCGGATGTACTGCTACACTGAAGCGAATGAATCGACGGTACACAGCGCAGGAGTACCGGGAAAAATGTGAAATCCTGAGAAAATATTATCCGGCACCGGCACTGACTACCGATGTGATCACAGGATTTCCGGGAGAAACAGAAGAAGAATTTGAGGAAAGCCGCAGTTTTGTGGACAGTATTCATTTTTATGAGACACATATTTTCCCGTATTCGAAGAGAGAAGGAACGAAAGCAGCAGTCATGCCGGATCAGCTTCCGGAACAGATAAAAAAAGAAAGAAGCAGAGTTTTGATCGCTCTCGGACAAGAACACCAGAGAGAATATATGGAGCAGTTTTTGGGAAAGAAAAAAGAAGTTTTGTTTGAAGAACAACAGAAGATTCAGGGTCAGACCTACTGGACGGGGCATACGATGGAATACCTGAAAGTTGCGGTAATATCAGAAGAAAATCTGGAAAATAAACGTGTTATGGTACAACTGCAAAACATCATCGGTCAGGATCTCATTCTTGCAGAATAGCAAAATTATGTGGAACAAATCGGTGATCCGGCAGAATAACAGTAATCGGCAGAATGTTACAAAACTGATAAATAGCAATGGAAAGTTTAAAAAAACTGTAAACTTGATTGAATTTTTGCATCTTCTGTATTAGAATAGAATAGATATCAAGTATAGTCGAGGACGTGAAAAAATGGCAAATTTAAGCAATACACAGTATTTTAAAGTGAAAACAGAGCCGGAAGTACAGGTGAAAGAAGTCCTGGATGTGGTATACACAGCGATGGAAGAGAAGGGTTATAACCCGGTTAACCAAATTGTAGGTTATATTATGTCCGGAGATCCTACGTATATCACCAGTTACAAGGGTGCCAGAAGTATGATCATGAAAGTGGAACGTGATGAACTGGTAGAAGAACTTCTGAAAGAGTATATTAAAAACAGATCCTGGGAGAATCGCTGATGAGAATTCTAGGACTTGATTACGGCTCAAAGACAGTGGGAGTCGCAGTAAGCGACCCCCTTGGTTTTACTGCCCAGGGTGTGGAAATCATCCGCAGAAAATCAGAAAACAAGATGCGCCAGACGCTGGCAAGAATTGAAGAACTGATTGCACAGTATCAGGTAGAAGAAATCGTACTTGGTTTACCGAAGAATATGAATAATACACTGGGAGACAGGGCTGAGAAATCTCTGGAGCTGAAAGAAACGCTGGAGAGACGAACAGGTCTGCCTGTTGTGATGTGGGATGAGCGGCTGACAACTGTATCTGCCAACCGTGTATTGATGGAGACGGGAGTACGCCGGGAAAACCGGAAGGAACATGTGGATGAAATCGCTGCGGTATTTATTCTGCAGGGGTATCTGGACTATCTTGCGAATAAGAATGAAGAAACAGGACGGTAGAATCATTATGGATAAAATCAAATTTGTGACAGATGAAGGCGAAACAGTGGAATTCTATGTAGAAGAGCAGACCAGAGTGAACGGTACAGATTATCTGCTGGTAACAGACTCCATGGATGATGAAGCTAACGCCTACATCCTGAAAGACTCTTCTGAGGAGACGGATCCGGAAGCGGATTATGTGATGGTGGAAGATGACGTGGAACTGGAAGCCATGTCAAAAGTGTTCAGTCAGATGATGGATGATGTGGATATTGAGATGTAAGCAGTGACGGAGGTGCTATTTGAAAAAAAGTAACGGTGGAAAATTGAAAATCATTCCTCTGGGCGGACTGGAACAGATTGGAATGAACATTACTGCCTTTGAATACGAAGACAGTATTATTGTGGTGGACTGTGGTCTGGCGTTCCCGGAGGACGATATGCTGGGAATCGACCTGGTCATCCCTGATATTACCTATTTGAAAGATAATTATGAAAAAGTGAAGGGTTTTGTGATCACTCACGGACACGAGGATCATATAGGAGCTCTTCCTTATGTTTTGAGAGAAATTAATGCACCGATCTACGCAACCAAGCTGACGATCGGTCTGATAGAAAATAAATTAAAAGAACACAACTTACTTCGTACCACAAAAAGAAAAACCATCAAACACGGACAATCGATCAATCTGGGATGTTTCCGGATTGAATTTATAAAAACAAATCACAGTATTCAGGATGCTTCTGCACTTGCTATTTATTCTCCTGCCGGAATCGTTGTGCATACCGGTGACTTTAAAGTAGATTATACACCGGTATTCGGCGATGCCATTGATCTGCAGCGTTTTGCAGAGATTGGCAAAAAAGGTGTTCTTGCACTGATGTGTGACAGTACCAATGCAGAGAGAAAAGGATTTACCATGTCAGAACGTACCGTGGGAAAAACTTTTGATAATCTGTTTGCAGAGCATAAAAATACAAGAATCATCATTGCGACGTTCGCATCTAACGTAGACCGTGTACAGCAGATCATCAACTCTGCTTACAAATACGGAAGAAAAGTAGTTGTGGAAGGTCGAAGTATGGTCAATGTCATTGGAACAGCGTCTGAACTTGGCTATCTGAATGTGCCGGACAACACACTGATTGATATCGATGAAATGAAAAATTACCCGGATGAGCAGATGGTTCTGATCACAACCGGAAGCCAGGGAGAATCTATGGCAGCTTTGTCCCGTATGGCAGCAAATATTCATAAAAAAGTTTCCATTAAACCAGGTGATACCATTATTTTCAGTTCCAACCCGATTCCGGGTAATGAAAAAGCAGTATCCCGTGTCATCAATGAACTGTCAGCCAAAGGTGCAGATGTTATTTTCCAGGATGTACATGTATCAGGACATGCCTGCCAGGAAGAGATCAAATTGATTTACTCTCTGGTAAAACCGAAATATTCGATTCCGGTTCATGGAGAATTCCGTCATCTGAAAGCACAGGCAGGTATTGCAGAGAGCCTGGGTATTCCGAAAGAAAATATTTTCATCATGCACTCCGGTGATGTGATGGAATTAAATGATGAATCCGCGGAAATTACCGGTAAAGTGCATACCGGAGCAATCCTGGTAGATGGACTTGGTGTCGGCGATGTGGGAAATATCGTACTTCGTGACCGTCAGCATCTGGCAGAAGACGGTATTATGATCGTGGTACTGACACTGGAAAAATACAGTAACCAGCTTCTGGCAGGTCCGGATATTGTATCCCGTGGGTTTGTATATGTGAGAGAGTCCGAAGATCTGATGGGACAGGCAAAGAGTGTTGTAGAAGATGCTATTGATTCCTGCCTGGATCGAAGAATTTCTGACTGGGGAAAAATGAAAGGCGTGATCAAAGATTCTCTTGGTGACTTTTTGTGGAAGAGAACCAAGAGAAAACCGATGATTCTGCCAATTATAATGGAGGCGTAAGATACATGAACAAGATACAGGAGTGCGTGGAAAAACTGCTGGAAGTAATCAGAGAGGATTCCGCATATCAGAGGTACCTTGCATGTGAGGAGATGCTGAAATTCAATCCTGAGCTGAAAAAACAGATTGATGAATTCCGTGTAGCTGTCTTTCATATGAACAATGACGATACACAGGGAGATTTGTACGATATTACAGATGAAGTAGAAAACAGATATGAAAAGCTTCGGAAAGTTCCGGAGGTGAATGCATATCTGGAGGCGGAGCTGGATGTCTGTCGGATGCTTCAGCAGGTACAGGAACAGTTTCGAAACGGGATTGATCTGAATATCCCGAATGTATGATCACACTGCCGGACATCCCCGCGTTATATGTGGGAAGGATAAGCAAGGAGTATAGATGGGTAGTAAGAAAAAGAAAAAAGATGCAACGTATCAGGTTGCCGTAAGTGGAGCCAAGGGGGCGATTCGGATTCTGCTCTATGTTTTGCTGATCTGTGTCCTGATTTTTGTTGGAAAAACGGCATACAGTTTCGGGTATCTGATCTTCTATCAGGAACCGGAGGCTCATACACAGGCAGATGGGCAGGATGTAACTGTGATTGTTCATGAAGACGATTCTGTCTATGATGTGGGGGAAACTCTGCAGGAAAAAGGATTGATTGAACGACCGGTTATCTTCTGGGCACAGGAAAAACTCTCCGATTATCGTGGTAAGATCAAGCCTGGTACTTATCTTTTGAATACGCATGAGACAGTTGATGAGATGCTTGCCATCTTGTCAGGGAAAAACACAGAGGGACAGCCGTCTGAGGAAGAAGAAAGCAGTAGTTCCGATGCGGAAGATCCAGAGTCAGGAGAGGAGAGTGCCTCATGATCGTAGACGAACGTATGGTGACTTTTATCAATTCTCTGGACGAAGGTCATACAGAATTCCTGGAACAGCTGGAAAAAGAAGCAAGGGAAGATGCGGTTCCTATTGTAAGAAGGGAAATGCAGAGCTTTTTAAAGTTTCTGATGGCAGCTGCCAGACCGAAACGGATTCTGGAGGTGGGAACTGCAGTTGGGTTTTCTGCTCTTTTGATGTGTGAATATAATCCGGAACCCTGTCAGATCATAACCATCGAAAATTACGAAAAGAGGATCCCGATTGCCCTGGATAATTTTAAAAAAGCGGGTAAAGAGGAGCAGATCGAACTTCTGGAGGGAGATGCAGCAGAGATTCTTCCCACGCTCACCGAACCCTTTGATTTTATTTTTATGGATGCAGCCAAAGGACAGTATCTTCATTTTTTACCGGAAGTGTTGCGACTTTTAAAGAGTGGAGGTCTTTTAGTGTCGGATAATATCTTGCAGGAAGGTGATCTGATTGAGTCACGGTTTGCGGTAGAACGAAGAAACCGGACCATCTATAAGCGGATGCGTGAGTATCTGTACGAATTGAAACACAATGACGAGCTGGTAACTTCCCTGCTCCCACTTGGAGATGGGGTCGCAATCAGCACGAAACGATAGGAGAAAGAATCATGAGAATTCCGGAATTACTTGTTCCGGCCAGCAGCCTGGAAGTACTGCAGGTTGCGGTTATATTTGGTGCGGATGCAGTCTATATCGGAGGCGAGGCTTTCGGTCTGCGTGCAAAAGCAAAGAACTTTTCAAAAGAAGATATGTCAGAAGGGGTACGGTTTGCCCACGAACATGGTGTAAAAGTATACGTCACAGCTAATATTCTGGCACATAATCAGGATCTGGAGGGCGTCCGGAAGTATTTTGAAGAACTCCGGGAAATCGGACCGGATGCACTGATTATTTCGGATCCGGGAGTCTATCAGATCGCAAAAGAAGTATGTCCTGAGATCGAACGTCACATTAGTACTCAGGCAAATAACACCAATTATGGTACATACCAGTTTTGGTATCAGATGGGAGCCAAGCGAGTGGTGACAGCAAGAGAATTGTCGCTGGAAGAGATTCGCGAGATTCGAAGCAGGATTCCTGAAGATATGGAGATCGAGACTTTTATTCATGGAGCGATGTGTATCTCATATTCCGGAAGATGTCTGTTAAGCAATTATCTGACAGGAAGAGATTCCAATCAGGGAGCATGTACTCATCCGTGTCGATGGAAGTACTCTGTTATGGAAGAAAGTCGTCCGGGAGAGTATTTTCCGGTCTATGAAAATGAAAGAGGAACTTTTATTTTCAATTCTAAGGATTTGTGCATGATCGAACATATTCCGGATCTGATCAATGCCGGAATCGACAGCTTTAAGATTGAAGGACGTATGAAGACTGCGTTGTATGTGGCAACAGTTGCCCGGACCTATCGGAAAGCCATCGATGACTATCTGAAAGATCCGGCACTGTATGAGGAAAATATGTCGTGGTATCAGGAACAGATTTCCAACTGTACTTACCGGCAATTTACCACCGGATTCTTTTACGGAAAACCAACTCAGGAAGCACAGATTTATGATAATAATACGTATATTAAAGAATATACTTATCTGGGTATTGTGGGAGAGACAAATGAAGAAGGAAAATATTGTATCTCCCAGAGAAACAAGTTCTCTGTAGGAGAACAGATCGAAGTTATGAAGCCAAATGGCGATAACATCGAAGCGACAGTAAAAAGTATTCAGGATGAAGAAGGCAACCAGATGGAGAGTGCACCACATCCGAAGCAGATTCTTTATATTGATCTGGGAATTAAACTGGATCGATATGATATTTTACGTAGAAAAGAACCGGTCACGGAGCTTTAATACAGCATTTTTTTCAATGCGGGAGACATAGGAACGGCTGATTCCCAGCCGTTTTCCAAGTGCCCGCTGTGTCAATTCTTTTTCACCGAAAAGCCCATAGCGGTATTTAATTACTTCATATTCCAATGGTGAAAGAACTTCCCTCAAACAACCATACAATTGAAGAATTCGTTCCTTATGGATACACTGATCAGTGATATCCTGTTCGTTAGCTTCCACAATATCTAGAAGATGAATCTCGTTCCCTTCTTTGTCTGTACCGATCGGTTCGTACAGGGAAACTTCTCTGGAAAATTTTTTTCGGCTGCGAAGCATCATCAACAATTCATTATCAATACAGCGGGCAGCGTAGGTAGCAAGTCTGCTGCCTTTTGTCATATCATAGGTGGACACGGCTTTGATCAGACCGATCGTTCCTATGGAAATCAAATCATCCAGATCTTCATCAACCCCCTGGTATTTTTTTACAATATGTGCAACCAGTCGCAGATTACGTTCGATCAACACATCTCGGGCAGCCTTATCACCCTGTCGGCATTTACGAAGATAGAAAGTTTCTTCTTGCGTGGTGAGGGGTTTCAGAAAGGTCTTCACATACACACCTCAAAGGGCTTTCTTTCTAATTTATGCCCTGGCGGAAGAATATGTGCTTTTCCCAAAATGTAGAATCAGAGCATATCAAAATATATAATCCCACAACATACAGAAAATAAAGACAACTATACAGTAAACACTGCCCCGCGAGGTATTTTGCCCCGTAGCTGTGAAGGGGCTGAACAGTTATCAATAAAAAAACAAGATGGTGATGGCAGTGCTAACCGTTATTACAGTGATATAACGCAGAGAAAGGAGAGAATATTTTATGTATACAAGTATATTATCGGCAACGATGCAGGGAATCAGGGCGATTCCGGTACAGGTGGAGGTGGATGTGAGTCCCGGGCTTCCCGGATTTTCCATGGTAGGGACAGTGAACAGTCAGGTTCGGGAGGCACAGGATCGGGTCAGAACAGCATTACATAATCTGGAGATACCGGTTCCGCCAAGAAGAATTACCATCAATCTTTCTCCGGCAGATGTACCAAAGGCCGGAACCGGTTTTGATCTTCCGATTACTGCGGCAATCCTGGAATCTCTGGGGCAGCTTCCGAAAGGGGGACTTGAGAGTGTCATGGTAACCGGCGAAGTGGGGTTGGACGGACAGATTAAAAAAGTGAGAGGAGTTCTTGCGATGGTTGAAGAGGCGAGGAAATCAGGATGTCAGGGGTGTATTGTTCCATGGGAAAACCGGAGAGAGGCACAGATGATCCAGGGGATTCGAAGCGTAGGAGTCAGGAATCTGGGAGAGTTTATGCGGACAGTGAGAGAACGGACATGGGAACATCCGGAGAAAGAAAGGGAAAAGATGGAGATTGCACCGGAAATAACAGCAGATTTCAGAGAAATCAAAGGACAGACTGCGGCAAAAAGGGGGGCACTTCTTGCAGCCGCCGGTTTTCATAATATATTACTGATGGGGCCTCCGGGTTCAGGAAAAACAATGGTGGCAAAAAGAATTCCCGGTTTGCTTCCGGCACTGAGTCATGAGGAGGCGATGGAAATTACTTCTATTTATAGTGTGGCAGGATTATTATCTTCAAAAGTCCCCTGGGTATCAAACAGGCCGTTCCGTTCTCCACATCATACCATATCACCGCAGGCACTTGCGGGAGGAGGAAAGATACCGATGCCAGGAGAAATCACATTGGCACACAAAGGTGTCTTATTTTTGGATGAACTTCCGGAGATGAAGAGGGAGACACTGGAGATTCTCCGACAGCCGCTTGAGGACGGAGAAATTCATATTGCACGGGTGGGGGGAAGGTATAGTTTCCCGGCAGAATTTCTTCTGGTGGGTGCGATGAATCCCTGCCCCTGTGGCTACTATCCGGACAGAAACCGCTGCGATTGTGGAGAACATGAGATTAAAAGATATCAGCAGCGGATCAGTCAGGCTTTTCTTGACCGGATGGATATCTGTGTGACTACCAATGCGGCAACTTATGGTGAATTCAGGGGAGAGATACCTGACAGTGACAGTATACAGTGGAGTACAGAAAATATGCGAAAAGAAGTGGAGAGAGCCCGGTTAATACAAAAAGAACGTTTAAAAGAATCCGGAATCTGTTATAACAGCCAGATTCCGCCGGGTGAGATCAGTACATATTGCAAAACAAGTGAAGAAGCAGAAAAAATGTTACAGGGAGCTTTTGAAAAGTTACATCTAAGTGGACGGGCATGTAACCGGATCCTTCGCGTGGCGAGGACAGCAGCGGATCTGGCAGGAAAAGAACAGATTGAAGAAGAAGAGATCGCAGAAGCAATCGGATACCGAAGTTTTGACAAACATTCATGGAAATAGGGGGATAAATGATGAGCGAGAACATAAAAATATATAAGAAAACAGAAGAAGGCTACCCGAAAAATTTATTACAACTTCCGGATGCACCGTCACGGTTATATGTGCTGGGAGAATTACCGGATCCTATGCGGCCGGCGATTGCCATTGTCGGAGCAAGAAACTGTAGTTCTTATGGAAAAAATATGGCATATGAATATGCCAGAATTCTGACTCAAACAGGAATACAGGTGATCAGCGGACTGGCCAGAGGTGTGGATGCAGCAGCTCATGCGGGAGCCCTGGCAGCAGGTGGAAAAACTTATGGTGTGATGGGATGCGGGGTGGATTTTTGCTATCCTACATCCAGCAGGAAGCTTTACCATGTCATGCAGCAGCAGGGCGGCATTTTGTCCGAATTCGCTCCTGGGACACCACCCCTTTCCTATCATTTTCCACTGCGCAACCGAATCATCAGCGGTCTCTCCGGGGCGATACTTGTGGTTGAGGCAAAAGAGAAAAGTGGTTCTCTGATTACTGCGGATGCCGCACTGGAACAGGGGCGTACAGTTTTCGCTCTTCCGGGGCGTGCAGGTGATCTTTTGAGTGAAGGATGTAACCGGTTAATCTACCAGGGAGCCATCCCGGCATGGAAGCCGGAGATCATTCTGGAAGAGATGGAATGGACGGGAAAGAAGGAAATAATACAGGAGGATTTTACACAGGAGAAAAAAATAGTGCTTGCAAGGGAAGATGATTTGGTGTATAGTTGTCTCGATTTGAACCCAAAAGCCGTGTCACAGTTACAGGACGAGACAGGACTGCCATCCGGAAGTCTGTTGAAGAGTCTATACTATCTGACAGCAAAAGATCTGGCCCGCGAAGTCTGGCAGAATTATTATATCCGCACAGAAAAGAGGTGGGCATAAAAGCACGGCAATACATGTGCTTTTGAAGCACATAATAAAAAATCAGGAGGAAAACATTGGCTAAATATTTAGTGATTGTGGAGTCACCTGCGAAGGTAAAGACGGTAAAAAAGTTCCTTGGAAGCAATTATGAAGTGGCAGCTTCCAACGGACATGTCCGGGATTTGCCGAAAAGTCAGTTGGGCATCGACATAGAGAATGATTATGAACCGAAATATATTACGATCCGGGGAAAGGGAGAATTGCTGGCAAGTCTGAGAAAAGAAGCAAAAAAGGCAGATAAAGTATATCTCGCAACTGACCCGGACCGTGAGGGAGAAGCGATTTCCTGGCATCTGGCAACAGCATTGAAGCTGGATGAAAAAAAGATGCGGAGAATCACTTTTAATGAGATCACCAAAAGCGCAGTGAAAGAGTCGATCAAACATGCCAGAGACATAGATATGAATCTGGTGGATGAACAGCAGACAAGACGTATCCTGGACCGTATGGTTGGTTACAGGATCAGTCCGGTTCTGTGGAAAAAGATCAAACGTGGACTGAGTGCCGGTCGGGTACAGTCCGTTGCGCTGCGGATTATAGCGGACAGAGAGGAAGAAATCAATGCATTTATTCCGGAAGAATACTGGTCACTGGATGCTGTATTTAAAATTCCGGGAGAAAAGAAACCGCTGGTTGCAAAGTTCTACGGAAAAGAAAAAGAGAAGATGACGATTTCCTCCAGAGAAGAAGCAGATCGCATCATGGAAGAACTGAAGGGTGTATCTTATCAGGTCAGTGAAGTAAAAAAGGGAGAGAGAGGTAAAAAAGCTCCGCTTCCATTTACTACCAGCACTTTGCAGCAGGAAGCTTCCAAGGCACTGAACTTTTCCACCCAGAAGACCATGCGTCTGGCTCAGCAGCTGTATGAAGGAGTAGATATCAAAGGACAGGGTACCGTTGCTCTGATTTCCTACCTGCGTACCGATTCCACCCGTATCTCGGAAGAAGCAGATGCAATGGCAAGAAGCTTTATCGGCGAACATTACGGAGAATCCTATGTGGCAGTGCGGGAGAGTAAACAAAAAGAAGGAAAGAACATTCAGGATGCACACGAAGCAATCCGTCCGACGGATGTTTCCCGTATGCCGGCCCTTGTAAAAGAATCTCTTTCCAGAGACCAGTTCCGTCTCTATCAGCTGATCTGGAAACGATTTGTGGCAAGCCGTATGCAGCCGGCTATATACGAAACAACATCTGTAAAGATTTCCGGTGGAGAATACCTGTTTACGGTTGCCGCATCCAAGATCAAGTTCGATGGTTTCATGTCTGTTTATGTGCAGGAAGATGAGGAGAAAGCGCAGAACAATACATTGGTACGAAGCATTGACAAAGATACGGTTCTGAATTTTCAGGAATTTGATGAACAGCAGCATTTTACCCAGCCGCCGGCACATTATACGGAGGCTTCCCTGGTAAAAACTATGGAAGAACTGGGAATCGGTCGTCCAAGTACTTATGCACCGACCATCACCACAATTATTGCAAGAAGATATGTGGCAAAAGAGAATAAGAACCTGTATATGACAGAACTGGGTGAGGTGGTCAATCAGATGATGAAAGAAGCCTTTCCAAGTATTGTGGATGTCAACTTTACTGCTACGATGGAAGATCTGCTGGATAAAGTGGGTGACGGAACCGTAGACTGGAAAGTGGTAGTTCGGAACTTCTATCCGGATCTTGATGAATCTGTGAAAGAAGCAGAGAAAAATCTCGAGGAAGTTAAACTGGAAGATGAAGTCACTGATGTAATCTGTGAAAACTGCGGAAGAAACATGGTAATCAAATATGGCCCGCATGGAAGATTTCTGGCATGTCCCGGATTTCCGGATTGCAGAAATACCAAGCCGTATCTGGAAAAGATCGGTGTCAAATGTCCGAAGTGTGGAAAAGAAGTAGTTCTTCGCAAGACCAAGAAAGGCCGGAAATATTACGGCTGCGAGGATAATCCGGAATGTGATTTCATGTCCTGGGCAAAACCGATCAATGAAAAATGTCCGAAATGCGGCGGTTACATGGTAGAAAAGGGAAACAAAAAAGTCTGCGCGGACGAGCAGTGCGGGTATGTGGAAGTAAAAGAAAAATAGTAACTATTCAGTAGCCATTATCCCGCGAGGTGTTTTGGCATAAATATGCCAAAATCCCGAGACATACAAGCAAAAATGCCATCACCGAAGGTGATTTTAAATGCATTTTTGCTCGTAACTGTGAAGGTACTGAACAGTTACGAAAAATAAATGTTACTGTTCAACGGAAAATTAAAAGATACAGATTCCGGCAAAGAATCTGTATCTTTTTTCGTTGCATTGCATATCAATAATTATTCCGGTGGACCAATTTTAGTTTTCATGGTTTTGATTAGGCAGATAAAACAGTCACAATAAATGAAAAAATTGAAATATTCAGAAAATATTATTGTTATTTAAAGAATATCATGGTACAATATTATAAAAGTATAAAAAAAACAAAAAATCCAGAAAGGAGTAGAAGATGAGCGTACAGTTATTGGACAAAACCAGAAAAATCAATAAATTACTGCACAATAATAATTCTACAAAAGTAGTGTTCAATGATATCTGCAAAGTAATGATGGAAACATTGGATTCTAATATTCTTGTGATCAGTAAGAAAGGAAAAGTTCTTGGCGTCAGTTTATGCCCGGGAGTAGAAGAAATCACAGAATTGATTGAGGATAAAGTCGGAAGTCATGTAGATCCGCTTCTGAATGACCGTTTTTTAAGCGTCTTGTCCACAAAGGAAAATGTGAATCTTCAGACTCTGGGATTTGAGAGGGATGATATCCAGCAATATTGTGCGATTATCAACCCGATTGATATTGCAGGAGAACGTCTTGGAACTGTATTTATGTACCGGAAAGAACGCCAGTACGATATTGAGGATATTATTGTCAGTGAGTATGGAACGACAGTAGTAGGATTGGAAATGATGCGCTCCGTAAATGAAGAGAATGCAGAGGAAGCCAGAAAGGTTCACGTTGTAAAAGCAGCGTTCAGCACACTCTCGTTTTCGGAACTGGAAGCGATCATTCATATTTTCGATGAATTGGACGGAGATGAAGGAATCCTTGTGGCAAGTAAGATTGCTGACCGTGTGGGAATTACACGTTCAGTTATTGTAAATGCTCTAAGAAAATTCGAGAGTGCCGGTGTGATCGAATCCAGATCCAGTGGTATGAAGGGAACGTACATCAAAGTGTTGAATGATGTGATCTTTGATGAACTTGAAGAACTGAAAGCGAGAAAGAATCTGAAAGTGACAGAAAAGGACGACTGATACAACAACAGATGAAAAGAAAAGGACAGAAGAAAGAAGAAAAGGAGAAAAGGAGAACCTCCTGGTCTTCTTTCTTTTTTGTTACTTTGCATCTGAGAAAAGATGACAAAATGGAAAAATTATAGAAAAGTGAGAAAATAAGAGAAAAAATGAGTATATATTTAAAAATAAGAGAATATATTAAAAATACCAGCGAAAAGTGAAGTTGCGAAAACAGGGCAAAATTACTAATATAAGACCATCGGTAGCACTCGATACAAACGAGTGCTAATAAAACAGGTTATACGCTTAAAGGAGGCAAATAGATATGAAATTAGTACCATTGGGAGACAGAGTTGTATTAAAACAGTTAGTTGCAGAAGAAACCACAAAGTCCGGTATTGTATTACCGGGACAGGCACAGGAAAAACCACAGCAGGCAGAAGTCGTGGCTGTAGGACCTGGCGGAATGGTTGATGGAAAAGAAGTAAAGATGGAAGTTGCGGTTGGAGACCAGGTTATCTATTCCAAATATGCAGGAACTGAAGTAAAGCTGGACGGAGAAGAATATATCATTGTAAAACAGAATGATATTCTTGCCGTTGTAAAATAATCGATTTTCAGAAAGAAAAAGAGAGATAGAATCAGGAGGAAAAAATCATGGCAAAAGAGATTAAATTTGGAGCAGAAGCCAGAGCAGCTCTGGAGAGAGGTGTAAATCAGCTGGCTGATACAGTAAGAGTTACGCTTGGACCGAAAGGAAGAAATGTTGTACTGGCAAAACCATATGGTGCTCCATTGATTACAAATGATGGTGTTACGATTGCAAAAGAGATCGAACTGGAAGATGGATTTGAAAACATGGGCGCACAGCTGATCCGTGAAGTTGCCTCCAGGACCAATGATGTAGCAGGTGATGGTACTACAACAGCAACTGTACTGGCACAGGCTATGGTAAATGCAGGTATGAAGAACCTGGCAGCAGGTGCAAACCCGATTGTTCTGCGAAAAGGCATGAAAAAAGCCACCGATAAAGCGGTAGAAGCAATTGCTTCCATGAGCAAACCGGTAGAAGGAAAAGAACAGATTGCAAAAGTTGCAGCAGTATCTTCCGGAGATGAAGAAGTTGGTAAACTGGTAGCTGATGCGATGGAAAAAGTTTCCAAAGACGGTGTTATCACCATTGAAGAATCCAAGACAATGAAAACAGAACTGGATCTGGTAGAAGGTATGCAGTTTGACCGTGGATATATTTCCGCATATATGGCAACAGATATGGATAAGATGGAGGCAACTCTGGATAATCCGTATATCCTGATCACAGATAAAAAGATCTCCAATATTCAGGAACTGCTGCCACTGTTAGAGCAGATTGTACAGTCCGGTTCCAAACTGCTGATCATCGCAGAGGATATCGAAGGTGAAGCTCTGACAACTCTGATCGTAAACAAACTGAGAGGAACTTTCTCTGTAGCAGCTGTAAAAGCACCTGGTTATGGTGACAGAAGAAAAGAAATGCTGCAGGATATCGCTATTCTGACAGGTGGTCAGGTGATCTCTGACGAACTGGGACTGGATCTGAAAGAAGCAACTCTGGAACAGCTTGGTCGTGCGAAATCTGTAAAAGTTCAGAAAGAAAGCACTGTTATTGTTGATGGTGAAGGCGATAAAGAAGCTATCAAAGCAAGAGTGAACCAGATCAAAGGACAGATCGAAGAGACAACATCTGAATTTGACCGTGAAAAACTGCAGGAAAGATTGGCAAAACTGGCAGGTGGTGTAGCAGTTGTACGTGTTGGTGCAGCTACTGAGACAGAAATGAAAGAAGCAAAACTGCGTATGGAAGATGCTCTGGCAGCTACCAAAGCAGCTGTAGAAGAAGGTATCATCGCAGGTGGTGGTTCTGCTTACATCCATACGACAAAAGTTCTGCAGGAACTGGTTGATACTCTGGAAGGAGACGAGAAGACAGGTGCTCAGATCATCATGAAAGCCCTGGAAGCTCCTCTGTTCCATATTGCTGCCAATGCAGGTCTGGAAGGATCCGTAATCATCAACAAAGTAAAAGAATCCGAAGTTGGCATTGGATTTGATGCATACAAAGAAGAATATGTAGATATGGTAAAAGCAGGTATTCTGGATCCGGCAAAAGTAACAAGAAGTGCACTGCAGAATGCTACCAGTGTTGCATCTACTCTGCTGACAACAGAATCTGTAGTATCTATTATCCCGGAAGAAGCACCGGCAGCGCCGGCAGGTAACCCGGGAATGGGAATGATGTAATTTACGAAGGTAAGATAAGAATTGTATAACTGTTCGGTGTCTGCTGAATAGTCACCGGAGTTCATAAAGATTTAAGAAAAGCAGGAGCTGACCAGATAGACGGCGGCTCCTGTTTGTGTTAAAATGAAAATGGATCTGACTGGGTATCACAGCGGGCAGGAGGAAAGAAAAGTAAGGCGTCAGAAAGGAACAGGGATGGAACAGAAACGATACGAAAGCGACATGACCCCGAAAGAAAAAAGGGAACTGGAACGAAAAAAACTGAAACAGATGACAGCCGGGCAGAAACTGGAATATATCTGGGCTTACTATAAGCCACATATGGCAGTGGCGCTGGGAATTATTCTGCTTATTGTTTTTATCGGACAGATGATTTATCGGAGTCAGTTCGATACAGTTTTTTGTGCAGCAATCATTAACGGAACAGCCGGAGACGGAGAGGCGCTTGCAGAAGATTTTAAAAATTATACCGGTGACACAGATAAATATCATGAATATACTATTGATAATTCCATGTATCTGATGAAAGATCAGGAAGACTATCAGATGGTTATGAAGTTGTCCACGATCATCGGTGCACAGCAGGTAGATGTATTGATTGCACCTGAATACAAATTTCAGGAGTATGCAGAACAGGATGGTTTTTATCCGATGTCGGAACTTCTTACGGATAAACAGCAGGAAGCATATAAAGATGATTTGACAGAGTACGGACTGCATGTGGGAGACAGCAAAGTACTTCAGTCTTTTGGAGTGGATGAAGATTCATATATGGGAGTACTTGTCTATTCGGATCATCTCGATGAAGCCAAATCATTTATTACATATATTATGGGTGATGGAAACACGCCTGATGAAAACGAAGGAGGACAAAAATGAGTGATTTGTATTTGGAAGAACTGGTAAAAAGAAGGAAAACAGGAACAGATCAGGCACTGCGGTATGTACTGATGGCACTCACTGCCATCGGGGTTGTTCTGTCGCTTCTTACCTGGAACCTGATCATTATTGCGGTTTCTATCGCGATCTGCGTGGCGGACATCTTTATTTTTCCGAGATTTCAGACAGAATGGGAATATCAGTATGTCAACGGGGAACTGGATGTGGATCGTATCATAAACAAGGCAAAGAGAAAACGAATGGCATCTTATGATATCTCAAAAGCAGAACTGATCGCGCCGGCAGCATCTCACAGGTTTGATTATTATAATAATAACCAGAAATTAAAGGTATGTGACTACTCATCCTGTAATCCGGAGAGAGAAAAACTGGTTTATGCCATGGTGATTCCGGAAAAAGAAGGACTGCTGAAAGTACTTTTTGAGCCATCGGAACATATGGTCAAAGATTTTCGGCTGAAAGCTCCACGGAAAGTGTTCTTTGATTAACATTGACACCACGGTTGTTTTTTGCTAAACTAATTCTCAACAATGTAAAGCATACGAAAGGAGAAAAAAATGGGTACAATTATTGGTGACGGAATTACTTTTGATGATGTGTTACTGGTTCCTCAGTATTCAGAAGTGACTCCCAACATGGTAGATTTATCTACACATTTAACAAAAAAAGTTAAACTAAACATCCCGATGATGAGTGCAGGAATGGACACAGTTACCGAACATCGTATGGCGATTGCCATGGCAAGACAGGGAGGTATTGGTATCATTCATAAAAACATGTCTATCGAGGCGCAGGCTGATGAGGTGGACAAGGTAAAACGTTCAGAGAACGGAGTCATCACAGACCCATTTTTCCTTTCACCGGAACATACACTGGAAGATGCCAATAATCTGATGGCAAAATTCAGAATTTCCGGCGTACCGATTACGGAAGGCAGAAAACTGGTTGGTATCATCACTAACCGTGATCTGAAATTTGAAGAAGATTTTACAAAGAAAATCAAAGACTGTATGACATCCGAAGGACTGATCACAGCAAAAGAGGGTATCACTCTGGAAGAAGCCAAGAAGATTCTTGCACAGGCAAGAAAAGAAAAATTGCCGATCGTAGATGATGACTTCAATCTGAAAGGTTTGATCACCATCAAAGATATTGAGAAGCAGATCAAATATCCGTTGTCTGCAAAAGATGAAAATGGTCGTCTGCTCTGTGGTGCTGCCGTTGGAATCACAGCAAATGTTCTGGAGCGTGTGGATGCTCTGGTAAAAGCGAAAGTCGATGTTATTGTTATTGACTCTGCTCACGGACATTCCGCAAATATCTTTAAAACACTGCGTCAGATCAAAGCAAAATATCCGGATCTGCAGGTGATTGCAGGTAACGTTGCAACAGGCGCAGCAACCAGAGATCTGATCGAAGCCGGAGCCGATGCGGTAAAAGTAGGTATCGGACCTGGATCCATCTGTACAACCCGTGTGGTTGCAGGAATTGGTGTTCCGCAGATCACAGCCGTTATGGACTGTTATAATGCAGCAAAAGAATATGGTGTACCGATCATCGCAGATGGTGGTATCAAGTATTCCGGAGATATGACGAAGGCGATTGCAGCCGGAGCGAACGTATGTATGATGGGAAGCATGTTTGCCGGATGCGATGAGAGCCCGGGAAGCTTTGAACTGTATCAGGGTAGAAAATATAAAGTATACCGTGGTATGGGATCTATTGCAGCGATGGAGAACGGAAGTAAAGACCGTTATTTTCAGACCGATGCGAAGAAACTGGTACCGGAGGGTGTCGAAGGTCGTGTTGCATACAAAGGTCACCTGGAAGACACGGTATTCCAGTTAATCGGAGGACTTCGTTCCGGTATGGGATATTGCGGAGCAAAAGATATTGAGACATTAAAAGAAACCGGAAAATTTGTAAAGATTTCCGCAGCATCTTTAAAAGAATCTCATCCGCATGATATTCATATTACAAAAGAAGCACCAAACTATAGCATTGATGAGTAGTAACTATTCAGTGGAGAAGCATCCGTAAGGTACTGAACCGTTACGAGGAATAAATAAAGCAGGCGGTCTCAGGGGTGGAGGCCGCCTTTTTGGGTATACAGGAGAAATGTTATGAGTGGGAGAAGAACTGGGGGGAGAAACCGACAGGGGAGCAGAACAGTTCACAGAAGACGGATGACGAGACAGCGAAGAAGACAGCAATTGATCCGACGATCGATGATTGTGCTGTGTATTGCTTTTTTATGTATTATTGGTCTGATATTTTTATGCAAAAAATTATTTTTTTCACAGACGGGAAAAAATATGGTACAGGAGACTGGACAGATTGACTGGACAGGCGCTCCGGAACTGGATGTGGAACTGCTGGATGTCAACGAATATTCCAGACCGGGAAGCACACTGAAACAGGTAAATGGAATTGTGATTCACTATACTGCGAATCCGGGAAGCAGCGCCATGGCAAACAGGGATTATTTTGAGGGACTTAAAGATGCACATACCACAAAAGCCAGCAGTCATTTTATTGTAGGGCTGGAGGGGGAAGTTGTGCAATGTATACCAACTACGGAAATTGCATATGCTTCTAATGATCGAAATGGGGATACCATATCCATCGAATGCTGTCACCCGGATGATACAGGTGCTTTTAACACAGTAACTTATCAGTCGATGGTACAGCTGACAGCCTGGCTGTGTAACAGATTCGGACTTACAAGTCAGGATGTGATCCGCCATTATGATGTGACAGGAAAAATCTGTCCGAAATATTTTGTGGAACACGAAGATGCCTGGGAACAGTTTAAGGCAGATGTACAGCAGCAGATTGGAGTTCTTGCATCTTAAGACAGGGGAAACAAACAAAAAACGCATAAAAAAGTACCGGAAGCGGTTGCAAAACAGAAAAAACATGTTACAATAGTGTTACGAAAAAATTAAAGGTGATAACATGAACTTATTTGAAGCAATTTTTGTCCGGAAATCCGTCCGGAGTTATACAAATGAAGGGATCAGCCCGAAAGTTCTGGAAGACATTCTGAAACAATTTGATGAAATTAACGGGCTGTTTGGAGGAGTAGAGACGGAACTGGCGATTTTTGACAATCGACAGAATGATTATAAGATGCTCAGTCTTCTTGGAATCAAGGCACCATATTATCTGGTGTTGTATTCGGAAGAAAAAGACCGTGCGATGATGAACGCAGGGTATCTGATGGAGCAGCTTTCGTTATATATGTACACCAGAGGAATCGGAAGCTGTTTTATCGGCAATCCGATCATTAAGAAAAAATATCAATATCGCGATAAAAAGCGGATGATGGTGGTGATGGCATTCGGAAAGCCCAAGGGAAGCTGTTATCGGAAACAGGCGGAAGCGAAGAGGTTGAGTTTGGATGATCTGTGTGTATATAAAGAAACACCGAGACAGTGGATGAAACAGTTACTGGATGCAGCAAGGATGGCACCTTCAAGTATGAACAGCCAGCCGTGGCGTTTCGTAGTTTTTGACAGCCGAATCCATATTTTCTCCAAGAAACATCCAAGTGACAAACTGGGAAAATGGGATGAGGTAAATTTTGGTATTATGTTTGCCAATATGATGACGGCTGCAGAAGAAATGTGGTTGGATGTGGATCTGATTCGTCTGGATGAACTGAGCCAGAAAAATTTTCAGAACAATCAGTATGTGCTGAGTGCAATTTTGCGCCCTTAAAACAGTAAATAGATTGATTTGAAGAAAAAACACAAAAAATTACAACAATTTAGTTGACAGGTGTCGGAATTTATAGTATGATATCTTTGTTCGAAAGAACAAGGATATGCACGAGTGGCTCAGTGGTGGAGTATCGCCTTGCCAAGGCGAGGGTCGCGGGTTCGAATCCCGTCTCGTGCTTAGAACAAGGGCTTTGTCAGTGATGACAAAGCCTTTTTTGCATTACAGGAAATTGATTTCCTGTAATGTAAAAAACGCTCCGCGAGGATGTGTACTGCGGCGTATAAGGTAGATGTCGCAAGTTGAGAGTATATAAAAAGTCAGGAGGAATGCTATGGAATACACAAAGATATCAAAGAATATGAAATCTCCGGTTGACGGACTGGAACTGGATTTGCTGATACTGGTTCCGGAAGAAGCACCGAAAGGAATCCTGCAGATTCATCACGGTATGGCAGAGTATAAAGAACGCTATCTTCCATTTATGAAGTATTTTGCAGAAGCCGGATATGTTGCGGCGATCCATGACTGCCGTGGACATGGAAAAAGTGTACGGACGAAAAAAGATCTGGGTTATATGTATGGTGCCGGTATGGATGCGTTGATCGAGGATACGGCTGAAGTAACCAGAATGTTGAAAGAAGAATGGCAGGGAGTACCGTTGATCTTACTGGGGCACAGCATGGGTTCTATGGTGGTTCGCTGTTTTACAAAAAAATACGATGATCTCCTGAATATGTTGGTGGTCTGTGGATCGCCATCAAAGAATCCGGGAGCAAAAATAGGGATTGCACTGGCTGCTGTACAGGAAAAAATCAGTGGGGCACACCATGTCAGCCGTTTTCTGGAACTGCTTTCTCTGGGAAGCTATTCCGGGAAGTTTGCAGGTGAGGGAAGCCGCTTTGCCTGGTGCTGTTCGGATGAACAGGTTGTGCGTGCTTATGAAGCCTCGGAACTTTGCGGATTTACTTTTACCGTGGATGCGGATCAGGTACTGTTTCAACTAATGGATGAGACGTATCGGGAAACAGGATGGAAACTTTTCAATCCGGATCTGCCGGTGTTGTTTATCGGAGGATATGAAGACCCATGTATTGGCGGAGCAAGAAAATTTGCCCAGGCAGTACAGACGATGCGGCGAGTCGGATATATGGATACAAAAGGAAAATTGTATCCGGGTATGCGTCATGAGATTCTGAATGAGCGTGAAAAAGAAAAAGTATATCATGATGTAAAAAAATATATTGAAAAAAAATTGAATATTTGAGCTATACGGGTGAATAACGGGAACAGCAGAAAAAGGAAAAATGAATTCCTTCTCACTTTACATAGATTTAACAAAAGACTGTGAACAGATTTAACAGGGATTTAATACAATAGTGCCATCAAAAGAAAAACATTGGGAGGACAATAATGGACATATTCAGTGTATTAACGATGGTAGGAGGACTGGCTCTGTTTCTGTACGGTATGCAGGTTATGGGGGATGGGCTGGCAAAAGTATCCGGTGGAAAGCTGGAGAGGATTCTGGAAAATCTGACATCTAACCCGATCAAAGCAGTATTGCTTGGTGCCGGTGTGACGGCTGTGATTCAGTCGTCATCGGCGACGACCGTTATGGTTGTCGGATTTGTTAATTCGGGTATTATGAAGTTGAATCAGGCAGTGGGAATTATCATGGGTGCCAACATTGGTACGACCGTAACTTCCTGGATTCTCAGTTTATCCGGGTTGCAGGGAGATAACGTCTTTGTAAAATTATGTAAACCTAGTTCCTTTTCACCGCTCCTTGCAGTGATCGGTGTGATTTTTCTGCTCTTTATTAAAGATGAAAAGAAAAAGGATATCGGAGCAATCATGGTTGGGTTTGCTGTGCTGATGTTTGGTATGGAAACCATGAGCGATGCGGTTAAACCGCTGGCAAATGTACCGGAATTTACCGGTATTTTGACAGCGTTTTCCAATCCGGTCCTCGGTATGATAGCCGGAGCAGTGCTGACGGCGATCATACAGAGTTCTTCTGCTTCTGTCGGTATCCTGCAGGCACTTTGCGTGACCGGAGCGGTAAGCTATGGGGTCGCGATCCCGATCATTATGGGACAGAATATCGGTACCTGCGTGACGGCACTGTTATCAAGTATTGGAGCAACTAAAAATGCAAAGCGTGCTGCCATGGTACACCTGTATTTTAATATTATCGGAACGGTTGTTTTCATGGTGCTCTTTTACACGGTCAATGCAGTCGTTGGGTTTTCCTTTCTTGGCACGGCAACAAATGCAGCAGGAATTGCTGTGATACACAGTCTGTTTAATGTATTTGCTACGATGCTGTTACTTCCGTTCGGCAAAGGACTGGAAAAACTTGCATGTTTTACTATCCGTGATGATGTACAGCCGGCGGAAGTAGAAGAAGAAAGAAAAGAATTACAGCTTCTGGATTCCAGATTTCTGGAAAAACCGGCGTTTGCCATGGAACAGAGTGTTCATGTGGCAAACAAAATGGCGGAAGAATCCAAGCGAACCTTATTCACTGCTATGGATCTCCTGTGGAATTATACGGAGGATGGAGCAAAAAAGGTAGGTGAGCTGGAAAATCTGGTAGATCAGTATGAAGATGAACTGGGAACGTATCTGGTAAAACTTTCCAGACAGAATCTCAGTGTCCACGATAGCCATACGCTGTCTATCGTGCTGCATTGTATCGGGGATTTTGAACGAATCTCAGACCATGCGATCAACATCATGGAGGCAGCACAGGAGATGCATGATAAAAAGCTGATATTTTCTCCGAAGGCAGAAGAAGAGTTGAAAGTTTTCAGCAGAGCGGTGCAGGATATTGTGGAGAAAGCTTATGCGGTATTCCGTGATCAGGATGAGAAACTGGCACAGAAAGTAGAACCGTTGGAGGCAGTAGTGGATGAGCTGAACCAGGAAGTGAAAAAGCGTCATATCCGCAGACTGAGAGAGGGAAAATGTACGATTGAACTTGGATTTATTCTTTCGGATATTACGACCAGTCTCGAGCGAGTGGCAGATCATTGTTCCAATATTGCGGTGTGCGTGACACAGGTAAGAGAAGATACTTATGATACACATGGATATCTGAACAGTGTAAAAAATGAAGACAGTGAGATATTCCGCGGACTGGTATTAGAAGAAGAAGAAAAGTATTTGCTGCCATAAAAATAGGAGAGACATATGATTTACTGTGTTGAGGATGAAAGAAACATTCGGGAACTGCTGGTGTATACCCTGCATTCCACGGGATTTGAGGCTAAGGGGCTGGAAAATGGTACACAGTTATTTGAAGAATTGGGTAATCTGATTCCAGATCTGATACTGTTGGATATCATGCTTCCGGGAGACGATGGTTATACGATTTTGGAAAAAATCCGTCAGATGCCGGAAGTACGTGATGTCCCGGTGATTATGGTTACTGCAAAAGGTGCGGAATTTGATAAAGTAAAAGGTCTGGATCTTGGTGCGGATGATTATATTACTAAACCATTCGGCATGATGGAATTTATCTCCCGCGTGAAGGCGGTACTTCGAAGAGGGGGAAGCCGGACGGAGGAGACATTGGTTCATGGTCCGATTCAGATTCGAATTCAGCGCCATGAAGTGCTGGTGCACGGACAGAAGGTAGAACTGACTCTGAAAGAATTTGAATTGTTAAAATATCTGGTGGAAAACAGAGGAATTGTCCTGACACGTGACCAGTTGCTTACCAGAATCTGGGGATATGATTTTGACGGGGAGACCAGAACTGTGGATGTCCATGTACGTACTCTGCGTCAGAAACTCGGCGAAGCAGGTGCATGTATTGAAACTGTCCGTGGTGTAGGTTATCGTATGGGAGACGAAGCATGAGACAGAAAATTTTAAAGCAGGTTGGAGTCCTTTTGACGGTCTCCATTCTGCTTACCTTTTTAGTTGTCAGCCTGACAATGTACAGTAAATTTAACGGATACATGCACGACAGTGTACGGGAAGAAGCGGAATACATCAGAGTAGCAATTGAGGAAACGGAAGGCGACTATCTGAACGAGAAAATCAGCAGTCTGAAGTCGGATAACAGGATCACACTGTTAAATACGGATGGTACGGTGTTGTACGATTCGCTGGAAGATGCATCTGCCATGGGAAACCACGGTAACCGCCCGGAAGTAAAGGAAGCAGAAAAAAAAGGCTCCGGTGAGATGCTGCGATATTCGGAAACACTGGCCAAACAGACTTTTTACTACGCTATCCTGCTGGAGGACGGAAAAATTCTCCGTGTATCAAGAAGCATCGATTCTGTTCTTGGGTATCTGCAGTCAGGGATTACACTGGTGGCTGTTTTGGTGTTGGCAATCATCGGAATAGCGTTTTTTGTGATTCAGAACCAGACAAAAAAACTGGTGGAACCAATCAATACGATGGATCTGGAACACCCGCTGCGACATGTGGAATATGAAGAATTACGGCCGCTTCTGATGCGTGTACATGAACAGAACAGACAGATTGCCGGACAGATCCAGGAATTGAAAGAACGTCATGAAGAATATCTGGCAATTACAGAAAATATGAAAGACGGTCTTGTGGTTGCAAGTCAGACAGAAGTACTGTCGATCAACAAAGCGGCACAGGAACTGTTCCAGGTACAGGCGAGCGACTGTATCCGAAGACCAATCAGCCGTGTAAGCCGGAATAAAGAATTGAAAAAAGCACTGGATGGAGCATTGGCAGGCGAGCATATCGAGACGGTGCTTGAAACTCATGGACGATTCTACCAGCTTCTTGCCAATCCGGTAAAGGTAACAGGAAAAACGTATGGTGCAGTAATTATGGTGTGGGATATCACAGAAAAAAATGCCGCGGAACAGATGCGGAGAGAATTTTCTGCTAACGTATCTCATGAATTAAAAACTCCGCTGATGTCGATCTCCGGATATGCGGAACTGATTGAAAATGGCATGGTTCAGCCGGCAGACATTCCGGAATTCGCCTCCAGGATCCATCAGGAAGCCAATCGACTTACTGCATTGGTACAGGATATTATCCAGTTATCAAAACTGGAAGAAGGAACCAATCAGATGCAGGAAGAAGTTGTGGATCTCTATGAACTGACGGAAGACATCGGAGCTACCCTTCTCCATGCGGCCAAGAAAAAAGATATCACGATGAAAATCGAAGGAGCAACACAGGAAATTACAGGTGTGCGTCAGATCTTATATGAGATGTTGTATAATCTGATGGATAATGGTATTAAGTACAATGTGGAACATGGAATATTATGGGTACGGATGTGGAAAACTACAGATAAAATATACTGGCAGGTGGAGGACACCGGAATAGGAATTGCCAAAGAAGAACAGGAGCGAGTTTACGAACGCTTTTATCGTGTAGATAAAAGTCATTCCAGGCAGACCGGCGGTACAGGACTGGGACTGTCTATCGTAAAACACGGCGCAGCCCTTCATCATGCCCAGATCCGAACCGAAAGCCAGCCAGGCCAGGGAACCAAAATCACCATAGGATTTCCTCTGGATCCAATATAATGATGATACCAGGGTCAAAAGATCTGAAATCTGATGCAGGTTTGCTTGCAGGAAGATTTCAGATCTTTTGATCCTGGTGTCTTTTTTACCAACTTTCCGTTTTCCCTCTACATCTTATAAATTATCACAGGAATCGGCGGATGATTCGGTCGATTATAATAACAGGAAAGTACCACCAGATATTTCTTTGAATCCAATCCCTTCAGATAATCCAGTACACCGTCCCGTTCCTCAAAGCCACTATCACCTCCACTGTAAATACAAAGACTGATGCATCCGCCTGTCTTTAAAAGTTCCAGTCCTTGTTCCAGTGCTACAATTGTTGACTCTTTGTGGGTGGCGATCGAATGATCTCCCGAAGGAAGATATCCAAGATTAAAAACGATACAGGAAACCGTTCCCGGTTCTGCGTAAGAAGACATGTGTGCATGGCTGTCCAGTAAAAGCTGTACGGGTGCCAGATGTTCGTGTTCCTGTAAAAGTGCTTTGGTGGAATCAAGGGCAGCCTGCTGAATATCAAAAGCCAGGACACATCCGGACGGACCAGCCAGCTGGCTTAGAAATAATGTATCATGGCCGTTTCCCATGGTAGCATCGATACACAGATCTCCCGGCTTTATTTGTGTACGGATGACAGAACGGTACCATTCGGTAACCTGATATGGATTTGTCTTTTTCATAAAACATTTACCTTTCTGTGAAGAATGGTAACTGTTCAGTACCTTCACAGTTACGTGCCAAAACACCTCGCGGTACAGTGGTTACTGAATAGTTACGAAGAATGTTACAAATATTATAAACATCTGAAAGAAAAAAGTAAACGGAAAATGAAGTGGAATACTTGCAGTTTCAGACAAAAGCAGGTATCATGAAGAATAAGCATGGAAAAACAATACATCAGAGGAAGCAAAGAGTACAGACAGAAAGTTGGCGATAACATGGATAAAAAACGGCAAAGAAAAAGATCTAGGAGACGGCGATTGAGTCATCGACAAAAAATTGTGTACATGCAGATCGGAGCCATCACCGTTGCTATTTTTCTGGCACTTCTTGTGGGAGCAGCAGCACTTACCAAAGCGCTGAATCGGCGACAGGCACAGACGGATCAAAAAAATGCAAAACAAGAACAGCAGGAAGAAAATACAGCATCGGAAGATGATAATTCTGTGGACAGTACGTCCGGAGACTCCCGGAATGAACCAACGACACCCGAACCGACAGGTGAACCGGTTTCTATCACGGTCAGTATGGTGGGTGACTGTACGCTGGGAACGGATATAAACTTTGATCAGAGCACCAGTTTTGATGCATTTTATCAGATGAAAAATGATCCGGGATACTTTTTCCAGAATGTAAAAGAAATATTTACAGCGGACGATCTCACTGTGGCAAATATGGAAGGAACGCTGACAACCTCCGATGCCCGACAGGAAAAAACATTTGCTTTCAAAGGAGATCCTTCTTATACAGAGATCCTTACCCGGGGTGGCGTGGAGGCCACCAACCTTGCCAACAACCACAGTCATGATTACGGAGATCAGAGTTATGAAGATACGATTCAGTATCTGGAGGCAGCCGGAATTACGACTTTTGGCTATGATCGGACAGCCGTGATGGATGTAAAAGGCATCAAAGTGGGACTGATCGGAATCTATGAACTGAAAGACGGGATCGGCAGACAACAGCAGGTCATTGATACCATACAGGAGGTAAAGAATCAGGGAGCCCAGGTAATTATTGTAAGCTTCCACTGGGGAACGGAAAAATCGAACATTCCGGACGATGCCCAGAAAACACTGGCTCATCTGGCAATTGATCAGGGAGCAGATCTGGTAGTAGGACATCATCCACATGTTCTTCAGGGAATAGAAAAATATCAGGGAAAAAATATTGTATACAGTCTTGGAAACTTCTGCTTTGGCGGAAACAAGAATCCGTCAGATAAGGATACGATGATTTTTCAGCAGACCTTTACCGTTGAAAACGGGAAACTGGCAGAAGACGATGTGACCAATATTATCCCCTGTTCTCTTTCTTCGGAGTCCGGGTATAATAATTATCAGCCCATGGTTCTGGAAGGAAGTGAAAAAGAGCGTGTACTTCAGAAGATAGAGGATTTCAGTACAGCCGTCAATCAGTAACCAGATGAGTGACAGAAAAAAGAGGATAACGATGAGAAAAGAAGAATTTTTGGAAAAACTGCGGGCACGGCTGTCTCAGACCATGTCTCAACAGGAAGTGACAGCACAGATCCGTTATTATGAAAACTATATTCAGGAACAGATGCAAAATGGCAGATCAGAGGAAGAAGTACTGACAGAGCTTGGAGATCCTCTGCTGATTGCAAAAACACTGATGGATGTGCAGGAGACGCAGGAAGAGTACAGTCGCCCGGAGACCAATGTTTATGAGGAACGGGGCGGACAGGAGAGTGGCGATGCACAGAGAGAATTGCATCGTATGGAAATAAAGACCAGGGGAGGATGCCTGCTGGCGGCTGTCATTTTTGTTGTGGTTGTGGCAATGATCCTGTGGGCAGCCGGGACAGTGCTCATTCATCTGCTCCCGATATTGATCCCGTTAATGATAGTTTTATTGGTTGTGGCATATTTTAAACAAAAATAAGAAAAAGCAGAAGTTACGTGAAAAAAACGAAACTTCTGCTTTTTTTCCTGCAGAGAAAGAAAATAATAAAACAGAAAAGTGGGGACAAATCCCAGAAAAACATGGTTTCAGACAAAGAGAAAGACCAGTAGGGGAGCTACTGGCCTTTCGAGGGGAGTATAAATAATTAATAAGGGGTTATTAATTGTAAAAAAAATTTTTGAAGGGTAAATTCTTTTTACAGGTTTGATTATAATACAGATCATTTGAAAATGCAACAAAGAAATGAATAAAGTCCCTTATTTTTGACATACTAACCCTGTAAATGAAACCGATGGTTCAACGGAACATTTACAAAACAAGGATGAGCAGGAGGAAATACACATGTCTAAAAACTACAACAGGTACGGCGAAGAGAGCAAAAAAACTGACAAATATGGTATGACAGACGAGAAAAATGAGAATGCCAAAACACAGAAAAAAGAAAATTGTTATGGCTCTGACAGCTATGACAAGAGCAGCACCAACCGTTACAGCGATAAAAACAGACAGTAAAAAAACAGTCTGTCCCGGAATTTGCCACCGGGACAGACCGGTACATAAAAGATTACGGATGTGCGGTCGGTGGAACGTGTGCATAAGATAAGAAAAAAGGAGTTTGGTTGTGGATATACCTCTGGTCTCTCCACGAAAGCTGGACCAGTACGTAGCCCGTTATCCGGGGGTCTGGATCGTTGATGTACGTTCCGGGGAAGAATACCGCAGATCACATATCCGATACGCAGTGAACATCCCTTATGAACCTGGAAAGGAGTGGGATCTGCCGGGAGAAAAAGAGATTGTGGTGTACTGTGAACGGGGAGCTACCAGCATGGCGGCAGTCCGGGAGATGATACGACAGGGATACCGTGCCCTTTCCGTGGCAGGAGGAATTACAGAATATAAAGGAAGAAATCTTGTGTTTTCCGAATAATCATAGTAGAATAAAGCATAATGTAAACGTAACTGTGAGGGTACTGAACAGTTACTATGTAAATTTTAAAATGTAGAAAAAGAGGACGGTACTGCCGTCCTCTGACAAAGGAGAAAAGTCAATGAAATATATGATTGCCTCAGATATTCATGGATCTGCCTGGTATTGCAGAAAAATGATGGAAGCTCTGGAAAAAGAGCAGGCAGATCGTCTGATTCTGCTGGGGGACCTGTTGTATCATGGTCCGCGAAATGATCTTCCCAAGGAATATGCACCAAAAGAAGTGATTCGGATGCTGAATAAAGAAAAGAACCGGATCTATAATGTGAGAGGAAACTGTGATGCGGAAGTGGACCAGATGGTACTGGAATTTCCGGTACTGGCAGATTATGGCTGGATGGAAATTGACGGGAAAACATTCTATATGAGCCATGGGCATATTTATAACGAACATAATCTGCCACCGTTAAAACCGGGCGATATTTTCATGCATGGGCATACTCATGTACTCAGGGCGGAAAAAGTAGGGGATATCACGATTCTGAATCCGGGTTCTGTGTCGATTCCGAAGGAAGGGAATCCGCCTACCTATGCAATACTGGAAAACAGTCGATTCACCATCAAAACATTCGATGAAGAAATAATAAAGGAATATGATTTATGAGACAATTTGAACTGATTGCCCCCTGTCACTTCGGACTGGAAGCGGTATTAAAAAGAGAAATCCTGGATCTTGGTTATGAGATCAGCAAGGTAGAAGATGGAAAGGTAAGTTTCTGGGGAGATGAGGAAGCGGTGGCTTATGCCAATATGTTTCTTCGAACCGCAGAGAGAGTTCTGTTAAAAGCAGGAGAATTTAAGGCGTGTACCTATGATGAGCTGTTTGAGAAAACGAAAGCTCTCCCGTGGGAAGAATATATCCCGGAAAACGGAAAGTTCTGGGTGAAAAAAGCTTCTTCGATCAAAAGCAAACTTTTCAGTCCTTCTGATATCCAGTCAATCATGAAAAAAGCCATGGTAGAACGGATGAAGCAGAAATATCACAGAGAGCATTTTGAAGAAGATGGTGTCAGCTATCCGGTGCGCGTATCGCTGATGAAAGATATCGTAACCGTGGGAATTGACACAACAGGGGTATCTCTTCATAAGCGAGGATATCGGAAATTACAGTCAAAAGCACCGATCTCCGAGACGCTTGCAGCGGCACTGATCATGTTGACTCCGTGGAAGAAAGACCGGATCCTGGTGGATCCTTTCTGTGGAAGCGGAACCTTCCCGATCGAAGCTGCGATGATGGCATGTAATATTGCGCCAGGTATGAACCGTTCCTTTCTGGCAGAAGACTGGACGAACCTGATTCCGCGCAAACACTGGTATAATGCGCTGGAAGAAGCGCAGGATCTGGTACATATGGAAGAAAGTCTGGATCTGCAGGGATACGATATCGATCCGGAAGTGGTAAAAAATGCAAGAGAAAATGCAGCGGCAGCAGGCGTGGATCATCTGATTCATTTTCAGCAGAGAGAAGTGGAGAAACTGCGTCATCCGAAAAAATATGGATTTATAATTACCAATCCGCCGTACGGCGAACGTCTTGAAGAAAAAGAGATGCTTCCCGGACTGTATCGTCAGATCGGTGAGGTATATGAAAAACTGGATGCCTGGTCGATGTATCTGATCACCAGTTACCAGGATGCAGAACGCTATATTGGAAGAAAAGCAGATAAGAACCGGAAAATTTATAATGGTATGATCCGGACCTATTACTATCAGTTCCTTGGCCCAAAACCACCGAAACGCAGAGAGGGAGAGACACGATGAAACGTTTGATATTTGCCACAGGCAATCAGAATAAAATGCGGGAAATCCGGGAGATTCTGGCAGATCTTCCGGTAGAGATCCTGTCCATGAAAGAGGCAGGGATCGAAGCGGATATTGTGGAGGACGGAAAAACCTTTGAGGAAAATGCCATCATCAAGGCAAAAACGATCATGGAACTGACCGGAGAACTGGTGCTGGCAGACGATTCCGGACTGGAAATTGACTATCTCAATAAAGAGCCTGGAATTTATTCCGCAAGATATATGGGAGAAGATACCTCTTACAGGATAAAAAATACCAATCTGATCGAACGGCTGACAGGTGTACCGGATGAAAAAAGAACGGCACGCTTTGTCTGTGCAATCGCAGCAGCATTTCCGGATGGAACCATAAAGACAACTGAGGGTGTGATCGAAGGCCGGATCGGATATGAAGAACGTGGTGAGAACGGATTTGGTTATGATCCTATCTTTTATGTACCGGAATTCGGCTGTACAACAGCTGAACTATCGGAAGAACAGAAGAATGCAGTAAGCCACAGAGGAAAAGCCCTGGAAAAGATGAGGGAGATTCTGAAAGAAAGTGTGAATGCAGAATGAAGATTTTGGTAGTCAGTGATACACACGGACATGACGAAAATCTGATGCGTGTCCTGCAGCGGGAATGGCCGATTGATGCGCTGATCCACTGCGGAGATCTGGAAGGATCAGAGGATTATATCCCGGAGGCTGTAGAATGTCCCTGTTTCTTTGTGAGAGGAAATAACGATTTTTTCAGCGATTTGCCAAAGGAAGAAGTATTCAGTCTGGAAAATTATCGCATTATGGTAACACATGGACATATGTACGGTGTTTCGTTAAGTACCTGTCAGCTGGAAGAAGAAGCCAGAAGTCGTCAGGTACAGGTTGTAATGTTTGGACATACCCATTATCCTTACCTGGACGAAGAGGAGGATCTGACAGTTTTAAATCCAGGCAGTCTTTCTTACCCGCGCCAGCCGGGACGAAAACCGAGTTATCTTGTTATGCAAATTGATGAACAGGGAAAGGCACATTACGAACACAGATACCTCGAGAAATCCTGAAAAATAAGGAAAAATCAGGAAAATAAAAAAAATTAAAAAAATTCAAAAAAAGGTGTTGACTTTTAGCAAACTATACACTATAATACTCCTTGTGCTGAGCGAGAGAGCTCAACACGAGGAACAAAACGGGGTGTGGCTCAGCTTGGCTAGAGCGCCTGGTTTGGGACCAGGAGGTCGCAGGTTCGAATCCTGTCACCCCGACTTACGCGAACAACGAATAAAAGTCCGTGCTTGCATGAGAACTTAACGAGTGTCGCGATGACGAGTGAAATCTGCGAAATGTATTTTGTCTCGTTTAATAACTAAATAATTCCTATGCGGGTGTAGTTCAATGGTAGAACACCAGCCTTCCAAGCTGGATACGTGGGTTCGATTCCCATCACCCGCTTCCATCAGACATATCTGATGAGTACGTGTTTGTAGCTCAGTTGGATAGAGCAACGGCCTTCTAAGCCGTGGGTCGGGGGTTCGA
>JAHZFO010000015.1:0-43863 GCA_019421285.1 Clostridiales bacterium
GATTTTCCGCGGCGTTTGGCAAGAGCGAGATTTTCTTCAATTCCCATAGTTGCAGCAGTTCCGGTCATAGGATCCTGGAATACACGGCCAAGATACGCGGCTCTTTTATATTCTGAAAGTTTTGTGACATCGGTTCCACCGATAATGATCTTTCCGGAATCTACAGGCCAGGCACCGGCAACTGCATTCAGCATAGTGGATTTTCCGGCACCGTTTCCTCCGATGACTGTAACAAAATCACCTTCGTTCAGATGAAGATCCACGCCGTTTAAAGCAACCTTTTCATTGATGGTGCCCGGATTAAATGTTTTATGTATATCGATCAGTTTCAGCATGATCATTTACCTCCCTGTTTGGCTTTTGTAAAGTATTTGCCCTTCCAGTATGGGAAAGCAAGGAACAATGCAACGACGAGTGCGGAAAGCATTTTAAGAAGGTCTGTATCAATTCCCATCCAGATAACAATCTGAAGTACCAGGTAATAAAGAATAGAACCAAATACAACGCTTAACAGCTTCAGTGCAAAGTTGCGGAAAATACGGCTGAAGATCGCTTCGCCGATAATTACTGCAGCAAGACCTATAACGATGGAACCACGTCCCATGTTGATATCTGCAAATCCCTGATACTGTGTGAGAAGAGCACCGGAAAGAGCAACAAGTCCGTTGGAAAGCATCAGTCCCAGAACCTTATTACGATCTGTGTTGATACCCTGTGCACGCGACATACTTGGATTACATCCGGTCGCACGCAGGGAACATCCGAGTTCAGTTCCGAAGAACCAGTAAAGGACTGCAATCAGAATAACGATCATAATTGCTACGATAAAAAGCGTATTCTGTGTCAGAACAACACCCTTGACACGTCGAAGGGATACCAGAAGATTAAATTTATCAACATTGATCGCCTGGTTTGCTTTTCCCATGATTTTCAGGTTAACAGAGTAAAGGGAAAGTTGTGTCAGGATTCCGGCAAGGATAGCCGGGATGCCCATAAAGGTATGAAAAATACCGGTGGCAAGACCTGCCAGAAGTCCTGCTCCTGTTGCAGCCAGCATGGACACCCATACATTGTGTCCGCTGAGCATCATCATGATACAAACAGCGCCGCCTGTACATAAAGTTCCGTCAACGGTAAGATCCGCAATATCAAGAATGCGGAATGTAATGTACACACCGATCGCCATGATTCCCCAGATAAGCCCCTGTGCGGCAGCTCCCGGAAGTGCGGTCATTAAACTCATAATCTGCATGTTAAATTATCCTCCTCTTTTTTATGCACGAACAGCGAGAAGGGTAACTCCCTTCTCGCTGTATCAGTGTATAATAGGTTTTTTACCGATTATTCAGCTGTTTCTTCTGTTTCGATTGCTTCATATCCATCCGGAATTTTAATACCAAGCTCGTCACAGATGTCTTTGTTGTATTCTTTTGTGAATTTTGGTGCATATTCAATCGGCATTTTGGAGATATCTTTACCATCCTGAAGGATGCTGACTGCCATTTCGCCGGTTTTGTATCCAAGATCATAGTAGCTGATGGAAAGTGTTGCAACACCGCATGCCTTGCAGATACCTTCTTCACCAGCGATTACCGGAACCTTTGCCGGGAGACAGATGTTGTTGATGATCTCAGTATTGGATGCTACAGTATTATCTGTAGGTGCATAGATCACATCGCTGTCATTGGCAGCTGTGGTAACAACGGATGAAAGATCGTTGGAATCAGAGAATGCATAATATTCACAGGTATAACCAAGCTTCTCAAGAGCATCTTTTACAGTATCTACCTGATATTGGGAGTTCGGCTCTGCTGAGCAGTAGAGAAGTCCGACATTTTTTGCATCCGGGAAAAGCTCATGGAGCATATCGGCCTGCTCATCAAGAGGAGCAAGATCAGAAGTACCGGAAATGTTCCCGCCTACTGTTCCGTCAAAGTCATCGATCCCAAGAGCGACACCGTACTCGGTAACGGCTGTTCCGAGGATCGGGATATCGGAAGTTCCGGCAGCTGCAGCCTGAAGAGATGCGGTTGCGTTTGCAAGGATCAGGTCTGCCCCCTCTGAAACAAAGCCGTTGATAATGGTAGAACAGGTATTAGAATCACCCTGTGCATTTTGCTCGTCAAATTTTACGGAATCACCCATCTTTTCAGTGATGGCATCCTCAAAACCCTTGGTTGCGGCATCCAGTGCGTCATGCTGGACCAGCTGGCAGATACCTATTGTGTAAGTCTTTTCTTCTTTGGCGCTTACTGTGGCAGCACAGGTTCCTGTTACAAGAGCTGCTGCGAGTACAGCTGTTAAAATACGCTTTTTCATATTGTTTTCCTCCTCACGATGTTGCTGCATTTTTGGATTATTTAAAAATACAACGCTGATTGTGTTAATATAACACTTTAACGCTTAAAAGTCAAGAAGAATTAACGTGAAAATATGTTGAGTAAACAGATCCGGAAAAACAAAATAAAGCATGAAATGAAATGCAGGCACAGAGAAAAACACAAGGTCATATCATATTGTGAATGTAGTTTTCGAGGAGAATGAACATGGCATATAAAATCGTTCTGGATGCCGGACACGGCGGAGAAGATCCGGGTGCTGTTTATAAAGAACGTAAGGAAAAGGATGACAATCTGAAACTGACCCTTGCGGTAGGAAAGATCCTGGAAGAGAACGGCGTGGATGTGGTTTATACCAGGACTACCGATATTTATCAGACTCCTTTTGAAAAAGCGAAAGCCGCAAATGAAGCCGGAGCAGATTTTTTTATTTCTTTTCATCGCAACAGTAGTTCCGGGCCCGAACAATACAATGGAGTTGAAGTATTAGTCTATGATAAGAAAGGCATTAAATATCAGATGGCACAGAATATCCTGGGAGCATTGGGAGAACTGGGGTTTCGGGAACTGGGCGTGAAAGAACGTCCCGGGCTGGTAGTGCTCCGGCGCACAAAAATGCCGGCACTTTTGATCGAGACCGGATTTATAAACTCGGAAAAGGATAATCAGCTTTTTGAAAAAAAATTCGAAGAGATTGCCAGAAGCATCGCAGATGCCATTCTGGGAACATTGAATGAGGAAACTGTGGAAGAACCATTATATTATCGAGTACAGACAGGAGCATTTCGAAACCGGGAAAACGCAGACCGGATGTTGTATCAGCTGACAGATCAGGGATTTCCGGCGTTTATCCTGAGAGAGAATGATCTTTACAAAGTTCAGGTAGGAGCATATATGCAGCTTGGAAATGCGGTCAATATGGAACAAAGGCTGAGGGACAGAGGATATAGCACAGTGATCGTTACAAAATAGAAAACAGATGATCTGTTAGTGCATCTGCCACGAAAGAGTGATATGATTAGGCAATACAGAAAGCTGGATAAGGGATATCTGTCAGATAAATATCTTTTGATCCGGGATTTAGCTGCAGATGGTAAAGAAAGGACATAGAAAATAATGTACGAAGAGTTTCTGAAACAGATAGACGATTTCATGTTTATAGAAGATAAGCCGGAAAAAGCGGATGTGATCTTTATTCCGGGAAACGGATATCCTCAAATGGCGGAAAAAGCAGCGGAGCTTTACAGGAATGGGTTTGCACCAAAGATTCTGCCCAGTGGAAGATACAGCATCACAGCAGGAAGATTTACAGGAGTTCTTGACAAGAAAGAATGTTATTGTGGGACATACAAAACGGAATGGGATTTTTTGAAAGATGTCCTGATGCAGAATGGTGTACCAGAAGAAGCAATCCTGAAAGAAGATCAGGCAACCTATACTTATGAGAATGCAATTTATTCCCGACAGGTAACAGACAGAGAATACCTGGATATCAAAAAGGCGATTCTCTGCTGTAAAACCTGTCATGCAAGGCGTGCATTGATGTATTACAAGTTGCTTTATCCGGATACGGAATTCTTTGTGAGTTCGTGTTGTGTGGATTCTATAGATAAAAATACGTGGATTATGACAAATGATGGAATTGATGAGGTAATGGGGGAAATAACTAGAATAATTAAACAATTTTCATTGATGCTCAAAAAAAATTAATTTAGGGGTGTCGTAAAAAAAAGAATTGTGTTATAATGCATTTGACGAAAAAAAGAAATATCTGTTACGAAAGATTAACAAGATATTAATTTTTGGAGAAATATTGGTTCGAGCGCATGTTACATGCGTTCGATATTTTATATAACTGAATTTTTTGATAAAAGGCAAATATGAATCTTAGATTTTGAATATAGAGGTGCAGATTATTATGAAAAAGAACACAAAGGTTACATTTAGCAGAAGCTTTTCAATACTGGCAGCAGCGGCATTGTCCATGACACTGATCGGAGGACAGACCTTTCCGGCATATGCGGAGAACTCTTCAGGTATAGAATCCGGTGCTGTGATCCCGGATAATATAACTATTGACAGCCCTACAGCTCTTGCTAACATTGCGCTCCCATCTAATGCGTATGGAACTCTTTCCTGGGCAGATAGTTCTTATGTTCCGGACAAACGTGTGCAATCCTGTGGGGTAGTGTTCAAACCTGCTGCAGGTGCTGACCTTTCAGGCCTTCCGGGGTGGGACAGTAATTCAGGAACACTTACAGGTTCCGTGACAGTTGTGGTCAGCAGCATTGACAGTACAGAGGAAAATTCCGGAAGTGAGGAAAGTTCCGATTCTTCTGATTCAGATTCAGGAGAATCCTATGGAACCGATGATAAAGAGGAAAATGGAACCGACGTCAATGAGAGTGATGCAGATACTTCTGTAAAAGAAACAGAGGACAGCACTGCAGAGAATGAGGAGAAGAACGAAGGTCTGCAGGATGACAGTGCCCAGGAAAATAAAGAAGATCCGGAGACAACAGGAAAAACGGAGCAGTCTTCTTCAGATTCTTCAGATATAACAGATGCAGCAGATGCCAGCGGAGAGGAAAAAAGGGATCCGGAGATAACAGAAGCTCCGGAGGTAACAGCTGCACCATCTGAGGATAATAAAACTCAGGATGGGGAAGAAGCAGAAGCTGCGGAAACTCCTGCTGTAACGATAACTCCGGCGGCAGAAGATGATATGGATCCTGATGCAGCATCTGAGAGCAGAGACGATGAGAATCATGAAAAAAATAACGATGCTGAAATCACCACGATCCCGGAAATCACGGAGACTCCTGATGCTGAAGAAAACAAGAATAATATTTTTGACAGGAAAGATGATACAGAGGATAAACGCCCTCAGAATGCAGCTACCGATCTGACAGAAAAAGAAAAAGAGGAAATTGCGTCTCAAAATCATACCTGTGATGGAATCACGGTATCAGGAATTGATCTTCCGTGGTATGTACAGTTTCGTGTTTCCGGTGGTGAGGATTATCAGTTTACCAATGAAGAAGATGCAACAATCTTCAAATCCTATGAGTTTGAACTCTGGGATACACAGAATAATACAGAGTATAAAATTCCGGATGGAGAGTATATCAGTGTGACTGTACCTGTAAAGGCCGGCTATACATATTCTATTGAGCACCTTCTTGATAATGGCGCAATGGAGACCATCATTCCAAGCGTGGATGGTGACACAATGACTTTCAGTACACATTCATTCAGCCCATTTGGCATTGCCGGAAGTAAATCTCTGGTAGGGCCAGATGCTGAAAGCAATACCGGTGCAACGATTACACCTGCAGCAGATGCTTCGTCTTCGGATGCTTCATCTTCAGGTACTGCAGATCCTGCAGAAACAGACAGTATAGACACCAATGCGGCGGAGACATCTCAGAATCTGACTTCAGATAGCACGGATCAGGAACAGCCTTCTTCTCAGAACAGTGATACGGCGGGGAATGAGGCTGAAGAACAGTCTTCTGCAACAACATCCAAGAAACAGGTAAATACTGGAGATAATACCCAGATTCTTCCGTTTGTGATCTTGTTTGTGGCAGCGGCAGTTGTAGCCGGTGTAGCTGTGTTTTTTAAGAAAAGAAAGAAGTAATGAATAAGAGAAAAAGCTCTCCCATATAATGACTGTGGGAGGGCTTTTTTATGAAGGGAAAAGCAATATTACGATCATTGCTGCTAGCCTATGGAGTGACAGGAATTTTTCTTCTGATACTGGCGTTTCTGCTCTTTCAGTTTGAATTTGGAGGAGGGACGGCGGCGGTGGGGATCATTATTATTTATGTAGTATCCTGCCTGGTCGGAGGTTTTATGGCGGGAAAGATCATACGGAAAGACCGATATATATGGGGGATCGTTACCGGGCTTTCCTATTATGTTCTGCTGCTTCTGGTATCTTTTCTGGCACAGGGGAAATGGGATATGACCTTTGCCCATGCGTTGACTACTTTTTTCATGTGTCTTGGTGGCGGAGCCATTGGTGGGATGCTGTCGTAAAAGCTTACAAAAAAATGCTTTGAAAATCGATGATTTTATGCTATACTAGGCGAAGAATAGAATACATAAAGGAGGATATATCATGGAACATATCAAGACATTAAATACAAAGAACCTTCAGAACACGGTTAAGAAGGGTGGATGTGGCGAATGTCAGACATCCTGTCAGTCTGCTTGCAAGACTTCCTGTACAGTAGGAAACCAGAGCTGCGAGCATAAATAAGAAGCAGCCGTTGAATGAGTGGAAAGCAGCGGGAGATCCGCTGCTTCACTTGTTTTATCTGAAAGTAACAGGTATCCAGCAAAACGCGCCGGAGGGCGCGTTTTGTCGGGTTATAAAAGAATTTTAGAAAGGATTGCGGGAAGATGAGTCTGATTCACCGTTATCAAAGTAATGGATATAATATTGTGCTGGATATCAACAGCGGCTGTATCCACCTAGTAGATGAAGTAACCTATGAGGTGCTGCCGTATCTTGAAGAAGGCATGGAAGCGGCTGCCATTGCTGAGAAGCTTGGCGACCGTTTTAAGAAAGAGGATGTGGAAACCTCTGTAACTGAATGTAAGAAGCTTCAGGAACAGGGAATGCTTTTTACAAAAGATATTTATGAGAATATCATTGATGAATTTACCAAAAATCGCCAGACCGTTGTAAAGGCTCTTTGCCTTCATATTGCTCATGACTGTAATCTGGCATGCAGATATTGTTTTGCAGAAGAAGGAGAGTATCACGGAAGACGTGCGCTGATGTCTTTTGAGGTAGGAAAAAAAGCGTTGGATTTCCTGATCGCTAATTCCGGCTCCAGAAAGAATCTGGAAGTGGATTTCTTTGGCGGCGAGCCTCTTATGAACTGGCAGGTTGTAAAGGATCTTGTGAAATACGGAAGAGAACAGGAGAAACTTCACAACAAAAAATTCCGCTTCACACTGACAACCAACGGCGTTCTTTTAAATGATGAGGTGATGGAATTCTGCAATAAGGAGATGGGAAATGTAGTCTTAAGCGTGGACGGCAGAAAAGAAGTCCATGATTACATGCGCCCGTTCCGTAAGGGGGCAGGAAGCTATGATCTGATCATGCCGAAATTTGAGAAATTTGCGGAATCCAGAAATCAGGACAAGTATTATGTAAGAGGAACCTTTACTCATCATAATCTTGATTTCTCTCAGGATGTTCTGCATCTGGCAGATCTTGGCTTCAAGCAGATTTCTGTTGAGCCGGTCGTGGCAGCAGATACAGAAGAATATGCGATCCGTGAGGAGGATATCCCACAGATCCTGGAACAGTATGATATTCTTGCAAAAGAAATGATCAAAAGAGAAAAAGAGGGAAAAGGATTCAACTTCTTCCACTTTATGATAGACCTTACCGGTGGTCCGTGTGTATATAAACGACTTTCCGGATGCGGCTCAGGAACCGAGTACCTGGCTGTTACTCCGTGGGGAGATTTTTATCCATGCCACCAGTTTGTTGGTGAGGAACAGTACCTTATGGGTAATGTAGACGAGGGAATCACAAAGCCTGAAATCGTAAAAGACTTTGGAAGATGTAACGTCTATACGAAACCGGACTGTAAAGACTGTTTTGCCAGATTCTACTGCAGCGGTGGCTGTGCGGCAAATGGTTACCACTTCGGCGGAGATATCCGGGGGAATTATAAGATCGGATGCGAACTCCAGAGGAAGCGTGTGGAGTGCGCTATCATGATAAAAGCCGCTTTGGCGGAATAAGAGAGGAAAAAGAAAATGAAGAAAAGTAGAGGAATTGCAGTGCTGCTTCTGACAGCAATTGTCACAGTATTCTTCTGCTATGTGGCTGCGGTAGGCATTGGTCCTACAGGAACAGGTTCGGCTAAGAACATCAATACCGGACTTGATCTTGCCGGCGGTGTCAGCATCACATACCAGGCTAAGGACAGCAATCCGAGCAAGGAAGATATGTCCGATACTGTTTACAAGATGCAGCAGCGTGTTTCTCAGTACAGTACTGAGGCACAGGCATATCAGGAAGGTTCCAACCGTATCACTATTGAGATTCCAGGAGTATCAGATGCAAATGCGATCCTGGAAGAACTTGGAAAACCAGGTTCTCTATATTTTATCGATCAGACAGATGCAGACGGAAACCAGAATTTTACAACAGGAAACAGTGAGAGTGGATATGTTCTTGCAAGAAGTATTGAGGATATCCAGAAAGCCGGATCTGTTGTACTGGAAGGTACAGACGTTGCAGACGCTGAGGGAGGTGCTTATCAGGATTCATCCACAAGCTCCCAGAAATATGCAGTCAGCCTGACCCTTACAAAGAATGGAAAAACCAAATTTGCGGAAGCTACCAAGGCAAATGTTGGAAAGCAGATCGCAATCGTATATGACGATCAGGTTTTAAGCGCTCCGAATGTAAATGAGGAGATTTCCGGTGGAAAAGCGCAGATCACCGGAATGGCAAGTACAGAAGAGGCACAGAATCTTGCTTCTTACATAAGAATCGGTTCTTTAAGTCTTGAGCTTACCGAGCTTCGTTCCAGCGTAGTTGCTGCACAGCTTGGTGAAGAAGCCATCGCAACAAGTGTAAAAGCCGGAGCGATCGGTCTTGTGATCGTTATGCTGATCATGATCATCGCATACCGTATCCCAGGTCTGGTTGCATCTGTTGCACTGGTTCTTTATACAACCTTAATGCTGATCACACTGAATGCCTTTGATATCACCCTTACGCTTCCGGGTATTGCAGGTATCATCCTGGGCATTGGTATGGCAGTGGATGCCAATGTTATCATCTACGCCAGAATCCGTGAGGAGATCGCGGCAGGCCTTTCTGTCCATGCAGCGATCAAAAGTGGATTCGGCAAAGCGTTTTCCGCTATTTTTGATGGAAACATCACAACACTGATCGCGGCTTGTGTGCTGATGTGGCTTGGCTCCGGTTCTGTTAAGGGGTTTGCCTACACGCTGGCAATGGGTATCGTGATCTCCATGTTTACAGCACTGGTTATATCCAGGCTTGTTATTAATGCGGTATACGCAATTGGTGTTCGTGACCCGAAATTCTATGGCATTGCCAAGGAACGTAAGGTTGTGGATTTCGTTGGAAAGAGAAAAATCTTCTTTGCTGTTTCCATTATCCTGATCCTTTGCGGACCTGTAGGAATGATGGTCCACAGTAATGTGATCGGTGACAAAGCCATGAATTACAGTCTGGAGTTTTCCGGCGGTACTTCTACCAATGTAACCTTCAATAAAGAGATGGATATCAAGGAGATCGATTCCGAGGTAACACCGGTTGTTGAGGCAGTGACAGGTGATAAGAATGTACAGCCGACCAAGGTGCAGGGAACCAATCAGGTAGTGATCAAAACACGTTCTCTGGATCTTAAGGAACGAGAAGCACTGAATAAGGCATTGGAGGAAAATTTTGATGTAGATACAAGTCTGATCACATCGGAGAATATTTCCGCTACTGTCAGCAATGAGATGAGAAGAGACGCTATCGTAGCGGTTATCGTAGCTGCGATCTTCATGCTTCTTTACATCTGGTTCCGTTTCAAGGATATCCGTTTTGCAAGCAGTGCAGTACTTGCACTTCTTCATGATGTCCTGGTCGTACTTGCGTTTTATGTTATTTCCAGAACATCTGTGGGAAATACATTTATTGCGTGTATGCTGACGATCGTAGGTTATTCCATCAATGCTACTATTGTCATCTTCGACCGTATCCGTGAGAATATGAGAGGCAGAAAGAAAGTTGAGGATGAGAAACTGAAAGAGATCGTAAATACCAGTGTTACAGAAACTCTGACACGAAGCATTTACACATCCCTGACAACATTTGTAATGGTTGCAATTCTTTATGTAATGGGTGTTTCCTCAATTAAAGAATTTGCAGCACCGCTGATGGTAGGTATCATCGGTGGAGCATATTCTTCTGTATGCATCACTGGTGCTCTGTGGTACACCATGAAAACATTCAGAAAAAATCGTGTTGCAGCACCGGCAGCTGTAGCAGCTTCCGCAAAGATTCCTTCCGAGAAATCTGACAAAAAGGTAAAACAGCCATCCGGACAGCAGACAGCTCAGCAGCCGAAGAAGAAAAACCGTAAAAGAGTTGCCGAGCGCCTTGCAGCGCAGGAGGCAGCAAAGCAGCAGAATGATGAGGAGAAATCTGAATAAAATTGCTGAATAACAGAAACGTTCCGTACCGGGAAAGAATATTTCCTGGCGGAACGTTTTTTTGTGTGGCATAAAAAACTTGCAGCTATGCAGGAGTATGAGTTACAATACGGTTATTGTGTTGCTTTGAAGAAAGAAAGCGGCAAAGCATCAAGGAGGAAACAACATGGAACGATGGGTTGTTGCTGCAAAACGGGCGGACTTTGCGGCAATTGGAAAAGAGTTCGGAATTGATCCGGTGATCGCCAGACTGATCCGAAACCGGGATGTACAGGACAGGGATGAAATTCGCAGATATCTTTATGGAAAGGTGGACGAACTGGCTTCTCCACATTTGATGAAAGATGTGGATAAGGCAGTGGAGATCCTGCGGAATAAAATAAAGGAAAAAAAACGCATCCGTATTATAGGCGATTATGACATTGATGGGGTAATATCGACCTTCATTCTGATCAAAGGACTGAAGCGTGCAGGAGCTCTGGCAGATACATATATTCCGGACCGTGTGGCGGACGGATATGGAATCCATGAGCACCTGATCGAAAGAGCAGTGAATGATGGGATTGACGTAATTGTTACCTGTGATAATGGAATTGCGGCGTACAATGAAATCACTATGGCTAAAGAGAAGGGAATGACGGTGATAATAACCGATCATCATGAAATTCCCTATAAAGAAACGGAAGATGGAAGAGAACTGATCCTTCCGCCGGCTGATGCCATTGTAAATCCAAAACAGCCGGATTGTAATTATCCGGAGAAAAGATTGTGCGGAGCAGTTGTTGCGTTGAAGCTGGTGACAGCTCTCTATGAGGCATGCGGGATTCCGGAAAAAGAGCTGGAAGATTTTCTGGAATTAGGAGCCATTGCCACGGTGGGAGACGTGATGGATCTTCAGGGTGAAAACCGCATCCTTGTAAAGGAAGGCTTGAAACGACTTTCCCACACTTCTAACAAAGGTCTCCGTGAACTGATCCGTGCCAATGGCCTGGAGGATGGGCCGATCACTGCCTATCATGTAGGGTTTGTGCTGGGACCATGTATCAATGCCAGTGGAAGACTGGATACCGCTGCACGTTCCCTGGAACTGCTCTGTGCGGAGACGGAAGATGAAGCAGCAAAACTTGCCGGTGATCTGACTGCGTTGAATCAAAGCAGAAAAGCTCTCACAGAAGAGGGAAAGGAAGCAGCGATCCGTATTGTGGAAGAGACAGAAATCGGACAGGACAGTGTTCTTGTGATCTATTTACCGGACTGTCACGAAAGTCTGGCCGGAATTATTGCGGGACGCATCCGGGAAAAGTACAATAAACCGGTCTTTGTCCTGACAAAAGGTGAAACAATGGTGAAAGGCAGCGGACGTTCCATAGAAAGCTATTCCATGTTTGAGGAACTGGTAAAATGCGGAGATCTGATGGAACAGTATGGCGGTCATCCTATGGCGGCAGGATTATCCATTAAAGAAGAAAATGTGGAAGAGTTCCGCAGACGGTTAAACGAAAACTGTACTCTGACAGAAAAGGATCTGGCTCCAAAGATCCTGATCGATGTGCCAATGCCGGTTTCCTATATAAATAAGGAACTTGTGGAAGAGATATCCCTGCTGGAGCCTTTTGGAAAGGGAAATACCAAACCGATTTTTGCACAGAAGGGACTTCGGGTTTTAAGCAGCCGTATTCTTGGCAAAAATAGGAATGTGGCAAAGCTTCAGCTGTCAGACAGTACCGGCTGTGTAGTGGAAGCAGTATATTTTGGAGAAGCAGATGAATTTGTTGATAGAATAAAAAACTGTGGAAGTATTGCGGTCACATATTATCCTGAGATCAACCGTTATCAGGGAAGAGAGACCTTACAGATCGTAATCCGAAATTATATTACAGAATAACAGGAGAAGGTATCACTAAAATGCAGATCCTGACAGCGAGTAATTGACTGTAAAACAGGAAAGAAGGCTCTGTACTGGGCAATATGCAGTCCAGGGCCTGTCGTAATTCCGCGAGTTCTGTCGGGTTGCACATTGATTCCCTACAGAAAAAGTGCTATACTATCTAACATCTGATTGACAAATTAAACCATTGGAGGTTATTATGAAAAAAATAGAAGAATATGTAAGAAGTATCCCGGACTTTCCAGAGCCAGGGATTATTTTCCGTGACGTTACCAGCGTCCTTCAGGATGCGGATGGATTACAGCTTGCCATTGATTCTATGCAGGATTGTCTGGAGGGTGAGGAGTTCGATGTGATCACAGGTCTTGAATCCAGAGGCTTTATCTTTGGTATGCCGATCGCATATAATCTTCACAAACCCTTTGTTCTGGTCCGCAAAGCAGGAAAACTTCCATGTGAGACCGTTTCCAGAACCTATGAGCTGGAGTATGGAAGTGCAACTATCGAGATGCATAAGGATTCCATCAAGCCGGGACAGAAGGTTGTTATTGTGGATGACCTGATCGCTACGGGCGGAAGCGTGGAAGCAGCCATCAAGCTTGTGGAGGAGCTTGGCGGCGAGGTTGTCAAGGTGGTTTTCCTTATGGAGCTTGCAGGTCTGAAGGGACGTGAGCGTCTCAAAGGTTATAATGTGGCATCTGTGATCTGTTACGACGGAAAATGATTTTTTGTCGGTGGAAGGGGATGTGAACTGTTGTAGTCATACGGCAGTATGAAATTGTGCACAGGCAGGTGGGATTTAATGGCAGAGACAAAAAATACGGAAAAACAAAACATTGAGATACAGAAGGAAGAAGAAAAAAGAGAGTCTGTCCGGAAGGCAGATGCGGCGGTGAAATCCATGCATGATTTTACAAGCCCTGAGGTTCTTTATCAGGAGCTTATAAAAAGCGTGAAGAAATATCATCCGTCTACAGATATTTCCATGATCGAAAAGGCCTATAAAGTGGCCAGTGAGGCACATAAGGATCAGAAACGTAAATCCGGTGAACCTTATATCATTCATCCTCTCTGTGTTGCAATCATCCTTGCGGATCTTGAGCTGGATAAGGAAACCATAGTGGCAGGCCTTCTTCATGATGCGGTAGAGGATACCTGGATGACGTATGAAGAGGTGGAAAAGGAATTTGGTTCTGAGGTAGCACTTCTGGTAGATGGTGTTACCAAGCTGGGACAGCTGTCCTATTCCAAGGACAAGGTAGAGGTTCAGGCTGAGAATTTAAGAAAGATGTTCCTTGCAATGGCTAAGGATATCCGCGTCATCCTGATCAAGCTTGCGGACCGTCTTCATAATATGCGTACCCTGCAGTATATGAGACCAGAGAAACAGCAGGAGAAAGCAAGAGAAACCATGGATATCTATGCTCCCATCGCGATGCGGCTTGGTATTTCCAAGATCAAGGTGGAACTGGATGATCTTTCTCTTAAGTATCTGAAGCCGGATGTTTACTATGATCTGGTAGAAAAGGTTGCTCTTCGCAAAAGCGCCCGTGAGGAATTTGTTAATTCTATCGTGAAACAGGTAAAGCAGCATATGGAGGATGCCAATATCAGGGCACAGGTGGATGGCCGCGTGAAGCATTTCTTCAGCATCTATAAGAAGATGGTCAATCAGGATAAAACCATTGATCAGATTTATGACCTGTTTGCCGTACGTATCATTGTAGATACTGTGAAGGACTGTTATGCAGCTCTTGGTGTTATCCATGAGATGTATAAGCCGATCCCCGGCAGATTTAAAGATTATATCGCAATGCCGAAGGCCAATATGTATCAGTCTCTGCATACAACACTGATCGGCCCTAACGGACAGCCTTTCGAAATCCAGATCCGTACATTTGAAATGCATAAAACCGCAGAATACGGTATTGCAGCTCATTGGAAATATAAGGAAACTTCCGATGGTAAGAAACCTGGAAAGAGTGAGGAAGAGAAGCTGAACTGGCTGCGCCAGATTCTGGAGTGGCAGCGCGACATGTCCGATAACCGGGAGTTCATGAGCCTTCTGAAAAATGATCTGGATCTTTTTGCGGACAGTGTTTACTGTTTCACTCCCCAGGGAGATGTAAAAACACTCCCAAATGGTTCTACACCTATTGATTTTGCATACAGCGTGCACAGTGCAGTAGGAAACAAGATGGTAGGTGCCAGGGTCAATGGCAAACTTGTTCCTATTGAATATAAGATCAAAAACGGTGATCGTATTGAGATCATAACATCCCAGAATTCTCAGGGCCCCAGCCGTGACTGGCTGAAGATCGTAAAGAGCACACAGGCTAAGAATAAGATCAACCAGTGGTTTAAGAAAGAACTGAAGGAAGATAATATCCTGAAGGGTAAGGACATGCTGAATCAGTATGCCAAGACCAAGGGCTTTAAACCAGGCATATATACCAAGTCACAGTATATGGAATCGGTAATGCATAAATATGGTTTCCGAGACTGGGATTCTGTATTGGCAGCGATCGGACATGGCGGCCTGAAAGAAGGTCAGGTGTTTAACAAGCTGGTAGAAGCCTATGAGAGGGAGCATAAGAAGAATCTTACAGATGAACAGGTCCTGGAGGCAGCTTCCGAATCACAGGAGAAGCTTCACATTGCCAAGAGTAAGAGTGGCATTGTAGTAAAAGGCATTCATGATGTGGCAGTTCGTTTTTCCAAATGCTGTAGTCCGATCCCGGGAGATGAGATCGTAGGCTTTGTAACAAGAGGAAGAGGGATCACCATTCATCGTACAGACTGTGTGAATGTGCTCAACATGCCTGAGATTGACCGGAAACGTCTCATTGAAGCAGAGTGGCAGATGCCGGACAGAGCGGATTCCGAGAAATACGAAGCGGAGATCCAGGTTTATGCAAATAACCGTACCGGACTTCTGGTGGATATTTCCAAGATCTTTACAGAGAGGAAGATCGATCTTCGTTCTATTAACAGCCGTACCAACAAGCAGGAACGCGCCACGATTTCCATGTCCTTTAATGTATGCAGCAAACAGGAACTGAATTCTCTGATCGAAAAGATCCGTCAGGTTGAAAGTGTTCTTGATGTAGAGCGAACAACGGGCTGACCCGATAAACGGAGGAATTTTTATGAGTAAACTTGAAATGCAGCAGTGTGTGCTGGGCCAGGTGTTTACCAACTGCTATTTTCTGAAAAATAAAGAGACCGGAGAACTGCTGATCGTAGACCCGGGAGACTATGCAGAAAAAGTTTTTCAGAAAGTATCTCTTATGCAGGGAAAACCGGTGGGGATCCTTCTGACACATGGTCATTTTGATCACATCATGGCTGTAAAGGAAGTGAAGGAAAAATATCAGATCCCGGTTTATGCATGCATGCAGGAAGAAGTGATGCTGGCAGAGCCCACGATAAATATGACTGCTGTTTATGGAAGTGCCTGTTCAATTAAGCCGGATGTTCTTCTGGATGACGGGCAGATTTTCGAAGCGGCAGGATTTTCCATCCAGATGTTCCACACACCGGGACATACCAAAGGAAGCTGCTGCTATTATATCAAAGACGAAGGTGTGCTTTTCAGCGGAGATACATTGTTTTGCGGCTCTGTGGGAAGAACCGATTTTCCTGGCGGAAGTTCTGCTGAGATCGTAAGAAGCCTTCACAAGCTTGTGGATACTTTGCCGGAGGATACAGAAGTATTTCCGGGGCATGACGCATCCACAACCATTGGTTATGAAAAGAGGTATAATCCATTTGTATAAGATTGGCATTTTGTTTCAGAACAGAGATTTTGAGCATGATGTGTATGAACTGATCAAAGCGTTTTATCCCGGAAATGAGATCGTTTCTCTTTATGAAGAGGATGATGCGGATTATGATATCCGCTTCCGGGTCTCACGTGATGAAGAAGGTTATACCATCAGTTACAACAACGGAATAGAGAAAAAAACAGCTCATGGGGCTGTGATAGAAGGGCAATCCAGTGGAGAAGCTTCGGATGCCCTTATTTCTTGCAATGATGCCCATGATATCCGCAGAAAAAATAAAGACGCGATCAAATACGCTCTGTATCAGATGCTTTCCAAAGCTACAGGAAAGACACTTCCCTGGGGAAATCTTACAGGCATCCGTCCTGTGAAAATGGCTATGGGAATGCTGGAGTCCGGAATGAAAAATACGGAGATCGCCAGATATATGAGAGATCAGTATCTGGTAAGTCCGGAGAAAACAGCTCTTGCAGTTACCATCGCAAATCGTGAGCGGGATATCCTGAAAAACATTGATTATGAAAACGGTTACAGCCTTTATGTTGGCATTCCTTTCTGTCCGAGTATCTGTCTGTACTGTTCATTCAGTTCCTATCCGCTGGAGAGATGGCGTAAATATGTGGAGGCGTATCTGGATGCGCTGGTAAAGGAAATTCGGGCTGTTTCCGGGATGATGAAAAACCGGAAGCTGGATACGGTCTATATCGGTGGGGGAACACCTACCACACTGGAGCCGGATCAGCTTCGGAGACTTCTTGGCGCGATCACGGAATATTTTCCCTGTGAGGAGCTGGAAGAATTTACGGTTGAGGCAGGAAGACCGGACAGTATAACCTTGGAAAAGCTTCAGGCGATCCGGGAGTTTCCGGTTACCAGGATTTCTGTAAATCCACAGACCATGAATCAGGAAACCCTGGATATCATTGGCAGACGTCATACAGTAGAACAGACAAAGAATGCGTTTCATCTGGCAAGAAAAGCCGGATTCGACAATATCAATATGGATCTGATCGTGGGTCTTCCCGGCGAAGATATCACAAAAGTGCAGCATACACTGGACGAGGTAAAAGCTCTCGGGCCGGACAGCCTGACCGTACATTCTCTTGCTGTGAAGCGTGCGGCAAGACTGAATATTTTCCGTGATAAATACCAGGAGATGACCTTTGAAAACAATCAGGAGATCATGGATCTGACTATGAAAACGGCCTACGAGATGGGAATGGGTCCTTATTATCTGTACAGACAGAAGAATATGAAGGGGAATTTTGAGAACGTTGGGTATTCTGAGGTTGACAAAGCAGGGATTTACAATATACTGATTATGGAGGAAAAGCAGCCGATCATCGCACTGGGTGCAGGTGGTTCCTCCAAGCTTGTGTTTGATCACGGACAGCGCATTGAGCGTGTGGAGAATGTGAAGGATGTTGTTAATTATATCACACGTATCGATGAAATGATCGAGAGAAAACGCGAGGGCATTGCAAAATGGCTGTAGACGGAAAGGAGAGACGGATCCTTGAAAAGCGTACAGAAGATAAGTGAAACTACGCAGGACCGGATCCTGGAAATGGATCTTTCCGCAGAGCTGAAACATGGGGTTGTTGTCAGTAACCTTGCCTATGATGTGGCAAAGGAGCTTGGTCTTGGTGAGAAAGAATGTTATCAGCTGGCTATTGCCGGAATGCTCCATGATATAGGCAAGCTGAAACTGGAAGGATACATTAATGGCCAAGAGCAGAATCCGATGGTCATTGAAGAACTGAAATATGTTCGCATGCACTCCACACTAGGTTATGAGATCCTGAAAGACCAGGGATATTCCGATTATGTTCTGGAAAGTATTCTTTATCATCATGAGAATTTTGACGGCAGCGGTTATCCCAGCAACAGAAGCGGAAAGGATATCCCTATGGGTGCAAGGATCCTGAGAGTATGTGATGTATATGCGGCTTTGAGTATGGACAGACCATATCGGAAAGCTCTGGAAAATGATGAAGTTTTAAGACTGATGATCGATGAGATTAAAAACTTTGACATGCAGGTGTTTCTTGCATTTCAGAGGGTGATTCATAAAGGAGGAAACTATGGCATTAAAAAAGAAACCGGTTACAGGAATGAAGGACATTTTACCGAAGGAAATGGCAATCCGTAACTATGTGATGAATATGATCAGAGAGACGTACGGAACCTTTGGTTTTTCCGCAATTGAAACTCCCTGTGTAGAACATATTGAGAATCTCTGCAGCAAGCAGGGCGGTGAAAATGAAAAACTGATCTTCAAGATCATGAAGAGAGGCGAGAAACTGAAACTGGATACTGCAAAAACAGAGAATGATCTGACAGATTCCGGACTTCGCTATGACCTGACCGTACCGCTTTCCAGATATTATTCCAATAATGCAAACGAGCTTCCGGCTCCGTTTAAGGCACTTCAGATGGGAAATGTATGGAGAGCTGACCGTCCGCAGAGAGGTCGTTTCCGTCAGTTTATGCAGTGTGATATCGATATCCTGGGTGAGCCGACCTATCTTGCTGAGATCGAGCTTGTACTTGCAACTACAACACTTCTTGGAAAACTGGATTTCCAGAACTTTACGATCCGTATCAATGACAGAAGGATCCTGAAGGCAATGGCTCAGTACAGCGGATTCCCGGCAGAGAGCTTTGATACTGTCTTTATTATTCTTGACAAGATGGATAAGATCGGCATCGAGGGAGTTGCAGAGGAGCTTGAGAAAGAGGGCTTTGCGAAAGAGAGCATTGACACTTATCTTGGACTTTTCCGTGAGATCACCAACGATGTTGAGGGTGTCCGTTATATTAAAGAAAAACTTTCTGATGTTCTGGAAGCAGGTATTGCAGAGGATCTTGAAACGATCATCAATACTGTAGAATCTGTAAAAACAGCAGACTTCAAAATGTCCTTTGACCCTACACTGGTACGTGGAATGTCCTATTACACAGGTCCGATCTTTGAGATTTCCATGGATGAGTTCGGCGGAAGCGTCGGTGGAGGCGGACGTTACGATGAGATGATCGGTAAATTTACAGGAAATAATACCTGTGCTTGTGGTTTCTCCATTGGATTTGAGAGAATCGTTATGCTGCTTCTTGAGAGAGGCTATGAGATTCCAACCAAGAATGGCAAGAAAGCATATCTGATCGAGAAGAACATGCCGGCAGACAAGCTTCTGAATATCCTGAAACAGGCAACTGAGGAAAGAAGTGCAGGTACACAGATCAATATCTCTATCATGAAAAAGAACAAAAAATTCCAGAAAGACCAGCTGGCAGCAGATGGTTATACAGAGTATGTAGAATTTTTCAACAGAGACTGAAACTGCCCGTCTGAAAACGGAGATAGCAGAGTAAATTAAAATGACTATGAAAAAAATAGTCAGAGGAGGATAAAGAGATGGCTGAAAGCATGCAGGGACTGCACAGAACTTGCCGATGTGCAGAAGTGACCACAGAGATGGTCGGAAAAGAAGTAACATTAATGGGATGGGTGGCAAAAGCCAGAAATAAAGGAGGTCTTGTATTTGTGGATCTTCGTGACCGTTCCGGGATCATGCAGCTGATTTTTGAGAATGGCAGCATTGACGAGGAAGGCTTTACAAAAGCAGGTAAACTGCGTAGTGAGTTTGTTATTGCTGTAACCGGTACCGTAGAGAAACGTGGAGGAGCAGTAAACGAGAATCTTGCAACTGGCGAGATCGAGCTTCGTGTAAAATCCCTCCGTGTTCTTGCTGAGGCAGATGTTCCTCCATTCCCGATCGAGGAGAATAGCAAGACAAAAGATGAGATCCGACTTAAATATCGTTATCTTGATTTAAGAAGACCGGATCTTCAGAGAAATATTATGATGAAGAGCAAGGTTGCCCAGCTTACAAGACAGTTCTTTACAGAAGAGGGATTTCTTGAGATTGAGACACCGATGCTTGGAAAGAGTACTCCTGAGGGAGCCAGAGACTATCTGGTACCATCACGTGTTCATCCGGGAAGCTTCTATGGCCTTCCACAGTCTCCGCAGCTGTACAAGCAGCTTCTGATGTGCTCCGGATTTGATCGTTATATCCAGATCGCAAGATGCTTCCGTGATGAGGATCTTCGTGCTGACCGTCAGCCGGAGTTCACACAGATCGATATGGAGCTTTCCTTTGTTGATGTAGACGATGTTATCGATGTTAACGAGAGATATCTTGCATTCCTGTTCAAAGAAGTTCTGGATATCGATGTAAAACTCCCGATCCAGAGAATTACCTGGCAGGAAGCTATGGATCGTTTTGGTTCCGACAAGCCGGATATGCGTTTCGGTATGGAACTTCATGATGTCAGTGATATCGTAAAAGACTGCGGATTTGGTGTGTTCACAGGTGCGCTTGAGAATGGCGGAAGTGTTCGTGGTATCAATGCAGAAGGTCAGGGCGCAATGCCGAGAAAGAAGATCGATAAGCTTGTTGAGTTCGTAAAAGGTTATGGTGCAAAAGGTCTTGCATACATTGCCATTGCAGAGGACGGAACCAGAAAGTCTTCTTTCGCCAAGTTTATGACAGATGAAGAGATGGATGCTCTTGTAAAAGCTATGGACGGCAAGCCGGGAGATCTTCTTCTTTTTGCAGCAGATAAGACAAAATTGGTATACGATGTACTGGGAGCACTCCGTCTTGAGCTTGCAAAACAGATGGATCTTTTAGATAAAAATGAGTATCGTTTCGTATGGGTAACAGAGTTCCCGCTTCTTGAGTGGAGCGAGGAGGAGAACCGTTTTACAGCAATGCACCATCCGTTCACCATGCTTATGGAGGAGGATCTTCCGCTTCTTGACACAGATCCGGGAAAGGTTCGTGCAAAAGCATACGACATCGTTCTTAACGGAAATGAGATCGGCGGCGGCAGCGTGCGTATCCATCAGGATGATATTCAGGAAAGAATGTTTGAGGCACTTGGCTTCACAAAAGAAGCTGCACATGAGCAGTTCGGATTCCTTCTGGATGCCTTCAAATATGGAGTTCCGCCACACGCAGGACTTGCATATGGCCTTGACAGACTTGTTATGCTTATGGCAAAGGCAGATACGATCCGTGATGTTATTGCATTCCCGAAGGTTAAGGATGCCTCCTGTCTGATGACTCAGTCTCCTAGCCAGGTAAGTGAGGCACAGCTTCATGAGCTGGGACTTGACCTTGAGCCGCAGAAAGAAGAGGAAGAATAAAAGATCATGCAGCCGACAATCTATACATTTCTGATCGTTTGTCCACTTGTATTTCTTGCCGGATTTGTAGATGCTGTAGCAGGCGGGGGAGGACTGATCTCCCTGCCTGCTTATCTTTTGGCCGGAGTTCCTGTACATAATGCTGTTGCCACCAACAAGCTGTCATCAGCAACAGGAACATTGATCTCAACTGTCCGTCTGTGCAAAAATAAATTTGTGGACTGGATCCTGGTGCTTCCATGTATTCCAATGGCGCTTCTGGGATCTTCCATAGGAGCTCACCTTGCTCTTATAGCCAGTGATAAGCTCCTGCGTTATATGCTGATCCCTGTTCTACCGGTGGTTGCCTTTTATGTGCTGCGCAAGAAAAATATGGATGAGAAGGGTGGCGAGATCGCCAGAAAAAAACAGATCCTGCTCTGTGCCGTATGCTCTCTTGCTGTAGGATGCTATGATGGCTTTTATGGACCAGGAACAGGAACTTTTCTCCTGCTTTTGTTTACAGGATTGGGAAAAATGAGTGTGGCAAAAGCTTCCGGTACCATGAAGGTTACCAACCTCTCTTCCAATGTAGCGGCTCTTGTTGTATTTCTGCTCAGCGGAAAGATTGTGATCATGCTTGGAATTGCAGCGTCAGTGTTCTCGATCGCAGGACATTATACCGGTGCAGGTATGGTTATGAAAAACGGAAGCCGGATCATACGGCCTATTATTCTTATAGTCCTTGCATTGCTTTTTATAAAGATCATATCCGGAATATAGAAAAGAAGAATATAAAAAACCCGTGAAGATCACGCTTTCCTGTCAGAGAAAGCAGATATTCACGGGTTTTCTAGCTTTTATTCTTTATTCGTTATCTTCGGTAGAATCTTCAGGAACCGGTGAAGCGGTAAGAGTTCCGAAGATGGCATTGCCCAGTTCGGTACCTGCATTCTCAAGCTTCCAGGATGCACCATCGTTTGTGAGATGGAAGGTAGCAGTGGCAGTTATGGTTGCCTGATTATTCCTGATACTGTCCAGAAGCAGTTCATGTGATTTGTTGTAACGTTTCTGGGAACCGTCGATCACTGCATCAGCAGAAGCCAGATAAGTATTCAATTCTTTTTCGTACTGTGTAAGAATGGAATTACTGTCAAATGTGGTAAGCTCTGCGTCCACCTCAGCAAGATATCCGGAAACAGAGGTGCTTGATATTTTGTAGTCAAAACAGGAGTGAAACTGTTCCATAAGGGCAGAGGCAATGGCGTTTTTTGCCGAATCTGAAGTGTTCAGAATGGAATCCAGCCCTAAATAATTAGCCATCTGCTTTACATCCATTTCCTGAAGCGTTTTCAGATAGACGGTAAGTGTTTCGGCAGGTGGCACAAGATCAGGATCAGACAGATAGGTGATAAGGCCACCGACCAGATCATTTTCGAGAGAGGAACTGTGCGTAATCTCCCAGTCAGGTTCTGAAGAAGATCCAAGATTGTTTAGTTGGATGGAAGTATTGCGTTCTGCAGAACTGTACGTGTTATTCTTGAGAAGCTTGTACAGGAGCAGATAACGCTGCTCCAGGGAATTTCCGTTATCATTTTCTTTACCGGAGGCGGTTTCCAGTATTTCTTCCTGAAGGCTTGCAGAAACAAAATCACTGGCAAGAGCCTTAGCATCCAGAGTAGTAAGCTTAAGCTGCGCAGAAGCATTTTTTTCGTCGCTATCAACGGATATACCCAGGATTTTGTAATCGAAATTCTGAAAGAAGAGAGAAAATACTTCTTTTATGTCAGCAGAAAGCTTTGTGCTGTCATCAGAATCCGGAAACAGTTCCTGATAGGATATGTACTGCATGGTTGTTTCAGAGTCCAGATTTTTAAGAAGATCCAGATCTTTTTTGATCGCCTTCTCCGCATGAGCTTTGGCCGACTGGGAGCAGCTACATAAAAAAACTGAGAGAAGAATGATCATCAAGAAAGCCAGCAGATGTTTCACTGTCTTCATATTGTTCTTTCCTTTCAAAAAAGTTATATTACAACATTTTAGCAGATAAAGTACCGAAAGTCAAAATATCGCAAAAATGGAGAAAAAGGAGACTTTTTTATGAAAAATCTGTGAAATCTGCATCGTTTTCTTCAGGGACTTTTCTTTTTAGAGTGAATCTGCTATGATGTTTGAAGCAACAGATAGTTTCAGTACGATGCTGAGAAAAGGGGACAGATATGAAAAAACGTATTTTGATCGCACTTGGGGTCCTTGTACTTGCAGCCGGTATCGGAGCCGGTGGATGGTATTATTATACACATCATGCAGGGGCCGCAGGAGGCAGCGATATTGTATATGTAACAAAGATAAGCAAGCTTTCGGAAATGGATTCCGGAGTGGAAAACCGATATGCAGGTGTTGTGGAACCGCAGGAAACGGTTCAGGTAAAGATCGAAAGCGGCCGAAAGGTAAAAGAAGTTCAGGTAAAGACCGGTCAGGAAGTCAAGAAAGGGCAGCTTCTTTTTCAGTATGATCTTGGAAGTATCCAGCAAAGTCTTCAGGAAGCACAGCTGGCCTTGGATCGCCTGAAAAACGAACAGTTAAGTATATCTGATCAGATCACCACACTGGAAGCTGAGAAAAAGAAAGCTACAGCAGATAATCAGCTTTCCTATACAATAGAGATCGAAACACAGAAAATGAATCTCAAGAAGAATGAATATGATCAGAAAAGCAAACAGGCAGAGATCAATAAGCTTTCCCAGGCAACGCAGAATACCGAGGTGCGCAGTGAGATCGATGGAGTGATCCAGAAGATCGATACCTCCAAGATGGGCGGCGATGATTCTGAGGGCGTGGAGGATACGCTGACAGAAGGCACGACGGATTCCACAGATTCCAGTTCCGGAAACAGCTCCGGCAATGCATTTATCACGATCCTGAGTACAGGTGCTTATCGTGTAAAGGGAACGGTAAATGAAATAAACCGTGATTCGATCATAGAGGGAACTCCTGTGATCATTCGTTCCAGGGTGGATTCTTCAAAAACCTGGAAGGGCACCATGGGCTCTGTTGACCTGGATAATTCTACCAGCAACAGCAGTTCGGATATGGCAATGTTCGGAATGTCCAGTGCCAGTGATGATCAGACATCATCCAGTACCTATCCGTTTTATGTGAATCTGGATTCATCTGAGGGTCTGATGCTGGGGCAGCATGTGTATATTGAACCGGACGAAGGACAGGATGAGAAGAAGTCCGGTATCTGGCTGAACGATTATTTTATCGTGGATGCGGATACAGACAGCCCATATGTCTGGATCGCAAACGGTCAGAACAAGCTGGAGAAGAGAGATGTCATATTAGGACAGTATGATGAAGATCTTGGGGAATATGAGATCGCAGACGGACTTTCTGAAAAAGATAAGATCGCATTTCCGACAGATGAGCTGAAAGAAGGTATGTCTGTCACAGAAGGTACTGCAGATCAGACTACAGCGGCGATGTGGGATGATTCCGAGGGTGATGAAAGTATTGATGATTCTGCGTACACGGAAAGTGATGGCTCAGAGCCTGAAATGATCGAAGATGGAGCGATCGACAGTGACATGATGGATGCGACAGACGATATTTCTTCGGGAGATGACCTTGTTCCGATGGAAGGAGCGCCGACAGAATGATTTTGGATTTAAAAGGAATATATAAGGATTATCAACAGGGGAAAATGACGGTACCTGTATTGAAAGATGTAGATTTTTCCATGGAGGAGGGAGAATATGTGGCGATCATGGGACCTTCCGGTTCCGGAAAGACTACACTGATGAATATTATCGGATGTCTGGATAAACCTACCAAGGGAACTTTTCTCCTGAATGGAGAAGATATTGCCAAATGTACAGAAAATGAGATGTCAGATATCCGTCTGAAAACGATCGGATTTGTATTTCAGAGCTTTCATCTCCTTCCAAGGCAGAGTGCGCTGACAAATGTGGAACTGCCGCTGAATTATGCAAGGGTTCCCAAAAAGGAGCGCCGGGAACGTGCACGAAAAGCTCTGGAGCGTGTAGGCCTTGCCGACAGGGTGGATTTTAAGCCCAACCAGCTTTCCGGAGGACAGATGCAGAGAGTGGCTATTGCAAGAGCGATCGTAAACAATCCCAAGCTTTTGCTGGCAGATGAGCCTACCGGGGCACTGGACACGAAATCGGGAGCACAGGTTATGGAACTGTTTCAGAAGCTGAACGATGAGGGAGTTTCTGTGCTGATGATCACACATGACCCGGAGATCGCGGCACATGCCAAACGGGTTGTTATGATCCGTGACGGTGAGCTGCAGGAAAAGAGGTGATAGAATGAAAGTGGTGAAGAGAGTGATCGTTGGTGTACTGGTTGCGGCATTGGCAGCCGGAGGAATCTACACAGGGCTTATGCATGTGAAAGAATCCAAGGTAACAGAGGTGCCGGTAACCAGCGTCAGCAATCTTCAGACGGACTGGTATTCGGAGACAACACTGGATGGAACCATCACCACGAATGTTTCTCAGAATATAAATATGGATAAAGATATGATCATCGAGAAAATATATGTATCCCAGGGTGATGATGTAAAAAAAGGCGATAATCTGATCTCCTTTGATATGACACTTGTAGAGATGGAACTGAATATTGCAAAGCTGAAACAGCAGAAGCAGGAGCAGGATCTGACCAAAGCACAGAACCGTCTGACAAGTCTTCAGAATGGAGGTCCCATCGAAGACAGTACAGACAGTACTGATGATACGGACCTGAATCTTACAGGTGGTGATACAGGAGGTGACGGCGAAATGACAAATACCGATACACCTTCCGGAAGTGACGGAGACGAGGATATGCAGTCAACTACCGGTTCCGCGGCTACTGCAGATGGCAGCTATCTTGCAGCGGCTTCCTCTAGGCCATTACTTCTCAGTGCCTTTACAGATACAGAAGGAGATCTTGAAGATTCTGCAAAGGAAGTTACCGAAGAAATGCCGTCCGGAGAAACGACGGACAGTGAAACAGAGCAGATGACCGGAGATGACACAGCGGATATGGAAGAGGATACAACTGCATCCGATGAGGATCTAATCATGGATCCGACCTACCAGGATCCTACTGCCAATGATATTACAGACGGAGAGACTACGGACTGGGGTTCCGGAGAAGATGACACCCCAACGGTATCTCCGACACCGACTCCCACATTGGGACCCAATGAGCTTCCTGATCCCAATAGAACAGAACCGGAAATTCCGGGGATCACAGATGGTGAACCGGAATTTTATCAGAAGCTGGATTATACTTCTCAGCCGTTTACAGGAACCGGTACGGAAGAAGATCCCTATGTTTTTCTTGTAAGCAGTGCCAAAGGCAAAGTTACGGTGATGGGATCCTTCTTTAACAGAATGGCGGGATACAGTGAGGATGGAACCAAAGTGGTCCAGAAAGGCGGTAGCTGGTTCCAGCTGGAGTTTCATGAGAATGATACCATTGCTGATTTTCAGGACAGAACACTTTCCTGTACAGGATATTATCTGATCGATGGAAGTCTTCTTGAAAATCCGGTATATATGTATGCGGAAACAGAATTTACACTGGACGAGGCTTCCAAATATGACAAAAATGATGATGAGATACCGGATGACAGCGGTGATGGAGATGACGGTACTGATGGCACAACCATGTCAAGAGAGGATGCGATCAAGATCCAGAAAAACAAGATCGCAAGTTTGAAACTGGATATTGAGGAAAATAATCTGAAAATCACTAAGCTGGAGAACAAAATAAAAAACAAGCTGATAACAAGCAAACTGGATGGAACGGTTGCTTACATCGGAGATGAAGTCACAGGTTCTTATAATGGAGATGCTTTTCTGAAAGTAAAAAGCAAAGATGGTTTTTATGTTACCGGAACGGTCAGCGAACTGATGCTGGATCAGATGAAGGAGGGAACACTTCTTCAGTGTACCAGTTATAATTCCGGCAGCTTTGAGGCGAAGGTACTGAATGTATCCGATTACCCGGTGGATTCTTCAAATGCTTATTATGGTGGAGATTCTAATCCCAATGTATCGTATTACACCTTTAATGCAGAGATCACAGATCGTTCATTGCAGTTTACCGACCAGGATTATGTGACGGTATCTCTGAAGTCAAATAAACTTGCCGAAGGCAGTATGGTTGTGATGAAGGCATTTATCCGTACGGAAAATGGAACCAGCTATGTATACAAAGACGTGAAGGGAACACTGAAAAAGCAGCAGATCACAGTGGGAAGCATTGTGAACAGCGGATATTATGCAGTTGTAACTTCAGGTCTGAAATCCGATGATCTTCTTGCTTTCCCATATGGTGATGCCGTGAAGGAGGGAGCCAAGACAAAAGAAGTAACTTTGGATGATATGTACAATGAATAAATAACAGGAAGGAGAAATTTCATGTTTGAAAATATACGCCTGGCTTTTCAGGGAATATGGTCACATAAGATGAGATCCTTTCTGACCATGCTGGGTATTATTATTGGTATTGCATCTATTATTGCAATTGTATCTACGATCAAAGGTACCAGTGAGCAGATCAAGGAAGATCTGATCGGGTCCGGAAACAATACCGTACAGGTTATGCTCTATGACGGAGACAGTACATACGATATGGATTATGGTTCTTACGGAAGCTCGGCCACACCGCCGGTTATTTCTGATTCCCAGAAAACGGCGATCGGAGACTTGGATCATGTGATCAGTTCTACATTTTATTACAGCAGCCAGTCTGCCAGTGTTTATTATAAAAACACAAGCTTTCAGGGCGGAACCGTGTACGGGATCGACAGCAATTATCTGAAAACGATGGGATACCTGGTCCAGTCCGGGCGGGGATTTGTACAAAAAGATTATGACAGCTACCGAAAGGTTGCTCTTGTGGATTCCAATGCTGCACAGAATATTTTCGGAAGTGAGAGCCCTGTAGGGAAAACCATTGAGGTGGGATCAGAACCGTATATTATTGTAGGTGTGATCACTCAGAGTGAGGACAGCATGCCGAAGATCAATACGATTTCTGAGTACGAGGAATATTCGCAGACGATCATGGGAAGCGTGATGATCCCAGATACTACCTGGCCTGTTGCATTTAAATTTGATCAGCCGCAAAATGTGACAGTCCGTGCAGACAGCACAGATAATATGAGTTCTGTAGGAAAAGCAGCAGAGGATATTCTGAATACAGGAATCCAGAATGAAAAAAACAAATCGAATTTTAAATATAAAGCGGAAGACATTATGGAAAAGGTCAAGAATCTCCAGAAGCTCAGCGAAAGTACCAATCAGCAGCTGATCTGGATCGCAAGTATCTCCCTGCTTGTTGGTGGTATCGGTGTTATGAATATCATGCTTGTATCTGTCACAGAACGTACCAGCGAGATCGGACTGAAAAAAGCTATCGGAGCAAGAAAAAAAGTGATCCTGGGACAGTTTCTGACGGAAGCTTCGGTGCTGACCAGTATCGGAGGAATCATTGGTGTGGTCCTTGGGATCATCCTGTCAAAAATGGTGTCTCAGGTGTCAGGAGCACCAACAGCCATCAGCGTTCCGGCAATTATCGGTTCGGTGGTATTTTCCATGCTGATCGGTCTGATCTTCGGACTTCTCCCATCTGTAAAGGCAGCTAATCTTAATCCGATTGATGCCCTTCGAAGTGAATAAAAAGATATACATACATATAGCATCTGCAATTGCCGGAAGGATTCCGGCGGCAGATGCTTATTTTTATATCTGAAAGTATTGTTCAGGTTTTATGAAGCTCTGCGGTCTTTATTTTGTCACTTTTGCTGTATATATGACAAAAAAAGAAAGTATAAATAGAGTTTTTACAGGTTTTTTAGAGATCATAAAAAAATCGTGGCAGAATCTTTGGATAGTATGATATAATACATCATAAGTGGGCAAATATAAAAACAGAAGGAGATAATTTCATGAAGGTTTTGGAAGGTAAATCTGTATTTTCCGGTATTGCGATCGGTAAGATCTCAATCCTCCAGAAAGTTGACGCCAGTGTTAAACGTGTTCACGTGGAGGATCCGGAAGAAGAGGTAAAGCGTGTGGAGGCAGCCAGAGAGCAGGCTGTGGCACAGCTTCAGAAGCTTTATGACAAGGCTCTTCAGGAAGTTGGAGAGTCCGGAGCGGCAATCTTTGAGGTTCATCAGATGATGCTGGATGATGATGACTATCTGGATTCCATCCACAACATTATCCGTACAGAGTCTGTAAATGCAGAATATGCGGTTGCAACAACTGGTGATAACTTCTCATCAATGTTCGCACAGATGGACGACGATTATATGAAAGCAAGAGCAGCTGATGTGAAGGATATCTCAGACCGTCTGGTACGTGTGCTTTCCGGCCATGGAGATGGAGAGCTTGAAGCATCCGAGCCGGTGATCGTGGTTGCAGAGGATCTTGCACCAAGTGAGACTGTACAGATGGATAAGAGCAAGGTTCTTGCTTTTGTCACAAGAAAAGGTTCTTCTAACTCACATACTGCGATTCTTGCGAGAACCATGAATATTCCGGCGTTGATCAATATTGAATACGATGAGTCCATGGACGGTAAGATGGCAGTCGTAGACGGAAAGAGCGGAAATCTGATCGTTGAGCCGGATGCAGAGACCCTTAAAAAATATGAGGATATGCGTGCCGATGAACTTGCACAGCGTGCAATGCTCAAAGAGCTGAAAGGTAAAGAAACTGTTACCAAGAGCGGTCGTAAGCTCCACCTTTATGCCAACATCGGAAGTACAGGTGATGTTGCGAATGTACTTGCCAATGATGCGGAAGGCATCGGACTTTTCCGAAGTGAGTTTGTATACCTGGAAAAAGAAGACTATCCTACAGAGGAAGAGCAGTTCCAGGTTTACAAGACCGTAGCTCAGAATATGGCCGGCAAAAAAGTTATCATTCGTACTCTGGATATTGGAGCGGACAAGCAGATCGATTATTTCAATATGGCGCATGAGGAGAACCCTGCAATGGGATATCGTGCGATCCGTATCTGTCTGGACCGTCCGGAAGTATTTAAGACACAGCTGCGAGCACTTTTCCGTGCAAGCATGTTCGGAAATATTTCCATCATGTATCCGATGATCATCTCTGTAACAGAGGTGAAGCAGATCAAGGCTATTGTAGCAGAAGTAAAAGCAGAGCTTAAGGAACAGGGGATCCCGTTCCGTGATGACGTGGAGCAGGGTATCATGATCGAGACTCCGGCAGCTGTTATGATCAGTGATCTTCTTGCAAAAGAGGTTGATTTCTTCAGTATCGGAACCAATGATCTGACCCAGTATACACTGGCTATTGACCGTCAGAATGCAAAGCTTGACAACATTTATGATTCCCATCATGAGGCAGTTCTCCGTATGATCCAGATGGTTGTGGATAATGCACACAAAGAAGGTATCTGGGCCGGAATCTGTGGTGAGCTTGGTGCGGACACTACACTTACTGAGAGATTTGTAGAGATGGGACTGGATGAGTTGTCCGTATCTCCGACATTTGTTCTTCCGGTTCGAAAGATCGTAAGAGAAATGAAATAAAACACAGATCATAAATAGATAAGGATATTTTTGATAAATAGTGTGACAGCTGCTGTGCATAAATATTTGTATGGCAGCTGTTTTTTTAGTTACTGTTTGCGGTTACTGTTCACTGGTAATATTCCGCGAGGTGTTTTTTGTGAGCGAAGGTCACAGAAAATTTCCAATTGTGATATAGAAAAAAATATGATACACTAACATCATGGCTTTCTACAGCAGTTCAAAGAATTAGTTCATCAGGGGCTGATGCATTAATTCTTTGAACTGTGAGATAACAGACCAGGAGGAGAGAAAAGAATGGGCAAAATTGCCATTGTAACAGACAGCAACAGCGGTATCACACAGGCCCAGGCAGAAGAGCTTGGCGTTTATGTGATACCGATGCCGTTTTATATTAATGAAAAAATGTATCTTGAAGGTGTAACTCTCACACAGGAAGAGTTTTATGAGAAGCTTAAGAAGGATGAACCGATCTCCACATCTCAGCCAAGTCCGGCTGATCTCTGTGATCTGTGGGACAAGCTTCTGAGAGATTATGAGGAAATCGTTCATATTCCGATGTCAAGCGGACTGAGTGCATCCTGTTCTACTGCAATGGGACTTGCTATTGATTATAATGGTCGTGTTCAGGTAGTGGACAATCAGCGGATTTCCGTAACACAGAGACAGTCTGTAATGGATGCTAAGATGCTTGCCGAGGCAGGAAAAAGTGCTGCAGAGATCAAGAAGATCCTTACAGATCAGAAACTCGATTCCAGTATTTATATCACACTTGACACCCTGAAATATCTGAAAAAAGGTGGCAGGATCACACCGGCAGCAGCAGCCATCGGAACGGTTCTGAACCTGAAGCCTGTACTTCAGATCCAGGGAGAGAAGCTGGATGCCTACGCCAAGGTCCGTGGCAAGAAGCAGGCCAAACGTGCCATGCTGAAGGCAATGAAGAATGATTGGGAAACACGTTTTAAGGAATACGTATCTGACGGTGAGATGTGTCTTCAGGCTGCTTATACAGGAAATCTGGAAGAAGCAGAAGAATTTAAAAGAGAGATCCAGGAGGTATTTCCGGGAATGGAGATACATATGGATCCCCTTTCTTTAAGTGTTGCCTGCCATATCGGTTATGGTGCCCTTGCAGTCGCATGTTCAAGAAAAGTGACGTTATAAGCATAAAATACAGAAACAAAGATATGAGGAGTTTGAAACATGAAGAAGATTATGGAACAGATGGCGGAAGAACTTTCCGCAGCATTTGAAAAAGCAGGTTATGATCCGTCTTACGGAAAAGTTACTGTTTCCAACAGACCGGACTTATGTGAGTATCAGTGTAATGGTGCTATGGCAGGAGCCAAAGCATATCACAAGGCACCGTTTATGATCGCTGATGATGTGGTAGCACAGCTGTCAGACAGTCGGATCTTTTCCAGAGCAGAAGTTGTAAAGCCTGGATTTATCAACCTGGATGTGAAACCGGAATTTGTTGCAGAATACATGAATAAGATGGCAGAGGACGAGAAGCTTTCTGTTGAGACTGCCAAGAATCCGAAGACGATCATTATCGACTATGGCGGACCAAACGTTGCCAAGCCGCTTCACGTAGGACATCTCCGTTCTGCGATCATCGGTGAGAGCATCAAGCGTATCGGACGTTTTGTAGGACATAAGGTGATCGGTGATGTACATCTTGGAGACTGGGGCCTTCAGATGGGACTGATCATCACCGAGCTGAAACACCGGAAACCGGAGCTGGTATATTTTGATGACAGCTTTACCGGTGAATATCCGGCAGAAGCACCGTTTACTATCAGCGAGCTGGAAGAGATCTATCCATGTGCCAGTGGGAAGTCCAAAGAGGATGAGGCTTACCGTAATGAGGCACTTGAGGCAACCCATCTTCTTCAGCAGGGAAAACCCGGATACATGGCTCTCTGGAATCACATTATGAATGTATCTGTAACAGACCTTAAGAGAAACTATGCGAATCTGAACGTAGATTTTGACCTCTGGAAAAAAGAATCCGATGCACAGCCGTACATCCCGGATATGGTAGAGGATATGAAGAAGCGAGGATTTGCCTATGAGGATCAGGGCGCTCTTGTTGTAGATGTAAAAGAAGAGAGTGATACCAAGGAGATCCCTCCATGTATGCTTCTGAAATCAGACGGAGCTTCTCTCTATACGACCACAGACCTTGCTACTATCGTAGAGCGTATGAAACTCTTTCAGCCGGATGAGATCCTTTATGTTGTTGACAAGCGTCAGGAGCTGCATTTTATCCAGGTATTCCGCTGCGCAAGAAAAACCGGTCTTGTAAATCCGGAGACCAAGCTTTCCTTCCTTGGTTTCGGTACCATGAATGGAAAAGACGGTAAACCGTTTAAGACAAGAGAAGGCGGTGTTATGCGTCTGGAGAACCTGATCGCAGATATTGATGAGGAAATGTATCGTAAGATCGTGGAGAATCGCAGTGTAAAAGATAAAGATGCAAAGGATACTGCCAAGATCGTAGGACTTTCCGCAATCAAATACGGAGATCTTTCCAACCAGGCGACCAAGGATTACATCTTTGATGTTGACCGCTTTACATCCTTTGAGGGAAATACAGGTCCGTATATCCTTTATACTATCGTTCGTATTAAGTCGATCCTGAACCGTTATGTACAGGAGGGAGGAGATTTAAGTACAGGTAAGATCCTTCCGGCAGTCAATGCCAGTGAGAAGAACCTGATGCTTCAGCTTTCCGGCTTTGCGGCAATGGTTGAGAACGCTTTTGAAGAAAAAGCACCACATAAGATCTGTGCATATATCTATGAGGTATCCAATGCATTTAACAGCTTTTACCATGAGACCAAGATCTTAAGCGAAGAGGATCAGGCACAGAAGGAATCCTTCCTTCAGCTGCTCCAGCTTACAAGAAGAGTGCTTGAGACAAGCATCGATCTTCTTGGATTCTCTGCACCGGATCGTATGTAGGGTATAGTTTTACAGATACAAACACTATGAATAATGACAGACCGCCGGATAAAGAGACATTTTTTGTCTGCTATATCCGGCGGACTTTTTATATAGAAAGTTCTTTGCAAAAAGAACAGGACGTGCTATAATAGGACTTATCCTAAACGAGGGCAGATCACGAATTTCTGCCTGACTATAAGTTATCTGATTTTTTTCAAACCGGAATTCACCGGATTATCCCAAATCAATAAGAAACGTAATTATAAATATTGTCTGACAGAAATGAGAGGAAGGTGATCTGTCTGATCGGAAATGTTCTGAAAGAACGTTATTGCATTGTAGAACAAATTGGACATGGCGGAGGTGGAAGCCTTTATCTGGCAAAAGATATGGAGCTTGGTATCTGCCGTGCAGTGAAAGAGATACCGATCGCAAAGAAAAAAGAAGCCAGACTCATGCAGCATCTGGAATATCCTGCAATACCGAAGATTATCGATTATGTGGAAACAGGGGAGTATTGTTATCTGATCATGGAATATATCAAGGGTCAGTCGCTGGGAGAACTTCTCCGTTCAGGAAAACGGTTTTCTTTACGGGAAATCCTTGCTCTGGGAAAGGAGATTGCCAGAGTATTGGAATATCTTCACAGTCGGAAGCCATCGGTCTGTTACGGGGACCTGAAACCGGATAATCTTATGTTTTCAGAAACCGGGCATCTGTATCTGATAGATCTTGGAAGTGCCATGTTCGATCATGGAAAAAGAAAACAGATCTGTGAAGGAACGAAAGGCTATGCGGCGCCGGAGCAGTATCAGGGCTACTTAAGACCGGGAAGTGATATTTATGCTCTGGGGAAGACCCTGGAAAAGCTTTGCGGAAAAAAGAAATGGCAGTGGATTTTATATCCGGATTTTTTCTTGCTTCTGTTCCGATGTACCAGAAAACAGGAAAAATACAGATATTCGGATATGTCAGTGGTTCAGAAGAAAATCCAAAAGCTGGAAAACAGATATCGGATGATCACTTGGAGAAAACGATTTCTGGAAGCGGCAGCTGCAGGGATTCTGATAGGAACACTGATCTTGATAGCAGGATTGCTGAAAACGGAAGAATTTTCTGTGGCGATCTCAGAAGTAACAGATTTGTATTACGAAGCCAGACAGTATCCGGAAGACTCAAAAGATCGGGAAAAGTGCTGTATGGCAGCGGAAAAGAGACTCCAGAGGTTAAGTAGAAATTATGGGGAAAAAGAACAGCAGCGTCGTATTGAGCTATTGCTGGCATGGAATGCGGAGCTTTTGTGTGAACCGGAAAAAGCGGCTTTATATTATGAAAATCTTCTTCTGTATGATGCAGAATATCCTGTGGCTTACGGAGAATATGGGATGTTTCTTATTCGGACCGGGCAGAAAGAGGCCAGCAGAAAGCTGTGGGAAGATTATAAAGAGAAAGAAAAAGCGGAATTACTGGATGACAGTGAAAGCAGAAATCTGCAGCTTTGGGAGGAGATCAATGAGAAAAAGAAGAGAAAGTGATCAGAAAAAACCAAAAGAAATGAAAATTCCTAGTAGGAAAACCTGTTTTATTGTTTTGTTTCTGCTGGTCTTACGCAGCTGGATGATCCCTTCCATTGCTGTCTATGGATTTGATGTGTCAGGAATGGATAGTTTTGATACCGGCGGATTTGATATGAATGTGGGAGAAGGAACCGGACAGTTGCCGGAAGACTGGGAAGAAAGCTATGCAGGAGAAGGAAGTGATGATAGTAATTGGAACAGAGAAGAAGGAAATACTGAGGAGTATTTCGCTGCCTGGGCAGAATCAGAGAATGATCAGGAGGAGTCTGCACAATGGAATTTAGATTTTCAGACAGATGAGGTACGTTCTCAGGAAGAAAGCTTTATGGAAAATGGAAATACTGCGGCAGAAGTAGAGATAGCTGATACACCTGCGGAAAAACTGACGGAAACGCCGATACCAACAAAACTGCCAATACTGACTGAACAACCAATCCCCATACAGACAGTGACAGCAAGTCCATCTGTAACGTTGATTCAAAAAACAGTTCGAAAGTCAGTGACAGATGCATCAAAGAGGGAGAAGAAGCAAAATCCGGCATTATCTTACTATCGGACAGAACCAACAGGAACGCCGGATAAGAAAAGAGAAAAAGAGCAAAAACCGGTGATTCGAATGAAAACAGACGGTAACAGGATCCGGATAGAGATCCGTCCGGATATTCCGTTCCAGATCCTTTCATTTCGGATCAATGGAAAAGAATGTGATTTTTACTGGCAAGGAAAAAAGCTTCTGGCGGAATTACCGAAAAAAAGCAGAAATTCCTGGAAAGCAGAACTCATGGGTTTTGTGAAATCCGGGAAGCTGTACTATGAAACCATGGACTTACCAGAAAAACAGTGATACAATAGGCATACTTACTGATTATTTTATACAACAGGAGGAATTTATGTATAAGGCAATCTTTTTTGATCTGGATGGAACACTGACAGAATCCGGAGAGGGGATTACGAAATCTGTACAGTATGCACTGGAGAAGCTTGGAGTTTCGGCACCGGAGCTGGAGCCATTGAAGGTTTTTGTGGGTCCGCCGCTTCTGGAACAGTTTATGAAATATGCGGGATTTGATAAAGAGACAGCGCAGAAGGGAATCGAATATTACAGAGAACGGTATTCAGAAAAAGGAATGTATGAGAACACCGTTTATCCCGGCGTGGAAAACACTCTGGCAGAACTGAAACGTCGTGGCTACAGACTGGCTGTGGCGTCTGCGAAACCGACCTTTTACGTAACACAGATCATGGACCATTTTAATCTGAGCCGGTATTTTGAGGTGATCGCCGGGACGGACCTCAATGGACCGAAAGTAACCAAATCTCAGGTGATCGAGGAAGCTCTGGAAAGAATGAGCCTTTCTGACCATCGTGACCAGGTGATCATGGTGGGTGACAGAGAACATGACATTCTCGGAGCCAGACGATGCGGGATCCAGTGTGTGGCTGTATCTTACGGATATGGAAGCAGAGAAGAACTGGAAAAGGCACAGCCTCTTCAGATCGTAGCTTCCGCAGATGAACTTCTGAATTTTTTCGTCTGACCCCTCTGCACAGACAGAATATTTTTCAAATAGTGTGGAGGGAGCTTTATCCGGCAGGAATCCATTATCTTATCGGACAGATCCTCGGAAGCGCCGTGCTTCTCTGGCTGGCAGGGCATGTCGGCAACGCACAGGAAAGGTACTATAGTTATACGCTGGTGATCACCGGACTTACCGGAGTGTTGGTTATGTTTCCGGCAGTATATTTTTACCGGAAGGATCGTATAGGAAGGCTGATCGGCGGTTTGACTTCCGTTGAGGAACAAAGGCTATCTATTCCTGAAATGCTGCTTCTTCTTGCTGCTGGAGCCGGATTTGCCCAGTATGCCAATGTGCTGGTGGCGATCCTGCAGAACTGGATCTCATCCAGCTATGGAGAGACGATGACGAAGATTACCTCAGGAAAGAGTTTGTTTATGATGATCTTTTGGATGGGTATCATAGCGCCTGTTGCGGAAGAAATGATCTTTCGCTGGCTGATCTATCTGCGACTTCGGGATCACTTTTCAGTGCTGGTTTCCGCTGTGATCTCTGCGGCGTTTTTCGGAATTTATCACGGAAATGTCCTGCAGGCTGTGTATGCGTTTGTTCTGGGAGGGATTTTTGCGTGGTTTCTGGAGATGGGCGGTAATAAGTGGACCAGCGTGCTGATGCACATCGGAGCCAATACCTGGATACTTATTTTCAGTGAATATGCCCAGACTCTGGTGGAAAAAGCCGGAGCAGGAAGCCTTCTGATGATCTATGGTGTTTTTGCGGCAGCGATGATCGGAGGATATCAGTATTTTGCGCGCCGGGGAGAAAAACGTGGCTACCGGGCTGTCTGATCCAATGTGGATCATGAATATCTGCCTGCTAATGGATCAGGCAGAGTGAAAGATAAATATTTGCTTTACAGAGAATCTGTAGTGGGATCATAGTATAAGGATGCCATTACAGATTTTTTTTGTAAAAATATGCCGGAATCTTTTGCTGCCGGTAAATTTATATAGATTTTATATTTATTTAAGAGACCATTTCTTGCGTATCTTTGTATCACGTGCTATTATAAGTGTATTAAAAGAATTAATACACTTAATACGCAGATTACAGAGAAAGGAGCGTCGTATGTTATTCTTGGACTATCAGGACAGACGTCCCATTTACGAGCAGATCGTAGAGAAATTCCGGATGCTGATCCTGTCAGGAGCTTTGGAGCCATCTTCCAAGATGCCGTCTGTGCGGCAGCTGGCCGTGGAATTATCAATCAATCCAAATACCATCCAGCGGGCATATATGGAACTGGAGCAGCAGGGGCTGATCTGTCCGGTGAAGGGAAAAGGCAGTTTTGTCACAGACAGCAGCAGGATCAGGCGGATCGGTATGGAAGAAACTTTAAGTGAGCTGAAAGAGATCGCAGAAAAGGGAAAGGCTCTGGGAGTAGGGGAGAAAGAAATGATCGGTGTGATCTGCTCATGCTATAAGGAGGGAAACAATGATTGAGATAAAAAACTGCAGCAAAGCTTTTGGCAAAATACAGGCAGTAAATAAGGTAACCATGGATATCGGGGAACGGGAGGTTTTTGGACTGATCGGTTCCAACGGTGCGGGAAAAAGTACTCTGCTCCGTATCATGGCCGGGATCATCCGTCAGGACAGAGGAGAGGTGCTGATGGATGAAGAACCGGTTTTTGAAAATGAAAGGATCAAAGAGCATTTTTTCTACATCCCGGACGATGCATATATTCCGGCAAATTACAATGCTCTGGACATGGCAGAATTTTACCGTTGTATTTATCCGAGATTTCAGCAGGCACGTTTTGAGACAATGATGAAGCAGTTTCATCTGGATGGAAAACGAAAAATCAGCACTTTTTCCAAGGGAATGAAGAAACAGCTTCTGGTGATCCTGGGAATCAGTACAGGAACGAAATATCTGTTTTGTGATGAAACCTTTGATGGCCTGGACCCGGTAATGCGCCAGGCAGTAAAAAGTATTTTTGCATCGGAGATCATGAGTCGTGAATTTACGCCGGTGATTGCTTCCCATAATCTCCGTGAGCTGGAAGATATCTGTGATCACATCGGGCTTCTTCATCAGGGAGGAATTCTCCTTTCCAGAGATCTGGAGGATATGAAATTCCACATCCATAAGATCCAGTGTGTACTTACTGACAAAAAGAAAGAAGAAGAATTAAAGAAAGAGCTGGAGGTTTTGAAAACAGAGCATCAGGGCTCCCTGCTGCTTATTACTGCAAGGGGAACAAGAAGAGAGATCATGGAGAAGATACAGGCAAAAAATCCTCTTTTCTGCGAAGTGCTCCCACTGACTCTGGAAGAAATATTTATCAGCGAAACGGAGGTGGCAGGCTATGAAGTCAAAAATTTATTCCAGTGAGTATATGAAATCCTCTTCTAAAGGACAAAGATGGATCCCGGCATTTGCCATGATCGCATTTCTCCTTGCATTTCCGGTAGCGGAACTTATTCTGATGGGAAAATGGAATGAGCGCAGTTATACTCAGAGTCAGCTTTCATATCTGTATTCCAGCCTGTGGAGCAGAGACTTTCTCACAATGGGAGCAGCTGTGGCTGCGGTAACCGCATTTTTTGCAGCAGTAAGCGGCTTCTGGTATCTGTATTCCCCGAGAAAAGTGGATTTCTATCACAGCCTTCCGGTAAAGCGAAGTGCACTGTTTCTGCACAGAGTATTGTTGGCTGTTCTTTATTATCTGGTGCCATATGTGATCATGGAATTTGCTGCGGTATGCATCGGGGCAGCCAGAGGATATTACAGCCTTTCCATTATGAAAAAGGCACTGATCCTGCTGGTGCTCCATCTCCTGATGTATTTTCTGGTGTATTTTTCCACAGTGCTGGTGATCGCCTGCACCGGTACCATGTTGATGGGAGCACTTGCATGGGCAGGGCTGTTTACCTACAGTATCGTTCTGGCAGTGATGCTGCAGTTAAGCGGACATTTATTTTTTGATACCTGGTACGAGGGCAGTTACGGAATTCTGGCAGCAGTGCGGAATCTGGGATCTCCTCTTATGGTGATCGTAAGCTTTATAGATAGATACAACAGCGGAAACTTTGGAAAGCAGTTGCTGATACTGATCCTTACGCTGTTTATCATGGCAGCACTTTCCTGGATGGCATTCTGCAGACGAAGGTCAGAGAATACCGGAAAAGCTCTGGTATATACCTGGATGGAGCCGGCCTTAAGTGCTCTGATCACAATACCATCCGGACTGGGAATCGGTCTGATCTTTTATATGATCCCGGAAGATTCATCTAAAACAGCATGGTGGATCTTCGGAATGATACTGGGAACGATCCTGGTCCATGGAATTCTGGAAGTGATCTACGAAATGGATTTTCGCAGATTTTTCTGCAGAAAAGTGCAGCTTATGATCTTTGGAGGTGTTGTGGCAATCTGTGCGCTGACCATGAAAATGGATCTTCTGGGATATGACAGTTATTTTCCGGCTTATGACAATCTTCAAGGAGTTGTGATAAATGTAAGCAATTTTTCATATACAGAGCAGCTTTGCAATGTGGAAAAAAAAGAAGACGGAATCTATAAGATCCGATATACTGCCACCTCAGACAATAGTTCTGGTCTGCTGGATCAGCCGGTGATGAAAAGTAAAGCATTATATAACAGTCTGGAGGATATCAGGCTTCAGAATGAAAAAGGAAAAAAATCAGGAAGGCGCGTGTATGTGCGCTACATAAATAAACAGGGATTCAGTGTATGCAGAGGTTATATTGTATCCTCTGCACAGGCACAGAATCTTATGGAAGCCCTGTATGATGAGCAGACATGGAAAGAAGACAGATATTCATTTTTCCAGCTGGACAAACAGTATCTGAAAGAGGTCACCGGTACTTTCTGTGACGGAGATATTCAAACATTATTTGAGAAAAATGCAGAGAAGCGTCAGGCGCTGGCAGAGGCGCTGAGAAAGGACATTTTGGAAAACGGCGGTCAGACAGTAAAAGACCAGCCATGCGCAATGCTGATGTTCGATTATGCGGGAATTCCGTCAGAAGGATACATGGATGAAGGGGGAATGAATGTACCGGCTGTGCAGGAAGGAGAGAATGTGTCAACATCCGTTCTGGTGTATCCGTCATATAAGAGAACACTTGCAATTTTGGAAGAAACAGGATATCCTCTTTCCATGGATGAGCTGCCTGTTGAGTATATTGATGTTTATTACTTCAGCTCCGAAGCTGCCGGCGAAGATGATGAAGCTTTTTCCGACATTGAGTCCACTTCGGATCTTGAAGAAACAGAGAACGGTTATAAAGTCCGTTACGATAAAAAAGAACAGCTGGAAGCCCTGAAAAAATGTATCCGTCCATCACAGCTGGTAAACGGATGGACTATCTGGAATGCAGATGCCACAATGGAAGTGGTTCTGGAAGGACAGGAGAGTACTGGCGAGGATTCCGGACTTTATATGACATTTGCCGGTGAGATCCCGGATTTCATCAGAGCAGATGCAAAGGCAGCCCATGTAACAGAATGGGAGGTAAATGATTAATGGAAAAACCAGTCCGGCTGGATAAATTTCTGGCAGATGCCGGCGCAGGTACACGAAGCGAGGTAAAAAAATACATACAGAAGGGTCAGGTGCAGGTTAACGGGAAATCTGTGAAGAAACCGGAACTGAAAGTAACAAAAGAAGATCAGGTGGTTATGAACGGGCAGGAAATTCATGCTGCACCGGAATATGTATACTATCTTTTTAACAAGCCGGCGGGCTGTGTCAGCGCAACGGAGGACTCCAGAGATAAAACGGTTCTCGACTATATTGAAGAGAAAGACAGAAGAAAGGGACTTTTTCCGGTGGGACGCCTGGATAAAGATACAGAAGGCTTCCTTCTGATCACAGATGACGGTCCTCTGGCACACGAGCTTCTTTCTCCGAAAAAGCATGTTGACAAGACCTACTATGCAAAAGTATCCGGTAAAGTGACAGAAGAAGATGCCGTAAGGCTTGCAGAAGGCGTGGATATCGGGGAAAAAGATCTCACACGGCCGGCAAGGCTGGAGATCCTTTCCACCTGGGAGTCCGATACAGAATCTGCAGAAGCCGGTAAGAACTGGAAATCTGAGATCCGACTTACCATTCACGAGGGAAAATTCCATCAGGTAAAACGGATGATGGAAGCACTGGGAAAAAAAGTAACCTATCTGAAAAGACTATCCATGGGACCGCTGGCGCTTCCTTCAGATCTTCCGGCAGGGAAGTATCGTCCGCTCACCGAAAAAGAGCTGGAGCTTTTGAAATCCGCCGGAAACCGCTGAAAAACAGAAAAAAATTGGAAAAATCCCCTTTACATAAGGGGATTTTCTATGCTATAATTCAGAAGTTGCAAAAATAAGCACGCACGGCGATTCTATAAGGATGGTGCCCTACGGTGTGAGGATGGGTCCAGAGAGAAGGCGACCTGTGCGGAAGAATTTAACCAAAAAGGAGAAAAGACATGAGCGTTATTTCAATGAAGCAGCTTTTAGAGGCAGGTGTTCATTTCGGACATCAGACAAGAAGATGGAACCCTAAAATGGCTCCGTACATCTACACAGAAAGAAATGGTATCTACATCATCGACCTTCAGCAGTCTGTAGGTATGGTAGACGATGCTTACAATGCAGTAGCTGATATCGTAGCTAACGGTGGAAACATCCTTTTCGTTGGTACTAAGAAACAGGCTCAGGATGCTATCAAAGCAGAAGCAGAGCGTTGCGGACAGTTCTATGTAAACGAGAGATGGCTTGGTGGTATGCTTACAAACTTCAAGACAATCCAGAGCCGTATCGCAAGACTGAAAGAGATCGAGACAATGGAAGCTGACGGAACATTCGACGTACTTCCTAAGAAAGAAGTTATCGAGCTTCGCAAAGAGCTTGCTAAACTTCAGAAGAACCTTGGCGGAATCAAAGAGATGAAGAGAATCCCGGATGCTATCTTTATCGTAGATCCTAAGAAAGAGAGAATCTGCGTACAGGAGGCTCATACACTTGGAATCCCGCTTATCGGTATCTGCGATACTAACTGTGATCCGGAAGAGCTTGACTATGTGATCCCGGGAAATGACGATGCTATCCGTGCAGTAAAACTCATCGTTTCCAAGATGGCTGACGCTGTTATTGAGGCTAAGCAGGGAACTGCTGAGGCAGATGGCGAGATCGAGGCTGAGTCTGAGGAGTTTGCAGCTACAGAGGAATAATTCGTATAAACAGAATATTTCAGGAGGAAACGAACAATGGCTATTACAGCAGCACAGGTAAAAGAGTTAAGAGAGATGACCGGCGCCGGAATGATGGATTGTAAGAAAGCTCTTACATCTACAGATGGTGATATGGATAAAGCAGTTGAGTTTCTGCGTGAGAAGGGTCTTGCTACAGCACAGAAGAAAGCAAGCCGTATCGCAGCAGAGGGTCTTTGCAAAACTCTGGTAACAGAGGATGGAAAGAAAGCAGTCGTTGTTGAGGTTAATGCTGAGACAGACTTCGTTGCAAAGAATGAGAAGTTCCAGGGCTATGTTGCAGATGTTGCAGCACAGGCACTTAACACAACAGCAGCTGATATCGATGCTTTCCTTGCTGAGGCATGGGCACTTGATACAACTAAGACTGTAAAAGAGGCTCTTGCAGCTCAGATCGCAGTAATCGGCGAGAACATGAACATCCGTAGATTTGCTCAGGTTGAGGAGCAGAACGGATTCATCGCTTCCTACACACATATGGGTGGAAAGATCGGCGTTCTTGTAGACGTTGAGACAGATGTTG
>JAHZFO010000016.1:0-38715 GCA_019421285.1 Clostridiales bacterium
TAATATCAGTTTGCATTTTAGGAAGCAATTGGTTCTCAGAATCATCAAGTTGCCAGGCAATCTGTGAGGCATTGGCAGATAGTTCTGGATGTTCTTTGCGATAGTATTCAAGCAAAAATTTCTCATATAAACGGCACATACGCTGTTCATCAAAAAAATCCATTATTTTTGTGGTACCGTCGTTCTGTGTCTGGAGAAGTCCGTTATAAATCAGATAACAGATTCCAATTAGCATTTGATAACTTTGATTGGAACGATTATAATGTTGGTTCCAATTTACGAAACGTAAATCAATTTCGTTAACATCAGAAAAAAATAATAATAGATTCCGTAGACTCTTTTTTCGTGTATTTGTGATATTGGCCTTAAGAAGCAATAACATTGTAGATTTAATAATCTGGTTAAATTGTGTATTAGTTGAAAATTCATCGTATGTACAAATCATTTGCTTCTTCAGCAGAGTCTGAGTTTTAATGGATTCAGAAATATTAAGTTTTCCCTGTAGTGTAGAAAGAGATTCTGATTTTGGCAGATAATCTCTTCCTAAGCCTCGTTTTAGCTGTACGCTAATGCCCTTATCAAGAATGGCTGCACATAATTCAGCGGTATTATGAAAATTTTCTGTGGCCAGATCTTTGTAATTTTGTGCTTGTAATGCTTGAAAAGCGTAGGACAGCATATAATAAATATTTTGTACAGGAATCATTTAACAGCACTCCTTAGTCGATCAGACCAATCTACGATTTTTGCGGACTCATCAAACCAATATTCTTTTAAAAGTGGAATCAATTCGTATTCTACAATGGATGACAAAGTTTGTGTGTTAGCGGTCTCTGGTGTTAAACCACAAAAATAACTGTGACCAATACTGAATCCTTCACCTAGTGATATATCTTCTGCTATCTTGGAATTGAGCTGTTTCACACAAGCAATTAATTTGTTAAAGGCATCACTTTTTAGATAATCTTGGTAAGCTTGAAAACCAGGCGTATTAAATCCCGGTTTCATAGTAAAAAATGAAAAACGTCGTCTTAAAGCATAATCTAACATAGCAAGACTACGATCAGCAGTATTCATCATACCAATAATATATACATTTGCAGGTACAGAGAAATTCTCATCAGAATATAACAATTGCAGTTCAATACCCCGCTTATCTTTTTCAATCAGCATAAATAATTCACCGAATATTTTACTTAAATTACCACGATTGATTTCATCAATGATAAAGAAATAATCATTTTCATCATCTTCTTCTGCCAGTTTGCAGAATTTGTAAAAAGAGCCCTTTTTAATTGTGAATCCATTTTCGGTTGGTCGGTATCCTTCAATAAAATCCTCGTAGGAGTAACTCTGGTGGAATTGGATCATTTGAACACGGTCAGGATTTTTTGCACCGATAATGGAATAAGCAAGTCTCTTGGCAGTAAATGTTTTTCCAACGCCAGGTGCGCCTTGTAAAATAATATTTTTCTTCATTTTTAAGACATTTACCAGTGTTTTATAATCTTGTTCATTCATATACACATCTGAGAGAAAATCTACAGAAGAGTAAGTTGGATAGTCTATTTCTGGTTGTGTGTCTACATCATCCAATTCGTCTGGAGCAAAGATGGCGGTAAGTTTTTCAATATAATCTGTGTATGGAGTGATATCAGTTAAGCGTTTTGCTACTGCATTACCAGGATGTTCCCATTCACCAACTTGAAGCCACTTTACAGTGCGGACATTTTTATATTCTTGCCGAAGATCATCAAAGACATAACCTCCAGTGACAATACCTTTACCAACAAGAGTGTTGTTGCGTTTCGCAAAAATCACATCATTAACTGATACTGTATTCGCAAAATTCCATGCCATCAAAGCCTGATTTTTTCGTGAAGTGCTACTGTCGTACACATCTATTAGTTCTTGACGGAGAGCTTCTTTGGAAGCAAATTGGGAATAATCACCAATATCGTCCATACCTAAAACCATGATTCCTTTTTGTTGGCATTCATTCCAACTTTTATCATCAAAGACGGTATACATCCAGTAGTGCGTTTTATGTTTTTTGTCGGAAAGCGTATTTGTGTCAGAATCATTAGTCTCATTAGTATATCCTACATTTTTTCCATAAATATGAGCAAAGACAACTCCGGGAACATTGCATTTTCTTGCATATAATGAAATTTGTCCCATGCGAATGAAAGGAATATCACTTGGTTTTTGATTTAGAAAATGTAATACTCTCAGCTGAATATCTTGTCCATAAAATGGAGCGAATAATGTTGGAAAGAGCATTTGATAATATTTCATGCGCCATACCATATTGATTCCAGGGATATGTTCCAGCTGTTTATAGAGTTGCTCGTAATCTTCTTCAGAATCTAAAGGACCAAAAGAAGATATTATTTCAGCACCTTCAATCAGGTCGTTGCGCATTTCATCTGCTTTTTGTATTGCTTCAGCTTCAGTAAGAAGCACAGGCTTTAATGGTGAGCCACATGTCCAACTCTGATTTTTCTTATGATAAAATAATCCAAATTTGTAGGCTGCTCCGCCGGAAATACTTCCAAATACTTCACGAATATCTTTGTCCATTTCAAGCATATAGCAGAGATTGGTTTTATTTCCTTCGTCATTATAAAATAAAGAAGTTAACAAATCTTTTCCAGAAAGTGATTTTAAGCGTTCTATTCCAAAAAGATTTATAAAATTTTCTCGTAGCTCATCAGCCTTGTGAGCAAATGAAATCCATTCTGGAGTCTGAGATTCGCTATAAAACCATTCAGGAGAATATTTCCCTGATCCATTTTCTGTTATCTGAATGTTCGACATAATATACCTCCGAATTTATAAACTAGAATTAGTATATCATTTAACTGCAGCAGTGTCATAGATTATCGAAAAATAGAATTATATTGATATTGAAAGAGAAGAGCAAGATCCACCCGGGTAATACCGTATCGTAATAATCGTAGATAATATTCGAAAATTAAGAATACTATATTGGCTGCATTGAAAATGTAAGCAGGTAAAAATTGAATATTTTTTACAGAGCATCTGGCAGAAGCTGGGTGCTTTTTTTGAAAATTTTTAAAGAAAATATCATGTAAATGGTGCGGAAATCTTTGATGGAAGCTAATTAGATGAAGATGAAATTGAATCAAGAGGATGAAAATAAAACATTCATCAAAAATAAACTTGTTAAACATAGGTGGATCTTGCTCTTGCATAAAAATTCAGATTAAAAAGAAGAAAGAATTAACAAAGAGCGAAATTCACTAGGGACGATAGTATCTTAATTGGTTCTCTGTTTATCTTTAAGATTATGGGGAATTTTGGGATGTTCAGTAATGAAATTATGAAAAAAACAAAAAAATTTTGATGAAGGGGCTGTATTTTATGCCCTCTCCCTTTGTATATATAGAGGGATAAATTTTTGTGGATATAAAATTCAAAAATATATTTCCTCAAATATTGAGAAGGTGAGGAAGAAACAAATGAAATATTTGTACATGAATGAGCAGGAGCGGCAGATGCAGTATTATCAATTTCCAAAATTCTTGCTGGAATTACAGCTAAGTCAGAATGCAAGAATTATTTATATGCTGTTGTATGACCGGGCGAGAATATCACGAAAGAATAATTGGACAGATGAGGATGGAAGAGTATATGCAATATTTCCAATTGAAGAACTATCACAGAAAACCGGGAAGTGCAAATCTTCTGTTAAAAAGGCTTTGAAAGAACTAGATGATGCAGGACTGCTAATTCGGAAATTTGGTGGATTTTCAAAACCAAGACATATGCATGTAATGATACCAGACAAAGTAGAGATTTCCAGAAAGGCACAATTACAGACCGATATAAAGAAAGCCGATATAGAGCTGAAAAATGAGCTTTCATATGGTCGGAATGATAACTCTACGAAGGATATAAATACGGCATCTAATAAAGTGATAGAGAAAAATAACTCAAGTAATAAGTATGGAGTAAATAGTTACAGTATAAAGAATCAAAAGATGAATTATGAGTGTGGGGAGGGAGAAAGCCTGTGATGGATGAGATACAAATATATTTAGGCGCAGATGGCTTGATGCATTGTACTGTTTGTAAAGAACCTGTAGAAGCATTTTATCCAAAAGGTTCTTTACTTGAAATGAGAAAGCATCACAGGCAGTGTGCGTGTGAAAGGAAGGCATATGCAAAAGAGGCACAATATTTTAAAGAAAAAGAACGTAGGGAACTGGTTGTAAGAAATAAGAAAATCTGCTTTGAAGAAAAAGAAATGGAGGGTTTTACATTTCAAAATGTAGACAGAGATAGTAGCGCCATAAGAATTGCGGAAGAATATGTAGCAAACTGGCAAAAAATGAAACAAAACCATATGGGATATTTGTTCTGGGGACCAGTTGGAACAGGAAAAAGTTATCTGGCTGCCTGTATTGCAAACGCATTGCTGGAACAAGAAGTTACCGTGAAAATGACAAATTTCAATACTATATTAAATGATCTGTTCGCAGCTGAAGATAAGACAGAATACATCAGATCACTGAATGGATATGAGCTTTTAATTATTGATGATCTTGGCGTAGAGCGGAACAGTGAGTATGCATTAGAAAATATTTTCAGTGTGATTGATTGGAGATACCGATCAGGAAGACCTTTGATTACCACGACCAATCTTCCTTTAGTACAATTAAAACAGGAGACAAAGATTGAGAAGAAAAGAATTTATGACAGAATTCTGGAAAGATGTATTCCGGTAAAAATTGATGGAGTCAGCAGACGAGAAGCCATGGCAAATGACAATATGCAGACTATGAAAAACATTCTGAAAATCTAGGACTATTTCAGAAGAAATTTTCATAGTAATGGACAAAGAGTGAGCAGGGAGGAGGTGGAAGCTTCACCGTGGCGAAAAGAAAACTGAACTATCGATTTCATAATCCAAATCCGGTGGAAGTGACCGCCGATTACATATTGAAGGTGATGATAGAAGCGAATACTGAGAAGGTGGAGAAGATATTGCAAGATGAAATTAAAAATGATAAAAAGGGTGAAGAGTATATGGATTGAAAAAAGAAAGTATGATATAATGAATCAATTAATAAGGAGGGCGTAGCAATGAGAAAATTACGTTCTGAAATTAAACATAACTTTTTGAAACAAATTATATTTCGTTTAGATTATGAAGGACTTATGGAAGCTGATGTTGAAAAGTGTATTTTATCACTGCGTCAGAAATTTTATGATGCCGGTTTTGAAAAAATGGATAACAGAACTGAGAATCAGTTTGATGTACAAATAAAAATGGATTTAAACATTCCGGATGAAAATCAATTTTCTATAAATGGCAATAACAAAAGTATAGTATATAGTTTCTCTTCTGAGAAAAAAGAAATTTTAGAAATAAGTAAAAGTTTTTTTACGCTTACTGTAGACATTGACCAAAAATATGAAACATTTGATAAATATTTATCTTTGTTGGCAGAAAGCATTGAAACAATCAAATCAACATCCCCTTACTTTCAAGTGTTAAGAATCGGATTGAGGAAAATAAATATTTGTCTTTTAGATGATTTGGCTAGATTGTCAAATTATTTTACAAGAGCAGCATTCAACATAGATGATGTGATTAAACAATTTGAAGATTGCGATTGTGTGGCGTCTAATATGGTTACAGTTTTATCTAAAAATAATTATCAAATAAATTATGTTAGAAATATTCAAGAAGGTGTTATGCAACAAGACGATGGAACTCAAAAAACTATGTATCAAGTTGTTGTGGATATAGATGTTTTTAAAGAAGGAAATAGAGAAATATTATCTTTGTTATGCGATGAACAGATGATAAAAGACACTCTGGAAACACAAAATACAATTGAATTTGATGTGTTTATTAAATCTTTGAGTGATGAATTAATTGAAACGTTAAAGCAGGATACATTTCAAGATACCGCAATTAAAGGAGTGATTTAAGATTATGAAGTTTGTATCACATAGTAAAAACCCTTATGAAAGACAAATGAAAATTGAAAAAAATGAAAATGTGAGTGGAAAGTTTGTATCTAAGTCCAGGGCGGGGACTATTCGTATGTTTGCAAATAATACCGCTAATATAAAGGGGAGAAAAGTTGCATTTAAGAATGTATGATATGTATTCTTCGGGAGGTAGTAATTCTTCATTTAAAAAAATAATTTTTTTTGAAGAAAAATTAGTTATTGAGACATATTTAATTGGTTATAAGCTTGAAGGTGAAGCTGTTTTGTTTTTTGTTCGTACAGATGGAGCAATTAGCTTTTCGGGAATAGTAGATTGTTTTTGTACGGTTGAGAATGATAAGGTTACAGAAATTTTGAAAAAGAATAAAGTTGATAAATTAGATTTTATTTGTTGGACACATCCAGATTTTGATCATTCTAAAGGATTAAAAGATATTATTGATATGTATGCTTCGGAAAAAACAAGTATTTGGATTCCAGAAGGTATAGATGCAAAAGAAATAACTTGCAGTCAAGAAGTACAAAAGCTTTTTGAATATTTAAGAGAATGTACGACTAATATTGTTTCAGAATATAATGTATATTCAGTATCGGATAGAAAAGACATGATGTTTTATAATTCTGTTTGTTTTCAAAAGGATATGAATGGATATCCGTTAGAAATTATTTCATATGCACCTAATTCAAAAATCATTCGTAAACAAAATTATATGGATCAATTTATAAAGAATGATAGATCGATATTTTTTGTTTTGGCATTGGGAGATGTAAGAATTTTTTTAACAGGTGATGTTGAAGATGATACATTAGAAAAGATACCAAGTAATTATTTTGGAAATCATGTACATATTATGAAAATTCCTCATCATGGATCAGATAGTTCTGTTAAGATGTTGGATTTGGGATGGAATGAATGTGATGTTGCATGTTCTACGGTTTATAGAAAGGGTAGTAACAATTTGCCGTTATTGAATGTTATGGAAGAGTACGATAAGCGAACACAATTTTTGATGTGTACAGGGAAATCAGATAAAAATAATGAAAATGAAAACTATGGAATAATAAAAATTGAAACAGATATTTTGGCACACACATTTTCTACCCAGATGGAAGGAAATGCAGAATATTGGAGTGCTTGATTAAAAAAATAGAATTATTAAAAATCGAGGTGTTATTTGCAAAATAATAATCTCGATTTTTTGTTTACTATTTTTTAATTTTGGGTATAATAAAAGATGTAACAGAACGATACAACTATAACAGAGAGGTGACACTATGAACATTGCAGCCTATTGTCGAGTCTCCACCGACAAAGCCGATCAGCTCAACAGCCTGGAAGCCCAAAAGGAATTCTTTTCAGAATACACTAAACGCACAGGGGACACTTTAGTAAGATTATATGCAGATGAAGGCATTTCCGGAACTAAAATTAAAAATCGAAAAGAATTTCTTCGTATGATGACTGATGCAGAGCATGGATTATTTGATATGGTTGTTGTAAAAGACATCTCTCGTTTTGCAAGAAATACTGTAGATCTTTTACAGAATGTCCGTAAGCTGAAATCATTGGGAATTGAGACACAATTCTTAACAGCGAATATGACCAGTATGGGAAACAGCGAGTTTGTTCTCACCATTTTTGGAGCTCTGGCACAGGAAGAAAGTGCAAATACTTCCAAGCGTGTAAAGTTCGGCAAGAAGATGAACGCAGAAAAAGGACGAGTTCCTAATATTGTATATGGATACGATAAAACAATCGGAGATTATTTTAATCTTGCAATCAATAAAGAAGAATCTAAAGTTGTACAGCAGATTTACAAGTGGTATACAGAAGAAGGTTACGGTGCGGCCAAGATTGCAAATATGTTAAATGAAAAAGGTTATAAGACAAAACGAAATTGCAAATGGAGTCAGAATGCAACGTGCCGTATTTTAACAAATGAAATATATACCGGAAAAATCATCAATGGCAAGCAAGAAGTCAGTGATTTTCTGACAGGTCAGAGAAGAGACAAGGACGAGACTGAATGGATGGTTGTGGAGCGACCGGAACTTCGAATCATAGAAGATGAGACATTTGAAAAAGCACAGGAGATTTTAAGAGGCAGACATGATGCATTTAATCTTAGTCACGAACGGCAGAGTAATAAGCATCTGTTTTCGACATTGATCAAATGTAAAGAATGTGGCTGGTCCTTCCGTAGAACGGTTCGTACTTATAAGAACACGTATGTACGGTGGGTATGCTCGGGGCGAAATGGACGGGGCGTAGATAGCTGCCCCAATAAAACGGTTGTGGATGAGGAAGAACTCATTGAAGTTCTGCAGGAATATTTTACAAATGTATTGAAACAAAAGAAAAAAGTGATTGCTCATGTGGTAAATGAGTTTCAGCGTGTATATAAAGCTAAAGATGAAAATGTAGAGTACGAAAAAGAATTAAATGCAGAACTTGCTAAATTGCAAAAGACCAGACAAAAATATATGGATATGTATACGGATGATTTGATTTCTCGTGAAGAGTTGAATGAGAAGATTGGTGGTTCTCGCCAGGAAATGGAACGAATAGAAAATGAACTCAAGATGGTATCTTATCATTTAACCAAAGGGGAACAGTTAGAGAATATTTTAAATAATACATTTAAAGAAATTGAAGACATTACTGATGTACACCAGATGACCAATCAGCAGTTAAAGCGATTGATTCAGAAGATAGAAGTAGATAAGGATGGAAATGTAGATATTTATTTACGCTTGCTTGGGGATCTTGGCTTAGATGAGTCTGTATTAATCGAAGAAAATGAGACCGTTCTAAATTGTGACGACCAAACATAAAGACTGTACCGATCGCCTTCAACAGATCAACCCGTCCATGGCGCGGGCGGTCCGGAATGTGCTGGATGTCAACAAGCAGGAACGCCATATCCGGGGTGGAATGGCGACCAGGGAGAAGTATCTGCATCTTGGAGAGTAAAGATACGAAACGAAAAAGAGAAAAACAAAACAGAAAACATCCGTCAGGAAAACCGGAGAGAAGGAAAAGCACAGATGGACATAATCCCTTCCGCCTTTACATAGAATAGACAGAACGGCGAGAAGTAAAGGGGGAACAGGATTGTACGATCGTGGTTTGGGGGTGTTGGAACAGTATGGTCTGACCGCGGAAACGGTATTGCGGGGCAGGGGAGCGCTGATCTGTCAGACGGAGAAAGGATGGAAAAGTATCCGCGAATATTGGGGCTCCCCCGGGAGGCTGGAGCAGCAGAGAAAAATACAGAAACGCTGCAAGGAGAACGGGTTCTTACTGGTGGATCAGGTGGAGGAAAATCTGGAAGGACAGGTGGTCACTACGGGAGAAGACGGGATTCCCTATGTAGTGAAAGAATGGTTTCAGGGAACGGAATGTAACACCAGATCCGGGGAAGATATTTTAAGCAGTATGGAAGCAATGGCAAAACTACATACGGTAATGCAGGCAGAGCAGGACGAAGATATGCCCGGGGCAGATCTTCTGGAAGAGTGCCGCAGACACAACCGGGAACTTCGCAGAACCAGAAAATTTGTACAGAAAAAGAAGGCGAAAAACCCGTTTGAAGAGCGGCTGGCGCAGAGCATCACTGCTTTTCTGGAAGCAGGGGAGGGAATGGTAAAAGAACTGGAAGACTTCGATTATGAAAGATTCTGTAAAGAACACAGGCAGGAGGTATGTCACGGGGATTGTAACCAGCATAACATTATTTTTACGCGGGAAGGCATAGGTTTTATGAATTTTGATTACTGGCATTGTGGACCACAGACAGAAGATCTGTGTCTGTTTATGAGAAAAATCCTGGAAAAACATAACTGGGATCCTGAGCTTGGAAGAAGAATGGCAGAACAGTATAATCGAAAGCGATCGCTGTCTGTGGAAGAGTGGAAACATCTGAAACTGTGCCTTTCTTATCCGTGGAGGTATTGGAAACTGGTAAACTATTATGCATCCAGTCAGAAGGTATGGATATCCAGAAAAAACATTGAAAAAATAGAACAGGCAACAGCACTCTGGCAGCCGTGGCAACGTTTTTTACAGAGTTTCTGCTGAAAAATAGCTGTGAAAAAGGGCGAAAACACCTAAAAACCTTGACAAAACAAGAGAGGCAGTATATAAATAGGTGTAGCGTTGTAAACCATTCAGCAGGAAAAGCCTGGGAAGGTACGAAAAAGCTATAAGGTATGTAATTACTAATTTACGAAACAGGAGGAATATCATGAACAAAACAGAATTAGTTGCAGCTATGGCTGAACAGACACAGTTATCTAAAAAGGATGCAGAAGCTGCTTTAAAAGCTTTTATCGATGTAGTATCTGAAGAAATGAAAAAAGGAGAAAAAGTACAGCTGGTAGGTTTCGGTACTTTCGAAGTATCTGAAAGAGCAGCAAGAGAAGGAAGAAACCCGGCTACCGGTGAATCCATGGTGATCAAAGCTTCCAAAGCTCCAAAATTTAAAGCTGGAAAAGCTCTGAAAGATCTGGTAAACGAATAATTTACTTATGAGATTAGATAAATATTTGAAAGTTTCCCGCCTGATCAAACGAAGAACTGTGGCAAATGAGGCCTGTGATGCAGGAAGAGTCCTGATCAATGACCGCCCGGCGAAAGCGTCTGCACAGGTGAAGGAAGGAGATGTTCTGGAGATCCAGTTCGGCAGCAAAGCTGTCAGAGTGGAAGTGCTGAATGTACAGGAGACTGTGAAGAAAGAAGAGGCTCAGGAACTGTATCGTTATCTGTAGAGCAAAAAGGTCAGTCCGGCATAAGCCTTTTGAGAGGGCACAGAGGAACAGCGAAGGAAATAACATGAGAAGTAGGATCCCTTCATATAATGTATCAGTACATTGTATGGAGGGATTTTTATATGGAAGAAAAGAAAGAAGTAACGCACAGCCTCCATCTGGAACAGAGAGGGCATGGATTGATCACCGGGGTCACTGAGATGAAATCATTTGATGAAGAAAATATTTTTATGGAAACGAGCCAGGGTACACTGGCGATCAGGGGAAGCAGCCTCCATGTATGCCGTCTGGAGCTTGAGAAGGGAGAGACAGAGATTGAGGGAAAAGTAGACAGTCTGATCTATACACAGGGGAGAAAAGAAAAAAAGAAAGGAAGCCTGTTAAAAAGGCTGTTTCAGTAGATGAGCACCTATATGGGGAGAGAACTGGAACTGCTGGTACAAAGTATGATCTGCGGTGCTCTTCTTGTTCTGGTTTATGATGGGATCCGAATCTTTCGGATAATAGGAAAACGGGTGAAAAGTCTGGATACTGCGGTGGATATTTTGTTTTGGAGCGCAGCCGGGCTTTTTTTATTTTTTATGTGTCTGAGAGAGAACGGGGGAAGCGTACGGTGTTATCTGCTTTGCGGAATTTTGCTGGGAGCAGGTGTCTGGTATTGGGGAATCGGGCATTTTTATAGAGAATTTGCATTTATTTTGGCAAAAAGGTTGCATTTTTGTTTACAAAGAGTTACAATTTTTTTACTTGTAAAAATGCGTAAATTCTGTTTAAAAATACGTAAAGGCCCGGGGATAGATAAAAGTAAGGGAGCGTGGAATGAAAAAAAGGAAAAGTGCTGCGCGAGGAAAAAACGCAGGAGCACGACGGATAAAGGTTCAGAATAGAGTCGCGATGATTTCTATCAGTATGGTAGTCTGTATGCTGGTGGTATTGCTTGCTTTCAAAGAGCATTCGTTGCAGGTGAAATATCAGACGAATGAAAACAGAAAGGCTCAGCTTGAAGAAGAGATAACGACAGAAGAGGCCCGTACCAAAGATATTGAAGATATGCAGGAATATATGCAGAGCGACGAATATGCGGAAAAGATTGCAAAAGAGAAGATCGGTCTGGTAAAGGACAACGAGATTATCTTTAAAGAAAATAAATAAGCAAAAAATGGCTGTTCGTGTCAAAAATTTCTGACCGGACAGCCTGTCTGTTTGACAAGTTTTTTGCAGCATGTCATCTATAATAAGTTTTCAGGAGTAACTGTGAAAAGAGGAAGCAGTTATCAGCGTAAGATGCCGTAAGGGGGTTATGGATGCATGCAGATATGGATGGTTGCCATGCTCGCAGTCAGTGCAGTGCTGATACTACGGGACATGGCAAAACTTGTTTTCACGGGGAGAAAAAAGGGTCGTCCGGTATACGATGTTTATCCACAGAAAGAAAAGATTGACCGGTATGCACGGTCTTTACAGAAACTTGCCCATACATTCTATGAGATGCCCGGCAGGCAGGAACAGTTGAGCCAGGCAGAAGTACAGGATATGTTTGTGCAGGTGCAACAGCGGGTGTGCATGGAGTGTTCCGGAAGAGAAAACTGCTGGTCAGATCTTGATCCGCGAACCAGCCAGCAGGTATTTGAAATGCTGCAGATCATAGAAGAGGGCAATCCCGACCGCTTTTTACGTGCACAGAGTGAATGGCTTGGGCAGTGCCACCAGGCTTTCAGGTTTACAGAGGAGCTGCAGCGCATCTTTTTTGAAACCAGAGAAGAATTGTTGTATCGCAATCGGCTGATTGAAAACAGGATTGCTGTGGCGGAACAGCTACAGGAGGTGGCGCGGACGATCCGGAAAATTTCTTCTGATGTCAGTGCGGTGTGTATCCTGCCGGATGAGGAAGAAGAGCGGATGCGAAAATATATGCATAAACAGAGAATCCTGGTAAAACAGATCTGGTTTCTTGATCGACAGGACGAAAAGAAACGGATTTCCCTCACGATGCGCACACGGGGAGGACAATGTCTGACCATGAAAGAAGTCGCGAAGCATCTTTCACATGTGTGTGGCTGTCGGATGGTTCCGTCACAGGACAGTAAGGCCGTACTGAACAGCGAGTGGCGTACGGTACTGTTCTGCGAGGATGTGAACTATAAAGTGCTTTATGGTGTGGCCAGAGTCACGAAAGAACGGGAGACGATTTCCGGGGATAATTATGCCTGTGCAGCCACAGATGAACAGTTTACGATGTGTCTTTCGGATGGGATGGGGTCCGGTATGGAGGCGAGTAAGGAAAGTGAAACTGTGGTAGAGTTACTGGAACAGTTCGTAACTTCGGGGTTCTCCAGAGAGACAGCGGTACGAATGGTGAATTCGGCATTGATCTTACAGCGAAAAGGTGGGATGTTTTCCAGCCTGGATGTGTGTTCGCTGGATCTGTATACGGGCATCTGCGAATTTTTAAAGGCAGGGGCTGCTACAACGTTTATACGGAGAGGTAACTGGGTGGAGACGATCACTTCTACCAGTATGGCAGCAGGACTGGTACAGAAACTGGAATTTGAAAAAACAACAAAAAAATTATATGACGGTGATTATCTGGTAATGGTCACAGATGGTGTACTGGATGCTTTTGGGGAAGAGCCCGGAGAAGAAATCTTAAAGGAGTGGATTCTGCAGGCACAGGAACAGATGCCAAAAGAACTGGGGAGGTATCTGTTGGAAAAAACATTACAGTATGCAGACTACCGAGCAAAAGATGACATGACAGTCCTGGTTGCGGGAATATGGAGAAAATAAATGACTACAAAAGGCAGAAGTGGACAAACTGATAAAACGATGTGGAAAACAGAACAGAAAGTGAAAACATATGTGGAAAAATTCCACATGATCGAACCGGGTGACACCATTGTACTGGGGATTTCCGGTGGGGCAGATTCGGTGTGCCTGCTGAAGCTCCTTTCAAAGTGGAAAGAATCATGGGGAATTTCGCTGAAGGCGGTTCATGTACATCATCAGCTGCGGGGGAAGGAGGCAGATGATGACGAGGCCTTTGTTCGACGACTCTGTGAAGGAGAAGGAATTGTCTGCCAGGTGTTTCATGAGGATGTACAGGGAATTGCCAACCGGGAGAAAACAGGTCTTGAGGAGGCGGGAAGGCTTGCAAGGTACCGGTGTTTTACAAAAGTCTGTGAAGAGGCCTGCGGAGGAAAGATTGCTCTTGCCCATCATCAGGATGATCTTGCGGAAACGATGCTTCATCACCTGGTGAGGGGAACAGGCATAGCGGGCCTTTGCAGCCTGAAACCGGTATCCGGCAATCGGATCCGGCCATTACTCTGTCTGGGAAAAGAGGAGATTCTGGCATATCTGGAAGAGGCAGGACAGTCCTGGAGAACAGACAGCAGTAATCTGGAAGATGATTATACCAGAAACCGGATCCGGCATCATGTGCTGGAAGAACTGAAAACAGAGGTTAATCCACAGGCAGTGAGGCATATGGCACAGCTGAGCGAAGAACTGGAAGAAGCCAGAGAAGTGCTTGCCCGGGTGGCAGAGAAAGAGAGAAAACAATATGTAAAAGAAGATGCAGATGGTGCCATACTTTTAGAAGCACTGAAAAAAGAACCGGATCTGATCAGCCGGCAGATCATACACACACTTTTAAAAGAGATTTCAGGGAAACAGAAGAATTTTACCAGAATCCATATAGAAGCGGTGCAGCAGTTATGGAAACAGAAGGTAGGGGCAAGAAGAGATCTTCCTTATGAGATGCAGGCAAGGCGAACCTATGATGGGATTCTGCTGGGACAGAAAAAAGAAAAAACCAGCAATACCGGAAAAAATGAAGCAATTCCGGTAACGGTACAGAGTTCACAGTCAGAATCTTTTCAGGCAGGAGATCTGATTCTTACAGTAAGTCTGATTTCCCGTGATTTTGGGAAAATACAGGAAAAGAAGTATACGAAATGGTTTGATTATGATAGAATAGAACAGAAACTGGTGATCCGGCACAGACAGCCGGGAGATCGGATCTGTCTTTTTGACGGAGGAGGCAGTAAGAAACTGAAAGATTACCTGATCGACCGAAAGATCCCGGTGGAAGAACGGGATCAGCTGTGGCTTCTGGCAGACGGTTCTGAGATCCTGTGGATCATAGGAGACAGAATCAGCGCAGCGTATAAAGTGAAGGAGCAAAGCAGTCGAATCTTACAGGCAGAGATTAAAGGAGGAAGTACTCATGAGTGATAAAATCAGTGTATTAATCAGCGAAGAGGATGTAGAAAAGAGGATTCAGGAGATAGGATCAGCAATCAGCAAAGAATACGAAGGAAAATGCGTACATCTGATCTGTGTATTAAAAGGCGGCGTATTTTTTGCATGCGAACTTGCAAAAAGAATCAGTGTACCGGTAACCATTGACTTTATGTCCGTATCCAGCTATGGAGATGACACGAAATCAAGCGGTGTTGTAAAAATTGTGAAAGATCTGGATCAGCCGCTGGAAGGAAGAGATGTTCTGATCGTGGAGGATATCATTGATTCCGGACGTACTTTAAGTTATCTGATCGAGATTCTGAAAAAGAGAAATCCGGCAAGCCTGAAACTGTGTACACTGCTGGACAAACCGGAACGTCGTGTGAAAGAAGTACATGTAGATTATACCTGTTTTAATATTCCGGATGAATTTGTTGTAGGTTATGGTCTGGATTACGCACAGCGTTACAGAAATCTGCCGTTTATCGGCGTGGTAGAACCGGGTGCAGGAGAAGAATAATAACCTGAGAAACTCGCAGAGCGTGTTTCACATAGTTTTTAATAATTGAATAAAAACAGTCACAGACTGGAAAAAATATAGAGTGTACGCAGGGGAGCTTCCGGAAAAATTTTCGTAGAGATTTCCTGCGTACCTCAGACCCGAAAGGAGAAACAACGTGTCAAAACAACTGAAAGGGGTAGGAGTCTGGCTGATTGTATTGGTGCTGATGATTGTCGGATTGTCCTATCTTGGCGAGAAGCTGCAGACGCAGAATAACTATTCCTATAAAGAACTGGAAGAGGATCTGGAAAATCATCGGGTGGCAGAGGCAGTGATTCATCAGAACCAGCAGACGCCTACCGGCCAGCTGATTGCGGTTCTTATGAACGGAAGAAGTAAAGATATGTATATTGACGATGTCAAAGAAGTACGTCAGATGCTGGAAGATGCAAATGTATCTTATCAGATGACAGATGTACCGAAGGAAAGTAAACTGCTCAGCGTGGGTGTTCCGATCGCCTCTCTTGGTGTGATGGTGATCCTGCTGTTTATGCTGATGGGAAGAAACGCCGGAAGCGGTGGTGGCGGAAGCAAAATGATGAATTTTGGCAAAAGCCGTGCACAGCTGACACAACCATCCGACAAACGATTTACTTTCCGTGATGTTGCCGGTCTGCAGGAGGAAAAAGAAGATCTGAAAGAGATCGTCGATTTCCTGAAAAGCCCGGATAAATATAACAAAGTAGGTGCAAGAATCCCGAAAGGTGTACTTCTGGTAGGCCCTCCGGGTACCGGTAAGACACTGATGGCAAAAGCAGTTGCAGGGGAAGCGGGCGTTCCGTTCTTTTCTATCTCAGGATCTGATTTTGTGGAAATGTTTGTCGGTGTTGGTGCTTCCCGTGTCCGTGATCTTTTTGAGGAAGGAAAACGTCACAGCCCGTGTATTATCTTTATTGATGAGATCGATGCTGTGGCAAGACGAAGAGGGACCGGCATGGGCGGCGGTCATGACGAAAGAGAACAGACGCTGAACCAGTTACTGGTAGAGATGGATGGTTTCGGGGTTAATGAGGGAATCATCGTGATGGCAGCAACCAACCGTGTGGATATCCTGGATCCGGCCATTCTTCGTCCGGGACGATTTGACCGTACCATTGCGGTAGGTGCACCGGATGTCCGTGGAAGAGAGGAGATCCTGAAGGTTCATGCAAAGGGCAAACCCCTGGGAGATGATGTGGATCTGGCACAGATCGCACAGACCACCGCAGGATTTACAGGAGCGGAACTGGAGAATCTGCTGAATGAAGCGGCCATCCTGGCAGCAAAAGAGGATCGTCAGTTCCTTTGCCAGAAAGATATCCAGAAAGCATTTATCAAAGTCGGTATCGGAACGGAAAAACACAGCCGCGTGATCTCGGAAAAAGAGAAAAAGATCACAGCGTACCATGAAGCAGGTCATGCAATCCTGTTCCATGTGCTCGAAAAGATGGATCCGGTGTATACCATCTCCATTATTCCGACGGGAGCCGGTGCAGCGGGCTATACGATGCCGCTTCCGAACCGGGATGAGATGTTTAATACCAGAGGAAAGATGCTGGAAAATATTGAAGTATGCCTTGGTGGAAGAATTGCAGAGGAACTGATCTTTGACGATATCACCACCGGTGCATCCGAAGATATCCGCCGTGCCACAGGAATCGCCAAAGCAATGGTGACAAAATATGGTATGTCTGCTAATATGGGTATGGTGACCTACGGTGATGATCAGGACGAAGTCTTTATCGGCAGAGATCTGGCGCACAGCCGTGGATTCAGCGAGACGACAGCGGCAGCGATTGACCGGGAAGTAAAAGAAATTATCGATGAGTGTTATGTAAAAGCGAAAGCAAGTATCCAGGCACACAGTTATGTTCTGGAACACTGTGCACAGCTTCTTCTGGAAAAAGAGAAGATTGGAAGAACAGAATTCGAAAAATTATTCGAAGAGGAAAAAAATGCGGCGGCTTCCGGGGGAATTGTACAAAATTCCGAAGAGAAAAAATAAGAGCTTTTTTATCTGTAAAAAAATGAATAAAAAATTGCACAAAAAAAATCCATGTTTGTGCACACTTTTCCCTGGCTACATGCTATTATAATAACTGTAAAAACCCCCCAATACATTATATAGTTTTTGCTACACCCCATAAGAGAAATACCTTCTCCAAAAAAGACAGCTTTGGCTGTCTTTTTTTCTTTCTTGCATATCAATAGCCGGTCCGCCGGCTCAAGTTCGGTGCCCTGCTATCAATAACGGAAAAATCGTGGCTTATACGGGAAAATAATATTTGCAATTCACAGGAAGCTATAATAAAATGGAAAAGTATTATCAGAAAATAAAGGAGTTTGCGATATATGAAAGCGATTTTGCAGGGATTTTATCAGAAAGAACATTTCTGGCTGAGACTTGGCGTGGTACTGCTGGCAGTATTCGGAATGGGATTTGCGTTGTCGTTGCTGCTGCTGGTGGATATGGGAACAGATCCGTGCAGTATGATGAGTAAAGCGATTTCCGCAAAGACCGGTATGAGTTTTGGAAACTGGCAGGCACTGATGAACACGGTGCTTCTGGTACTGGTTGTAATCTTCGGAGGAAGAAATCTTGGCTTTGGAACACTGGCGAATATGTTTCTCATAGGATACTTTGTAGACTTCTTCACATGGATCTGGAACCGGGTACTGCCGGCAGATTTTTTTACCACGCTGCCGGTTCGGATCGCAGTACTGATTCCATCGGTGATACTGTTCATTCTGACAGCTGCTTTATATATGGATGTGGATATGGGAACGGCTCCCTATGATGCCATTCCGATTATTATTTCCGGACATTTGCCAAAAGTACCGTTTAAGGTGATACGGATCGCCTTTGATTTTTCGGTAACCATGATCGGGTTTTCCTTTGGCGGAAAGATCGGAGCGATGACTGTCATTATGATCCTGGCTCTGGGACCTGTGATCCAGTGGCTTGGCGATATCATGAAAAAGCATTTTCCTGCACTGACAGGAGAAGGATGAGAATAAAATAGAATATAAGTGTAACTATTTAGCAGGCGGTATCCTGTGTGGGTACTGAACGGTTACATATAAGCGACTGCGAGAAGGGAAGGGAAAACATGGAAGATCTGAATAATGTACTCCGTGCACAGGAATATATCAATAAAATGCGACCGGTATTTAATAAACGGGCCTTATACAGCGATGAGACAGCACAGTACAGAACACCGATGGAACCGGAACCGGGAGATATCGTGACGGTTCGATTCCGGACACTAAAAAACAATGTAGATGCTGTTTATTTTATCAGCGGTACGATCCGCAAAGAGATGAAAGTGGAGGAGAGCCGGGAAGGATTTGATTATTATGCGATTCAGATTCCGGTGGGAAGTGAACCGATCCATTATTATTTTGAGATCCGGGCAGGAAAAATTGTCTGTTATTACAATGAACTTGGTGTGACCCGTCAGTTGCAGGAACAGTATTCTTTTGGTATTATCCCGGGATTCCATACACCGGACTGGGCAAAAGGGGCGGTAATGTACCAGATTTTTGTGGATCGTTTTTATAACGGAGATAGCTCCAACGATGTGCTGACCAATGAATATTTTTATATTTCCGGCCACAGCAGACGGATCGAAGACTGGAGCAAGATCCCGGACAATATGGACGTGAACAATTTCTACGGTGGCGATCTGCAGGGGGTTATGGACAAACTGGACTATCTGCAGGATCTCGGTGTGGAAGTCATCTATCTGAATCCGATCTTTGTATCACCGTCGAACCACAAGTATGACATTCAGGATTATGACTATGTGGATCCGCATTTTGGAAAGATCGTTCATGACGAGGGCAATCTGCTGGCAGACTGGGACAAAGACAATACCCATGCCAAACGATATATTGACCGTGTGACCAACAAAGAAAATCTGGAAGCCAGCAATCAGCTGTTCATCGAGCTGGTGGAAGAGATCCACAAAAGAGGCATGAAAGTGATCTTGGACGGTGTATTTAACCATTGCGGATCCTTTAACAAATGGCTGGACCGGGAACGGATCTATGAAAATCAGCCGGGTTACGAAAAGGGCGCATTTATCAGCGGAGACAGCCCGTATCACAGCTTTTTTAAGTTCCATAATGAACACTGCTGGCCTTACAATGAATTCTATGACGGCTGGTGGGGGCATAATACCCTTCCAAAGCTGAATTATGAAGATTCTGAAAAACTATACGAGGATATCTTGCGTATCGCGAAAAAATGGGTTTCTGCGCCGTTTCACGTGGATGGCTGGCGCTTGGATGTGGCAGCGGATCTGGGGCACAGTGCGGAGTACAATCATAAGTTCTGGAGACAGTTTCGAAAGGTGGTAAAAGAGGCCAATCCGGAGGCGATCATTATCGCAGAACACTACGGAGATGCCAGTCCGTGGCTGCAGGGAGATCAGTGGGATACCGTTATGAACTATGATGCGTTTATGGAGCCGATTTCCTGGTTTTTGACCGGACTTGAAAAGCACAGTGATCAGTACCGGCAGGATCTGAAAGGGAATGCAGAGTGTTTCCGCGATTCCATGCGCTATAACGGTTCACGATTCTATGCACCGTCTCTTCTGACTGCGATGAACGAGCTGGATAATCACGATCATTCCAGATTCCTTACGAGAACCAACAGCCGTGTAGGACGTATCAATACAGTTGGCGCGAGAGCAGCAGAGGAAGGAATCAACAAGGCTATTTTAAGAGAAGCAGTTGCCATCCAGATGACCTGGCCGGGTGCTCCTACTGTTTATTATGGAGATGAAGCCGGTGTCTGTGGCTTCACCGATCCGGATAACCGGAGAACGTATCCGTGGGGGCATGAGGACCAGTATCTGGTACAGTTCTACCGGGATGCGATCCGGATGCACAGAGAACTTCCGGTATTAAAATACGGATCTGTAAAGATACTGAAAGAGGATTATAATCTGCTCTCTTTTGGCCGATTTAATGAAAAAGAGCAGGTTGTCGTTGTCATCAATAACAACAACGAAAACAAGAAAGTAGAGATTCCGGTATGGGAGACCGGTATCAGCAGAAGTGTCGATACTACCATGACCAGAATTCTTGACAGCAACGCCATCGCGTACGATATGGAACAGAAAGAATACCCGGTAGTGGCAGGCTACCTGGAACTGGAGATGTCCCCGCTGGAAGCAATTGTCCTGTGCAGGGGATGTGAACTTCCACAGAAGAAGGACAAAGAAGCTGCTGAGAAAGAGGGAGATGCATCCACAGTTCTCAATAATTAAAAAACTAAAAATATCTTGCAAATCAGTTAGAAAAGACTTGCAATTTAAAAAAGATTGCGTTATAATTTTATCTTGTCAGAGCGTGTGAATGCTCTGACAAGATATGGATGGATTCCCGAGTGGCCAAAGGGGACAGACTGTAAATCTGCTGCAAATTGCTTCGGTGGTTCGAATCCACCTCCATCCATTAGGATAAAGGTAGTTCAGAGTTGAAATTGCTGAAATGATAGCAAAAAGGCTCGAATCCACCTCCATCCATTAATGCGTATGAAAGTTAGCTAGCTGGGACAGTGCTTGCACGTATGCCCACGATTGAAGCCGTATTCATATGTATATGCCGCAGTGGCGGAACTGGCAGACGCCCGGGACTTAAAATCCCGTGGGTAGTGATACCCGTACCGGTTCGATTCCGGTCTGCGGCAGTAGTCGAAGAGAAGAGAAACGTTGAAGATACAGCGTTTCTCTTTTTTTGTTTAAAATAAGTTCTATAAGAAAACCCCTACCTTTTGTTTTTAAGAGGTAGGGGAATTAGACTGACTAATTTGTTGTATGTTATCTAATTTTTCAAGTGAAGATAGTAAAGACTTTTCGTATTTTATTTTATAAGATATTTCAAAAGAACCAGAAATGGTATTATTTTTGATAAATTCCTCTGATGCATCATTATTCGATCCAAAATATTGCTCTTTAAATTTATCCCAAGTTTCGGCAGGTGAAATATATGTAACAGAGACAACTCCTTCTATGGATTCAATGATACTTTCTAATTGGTCTATCTGATCTTGAGAGAGATTTCCATTGAATGAAATGGAAATTTGATAATTGCTTGCATCTGCTTTATTCGGAAAATTTTTGAGGGTTGCTTTGGTTGCTATTTTTTTGAATGAGATAGAAGTATCATTTTGTGTTACATCGGTAAGAGTCAAATAATTATCATTTTGTAAGTTTATACTATACAGTTTAGTGAGGGATAAAAAATCTCCTTCTGGAATGGCTTCTACGTCCTGATAGGAATCTAAGCAGCCTTCTGCATTATATCTTTTGGAAAAAGCAATGGTATTATTATCTATTGAGCCAATATCCGCAATACTAATTTTTTTAGTATCATCTGAGGTAGAATTACGGTAAAGAAAAGTAGTACCATCTTTAAAAATTTCAAGTGTTTGATCTTGATTCTGAGAAGTCCAGATACCAACATAGGGATTTGAATTGAGGTGAAAAAAATAATATATTATTCCAACACTGATAAATAGTGTGATAGTTGCTAAAAAAATAATCAATTTTTTCTTCATTATTGTATTTCCTCACTATAAAACAGATTGTGATAAAGTGCAAAAAACCACAGAATCATTTGATGAACTGTGGTTTTAAATAAAAGCACGAGACGGGATTCGAACCCGCGACCCTCGCCTTGGCAAGGCGATACTCCACCACTGAGCCACTCGTGCATAAATAACTGATATTCAGTTGGAAGCGGGTGATGGGAATCGAACCCACGTATCCAGCTTGGAAGGCTGGTGTTCTACCATTGAACTACACCCGCAAGTGTTTGTCGCTGACAACATAATGTATTATATATTAACCAGTCGAGATTGTCAAGAACTTTTTTAACTTTTTTTGAAAAGTTTTTTGTTCCTGGCATCGGATGAACCGATAATGCCCAGAACCGGAATCGAACCAGTGACACGAGGATTTTCAGTCCTCTGCTCTACCAACTGAGCTATCTGGGCAAGCTCGAGGTATATATTAGCATACTTTTTTTGAAAGTGCAAGATATAAAATCCAAATTTTGTAAAAAAATACAAGAACAGAAAATTCATATATTTGTAAACAGGGAACGGCGAGTGACTATTGAGATAACCGGAAAGATACAGTATAATAAGAGCCATTCGGAGGTTATAATGCAATGGCAGAAAGAAAACATATATTGCTGGCAGCAATCAATGCAAAATATATCCATTCCAATCTGGCGGTATACAGCTTAAAGGCGTATGCGAAAAAATATCAGAACCAGATTGGCCTGGCGGAGTATACGATCAATCAGAATCCAGATGATATTTTAAAGGGGATTTATCGCGATCATCCGGAGGTACTGTGCATTTCCTGCTATATCTGGAATATTTCCTATGTGAAGAATCTGATCCGGGAAGTGCATAAGGTGCTTCCTGACACAGCCATCTGGCTGGGAGGACCGGAAGTGTCCTATGATGCGCGGAAGGTGCTGGAGGAGCATCCGGAAGTGACAGGTGTGATGAAAGGGGAAGGGGAAGTGACTTTCCTGGAGCTGGCGGGCTTTTATCTGGAAGGCATCTCAGAACTGGCGAAGATTGAGGGAATTACCTACAGGGACGGGGATCAGATCCAGGAGAATCCCTGGAGAGGAATCACGGATCTGAGTACGATTCCGTTTGTCTACAAAGATCTGAAAAAATTCGAAAACCGTATCATTTATTATGAGTCGAGCAGGGGTTGTCCGTTCTCCTGCAGCTACTGTCTCTCCTCGATCGACAAGAAACTGCGGTTCCGGGATCTGGAACTGGTCAAAGAGGAATTACAGTTTTTCCTGGATCATAACGTGCCACAGGTAAAATTCGTGGATCGGACTTTTAACTGTAAACACGATCATGCGATGGCGATCTGGAAGTACCTGATCGTTCACGACAACGGGATCACGAATTTTCATTTTGAGGTGGCAGCGGATCTGTTAAATGAGGAAGAAATCGCACTGATTCGCACGATGCGTCCGGGAATGATCCAGCTGGAGATCGGTGTGCAGTCGACGAATCCGGATACGATCCGGGAGATCCACCGGAAAATGGATTTTGCTCAGGTATCCGAGGTGGTGACACGGGTGCAGGAAGGACATAACGTACATCAACACCTGGATCTGATCGCGGGTCTTCCATATGAAGACTATGATTCGTTTGGAAAATCATTCTGTGATGTCTATCAGCTGCGGCCGCAGCAGCTGCAGCTGGGATTTCTGAAAGTGTTAAAGGGATCCTTTATGTATCAGGCGGCGCCGGAGTACGGTTGTGTATGTCAGAGCCGGGAGCCTTACGAGGTGCTGTATACCAGGTGGCTGCCATATGATGGCGTTCTGCGGCTGAAACTGGTGGAAGAGATGGTGGAAGTCTATTATAATAGTAATCAGTTCGGAAAAACCCTGCGTGCGATAGAAAAATTATTTGACAATCCATTTGCGCTGTATGAGGCTCTGGGAGCATTTTATGATAAGAAGGGGTATATGGATATTTCGCATACCAGAATCCGCCGATACGAGATTTTGCAGGAATTCCTTCAGGAATATGTGGATGAGGAGCAGATGGATTATTACCGGCAGCTGATGATCTGTGATCTGTATGCGAGAGAAAATATGAAAACCAGACCGGCATGGGCGAAGGATCTGAAAGCGTATAAGAGAGACATCCGGGAGTTTTATCTGAAGGAAGAAGAGACACATGAGTATCTGCCGGAGTATGAAGGATATGATGAGAAACAGCTGGCGCGTATGACCCATCTGGAGCGGATGGACTACGATCCGGATACCGGAGTGAGAGAGCCGTGCTGGATCCTGTTTGATTACCGGAGCAGGGATGTACTGACGTACGATGCGAAAATGGTAAAACTATCATTGGTTGACATAATGCAAAAATAATTACCTGTTGCCTGGCGGGAAAAAACGAATGACAGATGAGCAGAAGTATGTTTTCCGGTACAGGGAGCAGTTAGTAGGAGAAGACGAAGGGTAAGAGAGAAAGGAAAAGAAAATACGATGGAAAAAACAGCATGTCCGTCCAGCTATGTGGTTGTGGATCTGGAGACCACGGGGCTGTATCCGTCTCAGGACCGGATCCTGGAGATCGGAGCGGTCAAGGTTCTGGACGGAGAGGTGGCAGATACCTTTTGTATGTTTGCAGATCCGCAGATGAAGATTCCGGAGAAGATCCGGGAATTAACGGGAATTACACAGGAGATGGTAGCAGGACAGCCGACACCGGCAGAAGCAGTGCGTGCCTTTCTGGACTTCTGCGGGGAACTGGATCTGATGGGACACAACCTGATCTTTGATTACAGCTTTCTGAAGCATCAGGCGGCGGATCAGAAGATTCCTTTTGAAAAAAATGGAATTGATACTCTGAAGATCGCAAGAACGCTGCTTCCGGATCTGGAGAGCAGGAGCCTGACGAATCTGTGCGGGTATTTTCAGATCGATCGGGCACACGCGCACCGGGCGTATCACGACGCACTGGCAACCCATGAACTGTATCAACATCTGATACGGATCGCAGGAGAAGGGCAGGAGCGGATCTTTCAGCCGAAACAGTTACAGTATAAGGTAAAACGACGCGGTCCGATCACACCGGCACAAAAAGCATACTTGAATGATCTGGTGAAATATCATAAAATAGAACTGGATGTGTCTGTTGACAGCTTAACGAAAAATGAGGCATCCAGGAAAATCGATACGATTATTGCCCGGTACGGGCGCATGAAGAGGTGAATGAAAGAATGAATATGTGGAAGAAAAACAGAAGACAGATTGTAGCGGGAATTATCGCAGTTATACTGGTACTTGCAATGGTGGTTCCGATGGTTTTGGAAGTAATGTTATAAGGGATTGACATACAGATGAAGAAAAAAATAATGGCGACCCTGCTGGCGGGAGTCATGATGTTACAGCAGCCTGTCAGCGGATGGTGCGCACAGAATGCAGAGAACACACAGAAGTCTGAGACGACGCAGGAGAGTGAAAGCAGTGAAGATACGGTTGCCGGAAGTAAGGAAGACAGTGAAGATACAACTGCTACCGGAACAGCTGCTGCAGATGACGGAGAAGATGTGCCGACACTGCAGGCAGAGACGGATGAAGTCACACTCGATACCGGTACTTCGGACAATGCGCCCGAGGGACAGCGGAAGATTCTGGATCATATTTATGCGGAAAGTGTGGATCTGTCCGGTATGACGCAAGATGAGGCACAGAAGGCGCTGCAGACCCGAGTGGATGAGATTACCGGTTATCAGATCGTTCTTCATATGGATGATATGTCCACCGGTGTGACAGCAAAAGAACTGGGTGTTACCGGGGATAATGACGACACGATCCGGCAGGCGATGGACGTGGGACAGGTCGGCAATGTCATCAAACGATATAAGGTGAAAAAAGCACTGGAACAGGAAAATCTGCAGCTGGATCTTTCTTATCAGGTAGATGAGGACAGTGTGAGGAAGGCACTGGAGACTTATTGTGCAGCGTTGAACCGTGAAGTGGTGGATTATGAGCTGACCAGAGAAAATGGTGAGTTCAAGATCACCAACGGTGTGCGTGGAGTTACCTTGAATGAGGATGGTTCTGTGGATAAAGTGACGGATTATCTGGAACATGTGTGGAAAGATGGTCCGGGAAGTGTGGATCTGGATGTGGAGATCACAGAGCCGAAAGGATCCCGGGAAGAACTGGCGAAAGTAAAGGATGTACTGGGACAGGGAGTCACCGATTATTCCGCCAGCAGCGCAGCCAGAGCGACGAATGTAAAAAACGGTACTTCAAAACTGAACGGGAAAGTGCTCTATCCGGGAGAGGAGATTTCCGTCTGTGATAATATGGTACCATTTACCGAAGAAAATGGATATGAACCGGCTGCATCATATGCGAATGGTGCGGTAGTGGAATCCTTTGGAGGAGGTATCTGCCAGGTATCTACAACCTTATATCAGGCAGTATTACAGGCCGAACTGGAAGTGACAGAGCGACATAATCATTCCATGATCGTCAAATATGTAGAACCGTCCATGGATGCGGCGATTGCAGAAGGTGCAAAGGATTTCCGGTTTGTGAATAATACGGAGGCACCGATTTATATTGAAGGATATACTTACGGGGGAAAGATTTATTTTACTCTGTATGGAGAGGAATATCGTTCTGCAGACCGAAAAGTGACCTATGAAAGTGAAACGCTGGAGACTATTGATCCGACGACCGAACTGACTGCAGATCCGGAGAAAGCCTTTGGAAGTATGGAACAGATCCAGAGTGCCCATACCGGATACAAGGCAAAACTGTGGAAAATAGTCACGGAGAATGGGGAACAGGTCAGCAAAGAAGAAGTAAATAACAGTTATTATCAGATGACGCCAAATAAATACAAAGTTGGTGTAAAAACCAGCAATGGGGAAGCGTCCAGCGCCATGTATACAGCAATTGCAAACAACGATCTGAATCAGGTCTATGTGGTACTGAACCAGTATGGCGGCTGACAGATGCGGAGGAGAAAATCATGAAGATAGGAAAACTGCCGGAACCGGTATTGATCCGTTCGGTATTAAAACAGGTAAAACACAGAAGAGAGGAAGTACTGGTCGGTCCGGCGGTAGGGCAGGACTGCGCCGCTCTTGAGGTAGGTGAAGATGAAGTTCTGGTGATGTCCACGGATCCGATTACGGGAACCGCAAAGGATCTGGGACATCACAGCATCCATATCACGGCAAATGATCTTGCGGCAGCCGGTGCAGATCCGGTGGGAGTGATGCTGACTGTAATGCTCCCGGATACCGTTGAAGAGCCGGAGATCCGGAAAATGATGCAGGATGCGGAAGAAACCTGTGAAAAACTGCATATGGAGATCCTGGGCGGGCATACGGAGATCACCAACGTGGTAAAGCAGCCGTTGATCTCCGTAACCGGTGTTGGCAAGATGAAAAAAGAGAATCTTCGCACGGTATCCCAGATCCGTCCGGATCAGGATATCATCGTGACGAAATGGATCGGTCTGGAAGCAACAACGATTCTCGCAAAAGAAAAAGAAGATGAACTCAAAAAAAGATTTCCGGCTGTTCTGATTGATACAGCAAAAGATTTTGACCAGTATCTGTCCGTGGTACCGGAGTCACGGATCGCCGTGGAACATGGTGTATCCTCTATGCATGATATCACCGAGGGCGGGGTCTTCGGTGCGTTCTGGGAGATGGCGAGCGGAGCCGGTGTCGGTCTTGAAGTGGATCTGAAGAAGATCCCGATCCGCCAGGAGACCGTGGAGATCTGTAACTATTTTGGGGTCAACCCCTACCAGATCATGTCCAGCGGTTCCATGATGATCGCGGCAGATGATGGTCACGAACTGGTGAGAAAACTGGAACAGGCAGGCATCCATGCCGTTGTGGTAGGTCGTACCAACAGCGGGAACGACCGGATCCTTCGAAACGGTGAGGATGTCCGATATCTGGACAAACCGCAGCCGGATGAGTTATACAAAGTAATGGGGTAAGAGAATATGGCAAAGTTAAATATTGTTCTTTATGAGCCGGAGATCCCGTCCAATACAGGAAATATCGGACGTACCTGTGTGGCGACAGGTACGAGACTGCATCTGATCGAGCCGCTGGGCTTCCGGTTAAATGAAAAATCAATCAAACGTGCAGGGATGGATTACTGGGATGACCTGGATGTCACCCGGTATATCGATTATCAGGATTTTCTGGAGAAGAATCCCGGTGCCAAGATCTATATGGCATCGACAAAAGCACCGCAGACCTATACGGAAGTGCAGTATGAGGAAGATGCCTACATTATGTTTGGAAAAGAAAGCGGCGGGATTCCGGAGGAGATTTTACTGGAAAACCAGGAGACTGCGATCCGTATCCCGATGATGAACGATATCCGTTCGCTGAATCTGAGCAATTCCGTAGCGATCGTACTCTACGAGGCACTGAGACAGCACAATTTTGATCATATGCAGCTGGGTGGTCATCTGACCAGATATGAGTGGAAATAAAGAAAGACAGGATAAAAAAAGCAGGGGAATCAGCTCGTTCCCCTGCTTTTTTCTAATGTAAAGATGAATTCGGTACCGACCCCTTCAGTACTGATAACATTGATATTCTGATTGTGTGCGGCAACGATCTCGCGGACAATAGATAGTCCGAGCCCGGTACCTTTGCGGTCTTTGCCACGGGAAGAATCAATCTTATAAAAACGATCCCAGATTTTATTTTGTTTTTCTCTGGGTATACCCACACCGGAGTCTTTTATGGATACGAAAACTGTACCATGACGTTCGGAAGTTTCTGCCTTGATGATGGAGCTGTCTGAACTGAATTTGATGGCGTTATCGATCAGATTGTACAGTACCTGCTGGATCTGTTCCATATCGGCGTGTACCATCAGAGTTTCTGATTCCAGATGCAGTTCAATGGTAATCATCTTTTTACGGCAGATCCCCTCAAAAGTGGCTACTGTATTTTTGATCGTACGGTTGATATCAAAGTCGTTCATATGCAGAGGACGCCCTTTGGAGTCCAGTTTATCCAGGGTCAGAAGACTCTGGGTCAGCTTTTCCAGACGTTCGGTCTCATCAACCACGATTTTCAGATAACGATCCTGCATCTCAGGTGGAATCGTTCCGTCCATGATCGCTTCCACAAAACCCTTGATTGAAGTAAGGGGGGAGCGAAAATCATGGGAGACATTGGCTACGAATTTGTGCTGATATTCTCCTGATTTGCTCAGTTCTCCGGACATATAGTTCAGGGTATCGGCCAGGTAGCCCATTTCATCATTGGTTGTGACAGGAATGTTATAATCCAGATTTCCTGCTGCATATTCGTTGGCTCCTGCGGTGATTTTCTTCAGCGGCCGGTATACGGAATGAGAAAACAGACCAAGAATCATGAGAGAACAAAGCAGCAGGATCGCAAACACGATATGGACCGGACCGAGAATGGATTCTTTCTGATCAATGATCACGGTCATCGGAAGATGAATCGATACATACCCTTTGGTGGTCAGGTTTTTCGTGATAGGAACCAGTGTGCTGACCATATTTTCCTTAAAATATCCATGAAAAGTACCCGTAATATAATTGTCTGATCCCATGATCGCAGGATCAAAGTCTTTAAGCGAGCTTTGTGCCATTGCAGTGTATGGTTTGCCGGTATCAATCAATGGCTGTCCGGACGGGTTCAAAATCAGGATCCGGGAATCCTGAAAAGCAGAGAGGGTCTTTAGCTGATTATAGGCAGCTTCCACATCTGCATTGTCTGAATAATCTGTATTTGCCTGATAGGAGGCGAGAGAAATCGCTTCTTTGTACAGGGCGGCTCCGGTGTCTTCCAGAATATGTTTCTGGATCAGGGAAGATCCCAGCGTAGAGATTAACACCGTTCCGAGAATACCGAGAAAAATATAGGCTGTGATAAATTTGGAATACAGTGTCTGTTTCATCAGGATTTAACCTCAAATTTGTAACCGATGCCCCATACAGTACTGATCGACCAGGACGGATGATCTTTGATCTTTTCACGCAGTCTCTTGATATGTACGTCTACGGTACGGGTATCGCCGATGTATTCATATCCCCAGATATGATCCAGAAGCTGTTCTCTGGTAAATACCTGATTAGGTGAGGAAGCAAGAAAATACAGAAGTTCCAGTTCCTTTGGCGGCATGTCGATAGTCATCCCCTGATAGATAACGGAATAGTTGGTCAGATTGATGATCAGATCCGGATATTCCACGTATTTTCCGGCAGGTGCCGACGGAGCGGAAGGGGCAGGCTGGAAACGGCGGAGAACCGCTTTGACCCTGGCTACCAGTTCTTTGGAATCGAAAGGTTTGATCATATAATCGTCAGCACCCAGTTCCAGGCCGAGCACCTTATCAAAAACTTCTCCTTTTGCAGAGAGCATGATGATCGGTACATTGGATTTGTGGCGGATCTCTCTGCAGACCTGATAGCCGTCCATACCGGGAAGCATCAGATCCAGGAGGATCAGGTTCGGCTGAAAGGAAGGAAATGCACTCAAAGCTTCCTCCCCGTCGTTGACAATCTTACACTCAAAACATTCTTTGGTAAGATAAAGAGATATCAGTTCGGCGATGTTGTTGTCATCGTCCACAATCATTATTTTCTGTTTGGATACCATAAAAAACTCCTTGTTGTAGCGGGATATTAGCTACTGAATAGTTATTTTATTTCTTGAAATTTACGATCGTAACACCGGCATCTCCCTCGCCAAATTCTGCAAGATGGAAGGAAGAGACATATTTTACCCGGCGCAGATAGTTATGGATGCCCTTCCGCAGGGCTCCGGTACCTTTTCCGTGAACGACACGGACACTTGGAATATGTGCCAGATATGCATCATCCAGATACTTATCCAGTTCCGCGATGGCTTCATCGACGGTACGGCCGAGCAGATTGATCTCGATGCCGACGGATGAAGATTTTGACATCTTGATCTTCCCGGCGCTGGTGCGCTGCATATTCGGTGCGGAGATCACGGTTTCTTCCTGTAACAGTACCAGATCGGAGATATGGATCTTGGATCGCATGATACCCATCTGTACCAGAAGATAACCTTTGGCATCCGGGAGGGTGCTTACCGTTCCTTTGAGATTCAGACTCAGTACTTTCACACCATCGCCCAGATGCAGATCGGAAGGCTTCAGATTACCTGTGACCTTCTTTTCTTTCCTGGACATATTGCTTTCGACTTTGTTCATCTTCTTACGGAGATCCTGTCGTTTATTTTCCATTTCTTTGATGGAAATATTGGCTTTTCCGAATTTGTTAAAGTCTTTGATCGTCTGATCCGCATATTCTTTTGCATCACGGAGGATTGCATGTGCCTGCTCGTTGGCTTCCCGGAGGATCCGGTCACGCTGCTGGTTCAGTTTTTCCTGCTTGGTCTCCAGCTGTTTTTTCAGATCTTCGACTTCGGTCTTGTAGCGGGCAATCTCCATGCGTTCTTTTTCGATGGTGATACGGTTTTCTTCCAGGGTGGAGATCACATCCTCGAAGGACTCATCTTCCTGGCTGATCTGTTTTTTTGCATCATCGATAATATACGATGGCAGTCCCAGCTTACTGGAAATGGCAAAGGCATTACTCTTTCCGGGAACACCGATCAGTAAGCGGTAGGTAGGACGAAGCGTTTCCACATCAAATTCACAGGAAGCATTTTCCACACCCGGTGTGGAGAGTGCGTACACTTTCAACTCACTGTAATGCGTGGTTGCCATAGCACGGATGCCCTGTTTTTGCAGATAGTTCAGAATCGAGATTGCCAGTGCGGCACCTTCCGTCGGGTCGGTACCGGCACCCAGTTCATCGAAGAGAACGAGGGACTTCGGATCGGCCTTTTCGATAAAGGAAACCACATTGGTCATATGGGAGGAGAAGGTACTGAGTGACTGTTCGATACTCTGTTCATCTCCGATATCCGCATATACCTCCTCAAAAACAGATAATTCAGAACGATCCAGTGCAGGAATATGAAGACCTGCCTGACCCATCAGAGTCAGAAGCCCGACGGTTTTTAAGGAAACAGTTTTTCCACCGGTATTCGGACCGGTAACGATGAGCAGATGAAATTCTTTTCCAAGATGGATATCGATCGGAACAACCTTTTTCTTGTCGATCAGTGGGTGACGGCCTTTGCGGATGTTGATATAGCCTTTGGTATTAAAGATCGGTCGTGTGGCATTCATATCCATGGCAAGGGCAGCGCGGGCAAAGATAAAGTCCAGTTCTACCAGATTTTCCAGGTTATAGCGGAGATTTTCACGTTCCTGGGCAGCCATGTTACTTAAAGAAGCCAGGATGACTTCAATCTCTGCCGCTTCTTTCATCTCCAGATCACGGATCTCATTGTTCAGTTTTACGATCGCCATCGGTTCGATAAAGAGGGTGGAACCGGTGGAAGACTGATCATGGATCATACCAGGTACCTGGCTTTTGTATTCGGCTTTGACCGGGATACAGTAGCGGCCGTTTCGCATGGTGATCACAGCGTCCTGCAGATATGTTCTTGCGGAGCCGTTGACCATACCGGCAAGCTGTGTATGAATGCGTTCGCCGGTCACTTTCATCGAACGGCGGATCTGTTTTAAGGTTGCGCTTGCATCATCGGCGATCTCGTCTTCGGAGAGGATGCATCGACGAATCTCTGTATTTAACAGCGGCAGAGGTTCCAGGGCATCGAAAAGATCATCCAGAGAGTCCCTCTGTTCATTTTCTTTTTCACGGCGGCCGTAAGATTTTACCCGGGAGGTATTATCCAGAAGGGCACAGATCTGCAACAGTTCTGTGATCCCCAGGGTACTTCCGATCTCCAGGCGTTTCAGGGAACCGCGGATATCTTTGGCACTGCCGAAGTTGATGTTTCCTTTCTGAAACAGACGGGACAGGGCATCCTGAGTCTGTTCCTGCTTATATTCAATCTCTCCCGGTGAACAGGAAGGAAGAAGATCCTCGCAGCGGATCTTTCCGAGAGGGGAAGAAGCATGGGCTGCAAGCATCTCGATGATTTTGGTATATTCCAGTGTTTTTAAAGCTTTGTTATTCATAATGTTATATCCTTTCTATACGCCTTATTCTACTCTATCTGAGAAGGAAAAGAAAGGCAAAAAGCCGGGCAGCAAAAAGTTTTTTCGGTATGTCATAAAATGTTCATATATATTTGATAAAATATTAAGGAAATTCTCAGGCAGCAGCCGTTTTTTTATTGTGTTACGAAAAAGCAGAGCTCAAAACACAGAGAAAAACAGTGCAGTTACAGTTGGAGTCAGAGACAGGAGACTACGCGTATGGATAAAAAGAATGATCACAAGCAGGACGAATACGATTTTTACCGGGAAGTGATGAAAAAGAAGCCTCTGGATAAACGAAAAATCGCGGTGAGCGCGGCAGGAGTGGCAGCAGGAGCGGTATTGTTCGGTGTGATTGCGGCATTTGTATTTGTAAAGTCGGTGCCTTATTTCCGACCGGAGGAAGAACAGCCGAGAGTGAATATCGTGGAGGGAGCATCGACGGACGGGGACGAAGAAAATGCTCCTCAGCAGGAGATACCGGAAGAAGAAAGCGGAGATGCGCCGACCGATGAAAATGAGGCAACAGACACGGAGATACAAAAAGAGCCGCTGACTCTGCAGGAATATTCGGATCTGTATCAGCAGATTTCAGAGGCAGCCAGTGAGCCGAAAAGTTCTGTAGTTGTGGTACAGGGATTTACCAACGATGTGGACTGGATGAATAATTCCTTTGAAGACGAAAAGCAGGCCTCCGGCTTTCTGGTGGCAGATACGGGAAAAGAATATTACGTGCTGACAGAATACCGGGTGGTGGATACGGTGGACCGGATTCTTGTGACCTTCTGTGATGGCAATACGGTAGACGGGCATTTTCTCAAACAGGATGAGGCTACCGGACTTGCAGTGATCAAGATTTCCAGAAATGATCTCAGCAAAGAGACAAGAGATGTGATTGCAGTGGGTGAACTGGGAAGCGCATCTTCGGTGAATCAGGGAGATCTGGTACTGGCACTGGGAAGTCCGTCCGGTTATCCGGATTCGGTAGTCTTCGGCCGGGTGACTTCCACAACAAATGTGAAAAGTACGGTGGACAGTGAATATCATCTGTTTACGACGGATATTATGGGAAACAGCGAGGGAAGCGGGGTTCTGGTCAATCTGGACGGAAAAATCGTGGGTGTGATCGCGCAGTCTTTTTCCGGGGAGGCAGATACCGGGGTGGTGACGGCATTATCAATCTCGGATCTGCGGAAACTGATTGAGCAACTGTCAAATAATGAAGATCTGATATACCTCGGTGTCCGGGGACAGGATATCAGCAGCAGTCTCTCACAGAAAACCGGAATTCCTACAGGTATTTATGTAAACTCCGTGGAGGAGGATTCTCCGGCGATGAACGCCGGGATCCAGAACGGAGATGTGATCGTGAAAGTGGGAAATGAAAGTGTCGAGACGCTGTCGAGACTGCGAACACGCCTGGATCAGTCGAAAAAAGATCAGAAGATCAAAGTGACGGCGATGCGAAAAGGTGCGGAAGGATATGTGGAAATAGTGTTTGACGTAACGCTGGATGCGTTATAAACTATAAAAGAATCTGTAAAAAAGAATAGTGAGATAAAAAATGTGGTATAGGGACGATGGCTTTCTATACCACAAAACTTCTGCGGAGTTTTCACTGACAGAAAATCAGGCAGAAAGACGGAAGGAGATTATATGAAATTTATTCAGGAATTTTTTGAGGGATGCCGGGTGTCCGGAATTTACCTTTGCAAACATAAACAGGCAGCAGTGACAAAAAACGGAAAACCATATGAAAATGTGATTCTGCAGGACAAGACCGGGACAATCGATGCCAAGATCTGGGATCCGAATTCGCTGGGGATTGATGATTTTGAAACACTGGATTATATTGAAATCATGGGAGATGTCACCAATTTTGCAGGTGCACTGCAGCTGAACATCAAGCGTACAAGAAAAGCCCGCGAGGGAGAGTACGATCCCACCGATTATCTTCCGGTGAGCAAATGTGATATCGACGAGATGTATGGAGAACTGATAGCGATTATCAAAACCATCCAAAATCCATACCTGTCCCGTCTGTTAGAACTGTTTTTTGTGGAGGATGAAGCATTCATCAAACGCTTCCGCTTCAATTCCGCAGCCAAGACAGTACACCACGGTTTTGTGGGCGGACTGCTGGAGCATACGTTAAATGTGACCAAACTCTGCGATTTTTATACGAAAGCCTACCCTGCACTGAACCGCGACCTGCTGCTGACCGCAGCAATCTTTCATGATATCGGAAAGACGAAAGAAATTTCTGCATTTCCGATGAATGATTATACCGATGACGGACAGTTGCTGGGCCATATTATGATTGGAGCGGAGATGCTCCACGATGCGATCCGTGAGATCCCGGATTTCCCGGCAAAAGTGGAGAGTGAGTTAAAGCACTGCATCCTGGCGCACCATGGAGAACTGGAATACGGTTCCCCGAAGAAACCGGCACTGATGGAGGCGGCAGCGCTGAATATGGCAGACAACACGGATGCCAAGATGGAAACATTTACCGAGCTTTTCGACAATGCGAAAGATCCGAACGAATGGCTTGGCTACAACCGGCTGTTTGAATCAAATATCCGTAAAACCAGTATGTAAAGAAAGGGCAGATCCATGGAATACAAAAAGAATGATCTTCTGACTGTAACCATCGAGGATATGGGGCATGACGGGGAAGGAATCGGAAAAGTGGACGGTTATACCGTATTTGTAAAAGACACAGTGATCGGCGATAAAGTACAGGCAAAGATCATGAAGGCGAAGAAAAATTACGGTTATGCCAGACTGGTGGAGATCATGGAGCCGTCGAAAGACCGGGTCGAGCCACGCTGTGCGTACGCCCGTCAGTGCGGCGGCTGCCAGATCCAGGCACTTTCTTATGAAAAACAGCTGGCATACAAACAGCAGAAGATTGAAAATAATCTGATCCGGATCGGCGGTTTTCAGAAAGAAGAGATTCCGATGCAGCCTATCATCGGCATGGAAGATCCGTACCATTACAGAAACAAAGCGCAGTTTCCGGTGGGATGCGACAAAGAAGGCCATCTGATCGCCGGATTCTATGCCGGAAGAACTCACTCGATCATCAGCAACAGGAAGTGCTATCTAGGCGTGGAGGTGAACGAACAGATTCTGAATCTGGTACTGGCGCATATGGAAGCGCATGATATTCCGGCCTATGATGAGATGACCGGGAAAGGTCTGGTGCGTCATGTACTGATCCGTTATGGATTCCAGTCGAAAGAGATCATGGTCTGTCTTGTCGTCAACGGCAGCCGCATCCCGGGAGCGGAAGATCTGATCGCAAAACTTCGCGAGATTCCGGGAATGACCAGCATTTCCCTGAACATCAACCGGGAAAAGACGAACGTGATTCTGGGAAGAAAAGGGAAACTCTTATGGGGACAGGAATACATCACCGATACGATCGGACCGATCGCCTATCAGATCTCCCCGCAGTCTTTTTATCAGGTCAACCCGGTGCAGACACAGAAACTCTACGAAAAAGCCCTGGAATATGCAGGTCTGGAAGGAAATGAGACGGTCTGGGATCTCTACTGCGGAATCGGAACCATCTCCCTCTTCCTAGCCCAGAAAGCCAAACAGGTCTACGGCGTGGAGATTGTCCCGGCTGCCATCGAGGATGCAAAACGAAATGCAACGCTGAATCATATCACCAATGCAGAATTCTTTGTAGGAAAAGCGGAAGAAGTGTTGCCGGAAAAATACGAAAAAGAAGGCATCTATGCGGATGTAATCGTGGTGGATCCGCCACGGAAAGGATGCGAAGAGAGCGTACTGGCTACGATGGTAAAGATGCAGCCGAAACGGATCGTGTACGTAAGTTGTGATTCTGCGACTCTGGCCCGGGATCTGAAATATCTGCGGGGGGAAGGATATGAAGTTAAGAGGGTACAGGGCGTGGATCAGTTTCCTCATACGGTGCATGTGGAAACGGTTGTCTTGCTTTCCAAGGGCGAGGTCGACTCGAAAAAGATTCGGGTTGAGTTCTCTTTGGAAGATATGGATATGTCCGAATTTCAGGATGGGGCAACCTATCCGCAGATCAAGGAGTATGTGTTGGAGCATACCGGGTTAAAGGTGTCCAACCTCTATATCTCACAGATTAAACGAAAATGTGGGATTGGGGTTGGTAAGAACTATAATCTGCCGAAGTCCGAGGATTCCAGACAGCCCCAGTGTCCACCGGAAAAAGAGAAAGCAATCCGAGAAGCATTCAAATATTTTGGGATGATCTAACATCCCGCAAAATGGAGGTTTCTTATGGATAGATTGATTTCTTGTGAGTTTAACATGGATACCGCTTGTGTGGAACTGAAATTCTTAGATGGCAGCATGATTGCCATTGATACCATCGCCGTGGAGAATGAGGTTGCCGACAATATGTATCAGCGGTCAGAACTGGATTATCTGATTTACAATGACCCGGTTGGATATGCAGACTTGATATTGAACGGAAACCCCGAAATTTATCTAAAAACTGTAACTGAATGTAAACCCTTAGATTAAAACTCAGCCCTCTGCCTTTTCCTTGGCAGAGGGCCGTTTTTTGCTTAACAGTTATTGAGCATCCCTTAATTGCTCTACAACGCTGCATTTCGCTGCGTTGTCATACATCATGCAAGGAATCAGCCACCCCAGCAGAAGAAATACCGGAATTGTCAGCAGGACAGGCAGAATGGTGAATCGATACTCAAAGAACCAGAACATACTGCCCAGCATTTTTCCCGCAAGAGGTCCCATCACCAGCGACAGCATAAAGGCCGCCGCTACGGAAGACATTGCGTAAAACAACCCCTCATAGATCAGCATGGTTTTGAGCTGCCGGTTCGTCATTCCTACAGCCTGAAGCACAGCAAATTCACGGCGGCGGGAAAGAATACCGGTCATCATGGCGTTGAAGAAATTCAAGAGTCCCACCAGCCCGATGATAGCACAGAGGATACCACCGATCAGAAGGAACATCTGCCGGAACTGAGCAAACTCAGAGCGAGCCGTGGCCTTGCTTTCATACATCAAGGGCGAAAACTCACCGGCAGTGAGCTTCGATAGATATTGCTCTGCTTCGGTCTCGTCAGCGTCGTCCGCTGTGTCGAACAGGTAGAGCATCGGAATGGCCGCACCACCGCTGTCCCTCTGTGCGGTATCCACAGACAAAACTGTCTCATATCCAATACCACCATAACGATAACTCATGGAATACGGAAGCTCTACCAAGGCGCAGACCGTGTACGCTACATCTCTGGCTCCATACAGTTTTTCCTGAAAGTACTCCTCCGGTGTATCTTCGGTGCGGAGTTCCCCGGTGCGGCTGTCGATATATTTCACATCGTCCGCATAGGTGGCGGTGATCGTGTCTCCCACCTTGGGGTAGTATTCAGGATTGGGCAGATTACCGTAGTCATCTAAGGAAACCGCAATGGCAATGGCGTTATTGTCCGGCTCCAGCATAGGAGAAATATCTCCGTCGAACACTTGCAGCTTGTCAAACAGGC
>JAHZFO010000017.1:0-38128 GCA_019421285.1 Clostridiales bacterium
CCTAACCTCCCTCCAGTTGTAGATTGTGCTAAAATACAACTGTCTGGGTATTTTTCTTGCACGAGTGTTATTATATAGCATAACAAGTGCTTTCGTCAACATCTTTTTCGATTTTTATGAAAAAAATGTCAAAACTGTAAATCACGCGCAACTTTGTTATTTTGTGAGCTGTTTTTCAAGGATTCCTGCTGCTGCGTCCATAGCTTCCTGAGCCTTTTCCGGATTCTTTCCGCCGGCCTGTGCCATGTTCGGACGTCCGCCGCCGCCACCGCCAACGATCGCTGCCACTGCTTTGATCAGGTTTCCTGCATGAGCGCCTGCTTTCTGAGCTGCATCCGTTGCCATTGCAAGAAGATTAACCTTGCCGTCGTTTACTGCTGCAAGAAGGACAACACCTTCACCAAGCTGCTCTTTCAATTTATCACCCAGGTCTCTGAGACCGTTCATGTCAACGCCTTCAACTTTGGCTGCAAGGAGTTTTACGCCGTTTACTTCAACGACTTTATCCATGACATCGCCAAGTGCACTCTGGGCAGCTTTGCTCTTGAGGGATTCATTTTCGCTCTGAAGAGCCTTTACCTCAGCCTGCAGGTGGCTGATCTTTTCTACAACCTCGGCTGTATTGGCCTTTAATGCTTTTGCAGCCTCATGGAGAAGCTCTTCCTGCTTTCTGTAATATTCGATAACTGCTTTGCCGGTAAGTGCCTCAATACGGCGTACACCAGCTGCGATACCGGATTCGGAAACGATCTTAAAGAGCATGATGGAGCTTGTATTCTTTACATGAGTACCACCACAGAGCTCTTTGGAAAAGTCTCCCATGGATACTACACGTACCTTCTGGTCATATTTCTCACCAAAGAGAGCCATTGCTCCGGATTTCTTTGCTTCTTCCACATCCATGACATCGGTATGGACATCAAGACCTGCCTGGATCTCTTTGTTTACAAGATCTTCTGTTGCCTGGATCTCTTCTGCTGTCATTGCCTGGAAATGAGCAAAGTCAAAACGAAGTCTGTCCGGAGTTACCAGAGAACCCTTCTGCTCTACGTGGGAACCAAGAACAGTTTTCAGTGCTTTCTGAAGAAGATGTGTTGCACTGTGGTTTTTCTCGGTATCTTTTCTTGCTTCTTCGTTTACCTGCAGGGATACTGTCTCACCTGAGGAAATCATACCGGATTCCATATGTCCTACATGACCGAATTTGCCACCGCGGAGTTTGATGGTGTCCTCAACAACAAATTTACCGTTTGCAGTCTCGATCACACCGGTATCACCTTCCTGTCCGCCCATTGTTGCATAGAAAGGAGTCTGCTCTACAAATACGGTACCCTTCTGTCCCTCTGTGAGAGAATCTACGATTTCTGTTTCTGTGGTAAGGACAGTAACCTTGGAATCAAAGGTAAGATGATCGTAGCCGACGAATTCTGTTGTTACGTTTACATCGATATCATCGTATACGGTTGCGTCTGCACCCATATAGTTGGTTACTTCACGAGCAGTACGTGCCTTGACTCTCTGCTCTTCCATTGCTTTCTGGAAGCCTTCCTCGTCAATGCCGTAGCCTTTTTCCTCAAGGATCTCTTTTGTAAGGTCAAGAGGGAATCCGTACGTATCATAAAGCTTGAATGCGTTGTCACCGGAAAGAGTCTTTTCACCTGCTTTTTTCATATCCTCTTCCATGTCGGAAAGGATGCGAAGTCCCTGATCGATAGTTTTGTTGAACTGATTCTCCTCATTTGTGAGTACACGGAAGATGAACTCTTTCTTCTCCTCAAGCTCCGGATATCCGGCTTTGGAGCTCTCAATTACCTGTGCACTTAATTTGGCAAGGAAAGTCCCCTCAATACCGAGAAGACGTCCATGACGTGCTGCACGGCGGATCAGACGGCGGAGAACATATCCACGTCCCTCATTGGTGGGCATGATTCCATCGGAGATCATAAATGTTGCGGAACGGATATGGTCCGTGATCAGACGGATGGAAACATCATCTGCATAGTTTTTCTCATATTCTTTATGTGCGATCTCACATACAAGATTACGAAGTGCACAAATTGTATCTACATCAAAAATAGAATCTACATCCTGAACAACTACAGCAAGACGCTCAAGTCCCATACCGGTATCGATGTTTTTCTGTTTCAGGGTTGTGTAATTTCCGTTTCCATCGTTCTCGAACTGTGTGAAAACGTTGTTCCATACTTCCATGTAACGGTCGCAGTCGCAGCCTACCGTGCATCCGGGTTTGCCGCAGCCGTATTTCTCTCCGCGGTCATAATAGATCTCAGAACATGGACCACACGGACCTGCTCCATGCTCCCAGAAATTATCTTCTTTTCCGAAACGGAAAATACGTTCAGACGGAATCCCTACCTCTTTGTTCCAGATATCGAAGGCTTCATCATCATCCTGGTAAATGGATGGGTAGAGACGGTCTGCATCAAGTCCTACAACCTCTGTAAGAAACTCCCAGGACCAGTGGATGGCTTCTCTCTTGAAGTAATCACCAAAAGAAAAGTTACCAAGCATTTCAAAGAAAGTACCGTGACGTGCGGTTTTACCTACGTTCTCGATATCTCCGGTACGGATACATTTCTGGCAGGTTGTCACTCTTGTTCTTGGCGGCTTCTCAGCACCTGTAAAATATGGCTTCAGCGGAGCCATACCTGCGTTGATCAGCAGAAGACTCTTATCTCCCTGAGGAACCAGGGAAAAGCTTTTCATTACAAGATGGCCCTTGCTTTCCATAAAGTCAAGGAACATCTTACGAAGTTCGTTCACTCCGTACTTTTTCATGTTGTTATCCTCCTTGTGTCAACCCTACCTGTCAGCATTTCCGGAATGCGGTAGCTTTATCCCGGAAATGTCACAGATATGGGAAATTATTTTACACAGATCTTTTTGAATTTTTTCTTGCCTCGTTTCAGAACGATTCCGTCCCCTGAAAAAGCATCCTTCTCAACCGTGTGGTAAATGTCGGTGAGCTTCTCACCATCGATGGATACACCACCCTGCTGGATCGCACGGCGACCCTCGGAACGGCTTGGTACCAGCTCTGCTTTTACAAGAAGTGTGATCAGGTCGATTTTTCCTTCCTCGTCAAAATCTTCCTCTGAAAGCTCTGTTGTAGGCATATGAGAAGTATCTGCACCTGAGAACAGTGCGCGGGCACCCTCCTGTGCTTTCTTGGCTTCCTCCTCACCATGTACAAGCTCTGTCAGCTGGTATGCAAGGATCTCCTTGGCTTTGTTCAGCTCACTGCCTTCCCATTCGGCCATCTCGTCGATCTCCTCAAGAGGAAGGAAAGTAAGAAGACGCATACATTTGATAACGTCAGCATCGTCTACATTTCTCCAGTACTGGTAGAAATCGAACGGGGATGTCTTATTCGGATCAAGCCATACAGCTCCGGACTGTGTTTTTCCCATCTTTTTGCCCTCAGAATTGAGAAGCAGTGTGATGGTCATGGCATAGGCATCTTTGCCAAGCTTACGGCGGATCAGCTCGGTACCGCCAAGCATATTGCTCCACTGGTCATCGCCACCGAACTGCATGTTGCAGCCATATTTCTGGTACAGCATGTAGAAGTCGTAGCTCTGCATGATCATGTAGTTAAATTCCAGGAAGCTTAAGCCTCGCTCCATACGCTGTTTGTAGCACTCTGCTGTCAGCATACGGTTTACGGAAAAGTGAGCACCTACCTCACGGAGAAGCTCTACATAGTTAAGGTTCATAAGCCAGTCAGCATTGTTTACCATAAGAGCTTTTCCATCAGAGAAATCGATGAAACGGCTCATCTGCTGCTTGAAGCAGTCAATATTGTGCTGGATGGTTTCTTTTGTCAGCATCTGACGCATATCGGTCCTTCCGGACGGATCACCGATCATTCCTGTTCCGCCGCCAAGAAGGGCGATCGGACGATTTCCTGCCATCTGCAGCCTTTTCATCAGGCAAAGAGCCATGAAGTGACCTACATGAAGGCTGTCTGCTGTAGGGTCAAAGCCGATATAGAATGTGGCTTTCCCATTATTTACCATCTCTTTGATCTCATCTTCGTCTGTAACCTGTGCGATCAGGCCACGTGCTTTCAGTTCTTCCCAAACTGTCATTGTTCTTTCCTCCTGTATAGCTTTTATGTTTACGCTTTTATTAAAATTTATAATTTACAGTATCAGCGTAAAAAATAAAAATGCCCGGTTCCTGTCCGTTTAGGACGAGAACCGGGTCCCGCGTTACCACCTAAATTTACAGAAAACTCGCATTTCCTGCCTCATAAAGTGAATTTACATCCCATTATATCCATATATATCAAGATATAAAACCACTTCAGCACAATAACGGGTGCCATTCCGTCGCAGCCTATCCATAATACGTTATTACTATAAAATTTATAATTTACAGTATCAAATCCCGATTCGGTGCGCAGCTCCGGGATGTATTCACAGAAGTTCTACCCTGCGCCTCTCACCTGCCGGCTGCTCTCTGTGGGGCTTTCCTCAAGCTACTTCTTCCCTTCCAAGCCTTTTACTATACTATATGAAGTATACAAACTGCTTTTTTGTTTGTCAAGAAATTTTAATATTGCTTTGACAACTTAAAGTGGCAGAATATTACCATTCACTCCGTTCTCAATTTCTGTTAGCCATTTATTCCCTCATCTACGTAAAGGTCATTGCCGTCTGCCGCTGATGTGGCAAGCTGATCACACCGTTCATTTAACGGATTATCCGCATGTCCCTTAACCCAGTGGAAGCTTACCTGATGCTGCTCCTTGGCCTTTAAAAGGCGTTTCCAGAGATCTACGTTCTTCACATCTTCGTTTTTTCCACGTTTCCAGTTTTTCTTCAGCCAGGAATCGATCCAGTGCTGATTAAAAGCATCTACCAGATACTTGGAATCGGAATACAGCTCCACCTGGCAGGGACGGTTCAGTGCTTCCAGTGCTACGATAGCTGCCATTAACTCCATCCGGTTGTTTGTAGTTTTTTTGTATCCTCTGGACAGCTCACGCTCATGTAACTGACCTTTGGTATCAATATACTGAAGAACCGCTCCGTAGCCTCCCGGTCCGTCCGGATTTCCCCGGGCTGCACCATCAGTGTAGATTTTTACCTGCATATTTGATTCTCCTTAAATTTTTAATTTTATGTCCATACGCCTGTTTGTTCAAAGTTTACTGCCGGAGACTATGTTGTTTATACCCAGTCTACAAAAAATGTATGGCCTTTATAAGTTTCATATTTCACTTTGCTGAAATTCAGATTCTGGTTCCAGAAATAGCTGGTCATCATGAAATACATATAATTAAAATCTTTCTGTTTAAATCCGCTGAGTGTTCTGGCTTTGCCGGAAGTAACATGTTTATTGAAAATAGTCATGGCTTCCCTTGCAGCCTGATAGGCAAGAGTACGGTTTTCGAACTGACCATTGAGTCGTTTAAGAAGGGCACCGTTCCTCACTACAGAATACTGCGGAGTTGTACTGCTTCCGATATTCTCATAGATCACACCGCGGATCGTAGACGGAAATTCTCTGTCTGATTTGATCGTACGATTCAGAACACAAAGTGCTACTGCTTCCATTCCAATCTTGCCCTGATCTCCTGCCTCTGATTCACAAAGTGCGGCCAACAGTGCTTCATCGGATGTCTTGCCGTTGACTATTCCGGGATGGCTCTTATATTCTTTTACCATAGTGTAATATCTGCTGTTTTTGGTATCGTAAACTTTGACATTTCCATTGCTGACATTTACATTTGGTTTGGTAGTCTTCGCAGTAGCCACTCCGTTTGCTGCGATGGAATATGTAATTCCATTCACTGTCACGGAGGTACTTACTGCCATGACACCGTTGGATTTAAAATAATATTTTTTCTGATCGATGGTTTTCAGACCGGTGCACATATAACCGGTATCAGGAGCAAAATAGTAGCTGATATTTTTGGATTTGTTTTTTACCCATTTGGTCGCCATATAACCGGAAGTTTTGTAAAAATAACGTTTCTGCCCTTTGCTGTTGGTGAGCCAGCCGGTTGCCATAATGCCTCCGCCTTTTGTGAAATAACGCTTTCTTCCATTGCTGCAGTTTATCCAGCCTGTGGTAAGCTTACCTGTTTTGGGATTGAAATAACGCTTATGGCCTTTGGAATCTGTCATCCAGCCGGTTGCCATAACACCCTTGCCTTTTGTAAAATAGTATGTATATTTGCCATTGACCTTCATCCAGCCCTTTACCTGTACTCCGGTCTTTGTGTTAAAGTAGTACTTGTATCCGCCCAGGGTCATCCAGCCTTTCTGCTTGCTCCCATCACTTTTTATGTAGTATGTTTTTCCACCGATAGTTTTAAAGCCTGCAGTGGCAGCCTGTACCTCTTTTGCAGAAGCAGAAAAGACTGTGCTTCCCACGATCATCAGCATGGCAAGCATCAGACCCTTCAGCCATTTTTTTGTTCTGAAACTCTTCATAATTTTCCCCATTTCCTGTTTTAGATATAAAAGCTAGTTTGTCTCAAAAATTACAAAATTGTTACATTTCGTTTATTATATCGTAATGAATAAACACTGTCAACTTTTTTGTAACTGTGGACGGACTCCTGCCATATGATGAAGTGTAAATAAAATTTGCTGGAGGACTTATCGATGAGTGACTTAGCGGCTACCAATTGTGGATGTGATTGCGGATGTGGATGTGATTCCGGATGCAGCACGGGATGTGGATGTAACAATAACTGTGGCTGTAATAATAGCTGCGGAACTTCCCTGTTTGGAAACGGTGGAAACAGCTGCTCCTGTATCCTTTGGATCATCTGTCTGATGTGCTGCTGCGGAAACAACAATGGCTGTGGCTGCAATAACAACGGCTGCAACGACAGCTGCTGGATCATCATCCTTCTTCTGCTTTTGTGCGGAAATGGATGCGGCTGCAACAATTGCTGCTGATCTTTTGAAAAGGCAGAGGTCATTTCCTCTGCCTTTTCTGCTGCCGTTTTTCTGCCTCCTCCTGTTTCTTTTTTTTCTCTTCCAGACATTTCAGATCTATCTCATAAAAAGAATTTCCATCAATGACAAGTTTCTGTTTTTCTTCAGATTCCATAACCGCATTCCTTTGAAAAATTTCTTCTATATATAATATGACCAGGGAAGGTTTCTGTCATATTTCTTTCTGCAAATTCATAGATTTCAGGAAAAAGGACTTTTTTATGGAACAGGAGCCTATCGCACGTACTGCTCTGGATGAAATGGTGGAAAGTGACCAGAATCAGATGCTGAAGGCTATGATCCCGTACCTTCCTTCTTCAGGGCAGCAGTTTTTATCTGTGTATACAAAAGTCCAGGAACTATGGAATACCATGTCACTTTTTCAAAGTAGCCGTAAAACAGCCGATCTGCAGGCTACCGGTTTTTCCGGAACCGATCCTCTGGAAATGCTGCAGGATATCCGTAAGTGCTGTGGAGGAGAAAATCGCCGTCAGATCGATCATATCACCAGTCTTATGGCTACGATCCAGATGCTTCGGATCATGAATGAAGATTCGTCAGGAGGTGAGAATCCATGAGTGATGACTGGAAAAATAATCCCCGGCTTTCCGGAATGGACCCTCAGAAGCTTTCAATGCTTCAGGGTCTGGCAGATCAGGGATTGGGGAAAAATCCGTCCGAACTTCTGCCATTTATCATGGGTGCAGCTTCTAAAGGAAAAAATGCGGGCTTAAATTTCAGCTCTGATGAGATCTCCGCTATCATAGAAGTTCTTAAAATGGGGAAAAGTTCAACAGAGGTAGCTAAGCTTGACAGAATTGTGAATCTGATGAAAATGATACGTCATTAACAGCTCTGCGATCCCGGAACAACATTTTTTCTGTTCCGGGATTTTCCACTTTATAATTCTTTTTATATTTGCCGGAATATAATCTGCAAAAATCTGACATATCTATAGATTCTATCGCATAATTCATAGAACATATTCCCTATTTTTGTGATATTTTTTTATCATTTTCCCTTTCTTCTTATATCAGTATATGATATACTTGTCCATGAAATGAATGATATGCAAAATAGGATTTTATGCGTCAAGTGTTTGGCGAATGGGGAGTTGTCGCCAGAACGAAAAGTACGTCTTACGGTATGAGATCCGCACCCGTTGCAGCAATATAAGAGAATATCTCATATTGTGTAGGGCTTTTTCGACATACGTTCTATTACAATTGGAGATATCTTTTTTTATGCGCAAAAATAAAAGAGACAGTCTCCGAAAAACGTGATTTTTTTAACAAATGGAGGTTGTTATTTATGGTAGACAAAGCAAAAGTTGAAGAGGCGATCAAGCTTCTTCTCGAAGGAATCGGCGAAGATGTAGACAGAGAGGGACTGCAGGGAACTCCGGAACGTATCGCCCGTATGTGCGAGGAAATTTATGGCGGACTTGATAATGAAGCGGATGAACATCTTCAGAAACAGTTTCATGTAGAGAACAATGAAATGGTTCTGGAAAAGGATATCACCTTTTATTCCATGTGTGAACATCATCTTATGCCTTTTTACGGAAAAGCTCATATCGCATATATCCCAAATGGCAAGGTTACCGGCTTAAGCAAGCTGGCCCGTACTGTTGATGTGTACGCAAGAAGACCGCAGATCCAGGAACGTCTGACTGTGCAGATCGCAGATGCGCTGGAACGTGTCCTCGCTCCAAAGGGAATCATGGTTATGCTGGAAGCGGAGCATACCTGCATGACCATGCGTGGAATCAAAAAACCGGGAAGCAAAACGGTTACGACTGTCACCAGAGGTGAATTCAAAGAAAATATGGAGCTCCAGAAACAGTTCCTTGCTATGGTTAAGGACTGATGGACAGAGTAAATCAGATCTGGAATCATCCGCTCTATCAGAATGAGCTTAATAAGCTTCAGTTGCTGGAAGCTGACCGTGAATTCTGCAGACATACACCGGAGCATTTTTTGGATGTGGCACGCCTTGCCTATATCAGAGCACTTGAAGAAAATGCTCCTGTTTCAAAGGAACTGATCTACTGTACTGCTCTTCTTCACGATATCGGACGGGCCAGACAGTATGAAGATGGTACGCCTCATGATGAGGCCGGCGCTGCTATTGCCGGGCAAATATTAAATGAGCTTGGATTTTCTATGGAAGAAATCGAAGTGATCGTTTCGGCAATACGTGGTCACAGAGCTCAGACGGATCAGACAGTTCTTGGAAAACTGCTTTATACTGCGGACAAAAGCTCCAGAAACTGTTTTTCCTGTAAAGCAGAGCCGGAATGTTACTGGTCTCCTGCCAAAAAAAATATGACGATCCAATATTAGGAGGTTTTTCCATGAAAATCGGAAATCGTGAGTTTGATGTAGAAAATAAAACATATATTATGGGTATCTTAAATGTCACACCGGATTCTTTCTCAGATGGCGGAAAATGGAATGATATGGATCATGCCCTGAAACATACAGAAGCTATGATCGCCGAAGGTGCTGATATTCTGGATATCGGTGGGGAATCCACACGTCCGGGGCATACACCGGTTGGTGCACAGGAGGAGATCGAGCGTGTTCTTCCTGTTATCGAAGCAGTAAAAGGGCGTTTCGATATCCCCATCTCTGTAGATACTTATAAGGGATGTGTTGCGGAGGAAGCCCTGAAACATGGAGCAGATCTTATCAATGACATCTGGGGACTGAAATATGATCCTGAAATGGCTCCTGTCATTGCCAGATATCAGGCTCCCTGCTGTCTGATGCATAACAAAGACAATACCGAATACAATAATTTTATTGTGGATATGCTGGCAGAAACCCAGGAATGTGTCAATATTGCCAAACGTGCAGGTATTGCCGATGATAAGATCCTTCTTGATCCGGGTGTCGGATTTGGTAAAACATATGAGATGAACCTGATGGTCATGGATAATCTGGAGCTTTTCCGAAAGCTAGGATATCCGGTGCTTCTTGGCACCTCCAGAAAATCCATGATCGGACTTGCGCTTGATCTTCCTGTAGATCAGCGTGTAGAGGGAACCCTTGCCACATCGGTGATCGGTGTTATGAAGGGGTGTGCATTTGTCCGTGTTCATGACATCAAAGAAAATAAACGTGTCATTCAGATGACAGAAGCTATTCTTGGGCGCTAGGAGGAACTGATGGATAAAATCGAAATCAGAGATCTTGAAATTTTTGCAAACCATGGTGTGTTTCCGGAAGAAACAGCTCTCGGACAGAAATTTGTTGTTTCTGCTGTTATGTATACAGAAACACGTCCGGCAGGGCTGACAGATGATCTTTCTGCTTCTATCAATTATGGGGAAGTCAGTCATATGATCACCGATTTTCTTCAGAAAAATACTTATAAACTTTTGGAGGCTGCTGTGGAGAATCTGGCAGAGATGCTGCTGCTTTCTCTCCCATTGTTAAAAAAGGTCACCCTTCGTATTGAAAAGCCCTGGGCTCCGGTAAGACTTCCGCTGAAAACTGTTGCTGTGGAAATTACCCGAGGCTGGCATACAGCTTATATTGCTTTTGGTTCCAATATGGGAGATAAGAAGAAATACCTGGATAATGCGATCCAGGGGCTTCGAGATATGAAAGAGATTGTTGTTGAAAAGGTTTCAGAGTATCTTGTAACGGAGCCTTACGGGGATGTGGAGCAGGATGAGTTTCTCAATGGAGCCTTAAGAGTCCGGACGCTGCTTTCTCCGGAGGAGCTTCTTGACAGGCTGCATGTGCTGGAACAGGCTGCAGACCGAAAAAGGATCATTCACTGGGGACCAAGGACACTGGATCTGGATATTCTGTTTTACGATAATGAGATCATTGATACAGTGGAACTGCATGTACCTCATATTGATATGGAAAACAGGGATTTTGTGCTGAAGCCTATGGTGGAGATCGCACCGTATCTTCGGCATCCGGTGTTGAATTTAACAATGGAGCAGTTGCTAAAAAAGCTTGAGGGAAAAACTTTGGCAGTGTAACTTTATTTGTTAAGACAAGCCCGATACAGATTCTTTACTACAATCTGTATCGGGCTTGTCTAATATGTATATAAGCTATTGAAAAAATTTTATTTACGGTTTACCAGGTCGAATTCGTCGGTGATCTCTTTGGATGGTGCCTTAGTAATAAGGCTGACGATGATATTTGCTGCGATGGCTACCAGAAAAGCGGGAAGAAGTTCATAGATTTCCCAGGCGCCACCCAGTTTGCTGATTCCGTATTTCCAGATGAATACCATGGAACCGCCGCAGATCATTCCTGCCAGGGCTCCCTGCCAGTTGGAACGTCTCCAGAATAATGCCAGAAGCACCACCGGGCCGAATACGGCTCCGAAGCCTGCCCAGGCAAAGGATACGATAGTAAACACAGAGCTGTTCGGGTCGCGTGCAATAAACATGGCTACTACTGCGATGAGAAGAAGCGTGATCTTATCGGCTACCATGCTTTCTTTTTTTGTTTCTTTATCCTTCAGGATGCTTCCGAGAAGGTCGGAAGAAACTGCTGAGGATGCTGCCAGGAGCTGAGAATCTGCAGTTGACATGGTGGATGCCAGGATTCCTGCAAGGATGAGTCCTGCAAGGATTGCTGCAATTACACCATGTTTACTGAGAAGATCTGCGATCTGAACGATAATTGTTTCAGATGCGGAGCCTTCCAGAAGGTCAAACTCTCCTGCTGCTGTCATTCCAAGTCCTACCACACCGATCAGTACTGCTACTGCCAGTGAGATCACTACCCATGTAGTTGCTACTCTTCTGGAAAGTGTAAGCTTCTCTTCGTCTTCGATCGCCATGAAACGAAGAAGAATATGCGGCATTCCGAAATATCCAAGTCCCCATGCAAGCATGGAAATGATATTAAGCAGTGGATATGCCTGTTCTGTTCCGGTTGTTGGATCATATGTAGTAAACATAGTCAGATATCCGGGTAGTGATCTTGCATGGTCTGCAACTGCTTCAATACCACCTGCTGTGCTGATCCCGAATACAAATACGATCACAAGAGCGATGGACATGATGATACTCTGGATAAAGTCCGTGGTAGATGCTGCCAGGAATCCTCCCAGTGTGGTGTATCCAACGATGACCAGTGCACTGATGATCATAGCTGGCAGATATTTTACACCGAAGAGACTTGCAAAAAGTTTACCACAGGCTGCAAATCCGGAAGCTGTATACGGAATAAAAAAGATCACGATAAAAATCGCTCCGATAGACTGCAGGATCTTTTTCTCATCTCTGTAACGATTACTGAAAAAGGATGGCAATGTAATGGAATTTCCTGCCACATGTGTGTAGCGGCGGATTCTTTTTGCCACGATCCTCCAGTTTACGTAAGTTCCGATCGCAAGGCCAATGGCTGTCCAGCCTGCATCTGCAATACCGGTAAGATAAGCAAGTCCCGGCAGGCCCATCAGAAGCCAGCTGCTCATGTCAGAAGCCTCTGCACTCATAGCTGTGACAAGTGGTCCAAGCTTTCGTCCTCCAAGATAGAAATCAGAACTGTCATTATTGTTCTTGGAGCAAAGATAACCTACAAAGAGCATTGCACCCAGATAGACGATAATGGCTGCCATTATACAAATATGTGCTGTTGTCATTGTTTCTCTCCCTTCCATGTTTCTGCTTTAAAATCACAAAACATGAGGGATTTTGCTTATGCATCCCCATGCTTTCTGCTTTTAAACCAGTTTTACACATATTTATAGATTTTATTATATTAACTTTAGAAAGTAAAGAGGATTTTTCGTTTTTTTACATAAAAAAGTATTTTATATGAAGAAAAAGGGCTGAACCATATAAGGCGGCCCAGCTCTTTTTCAAAATCTCTGTTTATTTTTCTTCCATACGCTTCTGCACATCTTCCACTGTATATGCTTCTGTCAGTGCTTTCATATCATCCGGTGTAGTGTCTGGATTATATGACTTGATCACTTTCATCAGATCTGCACAGCTGTATGCATTTTCATAAATGTCCTGTGTATATCCGTAAAGCTTATTGAAAGAAGCTTTATCGGATGCACTCCAGAAGCCCTGATACAGACGCACTGTATTAGAATCAGCGTCGTCGGTATTTGCCTCCGGATAACCGGCCATTGCATTGTACAGAATCGCAAAAGCAGGACCGCCCATGGATGCATATTTACCGGCAATGTAATCAATTTTAGGATTTCCAAAGGAATCCTCAGTATTGATCTCATCATGGTTTTCCTGGGAGAAGCAGTCAACTGCTCCGATCTTGATATTGGAGCCCTGCTCATCTTCTTTTGCTGTAACGATCTTCATGATCTCATCTACATTGAAGGTACAGAGAACTGCATCATAATTTCCGTCTACAAAAGCATGTTTCAGATTATTGATTCCTTTTGGGGCTGTCATATAGCCAGGACAGATGGTAATGCTGATATCATCTTTTCCTGTATCTACAACGGTTGTTTCCTCAGATGCCGCAAGCTTCTCAACATCCTCGGAATAAGTCAGCCCCTCCTTCTCAGCCAGAGCTTCCAGAACACCGATCGCTCTCTGAAGATGCATGTAGTTTCCAGCGGAGGAACCACCTGTCAGCACAATATATTTGCTGGTGTCTGCATCTGCAAAATACTCTGCCATATTATAGCCGGCTTCATAATCTGCTTTTGCATCCGGCCCTACGCTTCCAAGAAAATACTGGCTGTTTTTTATCTTGTCATAATCTTCATCACTGATGTTTCCAGAACCAAGAACATAATACATTTCCTCCTCATCGCAGGTTTCTACGATCTTCCGGATATCCTGTCCGTAAAAAGAAATGATCCCGCTCACGCCCTGCTGCTTCATTGCGCGGATGAAATCGCACTCATCCTCCGCAGAATTGATATTTCCTGAAAAATAAAACTTAACCGGAAACCCCTGCTGGATGTACTCTCTGTAATAGTTCATGAACATATTCATTTCCGGGCTGTCCTGATTATATACTACAACACCTATTGTATATTGGATATCTCCGTCTTCGACAGCAGCAGAAACTTTTTTTCCGCCAACTGTAAAAACGGCAAGCAGCAACAGCAGAATGCCCAGTACTTTAAAGTTTTTAAAAATCATACTGTTTTGTGCCTTTCTTTATTTTTCCGTTACATAATGGCAGGCTACTTCATGTCCGGGCTCTACTTCTGTAAGCACAGGACGGATCGTCCTGCATTTCTCCATACAGTGTTCACAACGATTCTGGAATGGGCAGCCATGAGGAACATCCAGAGGGCTGGGGGCCTCACTTTCGATGCTCTCGATCATTTTGTTCTGATCCATATGAATGGAAAACTGTGCTTCCAAAAGAGCCTGCGTATACGGATGAAGAGATTTTTTTGCCACGTCCTCTCCAGGAATTACCTCCACGATATTCCCGAGGTACATGACAGCAATCTGATGAGCAAAGGAACGGATCAGAGCCAGGTCATGGCAGATAAAAAGCATGCTGATGTTTTTCTCCTTCTGGAGACGTACCAGAAGCCGGATCACGGACTCCTGTACGGAAACGTCGAGTGCAGAGGTAGCCTCGTCACATACCAGGATCTCTGGTTCCAGGGAAAGTGCCCTGGCAATACTGATACGCTGACGCTGTCCGCCACTCATGTTATGGGGATAACGGTCTGCAAAATCTCCGGGAAGCTCTACCATTTCCAGAAGCTCTTTGGCTTTCGCTTCCTTTTCGCTTCTTTTCAGCTTTCCGTAATTAATCAGAGGTTCTGTAAGAATATCCACGATCTTCATTTTCGGGTCAAAGGACGCCAACGGATCCTGGAAGACCATCTGCATGTTCTGACGGTTCAGCCAGGTTTCTTTTTTGGAAAGATCAGAGAGGTTTTTTCCATGGTAAAGGATCTCTCCGCTGGTCGGTTTGTCAAGAGAAATGACCATGCGGACAAAGGTTGATTTACCGCAGCCACTCTCTCCTACGATTCCCAGAGTTTTTCCTTTATAAACGTTCAGGTTCACATCGTTGCAGGCTGTTAAAGTTCTGCCGCCGGAAGCCGGAAACTGTTTTACGATATGTTTTGCACTGAGTACGATATCGGATTCCTTAAACATAACGCTGTCCCTCCATTTCCGGCACTGCAGCCAGCAGTTTCTTTGTATAGTCACTGGTCGGATGCTCCATGACCTCATCTCGTGTTCCCTGATCCACAACTTTTCCGTTCTGCATAACAACAAGCTGATCAGCCATATAGGCTGCTACACCAATGTTATGAGTAACAATGATGATACCGGTTCCGAAATCATCACGGAGCTCCATCATCTGGCGTACGATCTGTGCCTGTGTAGTAACGTCCAGCGCACTGGTCGGCTCATCTGCAAGAAGCAGCTCTGGGTTAAAAGTCATGGCCATGGCAATACCAACTCGCTGGCGCATGCCACCGGAAAGCTGGTGTGGATAACTTTTCATGATATTTTCCGCGTCCGGAAGACGCATTTTCTGAAGCATGGAACAGCCTTTCTTCCATGCTTCTGCTTTGGATACATCCGTATGTGTACAGATATATTCCACATACTGACTTCCAATCTTACGGATAGGGTTCAGGGTTCCGCCGCAGTCCTGGAAGATCATGGAAATGCGGGTACCCCTTAAATTTCTCCATTCATCCTTTGTATTGGAAAGCAGAGAATGTCCGTGAAACTGAATATCTCCGGTGCTGACCCGGCCACCTCCGGCAAGTGCGCCGAGGACAGCACGGATCACGGTTGTTTTTCCACTTCCACTCTCGCCTACCACACTGATGATCTCACCCTTCTTCATGGAAAGGTTGAAATGTTCAATGGTAGGTACCTGTTTTCCGTACTGAACGGAAAGATCCTTGATCTCAAGCATAAATAAACGCTCCTTTACTCGGCAAGAGTGATATCCTTTGTCAGCCAGTAGTAATCCATCGGATACATTTTAACACCTGTTACCTTTTTGTTAGAGAAGAGGTAGGTTGTCTCATAACCAAAGAATACAGTTGCAGCATCATCCATGATATCCTGCTGAATATCGATGATAAGATCTTTTCTCTTGTCCTCATCAAATGTCTGCGCAAGCTCGTCAAGAAGCTTGTCAACCTCCGGGTTATTGTATCCTGCAGTATTGTTTGCAGAGGAGCTGTACCAGTTCTCTCTTAAGTAGTTCTCAGGGTCTCCAGTGTTTGCTACCAGCACGTTCCAGATCAGAAGGTCATACTGACCGGAATCTCTCATGTCAAGAAGTGTCTCATAACTTACTGTATTCAGGTTTACGTTGATACCGATCTCCTTCAGACTGGCCTGTGCTGCCTGTGCGTATACACCAAGCTCGGCACGGCTTGTGTAGATAACAAAATCAAGAACAAGAGGATCTCCGTCAGGAGTTTCTACAAATCCGTCACCGTCAACATCTTTGTATCCGGCCTCATCAAGGATCTTCTTTGCGCTGTCCGGATCATAGGAATTCTCATCCTTCAGATCATCGAATCCAAAGTCAAGTGTTGGAGGAACCGGTGCTTTACCAGCTGTTGCACCCCCCTCAAGAAGAGTGTTGCAGTATGTTTCCTTGTCAAGGCCACGAAGAAGTGCCTGGCGAAGAGCCTTATCGCTGAGTGCATGATCCTCATTCTGGTTCATGAATGCATAGGTGGAACGAAGAGACTGAAGCTCCTGGATGTCGTAATTGTCATTTCCCTCAAACTCAACCAGGTTCTCTGTTTTCAGGTTGTAAGCGATATCGATCTCACCTGTCTGAAGAGCCATGGAACGTGTTGTCTGGTCATCCACACATTTCAGTGTAACTTTATCAAGGGGAACTTCTCCATCCCAGTAGTTCTCATTTTTTACTACGATACAGGAATCCGTCGGGCTGAAGGACTCTACTGCGTAAGGTCCTGTACAGATTGGTCCTTCCATGGCAAATGTAGAATCATCTACATTTGTATCTACGATCAGAAACAGCGGGTCTGCAAGGCATCCGGCCATGTTTGCATTTGCTCTGTTCAGGTGGAAGATCAGGTTCTGTCCGTCAACCTCGATGCTGTCAAGATCAAAGAATTCCGGAACACGGTCACTTTTTTCAGCGGTACGCTCGATGGAGGCTTTTACCATCTCCGGTGTCATATCGTCACCGTTGGAGAATTTTACACCCTCACGGATCTTGAAGGTCCATGTCTTTCCGTCTTCGCTGTTCTCCCACTCTTCTGCAAGGCATGGAACGATCTCACCGTTCTCATCGAATTTTGTGAGGCACTCGCCGATCGCATAACGGGATACAACCCAGCTGAAATACTGCTCTGTCGGCTCCAGTGTATCTGCAAAGCTTGTTACTCCGATGGTGATTTCCTTATCACTTTTTTTGTCACCTTTTGCCTGAGCCACTGTTGCCATTGAAAGGGTCATCATACATGCAAGTGTAGCAGCCAGCACTTTTTTAACTACATTATTTCTCATTTCATCCTCCTAAAGATAATATACTGATTATATGGTGTTGGTTTGTTACAGAGTTGTTTTATTGATCCTGGCGCGGATCCAGTACATCACGGATGCTGTCTCCAAGCATGTTGAAAACAACAACACAGATCACGATAGCGATACCAGGGTAGATCATAAGCCATGGCGCCTTTGCCATGTAGGTTCTTCCTTCATTCAGCATTAGTCCCCACTCCGGTGTCGGCGCAGTTGCACCAAATCCCAGGAATGAAAGGGAAGCCAGCTCCAGCATCATAGTTCCGATATCTGCTGCCGCAGTTACCACCATCTGGGTTACCATGTTGGGAAGAATGTGTACAAGAAGAATTTTCCAGGTCTTTGTTCCGTTTACTATAGCTGCCTCTATGTAAAGACTCTTCTTGACTTTCAAGACCATACTTCGTGCAAGACGGGCATATTTTGTCCAACTTACAGCCGCAATGGAGATAACGGCATTGACCAGGTTTGGTCCAAGCATACCGGCAATGGCAATGGCCAGTACAAGCCCAGGGAAGGAAATCATCATATCTGCGATACGCATGATCACTGCATCCACAACGCCGCCGAAATATCCGGCAATAACTCCTAAAAATGTACCGATGACAAAGATCACCGCAACCAGACATAAGGTCATGATCAGAGAGGTTCTTGTTCCGAAGATAACACGGGAAAGAAGATCTCGTCCAAGCTTATCCGTTCCGAACGGATGAGCGGAGCTTGGCTCCTGCAGTGATTCGGTCATAACTGCATCCAGTGGATCATATGGTGAGAGCTGCGGCGCAAAGATCGCAATTCCGATCACTACGAGACCCAGAATGAAGAAAAGAGTGAACTGTTTATTTTCTTTGAATGTTCGTAATACCTTTTTCAATTATCTATCCTCCTTAAGTCTTGGATCGAGATAAGTATAGGACAGATCCACAAGCAGGTTGATGCACATGTACAGGATCGCGATCCAGAGTACATAGCCCTGTACAAGAGGATAGTCACGACAGGAAATCGCCTTTACTGCCATATTTCCCATTCCAGGCCAGTTGTAAATGATCTCTACAACTGCAGTACCTCCCAGAAGACTTCCAAGGGAAAGCCCCAGCAGCGTTACCAGCGGAAGCATAACATTAGGAAGAACGTGTTTCCAGAGAATGACGCTTTCCTTAATTCCACGCATTCTTGCACCTGTGACATAATCCTGGTGAAGTTCCTCCAGTACTGCACTTCTTACCTGTCTGGTATATTTTGCAGACATAGCAAGTGCAAGAGTCAGCGCCGGGAGGATCATGGATTTAAAATCCGTACTGCCCCCGGCAACATTGATCCAGCGAAGCTGAACACCAAAGATGCTGAGAAGGATCAGGCCCAGCCAGAAGCTTGGAACAGATACTCCCACAAAGGTAATTCCTCTCACAAAATAATCCGGGAATTTGTTCTGATATACAGCGGCCAAGATTCCAAGCGGTATGGAAATAATGACCATCATCAGAAGTGCCAGCAACGACATCCTCAGCGTCGGCCAGAAACAGGATACCAGTTTATCTGTTACCGGCATTTTGAAAGAATAGGACTGTCCCATATCTCCTGTAACAACACCCTTCAGCCAGGAACCATACTGCACGAGAAATGGCTGATCAAGGCCAAGCTCATGTCTTGTCTGTTCCAGAAGCTCTGGTGTAGGAAGATTACCACACTCTGTCAGCATGATCTCCGCAGGATCACCAGGTGACAGGTAGGTCAGTCCAAATGTGAAAAAGCTGATTCCAAATAATACAATGATGATTTGGAGAAATCTTTTTCCTACTTGTTTCTTTGTCACGTTTTACTCCTTTCCTCATTTGATGCGATTTTAACATTGCCGTTTTAATTGAGTTAGATAAAAGAAACTATTGGATTCTTAATATGCAGAACATGCATGGAATTTTAGAAATTTGCACGAAAAAAGCCCGTGACGAAATACGGGCACACAAAATAAATATGCTTCCTATCTTCCGTAAGAATCATTTTAAAACAATTGCAAGCAGGTCTCCTGACTTAGGATCCTTACCCTCAAACACCTTCCCGGTCTATTTCTCACGCACTCGACCAGTGGTACTTTGTCTGAGGATTCCCCCTTACAGTGACGGGATCGTACCGGATTTACACCGGTTTCCCTATTAATCCTCTCAGAACTTACAACGGCTGATGTGAAAATCAGCAAATGCTGTCAAATTACTGAAACATTATATGATAAAACTATAGTTTATGTCTATGGAAAAATGTTATATTTTTAGAAAACTCATAAATTTTGTTAAAGATGCTTGAATTGTATATATCCCCCATGGGGGATATGACAATTGGATTTATCTGATCTGCTAAAAAAACACGGATTTTACCTCGCTGTTTTTACAAATAGAATAGCAAATGGTAAAACCCGGTTTTCTTACTGTTTCAATATGATTTCAGACAGAAGCGTTCTGAAAAGGTTGTTTACTATCAGGTCAGAGTCTCCGTGATCGCTGCATATGCGATCATTGGTCCGTCTTCAATAATGTTCAGACTGGCTGTTTGATAAAGTACGACTCCGTTTTCAGTTGCAATAGATGTGTAAAGTAAATTTCCATAGTAATCTCTCAGTTCACCCAATTCTTCTCCCTTAAAGAAGTACTCTCCAGGCTTCTTGGATGGATACCAGCATCCGGTATACGGCGCATATTCATAGATTACATTTTCAAGAAGCATCTGACGGTAATGCTTCAGACCATGACACGCCTTTCCCTGGAGATGAAAAACAAGGTGACGGACGTCTCTTTTATCCTGTTCTACTTCCTCCCAGGTCCAGTAGCTGTGTCCGCCTCTTTCGATGAGAATACTTGGAATTCCAAGAGAAGAAGCATAATTGTAGGCGCCACCTGTGGCGGTTGTGGAACGGACCACATATTTTACGCCGATATGCCGTGCCATATGTAATGATTTCTCTGCTGTCTTTTCATCTACAACCCCTACATAATAAACATAGGGATGAAGCTGTTCGAACCCATCTCCGCTATGCAGGTCGATATAATAATCTGCTATGGAAAAAAGCTTTGTCACTATAGCATAGGCAATACGATCTGCAGCTGTTCCCTCAGGATCTCCGGGGAAAACGCGGTTCAGGTTCTTGCCATCCTCATAGACCAGACTCATGGTGCGATGCTCAAAGCCGCTGACATTGACCAGTGGAACGATGATCACATTTCCCTTCAGTTCTTCCGGTTGAAATTCTTTTGCAAGTTCCATTGCCGCCTGGATCCCCACATACTCCGCACTGTGTATTCCTGCTGTGATCAGTATCGTCGGTCCGTCTTTCACTCCGCATATCACAGTTGCCGGCATTGCTATGCCGTATCCTGTGATCTTAATTTTCCCCTGTGCCTTCTCTCCTTTTTCAATCGCCCAGTCATCAATTTTGATCATTGGTTGTTTCCCTTTTCCTTTTTTATATTTCCGCACTTTTGACGATAAGTATATCATGCCTAACCGAAATTGTACATATTCTTTTAAGATTCCGGGAAAACAGAAAAAAGCTTTCGTAACCGTTCATTCTGATCCGACGTACAAAAGCTTTTTTCCTGAATGATATATAATTTATCTTTTTACCAATTCTTTGGTGATTTCTTCCCAGCTGACTCCTTTTTCCACCATGAGTACCATCATATGATAAAGAAAATCTGAAATTTCGTATTTAATCTCTTCTTTATCCGGATTTTTGGCTGCAATGACGATCTCTGTGCATTCTTCACCGACTTTTTTCAAAATCTTGTCAATTCCCTTATCAAAAAGATAATTGGTATAGGAACCTTCCTTTGGATGTTCTTTTCGGTCAGTGATCACATCATACACATTCTGGAACACGTGAAGCGGGTTGGTATCATCGTACTCTTTTTTCATCAGCGGTTTGAAGAAACAGGTACGGTTTCCTGTATGGCAGGCTGCGCCCACCTGCTCCACTTTGGCAAGGATCGTATCATTATCACAGTCAATGGTAAGAGATTTTACATACTGTACGTGTCCGGATGTCAGACCTTTGGTCCAGAGCTCATTCCGGCTGCGGCTCCAGTATGTCATTTTTCCAAGCTTCAATGTTGTGTTAAAAGCAAGCTCATTCATATAGGCAAGCATCAGTACTTCATCCGTCCGGTAATCCTGGACAATAACCGGAACCATTCCGTCACTGTTTAATTTAAAGTCCGACCATGCAATATTACTTTTATATGTGTTTACCGGAATTCCGGCTTCTTCGCAGGTTTCCTTAAATGTATGCAGATCATTTTCAAGACTGCTTACATAAGCACCGCAAAGTCCGGACACAGCTGGTTCTCCTAAAAGCTCCAGAACGTTCTCAGATCTGTTTTCATCGGTATGAAGAACAATGGAAATCTGAGAAATCTCTGCGATTTCATTTTCGACAGTGTCCAAAGCCAGAACAGTGTCTGCATATGTTTCGATCAGATCCTGATTTTCTGTAAATTCTCTCAGATCAGAGATGCTGATCATCATACGCTCTTTTCCAAAGCGCCGGGATACTTCTTCCAGAAGCTTGATATTATTCTCTTTCGAAAAATTCAGTACAACTTTGGCACATCCCGCATAGATCAGCTTTTTTACATCTTCCATACGTTTGATATTTCCCGCTGCGATCACCGGGATCTCAGATACCTGACAGATATCACGGATTTTTCCGATCGCACGGTCATGCTCTGCATCTGCGGAAGAAAAGTCAAATACCAGAAGCTCATCTGCCCCATTGTCACCGTAAAATTTTGCAAGTGTTTCTACATTTCCGTCTCCGAAAAGATTTCTCTGTCCAAATCCTGTTACCGCCTTTTCTGAATGAAGATAAAGGCATGGGATCAACTGTTTGTTCATAAGTGGTCTCCTTCTGTATCAGAGGCTTCCCTTGGTAGAAAGCACGTCTGTGATCCGGGAATCGTACTGTGTTGCTGCATCAAGGGCTTTCGCAAAGCTTTTAAACATGGCCTCTGCCACATGATGGCTGTTTCCTCCGGAAAGAACCTTGATGTGAAGATTCATTGCTGCGGAATAGGATACTGCATAAAAGAATTCCTTTACCATCTCTGTAGCCATATCTCCTATTTTTTCCGTAGAAAACTCTGCATCCCATCCAAGATAAGGTCTTCCGGAAAGATCTACTGCGCAGAGCACAAGCACTTCATCCATAGGAAGGATACAGCTGCCGTAACGTTTGATCCCTTTTTTGTCGCCAACTGCCTCACGGATAGCGTTTCCAAGGACGATCCCTGTATCTTCAATGGTGTGATGATCATCTACATTCAGATCACCGTGGACTCTCAGCGTAAGATCATACAGTCCATGGCGCGTAAAACCGTCCAGCATATGGTCAAAAAAGCCAATGCCTGTATCAATATCGGAACTTCCTGTTCCATCAATATTCAGCTGCAGACGTATCTGCGTTTCTTTTGTGTTTCTTTCGATCAGTGCTTCTCTTGCCATTATTCGTTCTCCTTGTCCTCTTCCTCAAAACGGACTGCAATGGAATTTGCGTGTGCAGTCAGCTGTTCCGATGTGGCAAACTGGATAATGTCCTTGTGGATCTTTCGGAGTGCTTCCCTGGAATAATATACAATACTGGATTTCTTGATAAAATCATCTACAGAAAGTGCGGAGAAAAATTTGGCAGTTCCATTGGTAGGAAGCACATGGTTTGGTCCTGCAAAATAATCTCCAAGGGGTTCAGAGCTGTGCTCTCCGATAAAGATCGCACCTGCATTTCGTACCTTCATCATATCTTCAAAAGGATTCTTTGTGACGATCTCCATATGTTCAGAAGCAATTTCATTGGCAGCCTCAATGGCCTCGTCCATATCTTCTGCGATCAGGATATAACCAAAGTTCTCCAGGGATTTCTCAATAATGGCTTTTCTGGAAAGTACCTCAACAAAACCTCTGACTTCTTTATCTACCTGATCTGCAAATTCCTCATTTGTTGTGATCAGGATCGCAGATGCCATCTCATCATGTTCTGCCTGAGAAAGAAGATCTGCTGCAATATAACGAGGATTTGCAGTCTCATCTGCAAGAACGAGGATCTCGCTTGGGCCGGCAATAGAATCAATGCTTACGTATCCATAAACTGCCTTTTTTGCAAGCGCAACAAAAATATTTCCGGGTCCTACGATCTTGTCAACCTTTGGAATACTCTCGGTTCCATATGCAAGTGCTCCGATGGCCTGTGCACCACCCACTTTATAGATTTCATCTGCTCCGGCTTCGTTGGCAGCAACAAGTGTGCTTGGATTTACTTTTCCGTCTTTTCCAGGAGGTGTTGTCATTACAATACGGTCAACACCGGCAACTTTTGCAGGAACGATATTCATCAGCACGGAAGACGGATATACAGCCTTTCCACCGGGAACGTAAACACCTACACAGTTCAGAGCGGTTACCTTCTGACCAAGCATGGTTCCGTCTGTTGTGCTTGTGAACCAGCTGTTCTGAAGCTGTTTTTCGTGATAGCTGCGGATATTCACCAATGCTTTTTTGATCACATCGATCAGGGAAGGATCTACCAGCTTGTATGCTTCCTCGATCTCCTCAGGGGTTACACGGATCGTATCCTTTGTCACTTCGACTTTATCAAATTCTCTGGTAAATGCAAATAACGCGGTATCTCCCTCTGCTTTTACTTTGGCAAGGATATTTGCTACTGCATCCTCGTATTTTCCATAATTATTAGGGCTTCTTTTTAAGAGAGTTTCCAGAATATCTTTTGTAGATTCTTTGGTGAGTTTTACCTTACGCATAATAAATTCTGCCTTCTTTCTGTATTTTGGAGGTTCATCTGTTATTCAGTTTATTTGATCACACCTCGAAGTTCTGTGATCAGTTTGCGGATCCGTTCATCTTCCATTTTCATGCTGACCTGATTGACTACCATACGTGCAGACAGCGGGCAGACTTCTTCCAGCACCTTCAGGCCATTCTCGCGAAGGGTGCTTCCGGTTTCCACGATATCCACGATAACCTCGGAAAGTCCTACGATCGGTGCAAGCTCGATGGAACCGTTCAGCTTAATGATCTCCACAGTCTGATGCTTTTTGTTATAGAAGTAATCCTTTGCAATATTTGGATATTTTGTAGCTACACGGATCAGCTGATTGTTATTCAGGACTTCTCTGGCGCTTTCAGGGCCGCATACGCACATGCGGCATGCTCCAAATCCAAGATCCATAACCTCATATAGCTTTCTTCCTTCTTCCAGAATGGTATCCTTACCTACGATACCGATATCTGCTGCACCATACTCTACATAAGTCGGCACATCCGGACCTTTTGCAAGGAAAAACTTCAGCTTCAGTTCCTCATTGGTAAAGATCAGCTTTCGGGAATCTTTGTCACGCATCTCCTCACATGTAATACCGATCTTCTCAAACATATCCAGTGTTTTGCTGGCCAGACGCCCTTTTGTGAGGGCAAATGTAAGATATCTCATCAGTCCTGCTCCTCCTTTGCCGGGCACAATGCCACTTTTTTACCTTTATTTCGAAGCGCCATTGCTTCCTGGATCGCTTTTTTCAGATTTCCCGGATCATAGGTGATCACAATGGTCTTATCACCGGACGGAACAGCCAGCTTCTGTCTGGAAAGCGCGAGCATCAGGTTATCGACCACAATGGCAAATCCAATGGAAGAAGCCGGTTTTCCGAAATGCTTCATCAATTCGTTGTAGCGTCCGCCCTTGATCAGGGGTTCACCGGTTCCATATGTATAAGCCTGGAAAATGATCCCTGTATAATAACGGAACTTACTGAGCATTCCAAAATCAAAAGCAATGTATTTCTCACAGCCGTATACTTTCAGGATCTCATAAATTTCTTCCAGTCGTTTTACTGCAGAAAGTGCTTCCGGATTGGAGGTGAGCTTTTTTGCTTTTTCCAGCACTTCTGCTGAACCGAACATCTGAGGCAGTTCAGCAAAAGCCTTGGAAAGGTTATCGCCTAAATTCTGTCCCTTAAGAAGCTCTTCCACACCAAAATAATTCTTCTGAGAGATCAGCTCACGAAGATGCTCTTCTATCTCCGGCTCCAGATCTGCCTCTGCAAGCAGGGATTTATAATAATCTACCTGGCCTACGCTAACCTGGAATTCGGTAAGTCCTGCTGCCTTCAGACACTCCACAGTCATAGCAAGGATCTCAGCATCTGCTGCTGCAGAATCATCTCCCATATGCTCAACACCCATCTGAGTATTTTCCTTCATCTGACCTCTATAACTGGAATTGTTGATAAATGTATTTCCGGTATAACAAAGTCTTACAGGTCCCTTTTCTGGATCAAAATAAGTTGCACATGCTCTGGAAACAGACGGTGTAAAGTCAGGTCTGAGAACAAGTGTGTTTCCCTCTCTGTCAAAAAATTTATATAAATCCTTGGATGGGATCGTTCCTACCTCATTGCTGAACACTTCAAAATACTCAAATCCCGGTGTTTCTATATCTTCATATCCATATCTTGAAAACACCTGGTGTAGCTCCTTCTGGAGCCGTTTTTTGCGGCTGCATTCCTCTCCATAAATGTCCCGCACACCTTCAGGTGTATGAAAAATACGCTGCATGTTCATTTCCTCCGTAACACGTTTTGAGATTTTCTGTGTTTCACTTTAATTCACTACCATGCTACCACAGAAAAACTTAAATTTGATTATATAGGAAACCTTTCCAAAAGTCAATCCCGTAATTGCAGATCTTTCTGGATCCCTTCCAGATAAGGAACCAGAAATCCATTTTTTCCGAAAAGATAAAATTCCTCGTCCAGCTCTTCCCGACGAAAACTTTTTCGTCCGCCGTCTTCCATCCTTTTCCAGAATTCCTTCAGCTTACGAAGGGTAAGATAATAAAAAACATTATCTGCGCTGAAATAGATCAGAAAAAAAGCAATCCCCTTCTGCTTTTCAAACTCATCCATAAATGCTACCTGATGAGGATGAATGTTCGCAAGGGGAAAAGTTTTTACACAGCATTCTTTTGCATCGAAGCAGACAGGGATTCCCTGTACTGCTCCGATATAATCTACGGTACTTTTCTGTTCAAAATATGCCAGCGTGATATGCCGGGAGGTTTTATCCATTTTAACCGGAGTGATAGGGGTCGGAATTTTCTGGATGAGGGCCAGTCCCTTTTCCCTGTACTGCTCATTGGTACGATTGATAAGTTCCTCCAGAGTAGAACCACGAAGTCCTCTGCTGTTCCATGTTGCCATAAAGTCTGCCCTTTAATTTAGAAGTTTGATGGATGGGAAATAACGGATCTCCGCCTTTCCGACGATCTGATCAAACTGTACATATGTATTCTGCCAGTATCGGGAATCCTTGGAATTGTTACGGTTGTCTCCCATCATAAAGTAACAGTTTTCCGGTACTTCGTATGGTCCGAAGCTTCCAAGAGGAGTTTCCGACACAAAGGAATCATCCAGAGGTGTCTCTGAATCATTGATATAAACTTTACCATCTTTGATCTCTACTTTATCTCCTGGAAGACCGATGATACGTTTGATGAACAGCTGGGACTCATCATCCGGATATTTGAAGATCACAATGTCAAAGCGTTCCGGATCTTTCCATTTTTTTGAGATCTCGTGACCAAATACATCCATATTCAGACCATAGGCCAGACGATAGCCAAAGATACGATCCCCGGTCATAATGGTATTTTCCATAGATTCTGACGGGATCTTTGCATTGATCAGTACTACATTGTTGATAACCAGGACTACAACTACCACGATGATGATCATCTTGACGTAATCCCATATTTCATTCCAGATTTTCATAATAACTCTCCTCCAACTTTTCCTCTTTTAGTGTTCTGAGAAAGATTTCCGGAAGCGGTGCCGTAAAGACCTTCCCGGATAAATATGACAGGCTTCCTTTCATAGATGGAAACTCCATTCGAAAAGAATGAAGCAGCTGTCCTTTCAGTTTTTTATCGGCTTTTCCATATTTGGGATCACCAACAACCGAATGTCCCTCCGAAGCAAGGTGAGCTCGGATCTGATGTGCACGTCCTGTGATCAGTTCAACCTTAAGAAGGGTACGGGTTCCATTGGTACCCAACGGATAATACTTTGTTTCCACTGGAAGGGCATTTTCTTTCTCTTGTTTATAGATGGTTACTTTGTTGCTTTTTTTATCTTTTGCCAGATAACCTTTGATATATCTTTCTTCTTTTAAAACTCCCTCCACAAGACAGAGGTAATATTTATGAAGTTCCCTGGACTTGAACATCCCTGAAAGTTCCTGCAGACCGGAAAGGCTTTTGCCTGCCGCTATAAGCCCGCTGGTATTGCGGTCAAGGCGGTTGCATACGGAAGGACGAAAGGTTCTCAGATCATTCTCTGTAAGAGAGCCATTTTTCAGAAGATAGCCAGTCAGATATTCTACCAGTGAAGGGGTTCCGTCATCAGCAGGCTGAGAAAGCATTCCTGCCGGTTTGTTGATCAACAGGATATTTTCATCCTCGTAAATGATATCCAGAGCATAATGTGCCCGTGGAGCAGAATCATTTCCGCTGAATTTTTCAAATGTTTCATCACTTAAAAACAGTTTTACATGATCTCCTGAAAACAGCTTTTCATTCCCGGTGGCTTTTTTTCCATTGAGCGTGATATTTTTTTTCCTCATCATTTTATAGAAAAAGCTCTTTGGAGCTTCACGGAGAAGCTTGGCCAGATATTTGTCAAAACGCTGTCCGGCCTCGTTTTCGTTAATGATAAATTCTTTCATTATATAATGCTCCTACAGACAGATTGCCAGGATCGTATGTTTGATCAGTTCTTCTCTGGAAAGATCCGGGTATCGTTCATCCGGTGTGAATTTAATCCCGTTTCTCAAAGATTCTTTGTGCTCATTCATGGAATCCAGACGTTCCAGATAGGGCTTCAGGTCCCTCAGGATCTTTACATCTACTTTATATCCGTTTTTACGGATGATTTTCTGTGACTGCTCTGCAAGGTAGGCGATATCTGCTTTTGGATCACTGGTATAACCCACTACTGTATTTCCGCACACGGCAACAGCGTCCAGATAACCGCTTTTCTCATAAAAAGTCATGTACATTTCATAGGACATGACCAGGTCACCGGCATGCTTGCGGATCTCTTTATAGAGCTTTTCATCCATAGGATGACGTAACAGGATCATGATCAGGCTTACCATGGATTTACATCCTGGCAGACAGCCTACTACGGTCAGAACCGTCCAGACTGTCATTCTTGTTCCGTTGACGGCCCACGCCACAAAGAAAATGAGCAGTGGAAGCGAAAATAATCCTGCGGTGATCAGGAGTCTTCGTTTTTTTTCGCTGTTAAAATAACCGAAATCACCTTTTTTTGTTTTTCTTTTTCTGGTATCTTTCATGTGCCGAACTCCTTGTCTGTGTTTTTTTGGCTTTTTTATGAAGCTCTCTGGGACGGATCAGACATTTCGGTCCAAAGCCGACCAGATCCATACGTCCGGTCATCTTAAGTCCTTCCAGGACCAGTTCGCGATTTTCCGGATTTTTATACTGCATCAGTGCTCGCTGTATTGCTTTTTCGTGTGGATTTTTCGGCACATATACCTTTTCGCCTGTCAGCGGATGGATTCCTGTGTAATACATACAGGTAGAAAGTGTTGATGGCGTTGGATAAAAATCCTGAACCTGCTCCGGCGTAAATCCAAGATCACGGACGTATTCCGCAAGCTTCACGGCTTCCTTCATTGTACACCCGGGATGGGACGACATGAAATACGGAACGGCATATTGCTGCTTACCAGTCCGCGCATTTGCTTTTTCATATTCCTTCAGAAAGCCCTCATAAACCTCGTGCCTGGGTTTGCCCATAAACTTCAGGACTTCATCAGAAACATGCTCCGGTGCTACCCGCAGCTGACCGCTGACGTGATATTTCACAAGCTCATTAAGAAAAGTTTTATCCGGGTCTGCCATCAGATAATCAAACCGAATGCCGGAACGGACAAAAACTTTTTTAACTTTGGGGATATTCCTGACCTTTCTGAGAAGCTGAAGATAATCCTTGTGGTCTACCGTCAGATTCTTACACGGAGAAGGAAACAGGCACTGCCGCTCCTTGCAGACTCCTTTTGTCAGCTGCTTTTTGCAGGAAGGATAACGAAAATCAGCCGTAGGGCCTCCTACATCATGGATATAGCCTTTAAAATCCGGATCCTCCGTCATCTTTTCAGCTTCTTTCAGAATGGAATCGTGACTTCTTGTCTGAAGGATACGGCCCTGATGAAAGGTCAGCGCACAGAAATTACAGCTTCCAAAGCATCCTCTGTTGCTGGTCAGACTGAATTTGATCTCTTTCAGTGCCGGAATCCCGCCTTCTTTCTGGTACATGGGATGATATCGTCCTGTATAAGGCAGATCGTAAACATCGTCCATTTCCATCTGTGTCAGAGGCTGAGATGGTGGATTCTGTATCACATATCCACGGTTCCCATAAGATTCTGCCAGAGGCTTTGCTGTAAATGGATCCGTGTTTCGGTACTGAATGGCAAAGCTGTCCGCGTAAGCTTTTTTATCGGTCTGTACCTGTTCAAATGACGGAAGGACCACCGGATCGTAAACCCTGCTGATATCGTGGCTTTTAAAAACCGTCCCTGCCACATATGTGATCTCCTGGACCGGAATCCCGCTTTGCAGGGCTTCTGCGATCTCCAGGATGGAATGTTCCCCCATTCCATAAGAGATCAGATCCGCACCGGAATCGATCAGAATACTGTGCTTGACCTTATTTTCCCAATAATCGTAATGTGCCATTCTTCGAAGGCTGGCTTCGATCCCACCAAGAATGATAGGCGTATGTTTATAGGTCTGCCGGATCAGATTGCTGTATACAACAGAAGCCCTGTCCGGTCTTAATCCCATTTTTCCTCCCGGAGAATAGGCATCTGTGCTTCGGTGCTTTTTGGAAACCGTATAATGATTCACCATGGAATCCATGTTTCCTGCTGTAACGAGAAAACCCAGGCGCGGTTCCCCGAACACCTGGATGCTCTCCTTCTTTCGCCAGTCAGGCTGAGGGATCATGCCTACACGATATCCTCTGCTTTCCAGAAGACGTCCAATGATCGCAGATCCAAAAGACGGATGATCCACATAGGCATCTCCTGTCACGTAGACAAAATCCAACTCATCCCAGCCTCTTGACTTCATATCTTCTCTTGTAACTGGTAAAAAATCCTGCATTTATAATTCCTCGTATGTATGTGTATTAGTACTGTCTGCCCTGTTTTCATATGCTGTGATGGACTGCCTGGGCACGATAACCCTCTGCAATGATATCCAGCTGCCTGTGGAAGCGTTCCAGCTGACGCAAATCCTTGGTTTTGAATACCCGCAGGAACTCATCCTGTATTTTGCTGACTTCCCGTTCACTGGAAACACGGTAGAGATTTTCAATATTATTCAAAATATCCTTTACAAGATTGGACTGCATCTGAGATGAATTCTGGGCATCCATGATCTCATTGCGCACAGAAGACATTTCATGATCCAGCGAAATGATCGCATCGGATGCTTTACTAAGACGTTCTGCTACATGAGGAGGCATATCACCTTTGTATTTATACTGAAGGGAATGCTCGATCGTTGCCCAGAAATTCATTGCCATGGTACGGATCTGTATTTCTACCTGAAGCCGTTTCGGCCCATGAATAGTTTCCACTGTATAATAAAGGATCATGTGATAACTCCGGTAACCGCTCTGCTTGATATGCGTCAGATAGTTCTTTTCACTTTTGACTTCCATATCTGTTCTTTTTCGGATGATCGCAGCAACGGTATCGATATCTTCTTCAAACTGACAAATGATCCGTACTCCTGCCAGATCTTCCATTTCTGTTTCCAGCTGTTCGATCGGGATATCTTTACGCTGCATTTTCTCCAGGATACTGGAAACACTTTTTACTCTTCCACTGACTTGTTCAATGGGAGAATAACGATCATTTTCGTGATACTCTTCTATCATATGTTTAAACTTGACTGTCAGTTCTTTGACCGCCAGCTCGTAAGGGCACAAAATACTTCGCCATAACTGTATTTCCATGTTGCTCGCTCCTTATCATCTGCCGCCAGTCTCTTTTTGGTTTTGGTGACAGCGGCATACATTTTTTATTATAACATATGTTTTGAAAAAAAAGGGATTGTTTATCAATTTTTTATTAAAAAAATATAGAATTATTTTCCTTTTTGTGTGATGCATCCACAAATCTATATATATGTATAATTCTGTATTTTATGAATATTTTTTTATCATGGCATAAAAATACCCTGGAGAAACCTTACGTCTCTCCAGGGTAAAAGTTCGAACATACTCCGAACGGGATCAGTCTTTCAGATTTTTGAGAACCTGTACAAGATAGTTCCATACTCTTTCTGTGGAAGCAATGCTGAGAACCTCCTCGGATGTATGGATATCCTTCATATCCGGTCCAAGGGATACACAGTCCAGTCCTTCCATTTTTTTATAGAAAAGCCCGCATTCAAGGCCTGCGTGGATCGCTACGACTTCAGGCTTATGTCCGTACATTTCCTCAAAAACTGCAACCATTTTATCTCGTAATGGAGATTCCTTTCTGTACTCCCATGCCGGGTATGCACCCTGTACTTCATAGTCACCACCAAGAAATTCTGTGAGATATTCAATCTTATCAGATAATGCACTGCATGCAGCGTCTACAGAGCTTCTTACACTGGAACTTGCAAAAAGCTCGTCCCTATCCAGACGGAGGATACCGATATTGCTGGAGGTTTCCACCAGGCCTTTGATGGTTCCGCTCATTTTCTGGATTCCGAATGGTACATTCTGCAGATAAAATACGATCTTTTCCTGACTTGTAGGATGAAGAACCTCTGCTGTTGCAGTACCCTTTTCTGTTATTTCAAAAGTAATGTTTTCGTCAGAACCAGTATATTCTTCACGGAGCTGCTCCTGGAGCTCTTTTGCATAAGCTTTTACCTCAGCAACGGAATCCGTAAGAAATTCTGCGGTGCACTCTCTTGTAATGGCATTGTCTTTCTGTCCGCCTGTAAGAGAAATAAGGGCATATTCCGCTTTTTTCTTAAGTCCGTAAAGAAACCGTCCCATAAGTTTATTGGCATTCGCTCTGTTCTTGTCAATCTCGGCACCGGAATGTCCGCCCATAAGTCCACAGACTTTGACCTGTACCTTTTCTCCTTCTCCTTCTACACGCTGGACAGGGATATGGCTGATACCGGAAAGACCGCCGGCACAGCTGATCCAGAGACTTCCCTCCGCTTCAGAATCCAGATTGATAAATCTTCTTCCCTTCAGCACGCTGCAGTCCAGACCGACTGCACCAAGAAGACCAATCTCCTCATCAACCGTGAGCAGTACTTCAAGAGGAGGGTGTGGAATATCTGTACTGTCAAGAAGGGCAAGGCCATAAGCAACTGCAATACCATCATCACCGCCAAGAGTTGTTCCGTTGGCTGTGATATAACCATCTTTTACAGAGATGTTCAAACCATCCTTTGTAAAATCATGATCTACATCCGGTCGTTTTTCACATACCATGTCCATGTGGCCCTGGATGATCACTGTGGGAGAATTCTCATATCCTGGTGTGCCTGGCTTGTAGATCACTACATTATTCAGCTCATCCTGTACATATCTGAATCCATGATCCTTCGCGAATTCCACAAGGAAATCACTGATCTGTTTTGTATTTCTGGAACCATGAGGAATCTTGCAGATTTCTTCAAAATAATGAAAAACTCTCTTTGGTTCACAATTTTCTAATACTGGCATAAATTCTGCCTCCTTCTGCTTCATAAATTCATTTGTCTTTTATAATAATCATATACTGTAAAAAAAGCAAGGACCTGTTTTTATGAAACGAAAAATAATCATATTTTTCTATATCTGCCTGTTGTTTTTTCTGCTTTTTCACCCAAAAGAAGCTCTTACCGGAGTAAAAAATGGACTTGGATTGTGGTTGAATATCATGATTCCCACTCTGCTGCCATTTCTGATCCTGACAGGAGCATTATTAAAAACTGGAAATATCCGGAAGCTTCTGAAACCATCTGCTTTCTTCTGGAAAACGTTTTTCGGGCTTTCACCTGCTGGAGCCTATGTTCTGATCCTGGGTCTGTTATGCGGATATCCTATGGGAGCCAAACTGGCACATGATCTGTACATAGACCAGCAGATTTCCCGCAGAGAAGGGGAATATCTTCTTACGTTTAGCTGCAATGCAAGTCCCGCATTTATCATTTCCTATCTTTCCGGGATACTCTTGAAAAATAAGATATCAGCAGTACAGATGATCCTCACTTTTCTGGCGGCAGATCTCTTTTGTATGCTGTTTTTTCGTTTCGTTGTATATCGCGGGCATACCGTGGACTCTGTCTGCGTAGACAAGATAAAAAAAGAGACATACCAACAGGACTCCATAGGAGTCATCCTGGATGTCTCGATCATGGACGGATTTGAAACCATCACACGTCTCGGGGGCTATATTCTCCTCTTCTCACTGATACTCGCCAGTATCAGCTTTTACTGGCCATTTCATGCACAAAGCTGTATGCTGTTCACAGCACCACTGGAACTAACTACCGGGCTGAAACAGATTGCCGGCGCACCACTACCATGGAAAAGCAGATACCTTGCTTCTATGCTCCTGACTTCTTTTGGTGGCTTTTGCGTCATGGCTCAGACAAAAAGCGTATTGGAAAACAGTTTGTCACTGATCCCCTACGCTATTTCAAAATGTCTGAACGCCAGTGCGATATTCCTGATCCTAGTTTTCTCCGATATCGTCTAACAGATCTTCGTCTTCTTTTGTTATAGAAGAACTGTCATCATCCTGGAAGGTATTGGAGATTGCCGCTGCCTGAGCAGTCTGTGGTGCAAGCTCCTGACGATTATGATTAACAACCTCAAGGCAGCTCTGCAGAGCATCAATAAATGCTTTGTATTTACCACCGGCATCTTCAAGTGTCTGATTCAGGACAGAACCGATATTAGCCATCATATCATCTGTGTATGTGATCGCACTGAGACGAATGCTGTTTGCATCCTGTGTTGCAGAATCAAGAATCTCCTGAGCCTGCTTGTTTGCAGCATTTATGGTCTCATTTGCCTGTGCATATGCTTTCTGCATAATCTCATGCTGTGTAACAAGTTCCTGAGCTTTGGCCTGAGCATCTGCGATCAGACTGTCAGCTTTAGCCTGAGCATCCTCAAGGATCGCATCCTTATTGCTGATGATCTTCTGATAACGTTTGATCTCATCCGGAGTTTTCAGACGAAGTTCACGTAAATACTCCTCAATCTCTTCTTTGTTCACTACGATCTTGGTAGTGGAAAGAGGCTGGAATTTACAGCTGTCCACATACTCTTCAATCTCCTGAATAATCTGTTCAATTCTGCTGCTCATAATACACTCTCCTTATTTCTCTGTTTCTCTTTTTTTCAATTTCTCTTCGACTGCATCCGTAATCTCACGTGGAGCGAATTTGCTCAGATCTCCTCCGAAATTAGCAACTTCTTTCATGATCGTGGAGCTTAAGTATGCATATTCCAGACTGGTTGTAAGAAAAACGGTGTCCACATCCGGTGCCAGAACACGATTAGTCTGGGCCATCTGCAGTTCATATTCAAAATCCGTGACAGCACGAAGCCCTCGAACGATCACCTGGGCATGGTTTTCCCTGGCAAAGTTCACTGACAGGCCCTCGAATGCTTTCACCTCCACATTCGGGATATCTTTTGTCGCCTTTGTTAGTATCTTAACACGTTCTTCTACAGAAAACAACGGACTTTTTGCAGAATTATGCAAAACTCCCACTATAACCCGGTCAAATGAAATGCTTGCCCGCTTAATGATGTCAAGATGGCCATAGGTTGCCGGGTCAAAGCTTCCCGGGTATACTGCTGTTATCATATGTCTGTCTCTCTTTCATTTTTTTAGGAAAACATGCTTGTTGGTTTTATATTCCTTGGAACGTACCAGATGATATCCAAGGTCCTCTACATAAGAAAAATCCGTATGTAGATCTTCCTCCACAACGATCAGCGTGTTTTCATCTGCAAGAGTGCTGTCAGCCAGATACTCAAGGACTGGTTGTTCCAGATGCTGTTCGTATGGTGCATCCATAAAAATACAGTCAAATGGTTCTCCGCCTTCCAGTGAACGCAGTGCCTGAAGCACATCCATGTTCAGCAGTTTACCACCATCCGTGAGTTTTGTAAATGAAAGATTTTCGCGGATGCAAGTACATGCTTTGGGATTTTTTTCCACAAATACGGCATACTCGGCTCCACGGCTCAGAGCTTCAATACCGATCGCTCCGCTTCCGGAAAACAGATCCAGAAACCGACAACCAGGTATTTCAGGCTGGAGAATGTTAAAAAGAGTTTCCTTAATACGGTCTGTTGTTGGTCGTGTCTCATTTCCGGGAATGGTTTTTAAGTTTAATCTACGTGCTTTTCCTGCTATGACTCTCATTTCAGATTTAATCTCCAATCCAGATCACCGCGGGCCAGTCCAAGGATCAGAAGTTCCGCAGTGGCAATATTTGTAGCAACCGGAATGTTGTACTGGTCGCAGCGTTTGACAATGCTCATGATATCCGGCTCTACCGGGTCCATCATGACAGGGTTATAAAACAGGATCACCATATCCAGATCCTGACGCTCTACCATCTCCATAAACTGCTTGTCTCCGCCTATACTTCCGGCAAGAAACTTGTGAACGTGAAGACTGGTTGCTTCCTCAATTCTTCTTCCTGTTGTTCCGGTTGCATATACTTCATGTTTGGCAAGGATATTCTTGTATGCAATACAGAAGTCTTCAATCAGAACTTTCTTACTGTTATGCGCAATAATTCCTAAATTCATAATCCACCTCTCCATTCTGCCCTTGGCTTACATCCCTTTTCTCCCCTTTTATATAGGTAAAATCATATAACTCTGTAACTGATTCTAGCATAACGCCCAAAAAAGTGCAATTTAATTCGTGTAAATTCATGAAAAATTAATATTTTCTGTTGCTGAGAACGGAGTGTACAGTAACTATTTTCTCCGACGTTGCTTCATATACCCTATTCTTCCCAGCTGTTTCCTGTAGTATAATCAATTTCAATTCCCGGCTGTATGTTATAAACAAAAACATGGAAAGATATCTTCTGGTCTTTAACGGATTCGGCTTCCATTTCCACACCTCGGGCTACCAGTTCATCTCCCTTAAAAAACGGAGTCACACGATACATACAGGGATTTCCTGTACTGTGCACGTAATCTGCAACTTCATTTTCAAAAGGAAGCATTCCCGTCACATTGAGATATCTGGTTCCTGTGATAAGATTTTTCTTGTTTGCATTCTCACCAGTCAGCTGATACCCGATAAGATGGCAACGATTATACAGATACCTGCCATCTACATTTTCATATTTTACAGTATGCCATCCTGTAGGCTTTACCATTCCGATCGCTCCTCGCTCTTCATCAGGCATCAGCTCCGGTGTGATCTTGGATTCTGCATAACCGCAGCGTCCCAGAGAATCCAGTTCACTGTAAAATTCGTATGCAGGTCCTGCGCTTTTTTCATCAGAAAAAGATGGTACATTTCCATTGATCTCCACATATGGACTGTCGCTGTATTCCGGAATCTGATCCAGAGAAACAGATTCTGTCTGCCCTCCTGTCTTCGTCTGAGATTGTTTCAGTAATCCTGTCACTGCATCGGAAGCGGATTCCGAAATATCTTCCCAGAGGATCTGCGCATTTTCTTCTATATATGTAAGAAATACCTGTCCGAAGATCCGGCTTTGATCTTTTACCTCTTTCAGGCTCCGCGGCGGCATCCAGCCATTACATACTGCAAGGATGACACACAGGATAATGGCTGTGAGTATTTTTCGCCTGGGCTGTTTTTTTCGTTTATATTTTCGCTTGTATGTAGGATAACGCTTCTTTTTCACGGGCTCCCCTTACTTTTTTTGTCTGACAGATATTATATGTGATGCAGAGATTATTATAACCGCAATTCTAGTCAAAAAGCAACCATACATTCGCTTTTTTACTGCGGTATAATTTATGAACGGAAATATTTTTATATGTTAAATTTCCTTTAACTGCCAGTGTATTATTTTATGGTTTTCATATACTAGCAATGTAACAGTAAACCAAATAACAACCAAGGAGGAAATGAATTATGCCAAGTAACACTTCTTCTAACAAAGCAGTTGTTCCGGAAGCAAAGGGCGCACTTGACCGTTTCAAATATGAGGTAGCAAACGAGCTGGGTGTTCCGCTTACAGACGGATACAACGGAAACCTGACTTCCAAACAGAACGGATCCGTAGGTGGATATATGGTCAAAAAGATGATCGAAGCACAGGAACGCCAGATGTCCAGCGGCTCCCAGGGCGGCCAGCAGTACTAAATCTGTACGCGCAGGTAGATCTATTACTATGCTGAGTTGATCTAAGCTCATGCAAAAAAGATGCTGTCTGACAGAACTGAAAAACTGCCAGACAACATCTTTTTATTTTATATAAAAAGAAATCTTATTTCACAAACATATCCACACATTATACAAACATTGACACTCCCCACAGCTAAAGCAGGGGGATTCTTGCTTCTCCCACTACTGCATT
>JAHZFO010000018.1:0-35817 GCA_019421285.1 Clostridiales bacterium
TCGACAGCTACATTGTACTTCCAAGCCTGAACGACAACCAGGGTATCATGGGCGCATTGAAACTGGCGGTAGATGAGCTGGCAATGCAGTAAAAATAAAAATGAGAAAACCGTTCGGAGAAATCCGGACGGTTTTTTGCTTACAGGAAACTTCGTTGAATTTTCCTGCGAAGCAGGACTCTTTCTTATTTTTTTGATTGCGCCTAAAAGAACCGAGTGTTAAAGTTACATAGAATACAGATGAACAGAAGGAACGGAATTTGAAATGGAACAGGGGAATTTTACATATATTCTGGAATGCAGCGATGGATCTTTTTATACAGGCTGGACCAATAATTTGGAACGCAGAGTAAAGGCACACAATGCTGGAAAAGGAGCGAAATATACAAAGAGCCGCAAACCGGTAAAACTGGTGTATTTTGAAACCTTTTTAACAAAACAGGAGGCTATGCGGAGAGAATGGGAAATTAAGCAGCTTTCGCGGGTAGAAAAATGGAAGCTGATTCAAGCGAAGAAGCAATAAAAATACAAAAACAGACGGCTCAAACAGGCACAACGGTAGGTGCAGGCGAGTAGTCTGTTTTTTTGTGTCAAAGCAGGTCGAACGATTCCAGAAGAAAATAGACATTTTGACTTGAAAAATAATTTTATCCTGCTATAATAAAAGAAACGATGATAAGTAGTAATCAAAACTATATAAAGTGGTAATTGAAATACACAGTGCTTCTGACAGGAAAGGAATGAGCAGGATGAAGTATATCAGAAAAAATGGAATTAAGGATCCCGGCAGTGCGATTACGCATGGGATTGCGTTGATCCTGGCGATGGTGGGAACGCTGCCATTGCTTTTGAAGGCGGCTCGGGAGCCGGATCATCTGCATGTGATTGCGATGGCAGTATTTATGCTGAGCATGATTTTGCTGTATCTGGCGAGTACCGTGTATCACACGTTTGATGTAAACGGGAAGGTGAACCGTCGACTGAAAAAATTTGATCATATGATGATTTCCGTGCTGATTGCGGGAAGCTATACGCCGATCTGTCTGATTGCGCTGCATGGACGGACGGGAATTGTACTTTGTGCATTGGTGTGGGCAGCAGCAATTGGCGGAATTCTTGTCAAGGCATTCTGGATCAATTGTCCGAAGTGGTTTTCCTCAGTGTTGTATATCGCAATGGGATGGCTGTGTGTACTGGCATTTCATCCGCTGTTTCTGGCTCTTTCACGGCCGGCATTTGGATGGTTGCTGGCGGGCGGCATCATTTACACGGTCGGCGGGGTGATTTACTCCTTAAAAATGCCGATGTTTAATGCGAAGCATAAAATGTTCGGAACACATGAAATTTTTCATCTGTTTGTGATGGGTGGCAGCTTCTGTCATTTTGTTGTGATGTATTATTTTGTGGCGGCGATGCCGGTATAAAAACTTGTTTGAAGATAAAACAGTAATGCAAAAATAAAATACTGCGGAACGTATTTTCGTTATACCCGGGTATTAACATTTATTTGGGAAAACTTTACGCTCCGCAGTACTATTTTTGCATTATTTTTTCTTTTGACGGTATTCACTCGGAGAAATTCCGTAGACTTTTTTGAATACCTGTGTAAAATAAGAAAAATTCGTGTAGCCGATATTCGTTGCAATTACACTGACCGGGAGATTGGTTCCCTCAAGCAGGGAAATCGCAATTTTCAGTTTTTCCTGCACGATATAGTCAGAAAGTGAAATTCCTTTTACCTTTTTGAAAAGCCGGGAGAGGTATTCCGGGTTCATGTATACCTGATGTGCGATTTCGGTGCGGGTAACATTCTGGTGAATATTTTTCTGAATAAAATTTACCACCTGGTCGATCTGTGAAACACCTGGTTCTGCGCTAATTTGAAGGCTTTTTAGATAATCAACGGAAAAATCAAGCAGTTTATGCATCTCTTCTATGGAATGACAGGAGTTGTTCAGGGCGTGAATATCGTATTCTTTTTCAAAAACACCGTGTGCACCGATGTGGTGATGGTTCAGAATCTGATAGAAGAGCTGAAGAAAATCCTGTAAAAAGAGACTGAGCATTTTCTGGTTTACATGACCGGATTCTTTTTGGCGGAGCAGATAATCATGCATGTCTGCACGGACGGCATCGTAATAACCAGAGGAGAGCATGACATTCCAGTGGACAAAATCCGGAGGGGTGTAGGGAACCTGGGAAATACTGGATTTCTGATAAAAAATACCGCTATAGTTTGCCACATTTTCACTGCGCTGTTCCAAAAGCTGCTGTATTTTATCTGGTAGCAGAAGAAAATTTGCAGAATGAGCACAGTAGCATGCTATTTTAAAGTGGAGATACTGTGAAGCGGCTTCCACAAAAGTATGCAAATAAATTTGCACCTGATCTTTTGTAAAATTATCGGTTTCGTATAAAATAAGGGCAAAAACCTGTTCGTGGACATGGCAGAAAAGCAGTTTTTTAGTGAACGGCTTAAACAGCTCGGAAATGACATTCTGCAGGATAGAGCGGAGGAGAGAAAGGTCACGAACTGGATGTGGCGTGTCCTGTTCGAGAATATCAATCAAAGTCAGAACACAGGAACGGCCGGGATCGAGTTTTATGGAGATCGTGTCCAGAAAACTCAGGATATTCTGCGGTTCTGCAGGCTGTTTCTGCAAAAATTCATTTAAAAGCACATCAAGAAGATCCATTTCGCGTTTGCTGAAATAGTTTCCATATTCACTGTAAAATTTTTCCTTTTTTTCCTTTTGAATTTGCAGGACTGCTTTCTGAATGGAAACCTCAATTGCACTGTAGGGAGCGGGCTGAATCAGATAATCGAATCCGCCGAGTTGCAGTGCTTTTTGTGCATAGGAAAAATCTTCATGTGAGGTGAGAAAAATACATTTGATTTCTGGAAAATGCTCCGCAACCCATTCATAAAGTTCAAGACCGCTGCCGAGCGGCATTTCGATATCGCAGAGCATGATATCCACGGAATTGTTTGAAAGAATTTCACGCGCACGGATAATGTCGTTAGCACAGAAAACCTGTCGGATGGAAAGCGCATCCCAGTTGATGCCGGAATGAATACCGGCGACAACATCGGGTTGGTCATCAATAATCAATACATTCATTCGGGATTCCTCCTCTTTCTAGGATAATGAAAACAAATTTTCGTTTGAGAGTAAGCTACTTTTAGTTTCTGAACTGGTATTTGGTTCTTCCTGGATGGGCAGGATAATTTCTGTCAGGGCGCCGGAGGAATTGTTCATACAGATCAGTCCGGCCTGATCACCGTAAAGTAAGGTAAGTCGTTGACGGAGATTGTGTATACCGATGTGCTGTCCGGTTACTGCATCTTCTGTATGTTGCAGAAAGGACTGCAGAAATTCGTCCGGAAATCCGGTTCCGTTATCCTGAATACTGATATTTAAATAATTTCCTTCTTCAGTCTCTGTCAGCTGTACGGAAATGTGTACATTGAGCGGCTGGCTGGAGATTCGCCCATGCTTAAAAGAATTTTCGACGAATGTCTGAATGCAGAGCATGGGAACCGGAAACTTTGAAACAGCGGGATCGGCAGAAATGGTCAGCTCAGAAGAATCTCTTGTGTTTAGCTTCTGAAGTTTATAATAATTCTGTACCTGATTCAGTTCCGTCTGCAGTGGCACAAGACTGCTGTTGTCGCGGAAGGTATAGCGGATATACTGGGAAACATATAAAATCATTTGCTGTGCATCGTTTCCTTTATTCTGTTGAATCATACCGTAAAGAGTTTTCAGGCAGTTCAGATAAAAATGAGGCTTCAACTGAATTTGAAAATATTGCAGCTGAGATTTTTGAATGATCAGCTTATTTTCATAAGTGCGGATTTTCAGATTGTGAATTTCATCCATCATTCGGTTAAAAGTGGAATTAAAGACGGAAAATTCACGGATAAACTGTGTTTCCTGCAGTTTTGAGTTCAATTTACCGTTTCGAATATTCTCCATGGTAGCGATTGCATCTCTTAATGGAGAAAAGTAAATTTTGATGGCCAAAAAACACATGAACGGAATCAAAAGCAGTGCCAGCACAGAGGCAATGATGGCAAACATCTGTGTCGCATTTAAATAAAACTGGCTTCCCTGGTAAGGGGAAAGGTAAAGCATGGTAATATCAGCATATTTTAAGCGATCCTGTACAACAAAAAAGTTTTCTTTTTGTCCTTTTTTGATGTGGTTATTGTCTTCAGGCGAAAAGGTCAGTTTATTTTCTGTAATGGTTTTAGAAGGATTTAATACGGTTCCGTCGTTGGAAAGATAGACGAGTGAACTAGTTTTATGCGTCTGTGTGGCGAGGCGAGATGGAGCCATGACCAGATCAAAATCTACGAGAGAAACACTGTAGGCATTGGAAAAACCGATAAGGCGAACCAAAAAGTATTTATCACCGACTTTATCGTAAAACCAGGATTTGGGAGTTGATTCAAAATCAAGGGATTTTACGTAATTCTGCATTGTTATTAATTCTTTATAGGAATAGCAGTCCTGATAGGCACAGCGGCAGACATCATTGGGAGCAGAATAAATATAGACAGCACCGAGACATTCTGTCAGAGCAAGCTGTTCCCGTGCTTTATTCACAATGGAGAGTGTATTTAAATGAACATCGAGCGGATCAAGTTTATATTTTAGTTTCTGATAATTCCAGTTCGTAGCCCAGTTCTGTGCCATTGAGGTTTCTATCTGGGAAAGATCTGCTTCTAACTGTTCCTGATAGAGAAACAGAGCATTTCGATTTGCAGAAGCGATTTCGCGGTTCAGCAGGCGAAGCGAGTAGAAATCAAAAAATATCGTCAGAAATGTAAGCGGAATAAGCATGATAAGGCTTATAAGGGTGAAAAAAATTTTTGATGAGATGTAAAAATTTTTACGAGATAACATAAGAACCTCCCAAAATATAACAATATAAGAAAAATCGTGTGAGCGTTCCAACTGTTGGAACATGCCATTTATTCTAATATAGATGTCGTGTGTTTTCAAGAAATAAGTATACAGATTCGTTAAAATAACGAAAGTTACAGTGGTATGTCACAATATATAAAGAGAAAGTCACAGATTTTATAGAGAAAGAGATACTTCTTTGATAGGATATAGCTATTCGTAAAACAAAGAAAAGAACAAAGGAGAGAAATGTAATGAATAAGAAAAAAGCAATGGCATTTTTACTTGTTTCTGTTATGGCGGGAAGTATGCTGGCAGGTTGCGGAAGCGATGCAAGCTCTGCACAGGGTTCATCTTCTAAGAGCGCAGAAAGTAGCAATAATGACAGCTATACAGTAAAAATTCTGGCACCTGGTGATGCAAGTACAGATGACTGCGCAAAAATTTCTGAAGCAGCGAGCAAAATCACAGAGGAAAAATTTAATACAAAAATTGAAGTAACAAGAGTTGGCTTTGGAAGCTATGATCAGCAGGTAAACCTGACATTGGCATCTTCTGAAAAATTGGATCTGATGTATGAGTACTGTGGAAATGTAACATCTGCAATCAGCAGCGGACAGATCCTTCCGATTACGGATTATCTGGACAGCTATGGCAGCGATATGAAATCTGAAATCAGTGAATCCGACTGGAAATGTGTAACCTTTAACGGCAATATTTATGGTGTTCCGTCCAATAAAGAGAAAGCAACGGGATGGGGATTTGCTATGAATAAAGAGATGGCAGATGCAACCGGAATTGACTATAGTTCTATTAAAACAGAAGAGGAGTTGGAGCCGCTCCTTGAAAAAGTAAAAGAAATGTATCCAGATGTATATCCCATTGTTTCTCATGTGGGTTCCATGAGCCTTATGACAAACCCAGATGACCTTGGTGGAGATATCGGATCTTTAGAGAGTGTATCTTCTGACAGCACAGAAGTTATTAATTACTACGCAACAGATAAATATATGAACGAAATGAAACTTCGCTATGACTGGGCGCAGAAAGGTCTGATCATGCCGGATGCTTCCACTTCTACTGAAATGGCAAATAGTCTGATTGGTTCTGGTAAAGGTTTTGGACGTTTTACAAATACAAAACCAGGTATCGAGCAGGAGATCGAAAAAGAGTCCGGAAAAGAAATCGTTGTTTTGAATCTGGTAGAACCATATACTACCACAACACGTGTTGACATTGTATGGTATGTTCCGCATAACAGTGATAAACCGGAAAGAGCTGTACAGGTATTAAACGAGATCTACACAAACCCGGATCTGGCAAATATTCTTATCAATGGTCTGGAAGGAACTCATTATGAGTTTACAGACAAAGACAACGGTGTCATCAACTACCCAGACGGTGTAACAGCAAGTAACACAGGTTATACCAGTCTTCCATGGGCTTGGCCGAATGAGGCAATTTCCTATGTATGGGAAGGAAATGATCCGGATATCTGGGATCAGACCCAGGAGTTCAACAACAATGCGGTTGTTTCTCCGGCCAAAGGTTTTGCATGGGACAACACAAATGTACAGAACGAAGTAACTGCATGCGCAAACGTAACTGCCAAATATGGTCCTGCACTGCAGTGCGGTTCCTTGGATCCAGAAACTACCATTCCGAAATTCCTGGATGAGTTGAAAGCAGCAGGAGCAGATACCATCATCGCTGAGAAACAGAGACAGTTAGATGATTGGCTGGAAGCCAACAAATAATGGAGGCTGGGAAGATGAAAAGAAATTGGGGTAAAATCCGCAGATTTATTCCCATGTATCTGATGCTGCTTCCGGGGCTTGTATACTTATTTATCAATAACTATATGCCTATGGCTGGAATTATCATTGCATTCAAGAAATATAATTACAGTCTGGGAATCCTGAAAAGCCCGTTTACAGGTCTTAAAAACTTTGAGTTTTTGTTTAAGACAAAAGATGCTTGGACAATTACAAGAAACACACTGGGATACAACGTAATCTTTATCGTAGTCGGAACCGTACTTGCAATTGCAGTGGCAATTCTGCTGAATGAAATCCGTTCCACGATGGGAAAGAAAATATACCAGACGTTAATTCTGGTACCGTTCCTGATTTCTATCGTCGTTGTCAGCTACCTGGTATATGGATTCCTCAGCACAGATGCCGGATTCATTAATAACAGTATTCTGAAACCAATGGGAAAACAGGGCATCGGATGGTATTCTGATCCGAAGTACTGGCCATTCATTTTGATCTTTGTCAATGTATGGAAAAACCTGGGATATAACTGCATTATCTATTATGCAACGGTAGTAGGATTGGATGCCAGTCTTTACGAGTCTGCATCTATCGACGGTGCAAACCGCTGGCAGAGAATTGTACATATCACACTACCGGGATTGAAAACAACCATTATCACCTTGACGCTGATGAGTGTAGGACGTATTTTCTATTCCGATTTCGGACTGTTCTATCAGGTACCAATGAACAGCGGACCGCTGATCGACGTGACAAACACCATCGATACTTACGTATATCGTGGATTGATGGAGCTGAACAACATCGGTATGGCATCTGCAGCAGGTCTTTATCAGTCACTGGTAGGATTTGCACTGGTACTGATTGCAAACCTGATTGTTCGAAGACTGGACGAAAACAGTGCATTATTCTAAGCGAAGGGAGAGTATGAAAAATGGTTGAAAGAAATAAAAACTTTCAGATTGCAGCTAATGTGATTATGATCTTACTGTCCGCTATGTGTATCGTCCCGTTTATTCTGCTGATTATGTCATCAATCACCAAAGAGAACATTCTATTAAAATATGGATATTCTTTCTGGCCGCGTGAAATCAGTTTTGATGCATACAAAACACTGCTGGTAGATTCAGGCAGTATTGTAAGAGGTTATATCATTTCCGCACTGGTAACGGTAGTCGGAACCGTGGCAAACCTGACTCTGACAACATTGTTTGCCTATCCACTGTCAAGAAAAGAGCTTCCGGGAAAAGCATTTTTCTCCTTTGTGATTTTCTTTACGATGTTGTTCAACGGTGGCTTGGTACCGTCCTATATGATGTGGACTGGAATCTTTCATATTAAAAATACCATCTGGGCACTGATTGTTCCAAATCTTCTGATGGGAGCTTTCTATGTCATCATGATGAGAACGTATTTCACCACCAACATTCCTGATGCGGTCATCGAGGCTGCAAGAATTGACGGAGCAGGTGAGTGGAGAATTCTGGCAAAAATTGTTCTTCCGATGTCTACGCCGATTATTGCTACACTGGCACTTCTGGTCGGCCTCGGATATTGGAATGACTGGTTGAATGGTCTGTACTATATCAATAACGATAAACTGTACAGTATTCAGGTTCTGCTGAATAAGATGCTTCTGGATGTGCAGTATCTGATGAGCGGTGCTTCAGGAGGAGCATTGACACAAAGCATTACACTTCCAGCGACTGGTATCAAAATGGCCGTTGCAGTTATGGGAGCACTTCCAATTCTGGTTGTGTATCCGTTCTTCCAGAAATATTTTGTGAAAGGTATTGTGATTGGAGCTGTAAAGGGCTAATAGAATTCTTATAATAGAAAGCAGACTTTCCAGATACACGCAGGAATGCGTGAGAATGGAAAGTCTGTTTTTTTGATGCAACTTTAGTTCAGCTTAATATTTTTAAACAGCGATCCCAGTGTCGTTGTCACTTCCTCTGTCTCCGGGAGTTCGATGGTTTCTTCCTGAATTTCTTCGGCGGCAACGTCGTCGAGTGCCTTCATGGAGAGACTGAGTTTGCCGTCTTTGATGGCAATGACTTTTACTTTGACTTTATCGCCGACTGCCAGAACTGCGGACGGATGTTTGATGCGTTTGGCGCAGATCTGGGAGATGTGGACGAGGCCGGAGAGGCCGTTTCCGAGGCAGATGAAGGCGCCGTATGGCTGCAGGCTCTCAACGGTTCCTTCGGTGACGAGGCCGACTTCTACGTTGGAGATTTTCTCTTTGCGCTCTTCGTCTGCTTTCTCGCGGAGAATTTCGCGGGCGGAGAGGATCAGGCGGTCTTTTTCTTTGTCGAGGTCAAAAACCTGTACCTGAATGTCTTTGTTTAAGTATTCATTCAGATCTTCCACGTAGTTCAGGGAGAGTTTGGAAGCCGGGATGAAGCCGCGGATTCCTTCGACGTAAGCGATAACACCGGCGTTTACGATTCCTTTGACTTTTACATCCAGTACGGTTTTCTCTTCTTTGTACTGTGCGAGTTTTTCCCATGCGAGGATATCGTTTGCCTCTGCGCGGGAGAGAAGAATGTTGCCGTGGCCGTCGTCTTTGCGGATCACGGTTGCGGTGATTTCGTCACCGACCTGAACAGCGTCTTTTAAGGAGAAGCCAGGCTCGTTGCTGAAGTCCTCGGCGCGGATGACGCCCTCTGCGTAGTATTTCAGATCGAGAATCACCTCTTTTTCATCTACGGAGATGACGGTTCCGGTGAGCATGTCGCCTTCCTCAATTTTTTTGAAGGAAGCTTCCAGCTCTGCGGAGAAGTCATCCATGGTTAATTTTTCTTCTGACATAATGAAACACCCCTTTTTCGTAAGAATAACAGGAAAACGAGAGGAAAATTGTGGATTTATGAAAAAATCGGGTTCAATTTTGCACGTTTTTCTATCTGCGTTTATCTTAACATAAAAGATTTTCTTTGACCAGATGAAAAAAGGATGGTAATATGTGTGTAGTCGTTACCAAAATTACTGAGACGCGCACTTGCTGCGCGGCTGCAGGAGAAAGTGATTCAGGTGGCCGCCCGGAACTTCGCGGAGCGAATTTGCATGTGCAGGGCGGCGGTTACTGGTCACGAAGTGAGCAGTAACTGTAGTCGTTACAAAAAAAGAAGTAAAACTACCGGGACGAACTTACTGTATACCACAAACATACAGAAGGGAGGAGTACTATTATGAAATCAAATTCAAGAGTTTATGTAATTGGACATAAAAATCCGGATACGGATTCGATCTGTTCGGCGATTGCCTATGCGGATATCAAGAACAGGACAGATAAAACCAAAACCTACATGGCGCGGCGTGCCGGTCAGATCAATGAGGAGACCGAGTATGTACTGAAGCGCTTTGGCGTGCGCGCACCGGGGTATCTGCCGAATGCGGGAACGCAGGTAAAGGAAATTGAAATCCATGAGGTGCCGAGCGTACCGGGCACGATTTCCGTGAAGAAAGCGTATTCCATGATGAAAAACAACAACGTGGTCACACTGCCGATTACTTCGCCGGACAATGATCTGCAGGGCGTGATTACGGTCAGTGATATCGCAGAATCCTATATGGATTCTTATGACAGCCATGTCATGTCACTGGCAAGGACGCAATACCGCAGTATCGCGGATACGTTGGATGGTTCGGTTATTGTCGGAAATGAACATGGTTATTTTATCCGCGGAAAAGTCGTTGTCGGCGCATTCCATCCGGATACGATGGAGAACTACATCGAAAAAGATGACCTTGTCATTCTCGGAAACCGTGCGGAGGACCAGCTCTGTGCAATCGAGATGGATGCAAGCTGCATTATCGTCGGACTTGGCGCAAAGGTGACGAAAACGATTCAGAAATTTGCAGAGGAAAAATGCTGTGTGATCATCAGCAGTCCGCATGACACGTATACGATTGCGCGTCTGATTAACCAGAGTATTCCGGTCAAATATCTGATGCGCAGAAGCAATCTGATCACGTTCAACACCGAAGATTTCCTCGATGATATCAAAGAAGTTATGAAAAATCAGAGACACCGCGATTTCCCGATTCTGAACAAGAAAGGAAAATATGTGGGAACGATTTCCCGTCGGAACCTGATCGGAAATGCAGGAAAGAAACTGATTCTCGTCGATCACAATGAGGAATCACAGGCGGTCGATAACGTCAAAGAGGCGGAGATTCTCGAGATCATCGACCATCATCGTCTGGGATCACTTGAGACGATGGCGCCGGTTATGTTCCGCAATGAGCCGGTGGGCTGCACGGGAACGATTATGTATGAAATTTATAAGGAAAAAGAGCTGGAGATCGCGCCGAACATCGCAGGACTGCTCTGCGCAGCCATCATTTCCGATACGCTGATGTTCCGGTCGCCGACGTGTACGTTTCTTGACAAAGCGGCAGCAGAGGCACTGGCGGACATTGCAGGCATCAGCATTCCGGAGTTTGCATCCGAAATGTTCCGTGCAGGAAGCAACCTGAAAGATAAATCACCGGAAGAAATTTTCTACCAGGATTTCAAAAAATTCATCATGGGCGATGTTACGTTTGGTGTCGGCCAGATTACATCCCTCGATGCGGGCGAGCTGGAATCCATCAAGGAACAGCTTCTGCCGCAGATGGAAAGCGAGTGCGGAAAACACGGCATCGAGATGGTATTCTTTATGCTGACCAATATTATAGAAGAATCTACAGAGCTTCTGTATTATGGAAGCGGGGCAAAGGAAGTCATCGAAAAAGCTTTTGAAGATCTTCCGGTCAACGAGGTCAGCTGCGAGCTGAAGGGTGTTGTATCGAGAAAGAAACAGCTGATTCCGGCATTTATGATGGCGCTGCAGAATCAGTAAAAACAGAAAAAATAAAAAAGCGTGGTTCCGGGCCTGAAAACAGATCCGGGGCACGCTTTTTTCGGTCATAAAAGAGTGAAAAAGAGGAAAGGAAAGAAATAAGAATGGGAAAACAGACATGGAAAGCGGGAAATATGCTGTATCCGCTGCCGGCGGTCATGGTGTCGGTGCGCGGAAAGAACGGGGAGGACAACATCATCACCGTTGCCTGGGCCGGCACGGTGTGTACGAATCCTCCGATGGTATCGATCTCGGTGCGGCCGGAACGCTACAGCTATCAGATGATCAAAGAGAGCGGTGCGTTCGTCATCAACCTGACGACGGAGGACCTCTGCTATGCGACCGACTACTGCGGCGTGCGCTCGGGAAGAGATGTGGATAAGTTCAAAGAGATGAAACTGACGAAAGTCGAGGCGGAGGAGATTTCCGCACCGATGATCGGGGAGTCGCCGGTTAATATCGAGTGTAAAGTGGAGCAGGTGCTCGAACTGGGCTCGCATCACATGTTTCTTGCAAAAGTTGTGGCTGTCCATGCGGATGAGGCATACATGGATGAGCGCGGCCGCTTCGATCTGAACCGCGCGAAACCGATTGTGTATTCCCACGGAGAGTACTTTGGAATCGGGAAAAAGCAGGGAACCTTTGGCTGGAGCGTGAAGAAAAAATCGAAAACACCTAATATAAAAACAAAAAACCGCAGCTAATCTTTATTTTCTAAAGAATCAGCACGCGAAATTTTATAGTACTTTCGGTAAAAATATACAAAATCGACAAAAATACTGGGTAAATATTAGAAAACGCTACAAAATCATGATTTATTAGGAATTTTTTGCGTGAAATATTGCAAAAACCGGATATTTTATGCTATAATATCAACCAATCGTTGACCTTATAAAATTAAGTGTTCCGGAGGACGGGAGAATCCACCGGAGACGCGAGAGAGTGCGGAAATGATTTTCTCCACGCTTTAAGGCTGATGAGAACCGCAGATGGATCTTTTAAAGAAATCTTTCTGCACTACATTAAGGGAGAAATTTCAAGGAGGAAACTAACATGTCATACGTAGATGAGGTTATTGAGTCCGTAGTTGCAAAAAACCCAGCTGAGCCGGAATTCCATCAGGCAGTCAAAGAGGTTCTGGAATCTCTTCGCCCTGTTATTGAAGCAAACGAGGAAAAATACAGAAAAGTCGCTCTTCTGGAGAGAATGGTAGAGCCAGAGCGTCAGATCAAATTCCGTGTGCCGTGGGTAGACGATAAAGGACAGGCTCATGTAAACACCGGATATCGTGTACAGTTTAACAGTGCAATCGGACCTTACAAAGGAGGAATCCGTCTGCATCCTTCTGTAAATATTGGTATTATCAAATTCCTGGGATTCGAGCAGGTATTCAAAAACTCACTGACCAGCCTTCCGATCGGCGGAGGTAAAGGTGGTTCTGACTTCGATCCGAAAGGAAAATCTGACAGAGAGATCATGGCATTCTGCCAGAGCTTTATGACAGAGCTTTGCAAATATATCGGCGCAGACACCGACGTACCGGCTGGTGACATCGGAACAGGCGCAAGAGAGATCGGCTTCATGTTCGGACAGTACAAGAGAATCCGCGGCGTATACGAAGGCGTTCTGACTGGTAAAGGTTTAAGCTACGGCGGATCCCTTGCAAGAACAGAGGCTACCGGATATGGACTGCTGTACCTGACCCAGGAGCTGCTGAAACTGAACGGCATCGACATCGCAGGCAAGACCGCTTGTGTATCCGGTTCCGGAAACGTTGCAATCTATGCAATCGAGAAAGCTACTCAGCTTGGTGTGAAAGTTCTCACCTGCTCTGACTCCAACGGATGGGTTTACGATCCAGACGGAATCGATGTAGCTGCATTAAAAGAGATCAAAGAAGTAAATCGTGCCCGTCTGACCGAGTACAAGAAATATCGTCCAAACTCTGAGTACCACGAAGGACGCGGCGTATGGGTTGTAAAAGCAGACCTTGCTCTTCCTTGCGCAACTCAGAACGAGCTGCTGCTTGAGGATGCAAAAGCACTTGTTGAGAACGGATGCACTGCAGTATGCGAGGGCGCTAACATGCCTACTACTCTGGAAGCAACCAAATATCTGCAGGAGCACGGCGTAATCTTCGCACCTGGAAAAGCTGCAAATGCAGGTGGTGTTGCAACATCCGCACTCGAGATGTCCCAGAACTCCGAGCGTCTGTCCTGGACCTTCGAAGAAGTTGATGCAAAACTGAAGAGCATCATGATCAACATCACACACAACATGGTTGATGCTGCAAAACGTTACGGCCATGAGGGCGACTATGTTATGGGCGCTAACATCGCAGGCTTTGAGAAAGTAGCTGACGCTATGATGGCTCAGGGAATCTGCTAATCTGATTTTGAGAAATCCAAAGGGATCTCCGGTTAAGACCGAGGGTCCCTTTTTGCATAAAAGATAGAAGAAACACAGAAAAATAACGAAAATTACAGGGTACAAAAAACATTACATTTTGCAACGAGACTAGACAGAAGAAATAGACTTTCACGCGGTACCGTGTGAATAAAACGACAGAATATGCGAGTAAGTTGTATTATTATGCATAAATGCAATATACAGGTAATATAAAAACCTAAGAAAAACGTAAGAAAAAAGATATTTTATGTTCAGAAATAGAGCGTATAGTAAACAAAAATAATGCAAAAATAATGAAAAGCAGAAGTTGACAAGAGCTTGCGCGAGAAATATAATTATTTATGTATTGATAAAGAACTTGTTTGCATTAATATGTAATGAATTTGCATACAGGGAAGAGGAAGAGAAGATGACATTAAAAGATTGCTACATGCAGATGGGAGCAGATTACGAGGAAACCGTTCAGCGGCTTCGCAGTGAATCTCTGATTCAGCGGATCATTTTAAAATTTCCTCAGGATCCGAGCTATCAGGAGCTTTGCCAGGCACTGGCGGACGGAAATATTGAGGTTGCATTCCGTGCAGCTCATACATTAAAAGGCGTGTGCCAGAATCTTGGTTTTAAAAATCTGTACGAGCCAAGCGCCGAGCTGACCGAGCGGTTAAGACCGCTGCAGGAGACCGAGACGGATGATCTGATGCAGAAGGTGACGGAAGAATATAACCGCACCGTAAAAGCGATTGAGGATTTCCAGAACGCTTAAATTGAAGGAAGAAAACAAGGAGACATTGATCTGTGAGATGAGGAACACAGACCGGTGTCTCCTTTTTATGGAATTCTGTACAAGATGCGGGTTGACGGGAAAAAAGAAACATGATAATCTTTTTACATAAAAGCACAGCTTATGAAGAAGACTTGTTTAAAAAGAAAAACTTATAAGTATCTATAAGAAAAAACAAGGACGCTTTGCCGGAAAAATTCCGGCTGTGCAGGGCATATTCCATACCGAAAGGCAAGGCAGCCCAAATCTACAAAAGCAGGAGAAAAGCAATGAAAAAAGAAAAAAGTTCAGCTATGGGAACCCCGTACACCTTTGAAGGACGGATTCCGCTGAAGCAGGCGATTCCGCTTGGATTGCAGCACGTAATGGCGATGTTCGTAGGAAACCTCACCCCGCTTCTGATCATCATGGGAGCGTGCGGTCTGACGGCGGATGCGGGCTACGGTGCACTTCGTACGGCTCTTTTGCAGAATGCAATGACAGTAGCCGGTATTGTAACACTGGTACAGATGTTTTCGATTGGACCGATCGGCGGTAAAGTACCGATTGTTATGGGTACATCTTCTGGATTCCTCGGCGTATTCAAGAGCGTGACAGCCGTGCTGGGACAGGGCGCGCTGACGTACGGCGCTATCCTTGGTGCGACAATTGTCGGCGGTCTGTTTGAGGGCGTGCTTGGCGTCTGTTTAAAGCCGCTTCGTAAATTTTTCCCGTCGGTTGTTACCGGCTGCGTCGTTATGGCGATCGGTCTTTCGCTGATTCCGGTTGGAATCAATTATCTCTGCGGCGGTTCCGGAACGAACGATTACGGTTCCATGCAGAATCTGTTCCTTGGAATGGTTGTTCTGATTGTAACGCTCGCATTGAAGCACTTTACAAATCCGAAGGGAATTTTAAGTACTGCTTCGATTCTGATCGGTATTTTAGTCGGCTACGTAGTAGCCATTGTTATGACAATGGTTCTGCCGCATACCGGAACGGCGGTTCTTGAGGATGGAAGCACAGTTTCCTATACATATTCCTGGGTTGTCAATTTCCAGCAGGTAAAAGACGCTTCCTGGTTCGCACTTCCGGGTATTGCAGGTTTTGGAAAACTGGCTGAGGTAAAACCGGTCTTCCGGCTGGAGGCCATTCTTCCGGTTGCAATCATGTTTATTGTAACAACCGTTGAGACGGTTGGTGATATCTGTGCCTGTGTAGAGAGCGGTATGGACCGCGAGGCAACCGATTCGGAGCTTTCCGGCGGTATTATCTGCGATGGTCTTGGATCAAGCTTTGCAGCAGTACTCGGTGTTCTTCCGAATACTTCTTTTGCACAGAATGTCGGCATTATTTCGATGACAAAAATTGTAAACCGTATGGCGCTTTCCTGCGGAGCAGTTTTCCTGATTCTCTGCGGACTCTGCCCGAAGATTGCAGCATTTGTATCCATCATGCCGCAGTCCGTACTGGGCGGTGCGGCCGTTATGATGTTTGCATCGATTCTGGTTTCCGGTATCCAGCTCATCACAAAAGAGCCGATCACAAGTCGTGAGATTACAATCGTTTCCGTTGCACTGGGTCTTGGCTATGGCCTTGGATCTACTGCAGGAGCGATTTCAGAGCTTCCTTATTATATCCAGCTGATTTTCGGCGGCTCCGGTATTGTTCCGGCGGCGGTTGCGGCGATTGTACTGAATATTATTATTCCAAAAGAGAAGAAAAAAGCAGAATAAAGAACAAAAAAAGAAAAAGAACCTCTTATGTTTCCGGAAAGAAGCATTCCCGGGGAGAGATAAGAGGTTCTTTTTTATTGTGCTGCCCGGCATTCGGAGGGAACTGCCGGTAGAAGGCTCTGCAGGTAAAATGTCTGAAAATACGAGGAATATACAAAATGACGGAAAAAGCACAAAAAATCCGTCAATAGATAAAAGAATAACGAAAAAGAAAAAGTCAAGATTGACTATAAATTTTAAAATAGTGTACAAAATCGACAATATGAATTAAAAAAAACGAAATAAATTGTGAAAAATACATAAAAAATGCTTGTCAAAACGGGTGGAAGAGAGGTATAATCATTGCATAAAAAGTGTGACGAAAATGTGAAAGTTTTAGGCAAAACGTATGATTAAAAACAATGGATTCTTCGTAAGCCTGGACAAAAGCAACAACGGAGCACGCAAAAAGAACGTAAATCACAAGGAGGACACCAAATGAAAAAGAAAGTAATTTCTGCATTACTGGCAAGCACCATGATCGTAAGCCTGGTAGCATGTGGCAGCACTGGAGGAGACAGTTCTGACACAAACAGCAAGAGCAGCGGCACAACAGCATCAAGTACGGCAGGCGGCGATGAAGCAAAGGATACCTCATCGGACAGCGGCTCCGGCGATGCAGCAGGTTCTGGTGAGTGGGTTGCAGCAGCTGATGAAGCAGACGATGCAGTACCGGGTGAAAATGACGATCGTGCGTTTGCAAAATTTGATCATGTCGTAGAAGTACATTATGGATATCAGATCGACCCGAAGGATACCACACTTCCGGACGGCGATTCCGTAGATAACAACCAGTACACCAGATACCTTCTGGATAACTACAACATCAAAGTTGTCTGCGACTGGACTGCAGGTAATGCATCTGACTTCCAGCAGAAAGTATCTCTGGCAATCGCATCTGCTTCCCTTCCGGATGCAGTCGTTGCACCAACCCGTAACTACCTGGTACAGGCAGCAAGAGCAGATCTTCTTGCAGACCTCTGGCCGGAGTTCAACCAGTACGCATCCAAACAGGTAAAAGAAATCATCGAGACTACCGAAGGACGTGCGATCAACAATGCAACCGTAGACGGAACCTTCTGTGCACTGCCAAACATATCGGTAGATACCGATGGTGTTTACCTGTACTTTATCCGTCAGGACTGGCTGGATCAGTTAGGACTGGAAGTTCCGAAGACCGTAGATGAACTCGGCGAAGTAGCTCAGAAATTTAAAGACGCAGGTCTCAGCCCGGATTATGCAATCGCAGGTATTGATAACGGCGGAAGAACCTACTCCAACTTCCTGAACTCCTCCAACAACGGATACGGTTTCGATGCTGTATATCAGGCATTCAATGCAACACCGGGGTATTTTCTGAAAGATGATTCCGGCGAACTGTACTGGGGAACTACAACAGATGAAATGAAAGAAGCCCTTACCACCTTACATGACTGGTATGAAAAAGGCCTCATCAACCCGGAGGTTGGAACCACAACCAACGGCGACAATGCAAACAATGTTAAGAACGGAACCTGCGGTATCTTCATGGGACCATGGTGGAGCCTTGGATACGGAAACCCGGATTCCTTCCGTAACGATAACAATGCAAACTGGCAGGCATATCCGCTGTACACCAAAGACGGTGAGTGGAATGTTCATATGAAAGACGTTGGAACCACTTATACTATGGTAAGCAAAAATGCATCGGATGATGTGAAGAAAGCCATTGTTATCATGAACAACGTACTCGTTCGTGATGAGTCTACCTTCGATACTTCTGTAGCAATTGGCTGGTATCCGCTGCGTAACTGTATGGCAGCTACCGACGAGTGCGAGTATGAGTATGATGCACTGATGGGTATCCTCAAAGGCGAAGCATCTGCAGATGATTATCAGCAGGGCGGAAGCAAATTCAACGGTCTGTACAAGAACCTGGCAAACGATGCCGCAACTCTGAAAGACGTTATCTCTGAGGACTATGACGGATCCAGAGACCTGGCTGTAACCGATATGGATGTTAATACCAACAACGGACAGTTCAACAGATTCTATGCACTGCTGATTGGTGATCGTCCATACGCAACACTTGAACCGGATCACAAGATCTATTCTGAACTGTACTACACCATCGACGGAATGGATACCTACTGGACCCAGATTTCTGACCTGGAAGACAAGAGTATCCTTCAGTTCATCACTGGTGCGAAGAGCCTTGACGAGTGGGATCAGTTCTGCACCGACTGGCATGTACAGGGCGGCGATCAGATCCTTGAGCTGGTAAAAGATTACCTGGCTGAGTAACTAATGTAAATGTATGATGTGGAGGGTGGGGTACAGGAAAGCCTGTACCCCACTACTTTAAAAAAATGACATCAAAGGAGGAGCTTGCCGTGAAGAAGAAAAAAGGCCGTCTCGGGCTGTCAAATTCCTTTCACTATACGTTAATGGTTCTGCCGGGTTATATCTGGCTGTTCATGTTTTCTATCGTCCCGATGGTTGGTATTGTAATGGCATTCCAGGATTACAATCCGAGCAAAGGATGGTTCGGCTCTCCGTGGGTAGGTTTGAAATGGTTTAAATACCTGACCGTTATCCCGGATGCAAAACGGGCACTTGTCAATACTCTGATTATTGCAATCGCAAAGGTTATCCTGAATATCATCATTCCGCTGGTGTTCGCACTGCTGCTGAATGAGGTAAAGAATATGAAGTTCAAGAAGACGGTTCAGACGATCGTATATCTGCCGCACTTCGTATCCTGGGTTATCCTTGCAAACATCATCACCAATATCCTTGGCGCAAACGGAATTTTCAATACGGTCCGCAGCGCAATGGGTGCAACGGATACCGTTCTTCCGATGACCATGCCTGGCATCTTCCGTCAGTTACTGATCGGAACTGATGTATGGAAAGAGTTCGGTTACAACGCAGTTATTTATCTTGCAGCGCTGACCGGCATCAGCCCGAGCCTTTACGAGGCAGCCGCAATCGACGGCGCAAGCCGCTGGAAACGTGTATGGCACATCACCATCCCGGGACTGGTTCCGACCATCGTTCTTCTGACCACACTGGCAATGGGCAACGTTCTGAATGCAGGTTTCGACCAGGTATTCAACATGTACAACCAGCTGGTTATTGAAACTGGTGATATCATCGATACATACGTATACCGTATTGGTATTACAAACATGCAGTTCTCGCTGGCTACTGCAGCAGGTCTCTTCAAATCTGTTGTCAGCTTCGTGCTGGTTGTTACTTCTTATGTTTGTGCTTACAAGTTTGCTGATTACAAGATTTTCTAAGGAGGGCAGAAATTATGATAGAAAGCAAGAGTTTTGGCAGCAAAGCGTTTAAAGTCATAAATGCTATCATCCTGATTCTCCTGGCATTCAGCTGTTTTTATCCGTTATGGTATACGTTCTGCGTATCTATTTCTTCAAAAGCAGCCGCTGAGGGTGGTCTTGTAACGATTTACCCGATCGGATCAAACGTAAAATCCTACAGCCTGATTATGGGTGATTCCGCATTCTGGAATTCCTTCTGGATTTCCATCAAGCGAGTTGTGATTGGAACCATATGGACCATGGTTGTCCTGATTATGATGTCCTATCCGCTGGCAAAGAGCAAAACAGAGTACAAACCGAGAAATGTCCTGATGTGGATCCTGGTATTCTGTATGCTGTTCAATGGTGGTACCATTCCGTGGTTCATCACCGTTAAAAATTATGGTATGATCGATACGATGGCAGCACTGGTTCTGGCTGGTTCTGTTCCGGTATTCAACGTACTCCTGATGATGAACTTCTTCCGCGGCATCCCGGGAGACCTCGAGGAGGCAGCCCGTGTAGACGGCGCCGGCCCGTGGCGTATCCTGTGGCAGATTGTAGTTCCGTGTTCCAAACCGGTTATCGCAACCATCGTCCTGTTTACATCCGTTGGTTACTGGAACGAGTATTTCCAGGGCCTGGTATTAATGAACAAAGAGACGAACTATCCGTTACAGACCTACATCCGTCAGATCTCCGTTCAGATCCCGGTAGGCGTAACCCTGACTGCAGAGCAGTATCAGCAGTTAGCACAGAACTCTAACAAATCACTGGAGGCAGCAAAGGTATTTATCGCCCTTGTTCCTATGCTGATTGTATATCCGTTCCTGCAGAAATACTTCGTAACCGGTATTACACTGGGAGCAGTAAAAGAATAAGAGAAAACGCAGAAAAAGCGGCTTCTGAATCGAAACAGGAAGCCGCTTTTTTGCGCTTTTTTTCTTGCGTCCGGGGAGAAAACAGCGTAAGATAAAAAGGTATTGAGGTGAAAAACAAAATGTTTCTGGAGGGGATTTTATCATGAAAATACTTACATTCGGAGAACTGATGCTGCGTTTAAAAACACCGGAGCATCTGAAAATACTGCAGGCAGATACCTTTGAAGCCAGTTACGGCGGCGCGGAGGCGAACGTCGCGGTTTCTCTGGCAACACTCGGGAACGATGTTTCCTACGTGACAAAAGTGCCGGAGCACCAGGTCGGACAGGCGGCCATCAATGAAATCCGCCGGTTCGGTGTGGATACGACCCGTGTTCTGCGGGGCGGCGGCCGCGTCGGTATTTACTATTTTGAAAAGGGAACCAACATCCGACCGACGAGCGTGGTTTATGACCGCGCCTACAGCGCGATCGCGATGGCAGAAGCGGAGGAGTTTGACTGGGAAAAACTGCTCGAGGGCGTGGATCTCTTTTATTTCTCCGGTATCACGCCGGCCATCAGCTGCGAGATCGAAAAGACGCTGGAGAGCGCTCTTATGCTCTGCAAAGAGAAAAAAATCCAGGTGGTATGTGATCTCAACTACCGCGGAAAAATGTGGTCAGCAAAGGACGCACAGCGCGTCATGCGCCGTCTGATGTCTTACGTGGATGTCTGCATTGCAAATGATGAGGACTTTGAATCATCGCTTGGCATTCCGGCGTATGATGGAGATATGTCGCGCGGCATTGAACAGATCGAGTCTTACAAAGAGGGCATGCTGGAAATTCAGAAACAGTTCCCGAACTGTAAAGCAGTTGCGAGCGTGCTGCGCAATCTCTACACCGTGGAGGACGGCGACTGGATGGGAATTTACCTGAAAGACGGAAAATTCTATGAGAGCCCGGTTCACAAAGTACACAGCTTTGAGGCAGTCGGAGCCGGTGATGCGTTTGGTGCAGGACTGATTCACGCGATGGCGCATGATTTTGCGCCGCAGAGAACCATCGATTTTGCGATTTCTGCAAGCGTCTTAAAGCTGATGATTCAGCACGATGCCAACGTGGTCAGCGAAAAAGAGATTGAGCAGATCATGAAGCAGGGCGGAACAAATCTGCAGAGATAGAGGAAACAAAAAGATTCCGAGAGTACATACAGGACAGCAGGAGGAATAAAACTTGAAGAAACGGAATATTATATTAATAGGAATGCCGGGAGCCGGCAAAAGCAGCGTTGGCGTTATCCTTGCAAAGGCTTTGGGGTATGAGTTTATTGATACGGATCTTGTGATTCAGCATCGGGAGAAACGTCTTCTGCGCGAGATTATTGCAGATGAGGGAAATGAAGGCTTTCTTGCGATTGAGAATGAGGTCAATGCGACTCTGGAAGCCGATGAAAGCGTCATTGCACCGGGCGGCAGTGCCATTTACGGAAAAGAGGCGATGGAGCATTTTAAAGAGATTGGAATAATCGTTTACCTGAAGCTGTCGTATGAGGATCTGGCAAAGCGTCTTGGAAACCTGAAGGGACGCGGCGTTGTGCTGAAAGAGGGTCAGACGCTCAAAGATCTTTACGATGAGAGAAGTAAACTGTATGAACAGTATGCCGAGATTACGGTCGATGAGAGCGGAAAGGATATCCAGGGCACGATTCTGGCACTTCGCGAGCAGATTGGCATGTAAGAAGGAACGGGTGGAATATTCGGAGAATTTTCAAAAACATAATATTACGTAATAATAAGGAAAATGTTCTGAAAGTTAGAAATTACATATAACGTTTCTCTGAATATTCCTGACCGGAAACGGTGGAAAAAAACGGAAATAGTACGGAATATATTAAAATTGATTTACAAAATATTAGATTTGAGTTAAGATAAGGGGAGACTGAAAAATCACTGCGGGGAGCAGTGCGTTTCAGCGTATCTGGAGTGTGTAAAAAAACAGGAAAAAGACTTTGATTCGTTAGATATTGGATAAAACACACTCGTTAAGTATGAGAAAGAAAATTTGAGGTGAATATATGGAACAGTATGTCATCAGAGGTGGAAATCCTCTTGTGGGCGAAGTGGAAATCGGGGGAGCAAAAAACGCGGCGCTTGCAATTCTTACGGCAGCAACGATGACCGATGAGACGGTCCTGATCGAAAACCTGCCGGATGTCAGTGATATTAATGTACTTCTGGAAGCAATCGCAGAGATCGGAGCCACCGTGGACCGCATCGACCGCCATACCGTGCGGATCAATGCAGCAACCATCGGAGATCTGAGCGTTGATTATGAATATATCAAAAAAATCCGTGCGTCTTATTATCTTTTAGGCGCGCTGCTTGGAAAATACAAAAGAGCGGAAGTTCCGCTTCCGGGCGGATGTAACATTGGAAGCCGTCCGATCGACCAGCATTTAAAGGGATTCCGCGCACTCGGTGCTGAGGTAAGCATCCGTCATGGCGCAATCGTGGCAAGTGCGGCAGATCTGCATGGAAGCCACATTTTCCTGGATATGGTTTCCGTTGGAGCCACCATCAACATCATGATGGCAGCTTCGATGGCAAGAGGAAATACAACGATTGAGAATGCAGCGAAAGAGCCGCACGTTGTCGATGTGGCGAACTTCCTGAACAGCATGGGAGCAAACATCAAAGGAGCAGGAACCGATGTGATCCGGATCAAGGGTGTCGATACCCTGCACGGAACCAGCTATGCGGTCGTACCGGATATGATCGAGGCAGGTACGTATATGTTTGCAGCAGCAGCTACAAAGGGCGATGTGCTGATTAAAAACGTGATTCCAAAGCATCTGGAAGCAACAACCGCAAAGCTCGAGGAGATTGGCTGCGACGTAGAAGAGTTTGACGATTCCATCCGTGTGAGCGCAAGCAAACGTCTGGGCAGAACACACGTAAAGACACAGCCGTATCCGGGCTATCCGACCGATATGCAGCCGCAGATCGCGGTTACACTGGCGCTGGCAAACGGTACGAGTATTGTAACAGAGAGTATTTTTGAAAATCGCTTTAAGTATGCGGATGAGCTGGCACGTATGGGCGCCTGTATTAAAGTAGAAGGCAACACGGCGATCATTGACGGCGTAGAAAAATTTACCGGAGCAGAGGTTTCCGCACCGGATCTTCGCGCAGGTGCAGCACTTGTGATCGCAGGACTTGCAGCAGAGGGTGTTACCGTGGTGGATGATATTGTATACATTCTGCGCGGATACGAGGACTTCGACGGAAAGCTCCGTGGACTCGGCGCTGAAATTGAGCGTGTGAATAATGCAAAGGACATCCAGAAATTCCGGTTAAGAGCGTAAAAACAGTATAAAACAAATGTTGACAAAAAGGACGGTGCAATAAAAGGTACCGTTCTTTTATTTTACCTTATTGCGAAGAAATTGGCTTAAATTTTACTACTATTATTTTCAAAGCTGAGGCGGTCAGTATTGGTAAAAAAAGATATTTAAAAATATACAAATTTATGATATGTTGAATACGAAAACGTTACCGATTATACATTTTGACTAAAAATAATAAAAACCAGAGAGGGACAATATATGTCTAATAAAGCAGAAACACAATATAATCCACAATGTGGGGAGCGAAGAACAATTTTTTCAGATGAGTATGATTTTCTCACAAAAATTGAATCAGTGTGTGCCAAAGAAGATGGAATACATTTTTTGGTACGTACATGGAAAGACCGTATAGCCACAGTTCGTATTACATTTTTGACACCATCGGTATTCAGATTTGTGATGGTGCCGGAGATGACTGCAAAAAGCCACAGACAGACGGTAGTCGAAGATGTACCTGAATCGGAGTTTGAAACAAAAAATGCAGAATTTACAGAAAATGAAGATCTGTATATATATGAAACAAATCAGTTAAGTCTTCATTTTTCAAAAAACTACTGGGAAATGTCCATCTATCAGAATGGAAAATTATTGACGAAAGAACAGGCTTTTGACACTAATGTCGATAACCGGTGGAAACAGCTTCCAACAGGATTTAGAGTAGATGCATCTGGAAAAAGTATAGCCTCATTTGAGCAGTTTGTATTATTCTCCGATGAGCAATTTTGGGGATTTGGAGAGAAGTTTACACATTTTAATAAACGTGGACAAAGAATAGAGTGTTGGCAAAAAGATGCATTGTCTACTAATACGGAGGATTCATATAAAAGTCATCCGTATTTTACAAGCAGCCGGGGATATTCCGTATTGTTAAATACATTTACGCGTTCATCATTTGATATGGGTGCTTCATCATGGATCAGTTATCAGATGGGCAGTGACGATCCTATTCTGGATTATATTTTCCTGGCAGAAGAAAGCAAAGACTATAAGAAGCTATTGCAGCAGTATTTGCAGATTACAGGGCAGATACCTATGATTCCACAGTGGGCTTTTGGTTTCTGGATGTCAAAATGCTCTTATATGAGCCGTAAAGAAGTCGAGGATGTTGTTGCTGATGCTGAAAAATTTGGAATAGGTATCGATGTAATTCATATCGATGGCTGGCAGAGGCAGGATATGTCTGGTGTATGGGAATGGGATACAGAACGTTTCCCTGAACCGGAAGAAATGATTAAAGAATTAAATAAAAAGAACATACATTTAAGCCTTTGGAATTATCCGTACTTGCAGGAAGATTCGCCGGCATTTAAGGAACTGGCAGAACGTGGATTTTTTATAAAAAATAAAGAAGGGCATCCTGCAATGTTTAAAGCGACTGCAGATTCAGAGTTTTTGTGTGCCTGCTTTGATTTCACAAATCCGGAATTTCTGGCATGGTATGAGGAACGTGTGAAAAAAATCGTCAGAATGGGTGTATCAGTGATAAAAACAGATTTCTCTGAAGCAGTACCTGAAGATGTTGTATTTTACAATGGCATGAGCGGGCGAGAAGGACATAATCTTCTGACGTATCTGTATGCAAAAAATATTTACACATGGATGAAAGAAATTTGCGACGAACGTGGGGAATTGCCAATGCTTTGGGGACGCAGTGGGTATGTGGGTTCTCATACGATTCCGGCAGCATGGGCAGGAGATTCTTCCAGTGATAAAGCAAGTCACAGTGCAATTCTTCAGGCCGGACTTGGGATGGCTATGTCTGGTGTATCTTTCTGGGGTTATGATCTTGGCGGATTTTATAACACAGGTTATATCGGAAATGAGGAGCGTCCGAATATAGAAGATTACCTTTCCTCTGTGCAGATGGGATTGTGGATGCCATTATCCAGAGCGCACGGTAAAACACCGCGGGAACCATGGCAGTATGGAGATATGGCATTAAAAGAAGTAAAAAAATGGATTAACTTCAGACATCGACTTGTGCCATATCTTTATCACACAGCCTGCCAGAGTCATCAGTCTGGTATTCCAATGATTCGTCCGCTTGTGATGGAATATCCGAAAGATCCAATCGCAAAGACACAGAATCTGTCTTATATGCTTGGTGATGCATTGCTTATTTCACCCGGATTTGACAGAGATGAATATGAACTGTATCTTCCGGAAGGCCGGTGGCAGGATATTGAAAGTAAAGAAGTATATGAGGGAATGACATTTGTTCATATAGAAAACAAAGCTTTTGCTGATGGTGGTACATCTCTTCGGGTTTTCCAGAAAGAAGGAACAAGTATACCATTGTTTGCTCAAAAAGAAGTATTGCATGTGCCTGCACAACTATGGAAACAGGAAGATCTTGAATTTATGACATTTCAAAAAAAAAGATGTTGATTAGCTATTGTGCACAAAATAGATGCATAAGAATGTGAAAAATGGATAAAAAGAAAAAAGCTGAAATCATAAGAACTGACTTGACAAAAGAGATTTATCTGTGCTATATTCAACTACAGTTGTAGTGTGTAACTCGATTTTTGGAGGCATTAACTATACATAACAGGAATTGTTTATGTGGGTTAGTGTCTCTTTTTTGTGCTCTGTTTTAGAAAAAAGAGTACAGACCGGCTAAAAAGATGCAAAACCGCAGAAACTCTTCTTGTAAAAAGTATAAACTACACAAGGAGTAAAAAAATGAAGGACAAAATTTTTAGTGTTCTGCAGCGAGTGGGAAGAAGCTTTATGCTCCCGATCGCAATCCTTCCGGTAGCCGGACTTTTACTGGGAATCGGAAGCTCATTTACCAATGCAACCACGATTGAAACGTACGGTCTGACAAGCTTGCTCGGCAACGGCACAATTCTTCATGCACTGCTGGTGATCATGAACAAAGTAGGAAGTGCGGTGTTTGATAACCTGCCTCTGATTTTTGCGGTAGGTGTTGCAATTGGTATGGCAAAGAAGGAAAAAGAGGTTTCTGCCCTGTCAGCCGTTATTGCATATTTCGTTATGAATACAGCGATTAACGCAATGCTGACTATTACGGGTCAGATTCTGGAAAACGGAGAAATTGCAGAATCCGTTCTGGAAGGAACCATCACTTCTGTCTGCGGTATTCAGTCACTGCAGATGGGTGTGTTTGGCGGTATTATTGTCGGTCTTGGAGTTGCTGCACTTCATAATCGTTTTTACCGGATCCAGCTTCCGAATGCACTTTCTTTCTTTGGAGGTACTCGTTTTGTACCGATTATTTCTACGATCGTCTATATGTTTGTGGGAATTTTAATGTATTTTGTATGGCCGGTTGTACAGAACGGTATTTATGCGCTGGGTGGCCTGGTAACCGGCTCCGGTTATGTCGGAACGCTGATTTTCGGTCTGATTAAACGGGCACTGATTCCATTTGGTCTGCATCACGTATTCTATATGCCTTTCTGGCAGACAGCAGTCGGAGGTACCATGGAAGTGGCAGGACAGATGGTGCAGGGCGGACAGAATATTTTCTTCGCACAGCTTGCGGATTCTGCGAATGTTGCACATTTCAGTGCAGACGCAACGAGATATTTCTCCGGAGAATTTATTTTTATGATTTTCGGACTTCCGGGAGCAGCACTTGCCATGTACCATTGTGCGAAACCGGAGAAGAAAAAAGCGGCAGGCGGTCTGCTTCTTTCCGCAGCACTTGCGTGTATGGCAACCGGTATCACAGAACCGCTGGAATTCTCGTTCCTGTTTGTTGCGCCGGCGTTGTTTGTCGTGCAGGTTATTCTTGCGGGAACAGCTTATATGATCGCACACATCCTGAATATCGCAGTGGGTCTTACCTTTTCCGGCGGACTTCTGGACTTCTTCCTGTTCGGTATTTTGCAGGGAAATGAAAAGACAAGCTGGATGAGGGTGATTCCGGTCGGCATTCTTTATTTCTTCCTGTATTATTTTATCTTCAAATTCATGATTAAAAAGTTTGATTTTAAGACACCGGGCCGTGAGGATGATGATGTAGAAACCAAGCTTTATACGAAAGCAGATGTAAATGCCAGAAAAGAAGCGCAGAACGATGGGGTGGCATCGGAAGATGCCATGAGTGAAGCGATCACAAAAGGTCTTGGCGGAAAGAAAAATATTTCGGATGTGGACTGCTGTGCGACAAGACTGCGCTGTACTGTTCATGATGCAGCGAGAGTCAGCGATGGTATTTTAAAGGCGACAGGGGCATCTGGCGTTGTGCATAAAGGAAATGGTGTACAGGTTATTTACGGACCCAATGTAACTGTGATAAAATCAAATTTAGAGGATTATCTGGAAAAAGCTCCGAATACGTATGCGGAAGCAGAAAATACACCAACCCCAAAAGAGGCGGAACCGACGCAGGAAACAAAAGAACAGAAGGTTGTGGATACGATTACTGTCTGCAGCCCGATAAGCGGACTGGCAGCCGACCTTTCTACTGCGCCGGATGAAGCGTTTGCAGAAAAGATGATGGGAGACGGCGCTGTTGTGACACCGGAAGATCCTTATGTGCGTGCTCCGGAGGACGGAGAAGTCGCGTTTGTTTTTGACACAAAACATGCGATTGGATTTGTAACCGATTCCGGGGTCAGCCTTCTGATTCATGTCGGAATTGATACAGTAAAACTGAACGGAGAGGGATTTGAGGCACTGGTAGAAAGCGGTCAGACCGTGAAAAAAGGTGATCCGATGCTGAAACTGGATCTGGAATATCTGAAAACACATGCGCCGTCGGTTACGTCACCGGTTCTTTGCACAGAGCTGGAGGAGAACCAGAGAATCCGTCTTTTGGCAGACGGACCGGTAAAAGCAGGAGATCCTTTATTTGCGATTGAGATTCTCGCGTAAGCTGTGCCTTAAAAACGGGTGAGAAGAATGTACAGGATAGCAAAAACACTGAACCACAATTCATTTATTGGTGTGGAAGAAGAAAATAACCGGGAATATCTGGTCATGGGGAAAGGAATTGCATTTGGGAAAAAAACGGGACAGCGTGTACAGCCGGGAGACGATGCCCGCATTTATTCCCTGACAGAGATGACGGAGCGAGGAAATGCCAGAACCATTGTACAGGACGTTTCTCCGCTCAGCCTGGAGCTGGCGAGTGCCGTGCTTGACGAGGCAGAAAAGGAATTTGGAAAAATTGACCGTTCCATCGTCTTTCCAATGGCAGATCATCTGGATTTTGCTGTCCGGCGGATTCAGAACGGTGAGCAGATCAGCAATCCGCTCACCGACGATATCCGTGTGATGTTTTACAAAGAGTATAAAGTTGCTTCCTGTATCAGGGAGCTTTTAAAAGAACGGCTTCAGATCGAAATTGATGAACATGAAATCGGCTATCTTGCACTTCATGTTCATTCGGCAATTGTGGAGGAAAATGTTTCACAGGCCATGGAAGTAGCAAGAGCAGTCCGGGAGAGCATTTCTTTGGTGGAGCATATCACCGGGCATACCATCGATGTGATGTCGTTGTCGTATAACCGTATGATGAACCATATCCGCTATATGGTTGCAAGAGCGGTCAGTGGGGAAAAACTGAAAGTAAATATGAATGACTACATGTCCGTAAAGTTTCCGAAAGCCTTTCAGGCGGCGAAACGAATCTGTGAGGAGATGGAAAAGAGGCTGAAACTTCCGATGGAGGAGATCGAAATTGGATATCTCGCTATGCACATAGAACGGATTATGGACAGAGAAGAAGGAGAATAAAAGCATGAAAACATTTGAATATACCATTAAAGATGAACTGGGAATCCACGCAAGACCGGCAGGAATGCTGGTAAAGGAGGCAAAAAATTTTGCATCGGAATGCACCATCACAAAAGATGGAAAAACGAAAAAACTGACTCAGCTGATGATGCTGATGTCACTTGGTGTAAAGCAGGGAGATACCGTAACCGTTGCAGCAAACGGAGAGGACGAAGATGCAGCGATTGAGACGCTGAAAGCGTTTTTCGAAGCAAATCTGTAAAAAGTACGCTCGGAGGATAAAAAATGCAGTATTTTCAGGGGAAATCCGTATATAAAGGAATTGTTATGGGACCGGTTGCGGTTCTGAAGAAAAATGATTACCAGGTTAAAAGAGCCCGGATTGAAGATCCGGAAGCAGAAGTAAAACGTGTGAAAGAAGCCGTGGAGGTTTCGAAAAAACAGCTTGGCAGACTGTATGACAAGGCAGTCCGGGAAGTTGGAGAGGCAAGTGCGGCGATCTTTGAAGTCCATCAGATGATGCTGGAGGATGAGGACTATCTGGAATCAATGGAGAACATGATCCGGACAGAGCTGGTAAATGCAGAATATGCAGCGGCAGCAACCGGCGATAATTTTGCAGAGATGTTTGCAGCTATGGATGATGAATATATGAAGGCACGTTCCGCAGATGTAAAAGATATTTCCGAACGTCTGGTCCGCAATTTAAGCGGAGAGGGAGATAACGACCTGAGCTCTATGGAACCATCTATTATAGTGGCAGACGATTTAAGTCCGAGTGAAACTGTACAGATGGACAAAGAAAAAATACTTGCGTTTGTGACTGTGCATGGATCTACCAATTCTCATACTGCGATTCTTGCGCGAATGATGAACATTCCGGCGTTAATCGGTGTCCCGATGGATTTAAACGGTCTGAAAACAGGCATGACGGCCGTTGTAGACGGTTTTTCAGGTCAGGTTATCTTTGAACCTGAGGAGGACGTACAGAAAGAAACCGAAAAAAGAATGCAGGAAGAAGCAGAAAAACAGAAGCTTCTTGAGGAGCTGAAAGGAAAAGAAAATGTTACACCGGATGGCCGTAAGATCAACATCTATGCAAATATCGGCAGTGTTGGTGACCTTGGCTATGTGATGGAAAATGACGCCGGTGGAATCGGACTTTTCCGAAGTGAATTCCTCTATCTTGGAAGAAATGATTTCCCAACGGAGGAAGAACAGTTTCAGGCATATAAACAGGCCGTGCAGACCATGGCAGGCAAAAAAGTGATTATCCGTACGCTGGATATCGGGGCAGATAAGCAGGTAGAATACTTTAATCTTGGAAAAGAAGAAAATCCGGCGCTTGGGTACCGTGCAATCCGGATTTGCCTGAAACAGCCGGAAATTTTTAAAGCGCAGCTTCGCGCATTGTTCCGCGCGGCCGTTTACGGAAACCTTTCTGTCATGTATCCGATGATCACATCAACAGAAGAGGTAGAAAAAATCTACGCAATTGTTGCAGAGGTAGAGGAAGAGCTGAAAGCACAGGAAGTGCAGTATAAAATTCCGGAGCAGGGCATTATGATCGAGACACCGGCAGCCGTGATGATCAGCGACCGTCTGGCGGAAATGGTGGATTTCTTCAGCATCGGAACGAATGACCTGACGCAGTATACCCTGGCGATTGACCGTCAGAATGAGCAGCTGGATGATTTCTACAATCCACACCATGAAGCCGTTCTTCGGATGATTCGCATGGTGGTGGAAAATGCACACAAATGCGGAAAATGGGCAGGAATCTGCGGGGAGCTCGGTGCAGATCTGACATTGACGGAGCAGTTTGTACGAATGGGAGTGGATGAGCTTTCTGTTGCTCCGTCCATGATTCTGAAGCTGCGGAAGATTGTCCGCGAGATGAAAGCAGAAGAGTAGAAGAAACGATACAGCAGATAAGAAAAGAAACTATAGAGTGGATTTTCGGTACAGCTAAAGAACAGCATGGATTTTGATATACGCAGTATGTAGGAACAGCATGGATGGAAGTCAACTACCCATGACCTTTAGGTCGTGGGTAGTTGACTGAAAACACCATTATTTCCTTGATTACCTTACCTATACGAGTGAGTATATGAAAAATTACACATTTTAAAAAATTTAATTTTCAGCAAGTTAAATAAAATTTTCGGAACTTTATTGTGAAACGCTATATATTGTAAAAAAATAACAGGCATGTTACAATAGTTTCAAGAAAATAACAAAAATTTAAAATAATAGAGGTGTTTCCCATAAACTAATTTAGAAATGATAAGTTGAAGCAAAGATTTAGGATAGATAATAAGGAGGCACTATTATGAAAATAAGACATGCCACAGCTTTATTACCATTGATTCTTTTGGTTGGTTGCGCATTAAATGGAGAAAATCAAATCAGAAAACTAGATTTGAAAGGACTTTGTACAAAAGAACAGATTTTTCAGTATGAAGATTTTAGTTGGGGAATGGATACAGAAGAAACTTTTAATCAAAGTTCTTTAAAATTTGATGAGAAAGATTTGGGACAGACCCAAGATAGCGCAAAAACATATACAAGTGAAGAGGAACTTTCTCTTGACAATGCAAAAGCGAACATGAATCTGGAATTTTCCAATGATCAATTAAATCAAGTGTCATTTACTTTCTATCTTGAGAAAGATGCGAAAGAATGGATTCAAAAAGAAGTCGATGAACTGAATTCTTTATATGGAGACGTAGAGACAACTGGATTAGATAACCAGACTTACCAGTGGAGTGGGGAACAGAATACCGTTCTACAAATGGTGGTTTTTTCAAAAAATGATGAAAAGGCTACTGTTATTTTGAGTGTAGCATCATTTGAATATTCCATTGGATCATAGTGTAAGTTTCCCTCCCTAGGAGCCTGTGAAAAAAAGCATAAATTTAATTTCTTAAAAGAGTTGTATACGAATGTAGAATGATGTATAGTATTTGCGAGAGGCACCTTCTTTCGTAAATGTTGCAATGTTTGTTTAGGCACTTTCATTATACAACACGAACGATTTAAGGTGTCTTTCTTTTTATACAAAATCACGAACTTGCTCACTTATAGTACAAAAGATAAACCGATCATCTTCGCATTCCACGGATATCCGACTCTGATCCACGAGCTGACCTATGAGCGTCACAACCACAACATGTCCGTTCACGGCTATCAGGAGGAGGGTACCATTACAACTCCATTCGATATGCGTGTACAGAACAAGATTGACCGTTTCAAGGGTGCTCACCTGATCCAGAAGATGAACGACAAACTCATCGAGCACAAACAGTACATCGCTGAGTACGGTCAAGACCTCGAAGAGATCCGCAACTGGGAGTGGCATAAATAAGATCTGCTGATCTTTCCATGACCTTGAAATCTTTCATAACAAAAATAAGGAGGCGTTTCTGCAATCCGAAAGGAGAGCGGGGACGCCTTCTTTTTTGCACTTTTTGTCAGAAATGCTCAAATTTATAATGTTTTATTTTAATAAAAAATAAAATTTATACAAATAATTGTAATGAAATAAGGAAAATTTTAAGAAAGTATGGTATAGTATGAGTACTAATGAAAATTTTTGCGCATTCCCGGGACGGAAGAAGGGAAGGAAAAAGAGAGTTGAAAAAATGGAAGAGAAAAGGGCTATGAGATGAAGAAAAGCAGATTTACAGACCGGACAAAATGGAAGATCATCATCGTTCTGATGGTTGGAATGGTCGTTGTGGCACTGTTTCTGCAGGCAGGGATTCTGATGTACGTCAACAGTAAAAATTTGGACAAGACGTCACAGATGCTGCTGGATCAGTCGATCAGCATTATTGAGAAAAATCAGAAGAATGAGATAGATCTGATCAGGTCGATGAAGGAAGATTATGTTATCCGTGCGCGGGCAGTGTCGTACATTCTGGAGTCGAGGCTGGAAGCGGAAAATGATACGGAGGAGCTGCAGAAAATCGCGTCGCTGATGTCGATTGACGAAATTTATCTGTTTGATGCGACGGGAAAAATTTACAGCGGAACAAAACAGGAGTACTATGGATACAGCTTTGACTCCGGCGAGCAGATGGAGTACTTTAAGCCGATGCTGGAGAATAAGGGTCTTACGATGTGCCAGGATATCACGCCGAACACCTCGGAGGGAAGGAGCATGATGTATGCGATCACCTGGAACAGCACAGGAGATAAGATGATTCAGGTCGGAATCGAACCAGTGCGGCTTCTGGCGGAGATCAAACAGAATGATGTATCGACCGTAGTGAGCAATATGCCGATGTATCAGGGCATGAATCTTTACGTGGCAGATCTCGATACCCATGAAATCCTGGGTGCAACGGATGAGAATACGATCGGAAAGAAGCTGGAAGCCATCGGTATGCCGCGGGCGTACCTCGGCGGAACAAAGATGGTGAGCGGAATTGTAAAAATCCACGGAGAGAAATACAACTGCGTTTTTGAACCGTTGGGAGAATACCTGGTTGGTGTTACCTTTGCGGTATCTGCGGATAATGAGAGCAACCTGATTGCGATTCTGATGGTTGCGCTGTATCTGTGCATTGCGTGTGCAATCCTGCTGTATCTGGTTTCGCGGGTTCTGAAAGCAAACCGGGAGAAAAAAGAGCAGTACGGTATTCTGGCGTCGATGGCAGAGATTTATTATCGGATGTATCTGGTAAATCTGGAACAGGATTCCGTCATTGCCTATTCCGACCAGACGGAGGAACAGGAGACCGGAAAGATTTACCGGAATGCGGATCAGAGAATGCATGAGATTATGGCGGAGACCGTCATTGAGGCGTACCAGGAGCAGGCGGATCAGTTCGTAGATCTGCACACGGTTGCGGAGCGCATGAAGGGAAAGAAAATTATCTCCGGAGAGTTTGTAGGAAAGGATTTTGGCTGGTTCCGTGCATCGTTTGTTACGATCCGGGCAGACATCAATGAGAAGCCGGTGAAGGCAATTTTCACGATTCAGAGCATTGAAAATGAGAAGAAGAAAGAAGAGATGCTTATCGAGACATCGAATACGGATGAACTGACGGGATGTCTGAACCGCAGAGCATATGAGAAGGATATCCGCGGGCTGCGGCCATCGACGGAGTTTGTCTATGTTTCCATGGATGTCAACGGACTGAAAATTGTGAACGACAGTCTTGGCCATGCGGCGGGAGATGAACTGCTGCGCGGGGCATCGTACTGCATCCGGAAGTCGTTTGATGACTATGGAAAGGTTTACCGGATCGGCGGCGATGAGTTTGTCGCGATTCTCTTTATAAATTCACAGTGGATGCAGGAAATACGTCACGAGTTTGTGGAAACGGTGGAGTCCTGGAAGGGTGAGCGGATCGATTCCATGACGATTTCGTACGGTATTGTCTCAAGCCGTGAGAAAGAGTGGGAGTCCGTACACGAGATAGCGCATGCAGCGGATATCCGCATGTATGAGAAAAAGGCGATGTATTACAGCCGGAACGGCGTGGACCGGAGAGGACAGCCGGCCGCGTATATTGCGCTCTGCAAGCTGTATCCGAAGGTGCTGAAAATCAATCTGAACAAGGACAGCTACCGGATCCTGAGCTGGGAACCGCCGAAGACGGAGGACGGAGCACCGACGAGTCTGTCATCCTGGCTGGAGCATCTGTCTGCGGCTGACCGGATTGTACCGGAGGACAAAGACGAGTATCTTGCAAAAACAGATCTCGATGCGATCCGCCGGCGGTTTGATGAAACCAAGGCTGCGCAGACAATCACATATCACTGCGAGCAGGATGGAAAAGCGCGGACGGTGACGATTGAAATTGTGCCGACGGATGAATACACGCCGGAAAACAGGACGGGATTCCTTTACATTAAAGAACACGAAAAAGAAACATGATTTTTTGCTGCCCCGGGGCTTCGGAAATCCGCCAGAAGCTCCGGGGCAGTGTATTTTCCGGGATTTTGGCGGTTTGAGTCCGACACTTCTAAGAAAATGTCTCAATTCCTTTTATTTCCTCTTGACGAATGGCGTATTTTGCGATAGTGTATCAGAGTAGC